>NZ_JOPL01000025.1 GCF_002153745.1 Acetobacter sp. DsW_063 | reverse complement strand
ACGTGGCGAAACGAAACTGAGCACCATTCTCGCCGACTGGTCCAAACAGGGTATCGGGCTGTCACCGTTCGCAGGCCGCTTCGTCAAGCAGGTGAACGACTGGATCGTCACGTGGTCCCCGACATTGCTGAACGGCTATAACGGCAAACTGCAGCCGAGCGACGACCCGCGCCCAGGCTCCAAGGACCCCGGATATCACGAAGGCTGATATCCGGGGTCCTTGGAGCCTGACGCTTAAGGCCGTATTACTCCGACCGAAGAATCGAACTCGAGATTTCCACGAGAAAATCCAGCACGGTCCGGGTGCGCAGCGGGAGCGTGCGAGGACCGGTGTGGACGGCGTAAAGCGGCATAGGCGGCACGTCCCAGCTTGGAAGCACCCGGATCAATTCCCCTGAGGCAATCTGATCCCGTACCTGAAATTCAGGCAGAAGCCCAACGCCAACACCCGCGCTCACCGCGTGAAGCGCGGCCTCGCTGCTGTTCGCGCGAAATACGGTGTGCGGCGCAACCACGCTTTCTTCGCCGTTGTTCGAAAAATGCCAGTCCTGACGCCCTCCTCCGTAGGTGTAGACGACGCAATGCTGGTCTGCGAGGTCGCGCGGGTGCTCCAGTTCTCCGCGTGGCGTGAAATGCTTCGCAGACGCGACAAGCGCGCGGTGCACCGATCCAAGTTTGCGTGCAATCAGCGAGCCTTCGGCGATTTCGCCCACACGGATCGCGAGGTCGAGACCTTCCTCGACCAGATCGCCAAAGCCGTCGCGCATCACCAGTTCAACGGAAAGTTCAGGCTGACGCTGCAGCAGCTCGTTGATGCGCGTCGTCAGATAAAGACCAAACGCCGTCGTGACGCCAAGGCGCACCAGCCCGGACACCGAAGCGCGCCGTCGGCCAAGCACGGTCTCCGCCGTCTCCAGAATCTCCAGCACCTCGTAAGCGTGAGGAAGAAGGCTGCGACCATCTTCGGTCATCATCAGACTTCGCGTCGTTCTGGCAAACAGCGTCGTGCCGTAATGCGATTCGAGCAACGCGATATGGCGCGAGATTGTCGGCTGGCTGGCGCCTGTCTCGCGGGACACCGCAGAAAAGGAGCCTGTGGCGGCGACGCGTACAAAACTGTGTAAAGCTGAGAGAAGATCCATTGGGCATGCCGCGGCGAGAGGAAATGTGTCCTATCGTGTCCGCTTCCGCATTCATACACAATATGAAGATATGAGAGACCGGCATGCCGAAAACGCAATGGCCGCGTTCGCGACGCATAGCGAGACCAGAGATCAGCGTCGCCCCTGCCCGTTGCGTTCACTGACCGCCAGCCGTTTCTCAGCCATACGCGCCAGCCTTACGAAAGGCAGACCGAGCAGCAGATACGCCGCGCCGACCATCAGACCGGTGCCGAAATAATCGAAATAGGTCGAGGACAACCGGACATATGTCTGGCTCAACTCGGTCAGGGTGATGATGCTGACCAGAGAGGAATCTTTCAGGAGCGAGATAAAGTCGTTGGTCATCACCGGCACGACGACGCGGAAAGCCTGCGGCACCACGACATACCGCAGAGCCTGAGCATGAGTCATGTTGAGCGCTGTAGCCGCCTCCATCTGCCCCCGCGCCACGGATTGCAGACCAGCGCGATAATTTTCTGCTTCGTAGGCTGCGTAGTTCAGGCCGAGGCCGAGCACGCCCGCGACGAACGGGGAAAGCCGGATCCCTATGCCCGGCAAACCATAGAAGATGAACAGTATCTGGATCAGCAAAGGCGTGCCGCGGATGATCTCGACATAGAGCGTCGCCAGAGAGGCGAGCCATGCCGGGCCATAACGCCGCGTCAGCGCCAGTGCGAGGCCAAGCCCGACGGCCAGCACCATCGCGCAGGCCGAGACCGCGAGCGTCAGCGCGGCGCCCCGCGCGATAAGCGGCAGGAAACCGACATAACGATAAAACCGCGCCTCCCATCCCGGCGTCGGAGCGGTGGCGGCGAGATATCGCTCCCACTCGGTCGGAGCGATGTTCGGGTTGGTGCGGTCGCCCGTCCACTCCACCATTTCCGGCGTCCACAGGTTCCAGCGCGCCAGAATGCGGTGCAAGGCCCCATCGGCGACCATGTCCTGCAACGCCTGATCGACGTGACGCCGGAGTTCCTGATTGGCGCCCTTCTTGAACGCGACGCCGTAGGCGAGATGACCGATCGGGGGCCCGACGATCCGCAACGCCGGATCGGCCTCGCCATAATAAAGCGCGATTGGACCATCCAGCAGGACGGCGTCGAGGCGCCCGTCCTTCAGGTCGGAGAACGCGTTCGATTCCTCGTCATAGGAACTCAGCTTCACGTCGGACCGATCGCGCAGCATGCGTTCGGCCAGCGTGTCCTTGATCGTCCCGACCGCATGCCCGCCCAGACGCTCGAACGAATCCAGTCCCGCCTGATCACGACGTACGACGATGCGCTCCGCCGTCACGTAATAGGGGCGGCTGAAATCCAGCGCCTCCATATGTTCGGGCGTCATTTCGATCCCGTCGGCGACCATTTCGTAGAAGCCGCGCTGCAATCCGGGGATCAGGCCGTCCCAGTCGTTCTGGACGAACTGAGTGTCGCGTGACAGACGATGGCCGATTTCGGCCATGATGTCGTATTCGAACCCGACCATTCGGGTCTGTTCGGCAGGATCCTGAAAGGTGAAGGGCACGTTGGCCGTGCCATCAGAAGCCCATCGCAAGGGCGCGTCGGCGCGGGCGGCCGCAGTGACGGCAAAAAGGGCCATGACCACAAACCACAGCGTCACGGTGGAAGTTCGGGTGCGAACGGGCAAACCGGCGACCCAGCAAGAGGCCAGGCGAGAGGCGCGATAAGCTGCGGCCCTCACAGCGACGCCCCGAGGAACTCACGGGTGCGTGGATCACGTGCGTTGACGCAGATTTCGTCCGGGTCGCCGATCTCCACGATCTCACCGGCCTCCATGAACACGATGCGGTCAGAGGCGGCGCGGGCGAAGCGCATGTCGTGGGTCACGACGATCTGCGTCATCCCCTCGCGGTCAAGCGCGCGCATGACCTCCAGAACCTCTTCCGCGACCCGGGGATCGAGCGCGGATGTCGGTTCGTCGTACAGCATCACGTCGGGGCGCATCGCCAGCGCCCGTGCGATCGCCGCGCGCTGTTGCTGACCGCCGGAAAGAGTTGAGGGATACCGCAACGCCGCAGCCTCCAGCCCCACCTTGGCCAACAGGTCCCGGGCCTCGGCCTCGATCACCGACGCTGCGACATGCTTCACCACCTGCGGCGCCAACATCACGTTGTCGAGGACGGTGCGGTGCGGAAACAGGTTGAAGGACTGGAAAACCATCCCGACATGGGCGCGCAACTGGTGCGCCTGCGCCTCGTCAGACGAACGCCACGGACCGCCGTCGCGGCGGATGCTGTCGTCGGCGATGGTGACTGCGCCGGTGTCGGGAATTTCAAGAAAATTCAGGCAGCGCAGAAAGGTCGATTTACCGCAGCCCGAAGGGCCGATGATCGACACAAGCTCGCCGCGTTCGACGGTCAGCGAGACATTGCGCAGCACGCGGTGGCCGTCGAACGTCTTGCAGATCGATTCGGCCCGAAGGACCGTTTCAACAGAAAAAGCCGGCCCGGTGGATACCGGGCCGGCGTTTTCCTGGTTGTCAGAGAACGATGTGGCCTCAGGCAGCCTTAAGCATCCCGCGCAGAACGTACTGAAGAATGCCACCATGACGGTAGTATTCGACTTCGTCCAGCGTATCGATGCGGCAGAGCAGCGGAACCTCGTCCTTCGTTCCGTCGGCGCGGGTGATCACCAGCGTCACGTCCATACGCGGCGTGATGGTCTCCAGTCCGATAATGTCGATGACCTCGTCGCCCTTCAGGTTGAGCGTCTTGCGCGTCGTGCCTTCCTTGAACAGCAGGGGCAGAACGCCCATGCCGACGAGGTTGGAGCGATGGATGCGCTCGAAGCTCTCGGCGATGACCGCCTTGATGCCAAGAAGCAGCGTGCCCTTCGCGGCCCAGTCACGCGACGAGCCCATGCCGTATTCCTTACCGCCGAACACGACAAGCGGCGTGCCCTCGGCTTTGTACTGCATGGCCACATCGTAGATGAAGCCTTCCTTGCCGTCGGGGAAGTGCTTGGACAGCCCACCCTCGGTGCCCGGAAGCATCTCGTTCTTGATGCGGATGTTCGCAAACGTGCCGCGCACCATGATCCGGTCGTTGCCACGACGCGATCCGTAGGAGTTGAAATCCTTCGGCTCGACGCCATGCTCGATCAGGTACTTGCCAGCCGGCGAGTCCTTCTTGATCGAACCGGCCGGCGAGATGTGGTCGGTCGTGATGTTGTCGCCGAGTAGCGCGAGGACGCGTGCGCCCTTGACGTCGCCAGCGCCAGCCGCGGGCTCGACGCCCATGTCCTTGAAGTACGGCGGATCTTGAACATAGGTGGACTTGCCGTCCCATGCGTAGGTCTGCGAACCGGTCGCGACCTTCAGGTCCTGCCATTCCTGCGGACCGATCGACGCCTTCGCGTAACGCTCGATGAACTGCTCGCGGGTGATGGCGGAGCCCATCAGGTCCGCGATTTCCTTGTTCGAGGGCCAGATGTCCTTCAGGTAGACCGGCTTGCCGTCCTTGGACGTGCCGATCTGAGCCGTCGTGATGTCCTGACGCATCGTGCCGAGCAGCGAGTACGCAACAACCAGCGGCGGGCTGGCGAGGTAGTTCGCACGCACATTCGGGGAAATGCGGCCTTCGAAGTTACGGTTGCCAGACAGAACCGACACCGCGACCAGCTTGTTGCCTTCGATGGCGTCGACAATGTTGTCGGCGATCGGGCCCGAGTTGCCGATGCAGGTGGTGCAGCCATAGCCGACCGTGTTGAAGCCCATCGCGTCGAGGTCTTCGGTCAGGTTGGCGCGGTTCAGGTAGTCAGTGACGACCTGCGATCCGGGAGCCAGCGACGTCTTGACCCAAGGCTTCGGCGTCAGGCCGAGGGCGCGGGCCTTGCGGGCCACGAGACCAGCGGCGATCAGCACGGCGGGGTTCGAGGTGTTGGTGCAAGACGTGATGGCGGCGATCACGACGTCGCCGTGGCCGATCTCGTAGTTCGTGCCAGCGACCGACGCCTTCTTGTCGATGTCGTTCGCGGGGACGCCGAGGCCAGCCGTCAGTTCTTTCTCGAACGCCGAGGTGGCGTCGGTCAGCACGACGCGGTCCTGCGGACGCTTCGGGCCGGAGATCGACGGGACGACCGAGGACAGATCGAGTTCGAGCGTGTCGGTGAAGACCGGATCGGCCATCTCCGGCGTGCGGAACATGCCCTGCGCGCGATAGTATTCCTCAACCAACTTCAGACGGTGCGCGTCGCGGCCCGTCTCGTGCAGGTAGTCGAGGGTCAGTTTGTCGACCGGGAAGAAGCCGCAGGTCGCGCCGTATTCCGGGGCCATGTTGGCGATGGTGGCGCGGTCGGCGACCGGCAGGTGGTCGAGGGCCGGACCAAAGAATTCAACGAACTTGCCGACGACGCCCTTCTTGCGGAGCATCTGCGTGACGGTCAGCACGAGGTCGGTCGCCGTCGCGCCCTCCGGCAGCTTGCCGGTCAGCTTGAAACCGATGACGTCGGGGATGAGCATCGCGATCGGCTGACCCAGCATGGCCGCTTCAGCTTCGATGCCGCCCACGCCCCAGCCGAGCACGCCCAGACCGTTGACCATGGTCGTGTGGGAGTCCGTGCCGAACAGCGTGTCGGGGTAGACGTATTCCTTGCCGCCGACTTCCGCGGTCCATGCGACCTGCGCGATGTATTCCAGATTGACCTGGTGGCAGATGCCGGTGTCAGGCGGAACGACCGAGAAGTTCTTGAACGCTTCCTGACCCCAGCGCAGGAAGGCGTAACGCTCTCCGTTGCGGTCGAACTCGATGGTGATGTTCTTCTGCAGCGCGTCCTTGGTGCCGTAGACGTCGACCATGACGGAGTGATCGATGACCAGGTTCACCGGAACCAGCGGGTTCACCTTCTCTGGGTCGCCTTTCAGGTCGACGATGCCGTCGCGCATGGCGGCCAGATCGACGACGCCGGGGACGCCGGTGAAGTCCTGCATCAGGATGCGAGACGGTTTGAAGGGCACTTCCTTCGTGCTGCTGCCTGCGGGCAGCCAGCCGGCGATCGCCTTGGCGTCGTCCTGCGTGTAGGAGCGCGCGTCTTCAAAACGCAGAACGTTCTCGAGCAGCACCTTGAGGCTGACCGGCAGGCGGCTGACGTCGCCAATGGTCTTCTCGGCCTCGGGGATCGAGAAATAGTGATAGGTCTTGCCATCAACCTTGAGCTCGCGCCCGGTTTTCAGCGAATCGTGCCCAACCGACTTCATGTAAACTTCCCTCCGCGACAACAGCATCCCGCTGGCATGTCGAAACCGGCCAAGACCGCCCCGCGCTTCCACGAGGCCGCTTTTGGCCCCGTCCAAAGGGGCCGCCGGCTTGATCTACGATCGGCGCTAGAACATACCGGGAGCCGCCTCCGACACAAGCGCGGCGGCGACCACGAGAACGCGAGCAGCCGCCAAACAGGGTCGGCGCACGGTCACAAATAGGGGATCGGTCCGATTTCTAAGCTGGAGTCCTCCCGGCCATTGCGCGTCGAGGAGATTTCGGTCTTTCGCGGCGAAAGACTGGTGCTCGACGGCGTCTCCCTCGCGATGGAAGCCGGGGGCGCGCTGCTGCTGACCGGGCCGAACGGCGCCGGGAAATCCACCCTTCTTCGCGTGCTGGCAGGGCTGCGGAAACCAGATTCCGGGCAGATCCTCTGGCATGGGACGGACGCCTTCGAAGACCGAAGCATGCACGCCCGGCATATCGCCTATCTCGGCCATCAGGAGGCCCTGAAACCGGGCCTGACCCTGACGGAGAACCTTGCCCTGTTCGCGCGCGGCCGTCCGCTCATCCCTGCACTGGAAGCATTCGACCTGCTGGAGCTGAGAGAACTGCCTGTACGCCTGCTCTCCGCAGGACAGAAACGACGCGCCGCGCTGGCCCGCGTCGTGCTGGCGGACGCAGCGCTGTGGTTGCTTGACGAACCCAGCCTCGGGCTCGACGCCCGCGCGGTCGAACGACTCGGCGACGCGCTGGAGACGCACAGACGCGCGGGCGGTATGGTGATCGCGACGACACATGTACCGTTGCCCCTGCCGGACGCGGACGTTCTGGCGTTGCCCGGCGCCCCGCTTGAGGCTGCTACCGGCGACGCCTGGGGCGCTGGGGGCTGGGCATGATCGCGACGTTCCGGGCCATCGTGGCGCGCGACCTGCGCCTGGCTCTGCGGCACGGCGCGGACACGCTGGGCGCGGTGCTGTTCTTCATTCTTGCGGGCGCTTTATTTCCGTTGGCGCTTGGCCCCTCCCCCGAGTTGCTGCGTCGCATGGCTCCGGGAGTGATCTGGGTGTGCGCCCTGTTGGCGGCGTTGCTGCCGCTCGACCGCCTCTTCGGCGCGGAACTGGAGGACGGGTCGCTCGACCAGTTGCTATTGCTGGGCCTGCCGCCGTCTCTGGTCGCACTGGCCAAGATGACGGCGCACTGGCTGACGACGGGGCTGCCGCTGTTGATCGCCGCAATGCCGTTGGCCGTCATGCTCGGCCTGCCCTTCGCAACCCTGCCTGTGCTGTTGGCGGGGCTGCTGCCGGGAACCCTGATTCTCTCGCTGCTGGGTGGTATGGCGGCGGCGATCGTGCTGGGCGCGCGGCGCGGCGGAGTGCTTCTTCCGCTACTGGTATTGCCGCTGGCGACGCCAGGTCTGATCTTCGGGGCGGCGGCGATCGACGCGGCGCGAACGGGGCTACCGTTCGCGCCCGATCTGGAGTTGTTACTGGCGTTTTTCGCCGGGGCTCTGCCGCTGGCTCCTCTTGCCGCCGGAGCCGGGCTGCGCGCGGCAGCGGAGTGATCCGCGCTCTTCCGAAAAACATTTCCCGTTCAGCCGAGAATGTTTGAACGGGTTACTGTCTCCAATAATATTTTTCAAATTACATGATTCGAAAATAACTTCATGGAGTCAGGATTTTCGTATCGGGATTTCATCCGGATTTTTAATTTTTTACAAGTTTTATAAATAGCACGTATCCCGCTCGCGTCGGGAATGTATCAAACATTCAGAATCTTCTTATTCGACGCAAAAATTTCTTCTTCGCATGCAGAATGTCGCGCCTAACAATGTCGATCTGGCCACGTGGCCAACAAGACTGACGGCAGCGTCGTCTCGATAAATGTTCTGGCAGGATCCGGCGTATCAAACAGGAGCGCGGGTCGTCCCTCCAGAATCATGTGAGCCAGTCCGTGCGCTGTCGCGAATGCGCTCGCCAGATAAGGACGGAAGATACGTGCGGCGCGGTCCGGAGGATCCTCCCCGAAGTAAGCCGCTGCCGCATTTCTGTAATGCGCCAAGGCGCTGAAGGACGCTTCCCTGAAGTCTTGATCCTGACAGTCGATGAGATCGACACGACAAATCAGGCGGAACAATCCGGGATTTCGCGCGGCGAATGTCACGTAGCCTTCCGCTTGCACACGTAAATTCCGAGCAGGAACGCCGGAAGCCGGCAAGATCGCCAGTTCCGCGCCAAGTCGTTCAAACGCCCGGATGGCGACGGCGGTCAGCAGACCTCTCGTCCCTTTGAAATGATGAGAGGGAGCGCCCGGAGATACGCCCGCGCGTTTCGCGGCTTTTCTAAGCGTAAATCCCTCGACGCCTTCTTCCCGAATAATCGATTCAGACGCCTCGATCAGCGCGGCTCTCAGGTCGCCATGATGATAGCTGTCACGCTCCGTTGCACCCATGCCACCCCCTTAGCATCAATCTAAATGACGTTCAGATTGATGCCCTCATCAATCTATGCAACGTTCAAATCAACGCAGCACTCTCACTGGATATGCGGGTATATGACACAACGTGCGCTGATCGTAGGTCTGGGGATTTCCGGTATGTCCGCGGCCATCGCCTTGAAACGCCAAAGCTGGACGCCCGTCATAGTCGAGCGTGCGCCAGAGCGACGAAAAGGCGGCTATTTCATCGGCCTTCGAGATGAGGGCAAGAACGCGGCAGCCGCTCTGGGTGTGCTCGACATCATGGAGAAGCGGACGCCTGAGAACGTTCGATTCTGGGATGTTCGTCAGGATGGCAGCCGCAGGCGGATCGCCGACCTCACCCGGGAGACGAACGCGCCCATCGCTGTACTCCGGGGAGATGTCGAAGAGGCCCTCTGGCGCGGTGTCGAGGGAAAGGTCGAGGTGCGGTTCGGCACGGTCCCGCTGGCGATCGTAACTGGAAACACACAGGCGCAGGTCACCCTGCGTTCTGACGACGGTCAGGAGACGACGGAATCTTACGACCTCGTCATCGGTGCGGACGGCGTTCGCTCTACCGTGCGCAGACTGGTCTTCGGGCCGGACGAGGCGTTCTTTCACTCCCTCGGAACAATGCTGTGCGCCTTTCCACTGCGCCGCCCCGTCCAGGGGTTCAAGGACGGGGACGGTCTCATGCTGGCTGATACGCGAAGAACCCTGACCGTTTTTCCCCTCGAAGGGCGTCCTTCCACTGCTCTCTTTTCTTATCGGACCAAAAACCCGAACGCAGCATCGAAGAAGGATCCCCTTACAACTCTGCGACAGATCTTCGTCGATCTGGACGTCGACGGAATTGTTTCGAGAGCGCTGGAGGACCTCGCTGCGACGGATGACTTCCTGTTCGATTCCGTTCAGATGGTCAAAATGCCACGCTGGTCGAAAGGGCGCGTTCTCCTGCTGGGAGATTCGGCATGGTGCCTGACCCTATATTCCGGCATGGGCGCTTCGGCTGGCATGATCGGTGGTCAGGCGTTGGGAGAAGCGTTCAAATCCTGCAACGGCGATGTCAACGCCGCCCTAGGGGCTTTCGAAGCGGAACTGCGCCCATTCGTCCGCAAACATCAGAGGTTCGTCGCTCTGCGGTCTCAATTGTTCGTCCCGTCGACGCGTCTTTCACTGTGGGGGCGCCGGGTTCTCTGGCAGATTCTGTTGAGCTCCCGCAAATATCTCTTTCCTGATAAAACCTGAAACCGCTGGATCTTCTCGACAAGGCGACGCACCCCGGATCGACTGCGTCGCATCGTCCACACCTTGCGACAGGCTTCGCATAAAACAGCCGGTGGGAACGCCCTGTAAGTTACCGTGTTTGCAAACGGTATAAGCGCCTAAAGCATATTCACCCGTTCAAATGAGCCCGCTTGAACAGAATTCGCTCTAGTTCTGCGGAGGATGATCGTATCCTTCACCCGCAACCGCCTCTGAGAGGATCGGAAGCACCACTGAGGATTGATGAGTCGCATCGTGCCAGATCGTCTGGTTGGCGCGAACTGCGCCATGCGCGTCGCCCAGAGTTTCTCCAGTATTGGGATTCGGCGCGAACTGCGGATAATCGCTCGAAGAAATTTCAAGGCGAATCCGGTGCCCCGTCTGGAACAGATTGGAAGTCGGCCAGACCTTGATGCGATATTCGTAGACCTTTCCTGGAATAATAGGGACAGGATTACTGAGGGACTCCCGATATCTGGCGCGAATGATGCCGTTATTGAGGTTGATAGCCCGACCGTCCGGCGCCACGTCGACGAGCTTCGCCGTAAAATCCGTATCTTTCGCGTCGGTCGCCGCAAAGAGATCGACCGTGACTGGCCCGGTGACGTTAACGGGGCTCTTGAGCGGTGCGCTGGTGTAGACAAGCACGTCTGGTCGTTGCTCCACGGGCGATTGATCGAACTGCCCCTGCGGGCCGGAGGTCCACGAACAGCATGAATGCCCCCCGGCGCTTGGTACAGGGTTTGACGGGTCGTAGACAAACTGGTCGGAACTGGAGCCCTGTTTCGAGAACTGTTGCGTCAGGACGCCGTCTCCCATCGACGAATTGGCGCGACCGGCGCTCCCCAGATACCACGGGACGTACCGGGCGCCTTCGATCGGAAACGATTGCGCCACGTGCCAGCGATTTTCTCCCATAGTGAAATAATCGACGCGTGGGCCGTCAGCGAACCCGTTTTCCTTACCTTTCAGGACGTGATCCATGAATTGGACCGTCAACGCGTTGACCGGGCTGTTTGCAACAGGGCCGATGTCTTTCAGGCGCGGACTGACAATCGCATCCGGCCTGCCCCACCCGATATGCTCCCACGGTCCGATAATCAGGCGTTGATGAGCACGAGCCTCTGCGGACCCGCCGCCCGTGCGCATACCGTTGAAATTATTGACAGCGCCGTTGAGGAAAGAATCATACCACCCGTCGAAAGCAAGCACAGGCACCTTGACGCGATCGTAATGCGTCCGGATCTGAAACGCCTCCCAAAAGCCATCGCGCGAGGGGTGAGCGAGCGTATCGTAGAAGTAAGGCGCGACCTTCGAGTCTTCGGGATGCAGCGGGGGAAATTTGGAATAAGGCGTATAAGGCAACCAGATGGAAGCGTTCTTTCCATCGGCGAACAACTGCTTCGACAGCGCCTCGTCCCCGCGATTGGCGGCGGCCGACGAGGCGATGGTCTCAAGCATCCATGGTTCTATAAACGCCAGACGGAAGGCGCCGTCTTCATAGCTCCAGCCGTCGTAATAATCGTCGCCAGTGTTTGACGGAATTATCGCCTTCAGGGCCGGAGGGGATGCGGTCGCCGCGAGCCATTGCGTCGCCCCGACATAGGACGAGCCATACATCGCGACCTGCCCATCCGCACCGGGAAGCGTGGCAGCCCACTGCACCGTGTCGTAACCGTCGTCACGGTCGTAGCGGTATTCGTAAAACACGCCGCCCGATTTTCCCTGACCGCGAATGTCCTGAATCGCGACGATGTAGCAATGCGACGCGAACCAGTCCGGGCTCTGGTAACGGGACGGCTGTATCTGGGCCGCGCTTTTGCCATACTGCGTGCGCATCAGCAGCACCGGAACTTTTTCCTTCGTATCCGGCGTGTACACATCGGCGCGCAGGATCGCACCGTCACGCATTTTCACCGGAACGTCGATCTGCTTCGACACGCGGCAGGATCCACGCCCTTCGTCACTCGGCCATGACGGGGCTGCAGACGCACGGGTGGAAAACGCTGACAGGACGAGACAGCTCGACAGGGAAAGAACAAGGCGGAAAGACGACATCGGGCGGTGCTCCGGAAATAGGGTGATCAGAACGCTGTGCTGAGCGACGCGACAGCAGCCACGCCGCCTGCGCTCAGATAGAGAGGCGACGATCCTGCGATCGTCGTGCCGTAGACGCCACGCGTAGCCTTGGCGTTGTTCGATATACTCTGAAAGCCCGACAAGTAGTTCTTGGCTCCAATATTTATCACGTTCAGCTGAATCTGGGGATGCTGCGCGAAGCCTATGGAGCGCATGCGATAACCCAGTGTCATGTTGGCCGTCTCATACCCGGGAATTTTCTCGTCATCCATAAGGGTTGAATATTGGGAACTGACGTAATTGAAGACAAAATTTCCAAAGATATGCCCGTCATCATAGGAAATTCCTGCGGCAGCCGAGAACTCCGGGCTCTGGACAGCAATTTTCCCCTTCGTCGGCAGATAGTCGAGGCCGGATGCGATATTGTTATCGGTTGTCGCATGGAGATACTGCGCCGAAACATACGGACTCCAGTGACGCCAGGGCCTGAGACCGATTTCAGCCTGCGCTCCCCGTGACGTCTTACCTCCCGCCTCGATTGGCGACGGCAGAGGGATGCCGTTGATGTATTGCGACGACGTAATCTGATTGTTTGTTATATTGTAATTAAACAGTGAAACGGACAGATTAACGAGACCGTAATGACGGTAACCGATCTCCTCGCCGATTGAATATTCACCCTTCAGTGAGGCCTGTCTTGAGGCGGGCGTTGGACTCGTCGTCGAGAAGACCTCACCATAAACCTGCACTGACGCCGGAGCACGGTAGGCGGTCGTACCATCAATATATATCTGGTCATGCGGCGTTATCTGATAGCTGATTGACACCTGAGGCAGGGGCTGGGCGTAGCTTGCGCCGACTTTGTACCGTGTGGCCCCGGGAATCAGGTTCGTATTCCAGCGACTGATCATCAGATAGCGCAGACCAGCCTCCACAGTGATCTTATCGTCAAGGAACTTTAAAGTATCGTCTATGAACAATTCATTCATTTGGTGTTTGAAGTTCATGTCGAGCGTACGATACTGGCGACCATCCGGCATCGTGATCATGTACTTGCTATAGTTGTTAGCGATGCCGCCGGTGTAATTGACTGCTGCGTAATATATGGGTTCCTCCAGCGCGATGTAGTTATAAATGTACCCGGCGCGGAACGTATTACGCCCGGCTTTCCACGTAAGAGCAGCGTTAAGGAAGCCGCTTTTCTGTGGAACGGGATTGATGCTGGAAGCTGTGGTGACGCCGTTGGTCTGATACGGCAGATTCAGGTCAGCGATCTGCTGGTCGCCGAAATACGACCCCCTGTTCTTGAGAGTGACGCCGCCATAATAGAACTCGGAGTAATTCATATAAGCAGGCGTAACATCCAGAGAGACATGCTCGCTCAGTTTAAGTTTCACTGGCGCGATAATCGCTGTGGAACGTCTCTGATACAGATGGAGCCCGACCCAGTTTGTATTACCCGGGTAATACTCTTTTGTGTAATTGAATGAATTTCCATATTGACGCCACTGGGCCATGGTCATCGGCCTGTAACTGGCCTGCTGCCAGTTGTCGTAGGAAAAGGTTAGACCCGCACTGCTGCCGGATCCCCATTCCTTGATAATTTTCGAATCAACATGATATTTTCGAAACTTTCCGGATCCACGCCATTGGTCGTTTGTGGTGGACGAGAACGACGCGAACGCCTTGACCCGGCTGTGCCCGATCTCGCCGCTGTCCAGCCTGATGAATTCACGCTGCAGCGCTTTGGAGCCGAAACTGAAGTCGACGTTCCCCCCTCTTTTCTCCAGGGGATCGCGCAAAGCAACCGTAACCAGCCCTCCGACGTCATTGTAAACAGGCGCTCCGATATCCGGAGCGCCTTGAGCTACGGTGACCGACTGGATGTTGTCGGTATCGACCATCGCTTGCGTGTAAGGCGTGTAGTTGATTGAATCGTTGAGCGGAATTCCCTCGTAAACAAAACCAATTTCTGCTTGCTGGAGACCGCGTATGGACATCGCTGTGTTAGACTGACCCAGCGGATCTGTACTCGCGGAAATGACGCCAGGAAGAGCAGAAATCATCGCAATAGCGTTCCCCGTTGGGGACTGCTTCGCGATGAAGTCGCGGGTGATTGTACTCTGGGAGCGTGCTGCGGTCTGCCGCGCCATCAACCCACCGCCCGGCGTCGTATTGGTGACGCCGTTCGCCGTCCTCATGCCCCCCCGAACCTCCACAGCTTCGGCTTCCGTCGCGGTGAACCGTTGATTATGCTTCAGTTCGACCGCGGCCTTGGACGGTTTTGTATTTTCTGTATGCGCGACGTGACGATCCGACGACACATGTTGGGGCGCTCGCGCCTCTCCAGCGTCGGGAAAAAGCACCGGAGAGGCGAGAAGAATGGCTACACGGCCAACGGCTTTTCTCACAAAGCGCTCCTGTTGATTTATGACGCGAGGGTCGCCTTTACCGTTGCTGAAACAAAACATTATCGTCAAATTTTGTTTTTTGTGATTGAATATAAATACAATGAATATGTCCCGGATCGACCTTAACCTGACCCATGTGTTTCTGGCTCTCTGGCACGAACGAAGCGTCAGTCGCGCCGCCATGCGTCTGGCCCTGACGCAGCCAGCGGTCAGTTCAGCCCTGAAACGTCTGCGTCAGACCTGCGGGGATGAATTGTTCATTCGTACGCGACACGGCATGCAGCCTACGGTCCACGCCATAGAAATCGCGGAAACTCTTGAACTGACAGCCGAAACCCTTCGATCGACTCTCAGCGCGCGCGGCACGTTCAACCCCGCCTCCTCGCCTCGCTCTTTTATAATCGGAACTGACGGGGGGCTCGACTACACTGTCGGGCCGCGTCTTGCATCGCGCCTCACCGAAGACGCCCCGGACACGACGGTGACGTTCCGGGCCCTCTCGCCCGCTACGCTCGACGGAGCGCTGGAGCGAAGGGAGATCGACCTGGCCCTCACAGTCGGCGGGGTGACTCGCCCCGATTATCTTTCGACTTCTTTGGGGTCTTTCCGTTTTTCTTGCATCTGGAACCCGGATTACTGTTCACTCCCGGACTTGCTGGACCTGCCGACGATAGAGAAATGTCGGCATGTTCTGATCGAGACGGCGTTAAGACACAGCACCTTCGACCATCGACTGCGCGACATGGGCGTCAACCGCACCATACGGAATGTCGTACCATCCTTCGGGCATTTGCCCGCATTTCTCAGGCAACCCGAGACTGTGGCTATTGTTCCCGATTATATCGCCGATTTTTTTCGAAAGACGGCAGGCCTGACATCATCTCGCCTGCCCGACATTTTTGGAACGCCCGGTGTGAGAATGCTTCTTCCCAGAAAATCGAGCCGCGACTCCGGCATAAAATGGCTGGGGGATCTGATAATGGAAATTGGGCTCACATCGAGTCCAGACGACGCGAGCCCTACCCTCACACGGGGCTATTCCTGATCCCGCGCCATAGCTGCAGGATCAGCGGCTCTTCAGTCGTCCTTCTGATACCGTGCGAACAATTTCCGCATTTTCGCGACCTTCGGGGCGACGACAGCCTGACAGTAAGCGTTTTCAGGATTACGCGCGAGGTAATCCTCGTGCTTCGCCTCAGCTGGCCAGAAATGTGTCAGCGGCTCGATCGCAGTCACCAGTGGAGCGTCCCATGCGTCCGCCGTTTCGATTTCCTTCAGCACAGCCTCAGCCGTCTCTTTCTGGGTTTCAGTCGTCCAGAAAATAACGGAGCGATATTGGGTGCCTATGTCGTTGCCCTGCCGGTTCAGTGTCGTGGGGTTGTGGGCCGTAAAAAATATCCGCAGCAGGTCGGCGTAAGATATTTCGAGAGGGTCGAACACGACCTCCACGACCTCCGCATGGCCGGTCCGGCCCGTGCAAACCTCCTCATAGCTCGGATGCTCGGTATGCCCGCCCGCATACCCTGAACGCACGCTCTTCACGCCGCGCAGCGTAAGATACACGGCCTCCACACACCAGAAACACCCGCCGCCGAGAATCGCGGTTTCGCTCGCCGTCGTTGCTGCATCGCTCATGGTACGCTCCAGGTGCTGTCCGTTTGACCGCCTCTATATGGGCGGCCGATACGGCGGCGGCAACGGCGGCGCGGGATCCTTACTGCGCGACAGGCGCAACCGGGAGAATCACGGCGCTCGCCGCCGCGCCGCCGTGATGTATGCTTTGCGTCGCCTTCACGTAATCCGCAGGCGTGGCGTCGAAGATGTTAGCGACATATCGTTGCGGATTGCGGTCATAGAGCGGGAACCAGGACGACTGGATCTGCACCATGATTCGATGTCCCTTTGCGAAGACATGATTCACGGGAGGCAACGTGAAGCGGTAGTTTTCGACGCGGTTGGCCTCGATCGGCGAAGGCTGCGAGAAGCTCTTGCGGTAACGGCCACGGAAGATGTCTTCGGACACAGGCAGCTCATATCCGCCCATCTCCGGCCGATCCGCCGTGGTCGGCGGATTGACGTCGATCAGCTTGACCACCCAGTCCGCGTCCGTGCCCGTCGTCGCGGCGTAGAGTTCGGCCACCGGAACGCCGCTGACGGCCACCGGCTCGTCGAGCGGCGCCGTCTCGTAGGTCAGTACGTCAGGACGGGATTCAGCCTCGCGCTGGTCCTGCACGAGCCACGGCTTCCAGCGGGCGCTCTGCCCGAAATTGAACGGCCTGGACAGGAACGGCACAGGGTGAGCGGGGTCAGACACGTAGGAATCCGACCCGTCGGATTCCGGATGCGAGAACGACAGCCCGTTGTTCGACGTAAGGTAGAGCGACTTCATGCCGGACGCGCAGCCTTTCTCGCACGCCAGCGGCCAGTTCTCGTATCGATCCCAGCGCTGCAGCCCCGTGTTGTAGATGATCGCAGGCGGCAGCAGAGCCGCGGGCGCGCCCGGCTTCAGGTATTGGTCGAAGAAGGGGCGGAAAACGTCGCGGCGATACTGCTCGGCGGTGTCGCCTTCAAAATTCAACGGCCCAAGCGACGAGCCGTTGTAGTTCACGCCGCTGTGCCGCCACGGCCCCATGACCAGCACGTTGGGCGTCGAAACGCCCGCGTTGCGCAGTGCCTGCCAACTGTGGATCGCGCCCCACATGTCCTCCTGATCCCACAAGCCCTGCTCCCAGATCATGGGCACGGTGGGCTTGCGCTGCGCAATCAGTTTGTCCAGAGCCTGCCCTTGCCAGAATGCGTCATAGGCGGGATGCGCCTTCATCCGACGCCAGAAGGGAAACTGATCCAGCCCGGCCTGGGTCGCGAACGCGCCGGCGGAACCCGCCGCGAGAAAATTCGAATAATCGTCCAGACCCACGCGCGGGATCGTATTCGCCTCGCCGCGCACCGTCATCTGCTCAGTGAAGTAATCCAGACTTCCCTGCCGGAACGCGCCGTAATGGAACCAGTCGTCGCCCATCCATCCATCGACCATCGGGCTTTCCGGAGCGGCAACCTTAAGCGCCGGGTGCGGGTCGAGCAGAGCCATTACGACGGTGAAGCCTTCGTAGGACGACCCGGTCATGCCGACGCGCCCATTAGACTCGGGCGTATTTTTCACCAGCCAGGCAATCGTGTCCCACGCGTCGGTCGTTTCATCCGTGTTGGTCGGGTTGAGCGCGCCACGCGGCGGACGCGTCATGACGTAATCGCCTTCCGAACCGTATTTACCGCGAATATCCTGAAACACGCGGATGTAGCCGCCATCGACGAACACGTCGTCGCCCTGCGGCAAAAGGGCGCGCATGGTCGGAGCGTCTGGTACGCGGTTGGCGCGCATCTTGGCGTTGTACGGCGTACGGGTCAGCAGGATCGGCGCGTCGTGAGCGCCTTTCGGCACGACGATGACAGTATAAAGCTTCACGCCGTCCCGCATGGGGATCATGACTTCGCGTTTAACGTAATCGCGTTGCGCCGTCGGGAATGTGACATGGGCCGGTATGTCATTGCCGGTCGCCACCGTGTTGGAATCCACAGGCGCTGCGGCGCACAGCAGGGCCGACGCCGACACGCCCAGCGCGATCCCGACGCGACGACGCAGACGGGAAGTCACGGTGGTTGCGCGCACACGGTTCATAAGAAATTCTCCAGAGTGTTTGATTTTTGGAGCGACATTCCGGTCTCAAGGAACGCACCTCCAATATCTTGTGTTTTAGCGGGAAGGATATTCGGGTCCAGAATACTGGCGCCCATGAGCCCTGTATTTCGGCAGAAGACGCGCTGCGTAGTCAGGGTGAACGCAGGACCGATCGATTCTCGCTTTCATTCGAAAGAACCATCCAAGATTTCAGCCCCGCCAAGGCAGTTTTCCGGAGACCTGAAGCGACGCAAGACGGGAGCCATGCTCACGCGTTGCCATGCCGCCGATATCCCCGGAAAAACAGTACGCCTTTCAGCCTCGGAGTTCTTCAGGCGAGGCGCCCCAGTGCGACCTGCAACCGATCCCGCTCGCCCTGCTGCGCCACCAGACGCTCCCGGGTTTCCTCGACGACCTCCGGCTTGCCGCGGGCGATGAAATCGGCGTTGCCCAGCTTGCGCTCGGTTTTCTCGATTTCGCCGCGCGCCTTGTCCAGCTCTTTCGTCAGGCGCGCGCGCTCCACGTCCAGATCGATCAGATCGGCGAGCGGCAGGACCAGCGTCGTATCCCCAAGCACGGTCTGGGCGGACCCACGCGGCGGTTCGCCCTGCAGCGCCTCGATCTCAGAGACACGAGCCATACGCCCGATCGCTTCACGCCAGCGCGTCGCGCAATCAACGTTTTCCTGCGTGGCTCCCTGAAGCAGAACCGGCGACAGGCGCGACGGCGGCACGTTCATCTCCGATCGCACTGTGCGAATTTCGGAAATGAAGCGGATCACCCAGTCAAGTTCCGCCGCCGCCCCAGCAGCATCCGTCACCGGAATCTGTTCCGGCCACGCGGCGCCAATCAATCCACCCGAAGAACCGAACCCGAATTCGCTCCACAACGTGTCGGTCACGAATGGCATGACCGGCTGCAACAGGCGCAACACCACATCGAGCACGTGCGCGGTGACGGCGCGCAGTTCTTCCGCTTCTGGTCCTGCTTCCCCGGTGAAGGCCGGCTTGGTGAACTCCAGATACCAGTCGCAGAACCGGTTCCACACAAAGCGGTAGCAGGCGCCTGCGTAGTCGTCGAAGCGATACGCCTCCAGAGCCGCCGTCGCTTCCTGCACGGCTTTGGACGTTTCATGCAGAATCCAGCGACCCAGCGGGCTGACGACCTTCGCCGGATCGAAGCCGGGAGCCGCCTTGACGCCGTTCATCTCGCAGAATCGCGCGGCGTTCCAGAGCTTCGTGATGAAAGCCCGGTTATCCTCAACCCGCTTCGGACCGAATTTCAGATCCCGCCCGACGCCGGTGAGGGCGCAGATCGTGAAACGAACTGCGTCTGCGCCATAAGTGTCCAGCAGCTCCAGTGGATCGATGCCGTTGCCCTTGCTTTTCGACATCTTCTGGCCACGCTCGTCGCGAACGAGGCCGTGGATGAAGACAGTGTGGAACGGCACGTCGTCCATAAAGTGCAGACCCATCATCATCATCCGGGCGACCCAGAAGAAGATGATGTCGAAGCCTGTAACCAGCACGTCGGTCGGATAGTAACGCGCCAGTTCGGGCGTCTTATCCGGCCAGCCGAGCGTCGAGAACGGCCAGAGGCCAGACGAGAACCACGTGTCGAGAACGTCCTCGTCCTGAGTCAGCGCGACTGTCTCGCCATAATGCGCGGCGGCGAGCGTGGCGGCGCCTGCTTCGTCATGCGCGACGAAGACCTCGCCATCGGGACCGTACCACGCGGGAATCCGGTGCCCCCACCATAACTGCCGGGAAATGCACCAGGGCTGGATGTTGCGCATCCAGGAAAAGAACGTGTTCTCCCACTGACGCGGCACGAAGGTTACGCGTCCGCTCTCGACCGCTTCGATCGCCGGTCCGGCCAGCGTCGCCGCATCGCAGTACCACTGCGTCGTCAGGCGCGGCTCGACCACCGCGCCGCCGCGCTCCGCATGCGGAACCTGATGCGTATGCGGTTCGATTTTCCCCAGAAGACCCAGGCGCTCCAGCTCTTCCACGATGACGCGGCGCGCATCGTCCCGTTGCAGGCCCTGCAGGCCACGTACAAACTCGGGGTCGGCAAGGCCGGGCTCAATCCGCAGGTCGGACTCGATGTCCTCCAGCGTAATATTCGCGCCGGCATCCAGAACGACGATCAGAGGCAGGTCGTGACGTTTGCCGACCTCAAAATCGTTGAAGTCATGAGCTGGCGTTATCTTGACCGCGCCCGTACCTTTTTCCGGGTTGGAATATTCATCAGCGACGACAGGGATACGTCGCCCTGTCAGAGGCAGGATCACCGAACGCCCAATCAGGGCCGCATAACGCTCATCTTCCGGATGGACAGCGACAGCCACGTCGCCCAGCATCGTCTCCGGGCGCGTGGTCGCAACGGTTATCGACAGGTCGGGAGCGCCGTCGACCGGGTAACGGATGTACCAGAGGTTGCCGCGCACTTCCTTGCTTTCGACTTCCAGATCGGAAATCGCGGTACGGAAATGCGGGTCCCAGTTGACCAGTCGGCGATCGCGATAGATCAGCTTTTGCCGATGGAGCGTAACGAACACCTCGCGCACAGCGCGGGAAAGGCCTTCGTCCATCGTAAATCGTTCGCGCGACCAGTCGAGCGACGCGCCGAGGCGACGCAACTGCTTCGTAATGCCGTCGCCTGACTCAGCTTTCCACTTCCAGACCCGCTCGATGAACGCGTCGCGTCCCAGCGCCTGACGCGTCTGCTGCTCAAGGGAGAGTTGCCGTTCGACCACCAGTTGGGTCGCAATGCCCGCGTGGTCAGTGCCCGGCTGCCACAACGCGTCCCGCCCCTGCATACGCCGCCAGCGGATCAGGATGTCCTGAACCGTCATGGTCAGGGCATGCCCCATATGCAGTACGCCGGTGACGTTCGGCGGCGGGATCATAACCGTGAAAGGAGAGGCTGGGCTTTGCGGGTCGGCCGCGAACGCCCCGTCCTTCTCCCACGCCGCATAGAGACGGGCTTCGGTGTCTGTCGCCTGAAACGTCTTGTCGAGCATCGTCCATAACCAGAAGAGAGCGCGCGACGATCAGCGGGGCCGCCACATAATCGTCAGGATGATCGCCCTATCTGGCACAGGAGCCCAAAATGAGAAACAGGCAATCGTCGCCGATTGCCTGTTCCCTATTCAGTCCAGAGCCAAACTGTTTACCGGTCGCTGAGGCGTTCGATCTCTTTCTGCACGGCCTGCTGCACGATGCTGGAAAGGTGATTGTCGAGCCACTCCTTGAGGAAGGCGCGGACTTCGTCGCGAACGATGTCTTCAATGGTCAGGTTTCCACCACGCGTAATAGCCACTCGTCTCTCCCTGTGTTCGTTGGACTGTTTACGGCGCAGCATCTGCTGCAACGCGCCGAATGAATGTTCCGTCGCGCCGACTGTCTGCTTGTCCAGCGCGATGGAGACAGGCGCAGGCGCATCGCTCTCGGGAGCGGCTCCAGCGGCTCCATACCCCTGCGCGAAGCTCTGCCCGTCGGTCGACGTATTTTTCTCTTCGCTCATTATCCCCCCAGATTGGATTACCTGCGGCCGCTCTGGTTGTGTCGCCGCAGCCTTTTCTTCATGCGGCGAAACGACCGCCGAAGATAGGTCTTCAGCGACAACTTCGCTTACCGTCTCGTCTTTTGACGAAATTTTACCTTCACCCTCCGACGCAGAAGCGTCAGATTCAGTGCTAACGCTCTTGGCGGCCGAAGGGGTTGCCGCGACTGGTTGTTCCGTAGGCGACTCGACAAATTCGTCCCCTGGCGTCTCCGCAAGGGGAGTCACGACGTCCGACGTCACATGCCCTTCGTCTGCCTCAACCGGGTCGACACTCTTCGCCTTTGTCACATCCGTCGTGGATTTTTCCGCACCAAGCCCATGCTCACGCTCCGAAGAGTCAGCAACCTGCTGCGCATCATGAGCCGAGAGCTCGTCGCCATCGTCTTCCGCGATCATGGAAGAGTCCAAGACGAGAACACTGTCTTCGTCATCTTCGTCGTCATCATACGCCGCATGGCCGACATTCGCCTCGGGAGAAGCGGCGTCATCCCGGCCATCCTGAAGAATACGACGGATAGACGACAGGACAGTCTCTATCGAACCGCTCTCGGCGTGGCTGTCATGCTCATCTGTCATCTAGACGTCCCCTGGCAGCCCGCTCGAAATACCCAGACTAACGGCCCGGCTGGTTAACCGCGTAGTCACTAATTCCCCAAAGTCGATCTTTTACCGCATTATAATACGCTTTTTCATCATACAACGGGACATTCAGATGCAGATCGGACGCGGTAAGACGCCCGATCGACGAAGCCACATTGTAAGACGCTGTCACCATGTTGCTGAGACTCTGCACCAGCGCCACCTGAGCCTGCAGCAGGGTCCCCTGCTGCTGTAACACCTCAAGGGTGGTGCTGGTTCCAACAATCGCCTGGCGCTCCACTCCGTCCAGCGCAACCAGACCGGCCTTGATGGCCATACGGTTGCTTTCGATAGCCGCCTTATAAGAAGCCAGCTTCTGCCAGTTTGACGCAGCGGCCTGAGCCGCAGTCCGTCGTTGCACGTCGACTGCGCGTCTTGCCGCCAAAGCCTGCTGGCGCGCCTGCCGGATCGCCGCGTACTCCGAACCACCCTGATAAATAGGCACGTTGACGTTCAGAAGCGCATATTTGTTTTCGTTGATCTGGTTGTTCAGCTCCTGATTCTTCGATTTCATATACGCGCCCTCCACAGAAACGGTGGGCATGATCGCCGCCATAGCGACGCCGACAGCATCTTTTTGCGCTGATTCGGTAAATAACGCGTTCACGACGTCCGGATTATTTTTGATCGCGAGCGCAACGGCTTCAGCTTCCGACTTGACGGGCAGCACCAGCGGCTGCGGAGGCTCAAGATTCGGCGGCGGAGCCATGCCGACGATCTGCATATAGGTCGCCTGAGCCGTCTGCAGGGTGCCTTCAGCCTGCTGGCGCGTCGCCTTCGCACTGGCGAACGCAGCCTCTGCCTGAGCCACATCGGTGCGCGTGATTTCGCCAACGTGGAAGCGTTCGTTGGTCGCGCGTAACTGCTGCTCGAGAACGCGTTCGTTGTTGATATTCAGCTGTAATAATTGCTCGTCTTCAATGACGCCGACATAGGCGTTGACGACGTCCATAAACACCTGCTGTTCGGCCGAAATAAGCTTGGCGCGCTCCGCCATCACCTGATTGACGGCCTCATGCGTCGACGCCGTCGTCTTGCCGCCGCTGTATATAGGTTGCTGAATCGAGACCTGAGCCTGATAGCCCCCAGTGCTGTAGCTGCGGAAATACCCTGAACCAGGGACGTCCGTATTTCCCCGGTAGTTATTATATCCCTGATAATAACTTGGCGAGAACGTCCCCTGAATTTTCGGGCGCCAGCCAGCGAGCGCAGTAGGCACCGTTTCGTCGGTTGCGCGCAACGTCGCGCGTTCTTGCTGAAGCGTCGGGTTGGTCAAATACGCCGCCGACAACGCTTCTTGCAGGGTGTGTGGAATAAAGCTTGGCGCCCCGCTGCCGTCGTATTTCTGGGCCAGAGCGGTGGAGCTGTACAAGAGTGCAGCCAATCCCAACCCTACGCCACAGGAATGCTTCATCGCCGTTCTCGTCTCCGCCACTCGCCCTGTCCCGCACGCGGCGTCGAGCCAAGACGCTTATGCCACGTTATATTTTGATACTCCACTCATGAACTTAACAGCGTCTTGCCGTCGCCCGGCAATCTGAAAAAACGCATCCGCACGAAAAGCCGGAAGTCCGGACGCTTCGGCCCGTCTCAGAATGAGAAGACCGGCTTCGGGAGCAACTCCTGCAGGAGCGGCGCCGGAGCGTCGAACTGAAGGCGAATCGCCCATGCGCTTTCGCCTTGCGAAACAATCGGCTGCCCGCCTTTCGCGGCGTTCCCCTTGGCCGTCGAGCGATCCAACTCCGCGACGAACGCTGACGAGGCGACGCCGTCGCGCGACAGCAACCCGACCACACGCCCCCCGGGCGCCAGTTGCGCCGCGCAGAAATCCGGAATTTCCTGAACACCGCCATCAATGAGGATGAGGTCGAACGGCGCATCTGCCGCCGCCCCGGACTCGAGCGGTCCATGCCGCCACACGACACCCGGCGCGACATCGCCCGTGAACGCCTCGCCAACCGCACGCAAATCGGAATCGGATTCGACGGCAATGACACGCCCGCCCAGATGCGATGCGAGCGCCGCCAAATAACCCGTCCCTGCGGCGACGACCAGAATACGCTCTTCGTTCACAATTCCCGCCGCCTGCGTCAGGCGCGCGGCGATCATGGGCTGAAGCAGATAACGTCCATCCGTCAGGGGCAGCGTACGGTCGGCGTAGGCGAACTGACGCTCTGCGTCCGGCGCGCACCGTTCGCGTGGCAGAGTGCGCATCGCCGACAGTATGCGCGGATCGTCCACCTCGATCGGCCGCACCTGATCGTCCACCATCAGCGAGCGCGCCGCATCGAAATCGATGTGCGGGGCGCTCGTCCCGGCGTTGCGCGCGGCCACTATCGTTTGTCCTTCGCTCTCACTCATTTTGCGCCCCAGAACCTCAATAACAGCACTGCCGATCGACCGTCCGCACGGCGCAACGACCCCGCGAACCATGATGACTTCACAGACCGGCTTGACCAGCGATGCCTCGCTGGTGGATATAGCGCAACCCCATACGGGGTCCGGTGGCAGAATGGTGATGCAGCGGACTGCAAATCCGCGAATGTGGGTTCGATTCCCGCCCGGACCTCCACAATGGGCGTTTCCCGAAATTGTGGACGAAAGCGCGATTACCCGTCCGTGAGACGCAGTTTTCCGGTCATTTTCATGGCGGAGGCGCGGCCTCTGTGATCGTACCCTCGCCCGAACCCCGGCCTCTTACGCTGGCGCCCTAGCTGCAACTCAAGCTCGAAAACTCTACGGAAAGGCTGGCTCGCCGCAGAGCGCGAACCACCGCCGCTAATGGGACAAGGCGACGAGGCCTCCGTATCGACGCGAGCTACCCGCCCAGAAACGGCTGCGCCGGTAGTCGTGCCACCAGAACGCCCTCAGGTCGCCTGCGCCGCCTCGTCCAAACGACGGGCCAGTGCGGAGGCTGCGCCGAACAGCCCCGGTTCCGGGTAACGAATCATGCGAACCGGGATACGCCGCAACATCGTTTCGAATCGTCCCTTCGCCACGAATCGCTCGGCGAAGTCGGACGATGGCAAGACATTCATAAGGCGTTTGCCCAACCCACCCGCGATGACCACGCCGCTCGCGCAATGCGCCAGGGCCATGTCGCCAGCAAAGGCGCCCAACGCGCGGCAAAATCGGGTCATGCCCTCGACCGCGAGTCGGTCGTGACCTTCGAGAGCGAGCGTCCAGATCTGTCGATCGTCGAGCCCATGCAACGAATCCCCCCGCTCTTCCGCCAGACTGGCGCAGATCGGGATGATACCTGGCCCGGAGATGACTCGCTCGGCGGAAACTCGCCCATGAACGGCCCTGAGCTTGTCGAGAAGCCTGTCCTCGAACGCGTCGAAGGGCGCGAAACCGATATGCCCGCCCTCCGCGCCGCACACGAGGACGCGCCCGTCCCGGCGGATGATCGACGCGGTTCCAAGCCCGGTGCCAGGTCCGATCGCTACGACCGTGCCCTCACTTGGCAGCGGTCGATCCGGTCCGCTCAGATGAGGAAGGCATGAAGCGTCGAGACTGGCGACCGCATGGGCCACTGCCTCAAAGTCATTCACCAGCAATGGCTCTTCGACGCCCAATTCGTCAGGCAATGTCGCGCGAGTGATGACCCAGGGGCTGTTCGCCATTGTCAGGACTTCGCCCTGCACCGGACAGGCGAGAGCCAACGCCGCCTGTTTGGGCAATGGGCGCCCATGACGCTCTTGGAAGGCGCGCCAAGCCGAGCCGAGACTGTCGTGGTCACGCACGGGAAGCGTCACGGGCTCCGAGAGTTCCAGCACGGCGCCGTCCGCAATCGTGGCCACGGCGAAGCGGGCGTTGGTTCCGCCAATGTCTGCGGTTACAATTTCGCTCACGTCCAGTCCCCTAACTTCCAGATTTTTCGGCTGCCATCCGAATGACACGACCTGCGCGCCTTACCTGCGCTACTCAGGCGCCCCCGGGGTTCTCCTCAGGTTTTGGAGTTCTAACGCGCAGTTTTCTACACGGTTGGCGGGATGTGGCGGCAAAGCCGCCTACGCCTTTTGATCCGCTTTCAGACGCCGCATGAGCGCGTCCCCGAGGGGGCGCGGCGTAAGTTGATCAATGCGACGCAACAGACGGAACGGCCACGGGAAGACGAGTTCCGCTCGGCCAACGGCCAGCGCTTTCGCAATACGTCGCGCGGCATCGTCCGCCGACACCAAAAAAGGACGCGGCCCCACGAGTTTGCGACTCATGGCCGTGTCGACGAATCCCGGCGCAATCAACGTGATCCGGACACCAAACGGCGCGAGAGCAATCCGGGCCGAACTGGCGAATCGCGCCAACCCGGCCTTCGATCCGCCATATCCGGCGGCAAAGGGCACATCGTGAAACGCGCCGGCCGAACCGATCAGACCGATTGATCCGCCGCCACGCTCCTTCATACGCTCGGCCGCCGCCATGGTAAGGGCGGCAGGCGTCGCATAGTTCACCACACCCAGCTTGAACACGGATTCGGCGCGCTCGACCTGATCAGAGGCTCTTTTCATGTCCCCCAACCCGGCCGAGAGCGCCACCAGATCGAACGGCGTGGCCGCGTCGTCTTCACGAAATGCTTCCAACGCCGCCACGCCGTCCGCCAGGTCCACGGACCGCGTCAGAACCGTCGCGCCGCCCGCCCGACATGCCGCAGCAACTTCGCCAAGTCGCGCTTCGTCGCGCCCCCAAAGCATAAGGGTGCGATGGGGCGCAGCGTAAAAACGAGCCAATGCTGCGCCTATGCCACTTGAAGCGCCGGTGATAAGGATCGCCCGGAAAGAAGGTCGATGCGTGTATAATCCCGCTCTGGCGAGCGTACGGACGATACGGCGCATGACCCTCGGCAAGATTTTGTTACACAAGGTTACGTCTCGGCTTATTTCGTTTGCAGGCGTTTCCATGCGATCAGCGTCCCGCCCCCCAGAGGGGCCTTTCGCGTAAGGGGCGCTACGCGCTTAGAGGGAGATGTCATGACCCAGCCGGCGCGCCTTGTCATTAGTCCAGTTTCCGGATTTCGCGCGTTGTCCGCGTTCGTGCGACTGCCACGCCAAATCTATGCAGGCATGTCGGGATACACGTCGCCACTGGACATGGAACAGCGCGATCTGCTCGACCCGAAACGGTCGGCTTTTTTCTCGCATGGCAAAGCCCAGTATTTTCTGGCGCTACGCGACGGGAAACCCGTCGGTCGCATTTCCGCGCAGATCGACGACCTGATCGGCCAGACATCGACGGCGACAGGCCTGTCGACAGACACAGGTTTTTTCGGCGCGCTGGATGCGGCGAGTCCTGAGATCGTCCCACCCTTGCTCGACGCGGCGGCGGACTGGCTGCGCGCACAGGGCCGAACACGGATGCTTGGCCCCTGGACTCTGAACAGTAACGGAGAATACGGCCTTATGATCGAAGGGCAGACGGCGCCCCCGATGATCATGATGCCCTGGCATCCGAAAGAGCTGGGCGCGGCAGTCGAAGCCTCTGGCATGACCAAGGCGATGGACGTTCTGTCTTATGACATGCAGGTCGGCCCCGAAGCCGAAGAGGCGCATATCGTGCCGCGCGGGCTTCGTGTGGGCGAAGGGCGGCTGGGCGACCTTTCGGTACGCCAGCTCAACCGCCGCGAAATTTCCCGTGACGGCGATATCCTGCTCCAACTGTACAACGACACATGGCGCGATACGTGGGGCTTCATTCCGTATGCAGATACGGAAATGAAAACCATGATCCACCAGATCAAGCCGATTCTTCGCGACGAGTTGTTCGTGCTGGTCGAGCGCGCAGGAGAACCAATGGCGGTTGCTCTGGTGATCCCCAATGTCTTCGACATCGCAGGGGATCTCGGCGGCGCGCCGTCGCCTTTCGGCTGGGCGCGTCTGGGTAAACGCCTGCTGCGTCACGAATTCCACTCTGCGCGCGTCATCCTCCTTGGCGTCAATCGCGCCGTAGTCGGCACGGCCCTAGGTTCTTTACTGCCCGGCCTCGTAATTGCCGAGTTGATGAAACGGGGCCGAACTCTTCCATATCGCCGGATCGAGTTGGGCTGGGTTCTGGAGACGAACCAGCCTATGCGCCGCCTGATAGAGCGCATCGCCCCCGAGCCTTCCAAGCGTCACCGCGTCTACACGCGAGACCTTACCGCCTGATTTCTATTCGCGCTGCGTCGGGCGAATAGCTTGATCCAGCCCGACGCAGGCCAAGCCTTGTTTTGTCATTTGGCCTGACGCCCGAAGGGCCCGATACAAAAAGGGCTGCGGATGATCATCCGCGCTACGGGCTGAAGGCAGGCATGCAGTGAGCGCTGTTGACGAAACAACGGGCAGGCGCATTCGCGCCCTGAAAGATTTTTTCTGGATCCCGGACTTTTTGCATGGGCTGTTTCCACCGGGCGCATTCGCGTTCTGCCTGCGTACATGGCTCTCCGTATCACTCGCGCTCGCCGCGGCGCTCTGGTTCCAGATATCTTCACCAGCCACGGCGGCGGTCACGGTGATGATTCTCGCCCAACCGTTACGAGGGCAGACCCTCTCCAAAGCGCTTTACCGACTGCTCGGCACGTTGATCGGAGCCTTTGTCGCCCTGTTCCTGACCGCGTGCTTCAGTCAGGATCGCGCCGTGTTACTGGGCTGCACAGGACTTTGGCTGGGCCTGTGTTGCATCGTCGGAACTCTGGAGCGAGATTTCCGGGCCTACGCCGCGATGCTGGCGGGATATACTGTCGCCCTGATCGCCATCGGCTGCATAGATTCACCGCAAGACGCATTCGCAGTGACGGTCAACCGCGTATCCGCGATCCTGATCGGCATCGCGGCGACCGCAGCCGTCAATGACGTGATCGGTGCGCCTACTGCATGGAACAATCTGGTGTCGGGGTTGGAGGCTACAGCGCGTGAAGCGCAGATGATCGCACGGAATGCGGTCCTCGGACGCTCCATACCCGACGCCGTCACGTGCGCCGAGTTGGCAGGCCGCATCATGGCGCTTACCACACAGGTTTCCTACGCCCGCACGGAGATCGGAGACGGCCGCACACGGCTGGCAGGCGCCCGGTCGGCCATGGTGTCGTTGATGGAAATGCTGAGCCGCAGCCGCGCCATTGGCTACGCTCTTGAAGAGGGGCGCGTTTCCCCATCAATGATCAAGGATGTTCGGGCTGTATTCGAAAGCGCATCCTGCCCGGACTCCCCGCCTGCTGCGATGAAAGCGCTGGAAGGGTTACTGGAGCGTCCGCGAAGATCGTCGGAGGGAGTAGCGGAGGAACTGACAATAGAAGACGCATGGTTTGCGGAATGCTCCATGGCGCTTCTGTCCTTCTGGCGATGGGCCGAAGACGGACTCTGCACGGTCCGCGACGGCTCTGCGACGCAGAATCCAGCCCCTGACTTTCCGATCGCCGGACATCATGACGTCATCATGGCCCTGCTAAACGGCCTGCGTCTGCTCATCGGCTTCAGTCTTTCCGCCTGGTTGTGCATTCTCTCCGGCATACCAGGCAGCGTCGCAGTTCTGTCCCAGGCGTCGATCATCATTATGCTCGCAGCCACCACTTACAACGTCCGCGCCTTCGGAATGGGAGCGCTGATCGGCACGCCCATGGCTGTCGCAGTCGCGGCGTTTCTGAATTTCTTCGTGCTCACGCGCGGGTCTGAAATGACGTTTCTTGCACTCGCGGCGGTGCCCGCCGTCTTTGGCGGCTGCCTGTTGCTGCTTCGGCCGAAGACATCGGCGATCGGCCTGAACGCCGGCGTTTTCTTCTTCGTCATGCTTGGCGTAAGCAACAGGCAGGAATTCAATCCAGAAAATTTCATAAACAGGAACGTGTTTTATATCCTTGCTGCGTTACTGATTTTCGTCGCCTTGACGCTTCTGCTGCCTCCGTCTGCGCGCTCACGGAGGTTTCGCGTTGCGATGGCCATCGGCTTCACGCTGCGTTCGCAATGCCTCGGAAATGACAGGCAGGCGGGCTCCGTGCTGATCAGCCGGAATTACGATCGGTTGGCGCGTATCCTGCTCTGGAACGGCTATCTCCCGAAATCCCTTTCGCAGGTGCGCGTTCTTTCCAGAATGGCGGAACTCGAGGATCTTGCCGCAGCTCTGGCGCGCGCACGACGCCATCTTGGGCGGGCCGCGACGATCGCCACAATACGCGTCGAATGCGACGCAGCGATGCGTGCCACTGAAATACGCGACTGTGACGAAGGAATTTCTTTCATGCGGGCATCCGCTGAACAGCTTCTCGCTCGATCGAGAGAACTATCCGCTGGAAAAATGATCACAGTCGTCGGGGCGGTGTCCGGCATGACGGGATCGATCATGCTTTTGCAACGAAATCGATCCGCCATAAATCTTTATAAAATACTGCCGAAACCCCGGAACGCCGCGTGATGGAAATTCCATCGGTTCTGGATGTGGACGGTCTCCTTGTATCGTCATTTCTCCTTCACGTCGGACTCGCCGTGATGACGATGCTCGCCCTTCGCCCACTGATCGCGAAAACTCGACTGGAGCGATTCGTATGGAATATCCCTCTGGCGGAGTTCGGTCTGTTGATCATTCTGACCGGGGTTTATTCCCTTGCCCTGTGACCCCTTGGCTACAATAGCGCGCCGATCCAGAGCAACTGTCACGGTGAAAAATACAATGCCTATGACCCGTCAATCTTCATACAGACCCATCGTCAGTATTTTTTGTATATCATAAGGAATTTACTGACATGTTTGACAGGGCGCGGCTTGCGATCAAAGTTACCACCACAATGATAATTCTGGGCATTGCGATGGTAACGGCGTTCGTTCTCTGGGACTATTACACTGCAGCGCCATGGACACGGAATGGTCAGGTGCGCGCGCAGGTCGCCAATATCGCCCCCCGCGTCTCCGGACAGATCGTTGCTGTGTATGTCAAAGACAATCAGGTCGTTCATGCCGGAGACGTACTCTACGACATTGACCCATTCGACTTCCAGGTAGCGGTCGCCACCGCTACTGCGGTGTCGGAACAGCGGCAAGCCGACATGGTTCTGAAAACCGCCCAACATGAACGCCGCACGCACCTTACGGAGGCCGCCGCATCCCGCGAAGAAAAGCAGGTGTACGAAGCGACCGCACAAGTGGCCAGAGCTCAATACGCCGAAGCCCTGGCAAGTCTGTCTCAAGCGAAGATCAATCTCGACCGCACGCATGTCCGCAGCACCGTCACCGGCACCGTGAATAACCTGATCATGCGTGTCGGTGATTTCGCAACAGCCGGCGTCCCCAATGTCACTGTCGTTGATTCATCGTCTTACTGGGTTGATGGCTACTTCGAGGAAACCAAGATCAGTTCGGTCAACATCAACGATAAAGTGCGCATTGATCTCATGGGATACCGTTCGCCTCTCCGGGGACATGTCGTGAGCATCACCCGTGGTATCGCGACCTCGAACGCTGGAGCAGGCGCACAGGGGCTGCCGAGCGTCGACCCGGTTTACACCTGGGTCCGTCTGGCCCAACGCATCCCTGTGCGAATTCGGATAGACAGCATACCTGCCAACGTCACACTTGCCGCCGGGATGACTGCCACCGTAACAATCGTCGATAGCAAGGGACGGCGAGCCCACGACACAATTCAGGACGTATTTGATCGCCTCCACGACGATGTATTCGGTATTGGCTCCGGCTCCCGGCGTTGATGCCGGGAAGGACAGGCAATCAGAGCTCGTTGCTACTCTTGATGGACAATTGGAATCACGACCTGAACGCGACACAAATAAGGTCTGACCCAGACGCTCACCACATAACACTCCCAATCAACGTGTTACGCGCACAAAAAGGCCCCGTGATGGGTAACGCAGAACCCGCGCATTCGCCAATTTGAAAAGAAATTTTGCCAACAGAACCTTGTATCGTTACCGTCGTTATCTTCGTTGCCTTCAGAGCGGAGACGGTCAGATCGTTATCGCCATGCCTCGACCACGCTCTCTCTCGATGGCGTCGTGCCTGCTCCTTGCCGGATGCTCGACTGACGCCGCCCCCTCCTTTTCGTTGGTCGGCGCCTATTTCCCGGACTGGATGCTTTGCGCCATTTGCGGTGTCCTCGCAGCCGTGGGTCTGCGGGTTATCTTCGTGTTTACGACGATCGACGCATTTCTGAGATTCCGGCTGTTTACCTATAGCGCGCTCGGGGTCATCGTCGCCTTGTCCATCTGGCTGATCTGGTTCGGTCCCTGATTATGAAACGCGTACACCTCTCCAGCGGCAAACCGATCGGCATTGGCGTCGCCGTGCTCAGCATCGCAATCGCTACTTTCCTCGGCATGCATGTTGCGCACGAGGATCGCATGCATCCCTCCTCCGACAGCGGCGTGATTGACGCTGAACTCGTTCACATCGCCACTACGGTTGGAGGCCGGTTGATAGAGCTGCCGGTGCATGTAAACCAACACGTTCATAAGGGCGATCTGCTGTACCGCCTCGACCCTGAACCCTACGAACTGACGGTTCGACAGGCGGAAGCCAACCTGGCGTTGGCTCAAGCTGAAGTAGAGAACCAAAAACGTCTGGTGGCTGTAAAAACAGCCAACTCGGCCGTAGCCCAGGATCAGACCCTGCGCGCGCAAACCAATCGTGACCTCGCCGCGCGTACGGTGGAGCGTCTTTCCCCACTGGCGAACCATGCCTACATCCCCTGGCAGCAATACGATCAGGCTCGCGTGGCGTTGCATGATGCAGAAGTGTCGCTGGAGCAGGCGCATCAGCAGTCGTCAGCCGCACAAATCGCCATCGGAGACCTGAAGAGCTCCCTCGCCGCAGAGGCTGCCAGTCAGGCCGCCCTTGATCACGCGCGCTATGAGCTGCGACAAACTGTCGTCGTCGCGCCCGCGGATGGCTACGTCACGAGCCTGCACGTTCTGCCCGGAGAGATTCTTGCCCCATCGCAGGTTCTTTTTACCCTGATCGCAGACGACGCGTGGTTTGCGATCGCGAATATCCGCGAAGTCAATCTGAGCGTCATACGTCCCGGCGACTGCGCGACGGTTTATTCAATGATCGACCGAAACGCGTCGATCCGTGGTCACGTCGAAAGCATCGGCTGGGGCGTTCTATCGGCCGACACCGCGGGCATCGCGCGCGCGCTTCCGATCGTTCCCCGGGAAATGGACTGGGTGCATGTCGCACAACGTTTTCCAGTCAGAGTGAAACTCGATCACGCAGACCCGGCCCTTCTGCGTCTGGGGGCGACCGCAACCGTCGAGATTCGACATGGCGCCGCCTGTCGATAGGGCGCCCGACATGGGGCCCTATGCCGACGTCACACCGCGCGGTCAGTTCGTCCTGCCGACAGGACCGTCCACGCGACGTCTGTGGCGCCTTATATGCAATCCTGCGCCGGGTCGCATGGGCTATGCCCTGCGCATGGCGGCCGGCTGCACGACGACCGTTCTGATCGGTGAAATCTGGCAAATCCCGGAACTCGCTGTCCCGGCCCTCGTCACCATGGCTCTCTGGCAGGAGGACCGCACGACCAACGCCATCGCCGGGGCCGGCGTCAATCTGTTGATTCTGATACTTTTGGCTCTGGTTTACGGAATTATCCGCGTTACGCTGGATCATCCGCTGGGCATCGTCATTGCCGTCGCACTGCTTTCGTGTGGATTTTTCTTTCTGGGCTCGGCAAGCAAACTCAAACCGGTCGCATACATGCTTGGCCTGATCGTCGTCTATGCGATGATCGCAGTCGATCAGGTTCCTGTCGGCGAGCTGGCGACACGCGCCCTGCTTTACGCCGACCTGTTCACGCTCGCACCCGGTGTTGTAATGGTCGTGCTTGGACTGCTGATCTGTCCGTCTCCAAAAGCGCTCCTGACCCGACGTATCGCTGCGCGCCTGCGCATGAGCGCTGCGCTGCTTGCAGCCCCTGATCCCCTGCTGCTGGAACGCGCCGACGACATGATGCGCGAAGGCATGTCTGGCATGGCGAAGAATCTGAAAATGGCGCGGCTCGAGAAAATCTGGCGCGCAAACGATCTGGCGGCGCTGGAGCAGGCCGCGCGCAGCAGCGTCGCTCTGCTGATTCTCGCCCGCGCCCACGCAAGCCGTAGCGACGACGTTGTTTCTCTGGAGGATCTGACGCCATTCATGCAGGAAATGGCGATCATTTTTGAGGAAGGCGATTATCCTACCGACATTCTTTCTCCAACACGGATCGGCCAGACGAGCCATGACGCCATGGTCGACATTCTTTCCTCTTTCACAAATCCCGCTCAGTCTCACTCTCCGGCTCCCCAACCCGAAGGGAGCGGCTTCTTCTTTGCGGACGCATTCACCAACCCCGAGCATGTGCGCTTCGCCGTCAAAGGAACGGCCGCCGTCATGTTTAGTTATTTCGTGTTCAAGATTTTAAACTGGCAGGGCATTCATACCAGCATCATCACCTGCTTCATCGTCGCCCAACCGACAATGGGCGAAATGATTTCAAAGCTCTCGTTACGCATTTCAGGCGCGCTTGTCGGAGCCACACTGGGCATTCTGTCTATCGTGTTCGTCATGCCCCATCTTCACAACGTCGCCGCTTTTCTACTCCTCATCTTCATCGGGTCGCTGATCGGCGCATGGGTAAAAACAGGAGACGAGCGCATTGCGTACGCCGGTTTTCAGATCGGCCTTGCATTCTTCCTGTCTGACCTCAAAGACTATGGCCCAACAACCGACATGACCACCGCACGCGATCGTATCGTCGGCATCATGCTTGGCAATCTGATCACCTACGCAATGTTCACAAGTTTCTGGCCCAGCAGCGCCTATCAGAAAATCCCGAAACGTCTGGACGCCATGTTCGCAGCGTTGCGGCGCCAGATTTCAGCGCGAACGGAACCGGACCGGATGCTCTGCGCGGCAGACGCACAGACGGCCCTGTCCGCCGCCGAACGCGTATTTGAGAACGCTACCGTCGAGCCCGCGCATATGCGCGCCCAGATGGACAGGCTTGCGCAATATCATGACATCATGAGCAAGGCCGCCGAACTGACGGCGGACACGCTGCTGTCCCCCGCGTCGCCCGCCCTCGCCACGCGCCTCGCTGCGCTGGAAGCTCGCACTCCATGAACGCCCTGTATCTTCGGTCCATAGCCAGCGTCACGCTCTGCTGCCTTGGCGCATGCGCCACGGACGCTCTCCAGACTGCCCCGGCGCATCCCGACGCCCCGTGGAAGCCCAACGTCTCCCAAAGTGGAGAAATCCTGCCGGGACGAGAACACGCACAGGGCCTGACTCTGCCGCCCGGCTTCGCGCTTCCCGCCAACACGGCCATTCATACGCGGGACGCCTCTCCGGACATCACCGCAAGTCGCGCCTACTCCTTGGTCGATCTCATTGATATCGCGCAATCGGCCAATCCATTCACCCGCCGGGCATGGAACACCGCGCGTGACAGTGCTCTGGCAGTCGGAATTGCGCGCAGCAGCTATCTGCCTCGCCTCAGCGCCACGGTGGTGGGGGGCTACAACCACACGCGCAACAATGGGGCCAACCCCTCCATCAGCAATGGCGGCGTTATCGGCGACGCATTTAACACTGGTGCGAGCGACCTGCGTAACCTGACCAATGGCGTACGCAACAACACCTCCGGCAGCGGCGAAGTCCAGACACTGAGCATTGAGTGGCTGCTGTTCGATTTCGGCAAGCGCGAGGCGACCATCGACGCGGCGCAGCAGGCACAGGTCGCCAGCAACATACTGTTCACCGCGGCCCACCAGAAGGTTATCTACAGCGTCTCCTTGGCCTTCTACACACATGCGGCGGCCGCGGCCCGCGTCACCTTGATCCGCGAAGCGCTGGACAATGCGCGGCAGGTCCAGAAGGCGGCCGAAGCCCGGCTGAAACAGGGCCAGGGCACGATCGTCGACGTCACCCAAACGCAGCAGGCGACCGCGCAGGCGGAACTTCGCCTTGTACAAGCCGAAGGCGAAGCGGAGAATCGTTATCTCGACCTCATGACCGCCATGGGCGTGTCGCCCGAAACCCGCCTGCAGGCACAGGATATTTCCAACCGCCCTCTGGCCCTTTCCGACATGCGTATGACCGACGCCATGGTGCGACAGGCCGTGTCCCGCCGACCAGACGTTCTGGCCGCCTACGCGACCGCCCGATCGGCGCAAAGTCGCGTCATCGCCGCGAAAGCAGAGTTTCTGCCAAAAATTTTCCTTACCGGAAACGTCGCTTACAGTACGGGCGGCCTTTCGTTATCCTCGGTTCCGGGCGTTGGATCCGACTCCTCCCCGACGCTCAACCTGTCCACCAATAATTTCAGCAGCCTGATCCTCGGCGGCATTACCGTGCCGATTTTCGATGGCGGCACACGCGCCGCGCTCGTCCGACAAGCGCAGAACCAATCAGACACCGCCAGCGTCACCCTGCGCCAGACCATCGACGACTCCGTTCGACAAATCGTGGCCGCACAGAACAGCCTGCGGACCAGCCTCAGCGCCTATGCCGCTTCGGACCGGCTGCAAACCGCCGCGCGCACGACATTCGACGCCGCCTTCACCGCATATCGCAGCGGCGTCGGCTCCGTCACTCAGGCGTCTCTGGCTCAGAATGGCCTGTTCGACGCCCGTCTGACACGATCGGACGCCTATTACGCGGCGCTGATCTCCGCTGCCAGTCTCGCGTTTTCAGCAGGCGCACTCGGAACCGCGGAGGATGTCCCCATGGCGTCGTCCATGGGAGCGCCGTAGTGATGCGGAGACGGCCGTGTCGGCTACCGACGTCGGCGACGACACGTGAACCGAGCCAGCGAGCCATATGGTGCGCATTCGAACCAAGCTGCTTATAAGCTGAGAACGCTTCCAGACTGGCTCCACCTCACCGCACGCGCCTTAGCCGTTATTCCATGAACGGTCCCTGGAAAGAAAGCGGTCAATTCTAAGAAATTCCTTCTTCCTTACTGAATCCGCGGCATCTTTCAGACTACATGCGCGTTGACGCCGCATGAAACACGCTCTGCCCACACTCTTTCTCCTGTGCGCCAGCCCGATCCTCGTTCCGATCGCCCACGCAGCCACCCAGCACGTTACGCTGACGCGTTCGAACACACAGGCGACGCTGCACGCGAAAAGCGCTGTCACCGATATCGATGGATCATTCGAGAAACTTAACGGGAGCGTGACTTACGACCTGACTGACCAGACCTGCCACGTTGATCTTACGATGGACGTCAACTCCATCAAAGTCGGCAGCGCCGTTCTGCGCACCGTGATGCTGTCAGGGCTAATGCTTGACGGCGACGATCATCCCGCCATGCATTATGTTGGCGACTGTCACCCAAAAATCCACAATGGCAAAGTGCGCACGCAACTGGTCGGCTCGCTTACCATGAGAGGGCAAACCCACCCATTGACCTTCGATGTCAACATGGTTTTCCAGAAAAACACGTTGACGAAGATCTCGAGCGCCACAACTTTCGATCAGCGCCAATGGGGTTTGAGCACAATGCTGAATACGGTCGACCCCCATGTTCGCACCGAAACAGTCATCACGCTGAATTGACGTCCTGCCGCACACGGCGCCCCGCTGGCGGTTGATTTACTGAAAGCGATCGGACGTAAAAAAATCTGGCGGATGCGGTCATTCGCCCACGCAGTTAGTTTCGTCCACTCAGCCTTCTATCACCACACAATCCGTGAAAAATATCGGACGCGCGTAAGATTTCGCTTCTATTTAGACACGCAGAAGCTTCGGCCACCAGAATTTTGATGTGAGTCGAGAGCACTGCCACCGTAAAAATTTTGGTTTAGCGACGCAACAGTGCCACGCGACGACTTTTCTAATTTATAAACTCAATCTCAGCGCCGCGAGTCCCTACCGACGCCATGAAGGCGAAATCGGCTTTATGTTAAGTAATCGTTTTTTATTCTATGCTTTAAGTGCAAGCTGCTTGGATACGCTAGGGCGTTCTTTCATTCTCTCGTACCATTCCAGTAAAGCGGTGCATTCTCCAGGAACTGGCAGGTCGACAATCGACGCAAAGATCAGGCCGCCGACAAGGGTGATATCGGCCATCGAGAATTTGTCGCCAGCGACAAACGGGCGCTCTCGCAAGACGGAATCAAAATAACGCATACCCCTCAGAGCTTTGTCCCGTTGCCTCAAACCCCATTCGTTATTCTGGTAGAGTTCTACATCCGGCCCAAGGCCCGGCGTCGCATGGTGGAAATAGACGCTGACCGCATCCATCACCTCCAGTTCGGCGCGCTTGCTCATCATGTGGATGTCTCCCTTCTCGCGGGAAGTATTCCCGGTCAAAATCGGATTGCCATCTAGATTATCAAGATATTCTGTGATGGCCGTACATTCGGCGATAAACGCGCCGTCGTCGAGTTCCAGCACCGGTAAGGTGCCGGAGTAGTTCTTCTTCAGGAAGCCCGCCATCTTGTGCTCTCCCTTCCAAAGATCAACCGTTTCGAACGCGACTTCGGACTCCATGCCCTTCTCACTCAGGGCGATCCGCACACGAGCAGGATAAGGCCCTGTGGGCCAGTCATAAATCTTCATCTCTATCTTCCCTTGCAGACCCGCCGGGACACGCAACGTGAGAGCCCGGGCGAGCGCAACCGCCAGTGAATTCACGCCGATGACCCGGACGAAATTGCGTCCCGGGACTCGCGCGTGATTAGAAAAATTTTTGTTAACGCTCCTGACTCAAAAGCGATTTTCTCCATGACAAGGCTGTTGAGGCAGCTTCCCGGGCCGTTCTGGTGCCCCCCGCCGACACGAACTGAGGCACGCGCGTCCAGCGTCAAAGTTATCTACCTTCCAGATGGTAGGCAACCGTGACGCTTTGCAATTGCATCGTCAAGCCTTATCTGCCAGATGGTAGGCGAAAGGCGGCAACCCGGTGAACCTCAAGGCCCATCCCAATGCTCGAGAAGCCATTCTCGCCGTCGCAAAGCGAACAGCTCAGACCCACGGATATGGCGGGCTAAATTTTCGCGATATAGCGAACGAGGTCGGCATAAAAGCCGCCAGTATATACTATCATTTTCCCAGCAAGGCCGACCTGGGCGCGGCCGTGGCGCGACGTTACTGGGAGGATACGCTTGCAGATTTAAAAAAACTGCAAGAAGCCAATCCTTCGCCCCAACAATGCCTGCTTCGCTACCCCGAGATATTCAGGCGTTCACTTCAAAATGGAAACAGACTCTGTCTGTGCAGCTTTATGAGCGCGGAGTACGACGATCTGCCCGACGTGGTGAAGCAAGAGGTTCAGACGTTCGTCGACGTCAATATCACGTGGCTCAGCGCGGTGGTGCAGACCTCAGCGAACCTCTCCCCGGAAGACCGCACTCTGCGGGCGCAGGCGGTTTTTTCCGCTGTGTCCGGCGCGCAGCTTCTTGCAAAGAGTCGATCTGAAATCTCTGTCTTTGATGAAATCATAGAAAATTATCACAAATTAGGGTTACTTTCCTAACCCCCTTGCACAACCTTAGATCGCGCTAAACGTCGCCTCTTAAAAACAGTCGTAAGAGACCTTCTCGCCGCCCTTTTCCGCCGACGACCATAGCCGCCTTGCGCTACGATCGAGTCTGCCGCCATTACGCGATATCGGCTGGAAAAGAAAATTAGCGATGCTGCACGCTGTCGATCCCGGTCCTTGATCGTGAAGTGACCGCATGGCTCGCGTGGCGTTTGCGCGGCACAACGGGCGCAGATTACGCAACGTCAATAGCGAACACCGACATGAAGAAGAACCTTCGCCGATAAGCCTGTTTCACAGCGCATAAAAAAAGCCGCTCGAAAATGTCGAGCGGCGGAGAGTCACTCAAAACCTCAACAATATGAAGTTTTCACAAACCCACTTCGTTTTAGCGTCAGACGCCGAATCATTCCCATTCGATCGTGCCCGGCGGCTTTGACGTAATGTCGTAGGTAACCCGGTTGACCCCACGTACCTCATTGACGATGCGGCTCGCCACACGATTCAGGAATCCCATGTCGAACGGATAAACCTCCGCCGTCATTCCGTCCGTGCTGGTCACGGCGCGCAGCGCGCAGGCCTGATCATATGTGCGTCCGTCGCCCATCACGCCGACCGTCTTCACAGGCAGGAGCACCGCGAACGCCTGCCAGATCGCGTCGTAAAGACCGGCGTTACGGATTTCTTCCAGATAAATCGCGTCGACGCGGCGCAGAAGATCGAGCTTCTCGCGCGTGATGGCGTCCGTCGGTATGCGGATCGCAAGCCCCGGCCCGGGGAAGGGATGGCGGCCCACGATGACCTCTGGAATGCCCAGTTCGCGCCCGAGGGCGCGGACCTCGTCCTTGAACAGCTCACGCAGAGGCTCCACCAGCCCCATGTTCATACGCTCCGGCAGACCGCCGACGTTGTGATGAGATTTGATGGTGACCGAAGGGCCGCCGGTGAAGCTGACGCTCTCGATCACATCCGGATACAGCGTGCCCTGCGCGAGGAAATCGGCGCCGCCGATCTTCGCCGCTTCCTCCTCGAACACCTCGACGAACAACCGCCCGATCGTCTTGCGCTTGATCTCCGGGTCGGTCACGCCTTCAAGCTCCGACAGGAACAGTTCGGACGCGTCGCGATGCACCAGCTTGATGTTGAAGCGACCGCGGAACGTGTTGACCACCTCCTCCGCCTCACCCAGACGCAGCATCCCGTGATCGACGAAAATGCAGGTCAACTGGTCGCCGATAGCCTCGTGAATCAGCACTGCTGCGACAGATGAGTCGACGCCGCCCGAAAGGCCGCAAATCACCCGTTTGTCGCCAACCTGCTTGCGGATCTTCTCGACCTCGACGTCACGGAAACCCGCCATCGTCCACGACCCGGTGCAGCCGGCGACATGGTGCGTGAAGTTGCGCAGCAGCGCGGCGCCATGCGGCGTGTGCACCACCTCCGGGTGGAACTGCACGCCATAAAGCCTGCGTCCCTCGTCGGCGATCACGGCGAACGGCGCGCCTTCGGACGTCGCGACGGCGCGGAACCCCGGAGGGATCTGCGTCACGCGATCACCATGGCTCATCCATACCTGTTCACGCCCGCCGCGCGCCCACACGCCACGGAACAGCGCGCAATCCTCGGTGATTTCGACGAACGCCCGACCGAACTCCCGATGGTCCGATCCCTCCACCTTGCCGCCCAGCTGGTTGCACATCGCCTGCTGACCGTAGCAGATGCCCAGAACCGGGACATTGAGAGTGAAGACGACGTCCGGAACGACGGGAGCTCCTGCGTCATGAACGCTGGCGGGACCGCCAGACAGGATGACGCCGCGCGGCGCGAAAGAACGGATGCGCTCGGCGTCGGCCGTGAACGGCCAGATCTCGCAATAGACGCCGCTCTCACGCACGCGACGGGCGATCAACTGCGTCACCTGCGACCCGAAATCCAGAATCAGTATCCGGTCCGAATGCAGCGAGGCGTCGAGCGGCAGTGGCGTGTCCTGAGCGGGTCCGGTCATCGGCGGGTCCTTGCTGTCGCCGCCTCCGTCGTGGTGATACGATGGCATGGCGGCGGAGGTGTTGCGGCGGGTTATCGGCGCGGTATAGGACGATGGCGGCCCAGCGTCACCAGTTTCCATCCTTTTCGCACCTCTTTCACCGCATGGGAGGTGCGCCGGGCGAAGCGGACGCCCAGCAGAAGGCTCCGCCGCCGCTAACGAACCGGAGGCCGAGATCATGTTACGGCGCATTTTTCCGAGACCTTGCGCAGTCGGAGCCAGCAGGCTCGGCGGCGCTGGCGCTCTTGTCGCCCTGCTCCCGCTTCTCGCGACGCCAGCTCTCGCGGCGCAGTCAGCCCAGGACGATCCCTACGGAAACTGGACTGGACGCCTGGTTACAGACCGGGGCGCTTGCCCCGATCAGACGGACTCCGTCCTGCAGATCCAGTCAGACCGTCTGGTCTTCTCCCCCGGCACCGGGGCCCTGACCCTGCGCGGCCATCCGGACGCGGACCACAAGCGCTTCCACGCGCAGCTCAAGCTTACCGACGCCAGCCGCCGTCCCTTGCCCATGGTGTTCGAAGGTCACCCGGACGGCGACACTATCGCCGGCGTATTCGGGACGCCAACGTGCAGAGCCCATATCGTCATGACGAGAACCGCAAGCCATCCCTGGTCCAATCTGATCGGGCGATAGAACCTACAGACAGAGCGACATATCACGGGGACGCGCTCATTCTTTTCGAAGCGCCCCGGGAGCCATCTGCGTCTTCTTTATGCTGAAGAAAAAGAAGCAAAAAACTTTGTAAAATCAGGCGTTGTTCGTTGAAGGGGGGGCACTTCAACACCTGCGCCATCCCACCTGGTCGGTGACATTCCCTGCTTGTCACCAATCCCGCGATCAGCAGGAACCCGCGTCCCCCTCACGCCTGAACCGCAAAGACTGCGCCGGAATACCTGAGACAAGAAAACAGACGACGCTCAAGACCGCTATCCAGAACGACGCCGGAGCGTTGCTCCACCATGACAACGCCAGACCGCCCCACGCCTCAGCCAGCGCCAAAACCGCTGCGGCCGGCAGCGCGAGCGCAGGCGACAGCCCGACCCGCAGGATCGTCGCCCCCGGGCCGACCATAAGCGTGAAGACCAGTAAAACGCCCGTCACCTGCGCACAGCCGGCCGTTGCGACGCCGACCAGCATCAGGAACAGAACCGAAAGAAGGGTCATCCTGACGCCCCGCGCCTCCGCCAGTTCAGGCTGAAGGCTTGCGAACAGCAAAGGACGCGAGAGAAAAGCCAGCATCGCCAGCGAAAACGCCGTGATCACCGCCAGCGATGCGAGCGTTCCGTGCGTGACGCCGAGAACGTTACCGAACAGCAGAGCCGTCGCCGTCATGGCGGAGTGGGTGAGCAGATGCAGGAACAGCGCGCCACACCCCATGGCGAGCGAGAGGATCATGCCGATCGCAACGTCCCGCCCCGTAGCCCTACCCCCCAGCGCGCCCATGCCCGCGCCCGACGCCACCGCCACCACCAGCAACCCCGCGAGCGGCGGCCAACCAAGCAACGCCGCGCCAACTGCGCCCGCGAAGCCAATATGCGACAACGCATGTCCCGCAAAACTCTGCCCGCGCAATGCAAGGAACCAGCCTACAGGCCCCGCCAGTACGGCCACGCACCCGGACGCGGCGAAAGCCATGCGCATGAAATCATATTCGAGCATCGACGGAACCAGCAGCGACAGGGATATGGACAGGCGGCGGGGAGACTACGCGCGCAGGCGTTCGGCGCAAGCCTCTCTCATGCGGCGTCGGCGCTGACGAAAATTCCCCCCCGGGGGGACCGATACACTTCAACCGGAGCGCCATACAGGTCAGATAGCGCGGAACTGGTGATCACTTCGTCCACCGAGCCCAGCCTGGCCCGACCCCGCGCAATATAAAGCACGGAATCCATGACGCCGAGCAATGGATCGATATCGTGCGCGGAACAGATCACCGTGGCTCCTGCGCGACGCGCAACATCACGGATTTGCAGCGCGGCCTCGCGCATGCGCACCGGATCGAAACTCGCCAGCGGTTCGTCGAGCAGCAGCAGTCTCGGCGCGCTCAGAAGCGCCTGCGCAAGGCGGAGTCTCTGCAACTCACCACCTGAAAGAGCGTCGATCCGGCGTTCGGCCAAATCCTGCGCATCCGCCGCATGAAGAGCCTCGTCGATCCGCCTGGCGCCTTCGGCGCGCACTAATGGCAACCCCCATCTCTCGCCGTGCAAGGAGGACGCCAGCATATCGCGCCCGGTCAGACGAACGCGGATCGGTGTGCGGCTCTGGGGCATGTATCCGACGTTACTGTCGCCGCAGACCGGCGACGCGCCGAAAACATGCAACTCCCCGCTTCGCACCGGCGTCAGCCCGAGCAAAGCGCGCAGGAAGGTCGTCTTTCCCGCGCCGTTCGGACCGAGAAGACCGACAAAGCTGCCCGCCGGAATGGAAAAACTGGCGGATTGCAGAACGACGCGCTCCCCATGACCGATGGAGAGAGCCCGACAGGAAACCGCAGCAGTTGGCTGGGCGACGCCATCAGGCGACGCACCACCAGTCACAACAGGGCGCGCCATCGTCATTGTCCCGGTCACGCCATCGACGTTCGCACTCATGCAGGCCTCCGATTGACGTTGGAGCTCAGGGCCTGCTCGATTTGATCAAGTATGCCGCTCATCCAATCCTGCCAGCGCAGTTTCGGCGGCAGCGTCTCCGTCACCGATATTGTCGGAATCCGCGCGGCACTGGCCAACGACAGCAAGCGCGTGGTGGCCGGAGTCACCGTTTGCGCATTGTAGACCAACATGCTCAGACGCCCATTTCGCAGATCGCTCTCGAACGCCGCCACGTCGGCCGGACCTGGCTCGACGTCGTTCATGACCGATCGCTGAAACTCTGCGTGCGCTTCATCAAGCCCAAGTGCGCCGAGCAGACGGTCAAGAAATGGCTCTGTCGCAGCGACGCGCGCACCGGAGAATCTTGCACGCAGCGCGCGAATGCGCGCGGCGATAGCATCGATATCGCGCAACAGCGCTTCCTTACGGGCAGCGATGGCTGGCGCGGCGTATCCCGCATACCCCGAGAAGGCCGAGGCGATCGCCGCCGCCGCCTGTCGCACAATGACGGGGTCGTACCAGAAATGCGTATTGTCAGGTTCGCGCCAGCCAATGACGTCGGAGATACGAATATAGCGCGCGCCCGAGCTCTTTCCCGCATCGACGAGGCGATCCATCCAGGCGTCGTATCCGCCACCGTTGGCGATCAGCACGTCCGCGGCCGCGACGGCCCGCGCTGTTGCGGGAGTCGGTTCGAACAGATGCGGGTCAAGTTCAGGCGCTGTCATGACGCAGTCGACCGCCACGGCGTCGCCGCCGATCTGCATCGCTATGTCGCGCCAGACGGCCTCCGCCGCGAGCGCACGCACAGGCGTCATCGCAGAAACTTCTTCAACGCAACCAGCATACGCAACGACGCCAGCCCCGGCGCATACAGCGAACACGCGGCGCCGGGTCAGCCGTCGCACTGCGCCGGGCGCAAGTAAGTCCCGCTGATCGGAAGGAGGAGAAAGGCGCATGGTCGGGCGGGTGTAAGCGTGATGTTATAATATATCAATATGAAATTACGACGACCACGTGCGGGTATGGGCAGCGCCCGCTACATGGCCTACGATACGTGAGCAATGCCGACCGCCACCCGCCCTACGTCCGAAGCCTCCGTCGTTCCCGAAGGAGATCGGCTCTCTCCCCGCACCGAGGCCCTGCTGGACCGCGCGGACTCTCTGTGCGTGAAGCGCGGCGTGCGGATGACAGCGCTCCGGCGACAGGTAATGGGGCTGATGCTGGAATCGTCGCACCCGCTGCGCGCTTACGATCTGCTCGAGCAGTTGCAGGCCCGTCACGCAGGCGCCGCGCCGCCCACGGTCTATCGTGCGCTCGACTTCCTTTTGGAGCACGGGCTCGCGCACAAAATCGAACGCCTGTCCTCCTTCGTGCCGTGCGTGCATGTGCTTGATCATTCCCATGACCATGACGGGGACTGCGCCCACGCCACCCAATTTCTGATCTGCCGGGCCTGCGCGCGCGTCATGGAGCTGGAAGACGGCGGAATCGTACGAGCGATTTCACTCGCGTCGCGTAATGCGGGCTTTCATGTCCAGCATTCGACGATCGAGATTGAAGGGTTATGCGCCGAGTGTCTGGCTTCCGGGGCGAAAGAAACGGCTTCCCTTCCGCCGCAATGACGCGGCGCGGGACGCACCCGTCGTCGTGGCGACGTTTCCCTGACCGCCACACAGCGATGGCTGCGCGATGACGAGATCACCGGCCCGGAAAACGCAACAGCCTGCGCTCGATGGAATGATTTCGGACGACGCGGTCGCTGTGCCCGCCAAACCGCGCGGGATCACCCGCAGGGGTCGCACGCGCCACGGAACGCAAGACGCGCAATTCGATCTCTTTCCCGCGGCGGCGGCGTCTGACGCCTCGGCTAACGTAGCCGCGGAGGCCACAAGCACGCCGGACACCGAAAATACAACCACAAAAGCGCCCCCCATAGCTCAGCCGAGCGGCCCGGCGCCTCTGCCGCCCTCACTCTCACAATCTCGGAACCGCGAATCGGTCCGCTTCCTGCCCGCGCCTGTCTCTTTGAGGCAGTTCGCCGCGTCCGCCCAACCCGACGCCGCCGACGTCTGGCTATACGTCTGCTGCGACGATGAAACTGAGGCGCGCGCTCTGGTCGAAGACGGACTATCCCCCGATCGCGACGCACCACCCGCGTTGCGGGAAGCGGGCGCCGCTTTGGCATGGCTTGCGGAGCGGCAGGAGAACGCGGAAACAGGCGCCATGGATGCTCCCGCGCTGTTGCGTCTGCGGCGCGCGGTGATGGAGCGCGCCATCGAGATTGACCCGGACGGATCGCGGACCGAAGGCCTGCGCGTCTGGTTGCTGACGGGAGACAGGGATGACGACTGAATACGCCTCACACCGGACCGACGCGCCTCTGGCCGAAGTGCTGCGCGGCGGGCGCGTCGAATCCCTGCACACGGGCGTCATCGTGGTTTCCGACCCCAACGGAGCCATAGCGTTCTCGCAGGGCGATATCGACGCGCCAGTATTCCCCCGCTCCACGGTCAAGGCGTTGCAGGCGTTGCCGCTGATCGAAAGCGGGGCTGCGGACCGCTTTGGCCTGATCCCGGAAGACCTCGCGCTCGCCTGCGCTTCACACGGAGGCGAACCCGCCCACGCCGCCGTCGCCTCACGCATTCTCGGGCGGTTGGGCCGGGACCAGACTTCACTCGAATGCGGCGCACACTGGCCGACCAACGCGGCGGCGGCACGCGGTCTGGCCGCGGCAGGAGAAGAGCCCTGCGCGCTGCATAACAACTGCTCCGGCAAGCATTCCGGTTTCATCTGCGTCGCCTGTGCAGAGGGCGTCGACGTTGAAGGTTACATCCGGCCGGATCATCCGGTCATGCAGCGCGTGGCCCAGACCATGACCGAAGTGACCGGCGCCGCGCACGACGCCTCCAATCGCGGCGTCGACGGCTGCTCCATTCCGACTTACGCCATCCCGATGCGCGCCCTCGCGCTCGCCTATGCCCGTTTCGCGACGGGACAGGGCTTCAGCCCCGACCTCGCCCGCGCCGCCGAGCGACTGCGTCGCGCCGTCGCCAGCGCCCCGTTCATGGTCAGCGGCACGGGCGGCTTCGACACTGTGGTCATGGAAGCGCTGGGCGAACGCGCCTTCACCAAGATCGGCGCAGAAGGCGTGCTGGTGGCGAGCCTGCCGCAGACCGGCCTGGGCGTCGCGATCAAATGTCGCGACGGCGGATTGCGCGGCGCAGAAGCCGCAATGGCCGCTGTGCTGGCGCGTTTCGGCGGAGAGGGCGTTTCCGATAGCCCGGTGCTTGCAGGATGGACCGAGCAGGAATTGCGGAACTGGAACGGGATTTCGGTCGGATCAGTACGTGTTGCAGAGAACTTGCGGCGACGGCTGGGGTAAAGGACGCAACGTCAACAACGGTTTGGCGTCGTCTCCGATACGGCAGACGTTTTTTGTAACCGCCCTGTAATGGCGCCCCGGAGAATCCGACGCTAAACTTTCGTGATGCGTTATACGTTTCATGAAGCGAGCCTTGTCCTTCCTGCGGACGTCAGGGACGATAGCGTTCAGGTTTTGACGATTCCTGTAAGCGGAGCCACGCCATTGAGCCTGACGATTCACAGGCAACCTGCGCTCCCTGATCGTTCGCTGGGTGATCTGGCTCAGAATGAACTGAACCAGATTGCGCAACGATCTGAGGGATTTGAGAAAATCTGGAGCCGCGACCACCAGCTCGACGGGCGGGACGCATGCATCGTGGCGATACGCTACGACATGAGCGATAGCCCGATTGCACAAAGACTTGTCTATATCAAAAACGATGACAGTCTCTTAAAAATGACAGTCAGCGTGCAGGGTGACTTCACCTCCGAACAACTGGCCGTCCTCAACGCCGTCGCATCGAGCCTCCGCTTCACCGCATCGGCGGCGAAGGACAGCTAATATGCCTGACGCCCGCCCTGCCGCTCGCCTCACGGACATGCACGTATGCCCAATCCATGTGGGCGGACCCATCCTGCAAGGGTCGCCAAACGTTCTCATTGGCGGGCTGCCAGCTGCGCGAATGGGCGATATGGCGCAATGCATCACGCCGTCCGACCCCGCCGCCATAGGCGCGGCGACAGTCCTCATCAACGGTAGACCCGCCGTTCGTATGGGGGATGCGACCGGACACGGCGGGCTCATCAGCGCAGGTTGCCCAACCGTGTTGATTGGCGGACCCTGCCTGTCCGCAGTATGCGCATCGCTCGCTGCAGAACTGGCTCAGTTTGAAAAATTTCGTATCCAGGCGCAGGCGGCTGCGGCGGCTTACGACCCGCCGGAAAGCAGGACACCGCCGGAAGGATATAGAAACGCGACCGCAGCCGATCTGGACAAGCTTCGGCTTGACCAGAGCATGCTTGAAAATCCAGTGGATCCCAAAACACAAAAGAAGACCAACTTCCGGGCAGCTGTTTTCATCAACGAGCGCTCGGGAGCGCCGCTGGTGGCATACAAGGGCACAACGTTCACAAGCGGCGAAGACTGGAAGGTCGATAGAAAGCAAGCGCTAGGACGAGACACTTTTTACTACCGGCAGGCGCAGTTTATCGCGCGAACTGCCGCAGCCAGTCCGGCTGGAAAGGACGTTACATTTACCGGCCACTCCCTGGGAGGCGGTATGGCCGCTGCAGCGGCAAGAGCAACCGGACGACCAGCCGTGACCTACAATGCTGCCGGATTAAACGCCAAAACGGTGCCGCATCCTGTCGGCGATAATATTGACGACGTGTACGTCCGCGGAGAAATCCTGCATACATCACAAGCGATTATTCCAAAAATACCAACCGCCGCCGGTAGTCGGCACTGGCCTCTGAATCCAGTCAAAGTTTTGCCATGGCAAAAGGGGCCCAAACTCTTGAAGGTCACCACAATTAGCGGCGGCTTACTACGCAGTGGTCTTCTACACATGATGGGCAATGTCCAACCCGCTATTGATCAGAAAATTTCTGATATTCTTGCTGACAGGAAAAAGAACGGATGCCAGTGAAGGCCAAAGTATTTCTTGTCATGACGCTCGCCACAACTTTGTTGAAGCTTATTGGAGGACAATCTATGGCCGCAGGCAGGCAAACGGCTGAGGAGATGCAGTCCAGCGCGATGATGGGCGCTGTCATGGAAGGATCAGCGGACGATGTCAGAGCCCTCGCCGAAAAGAATGTCGGAATAAATGATGTATATTCCGGACAAAGGACCACACCCCTTATCGTTGCGGCCACGACCGACCAATGGCCGTCGGCTGAGGTTTTGATAGATCATGGCGCGGATATATGGGCGCATGACCGTTTTGGTGTTACCGCCGCGCAGATGACTGTGAATAGCCGAATCCTCCCAGGAACTTCGGAGGATCAGGCGCGACTACGTGTCATTGAGAAAATGAAGGCGCAGGGATACCCATTTCCGCCTCCTGACAGCGATACGGTGCTGCAACTGGAAAAAGAGGGAAAATGGCCACCGTCGAGCGCACGCAAATGAGTGGGCCAGTCGAGTATGCGGCGTCCATCGCAGCGCCGCGAGAATGGATCAATGAGACCTCCGTCCTGATCACTGCGCCTTTTCCCAGCGCGCGAACCGGCGTCACGCCTTCTTTTCTGGCGACGTGCGAGGACTTGTCGAGCGATCTGCAGGGGGCCACCAGCGAGAATATGGCCACGTTCGCCAACCGTTACGCAGAACGCCTCAAGCGCGGCTACGCAGGTTTTGAACTGGCGACCGACATGGCGCAGTCTGGAAAAACGGGCCTGTGGGAAATCACCTTTCACTGTGAAGTAGAGGGCTTCGCCATCACCCAGTGGATAACACTTTCTGCTCTGAACAATGGCCGCGCGTTGGTCACCACCGCCGGCGCTGGTCGGGAGGATTTTCCTGCCCTAGTAAATATTTTTTACAATATGCGAAAAAGCCTGAATTTTTCCTGACAAACACACACTTCCAGACCCGATACGCCCAGGCGACGCGATAAGATTAGACTGCCCGTTCGAGAACCGGAGGCCCACCCAACGCCCGGCAGGAGTGCTGGACGGCGCCTTATCTCCGTTCAAACGAAAAGCGCTTCCGAGAAAACCGAGAAACGCTTTCCACCGGCATATTAACGCCCGCCGTGCCCCGATCTATTTCCCCGTCACACGCCAGACCGTCCCACCGACGTCATCCGCCACCAGCAACGCGCCATCATGGCTCAGCGTCACCCCGACCGGACGCCCACGGGTTTCGCCCTGATCGTTGCTCAGGAACCCGGTCAGCACGTCACGCGGCGGAGCGGATGGTTTGCCATCGGTGAAAGGCACGTAGATCACGCGATAGCCGCTCTTCGGTCGGCGGTTCCATGACCCGTGCTGCCCCACAATTGCGCCGCCACGCCATTCCGCAGGCAGAAGCGCGGCGGCAAAAGAAAAGGTGAGCCCCAGAGACGCCGTATGCGGTCCAACCGCGTAGTCCGGCGCGATGGCCTTGGCGACCAGGTCCGGGCGTTGCGGCTGTATGCGCGTGTCGACGTGTTGTCCGTAATAGCTGTAGGGCCAGCCGTAGAAAGCGCCCTCCGTGACGGACGTAATGTAGTCTGGCACAAGATCGCTGCCGATTTCGTCGCGTTCGTTGACAGTGACCCAAAGCTTCCCGGTCTGCGGCTCCCACGCCATGCCGTTCGGGTTGCGCAGGCCAGTCGCGTAGGGCGTCAGCTTACCGGTCGCGAGGTCCAGACGATCGATCCTCGCCCGTCCCTCCTCAACCTCCATGCCGTTGTCGCCGACGTTGCTGTTTGAACCGACCGTGACGAACAGACTCGACCCGTCAGGGCTTGCGATCAGGTTCTTGGTCCAGTGATGATTATATCCTGATGGCAGATCGACGACTTTCGTGCCCGGTTCGGCGATGTGCGTCTCGCCCTCGTGATACGGGAAACGCAGAACCGCGTCCGCATTGGCGACGTAAAGCGCGTCCCCGATCAAAGCCATACCAAACGGGGAATACAGATTGTCGATGAAGACGCTGCGACTTTCCGCCACGCCGTCTCCATCCTTGTCCTGCAAAATCATGATCTTGTTCGGGCTCTTCGTGCCCGCGCCGACCTTGCGCATGATAAAGCCCGCGATGCGGTTCTTCAGCGTTTGTATATCGGTGCCGGGAGAGTCGGTTTCAGCAACCAGCACGTCGCCGTTCGGCAGGACGTAGAGCCAACGCGGGTGCTGCAGCCCTGCGGCGAACGCCTTCACTGCAAGCCCCGGCGCGGGCGTCGGCGTTTCACCCGCATGCCAGCCAATGGGCGTCGCAACATTGATGGTTGGGAACAGCGTCTTGTTCGGCGCGGGCAACGCTGGATCGGCGCCCTGCCCGGCGGCGACGCTGAGCCTCGCTTGCTCCGGACGCGCGATGACGGACCATCCGCCAAATCCGATGACGGCAAGAGCGACGACCGCCCCTCCGGCCAGATAACCCGACAACTTGCGGTTCATCATAGTCTCCGTTTCCGGTCGATATAGTTGGCCACAGCGTCGCCTCTCGTGGACGCCGGGTCAATCGTGCTTATGGAACGGGGTTCGGCATCGGTGGTTCGGACGGCTCGCCCCCTTAATGCATGCGCTCACCAAGCGACACAGAACTGTTGCCCTCCGCCGCGCCGAACCTCTGGCTACCCGCTGTCGTACGATCCATCCAACCGGCGTCATCGCCATTCGTACGAACTGCAGCTTTACGGAAATGCTGCGACCTGCCCCGGAGCCGCAGGGCTACTGAAAATGCTTCTTTTCAGAGTTGGCATTCACTAACGCCCGGCGACGTCAGGCAGTTTTATCTGGCACCGCCATATTGCAGCCCCAAATATCGCACAAGCCCCGCGCATGCGGGAACGTCACGCGAAGTTGCGTCATTATCGACGCAACATATCGTCGAGCGGATCGAGGCGTCGCAGCCCCGAGCCGTCACCAGCCGAACGCCAAAGTTCGGCTGGCTTTCGTGTCGCCAAAGCGACAGCCTGCTACTTGCCGAGCAACGCTTTCACGCCCGGAGCGAACGCGATCATCACCCCCGCAACCGGCGTGTTGGCTGCGCCAAACGCTGCGGTGATGTCGGTCGAGAGCGCCAACTGCGCGAGGTTACTGTCGAGAACAGCGCGAGCCCCTGCGTCAGAAGCGCCCGCGTTTCCGTCGAGAGCGTTCAGGCCAAGCGTCGCCAGACTCGCCACATCGTGCGACACCGGCACAGCCTCGACAAGCCCACGACTGGTCGCGACCTTGGTGTAGGCGGCGTCATTGTCTTTCCACGCCTGCAACTGCGCACGCAGTTCCGACGCGACCGAATGATCGCCCGCAGCATAGCGAGCCGCCAGCGCATTGAAGCGGATCGACGCGATCGGATCTGGCGAGGCGATCTCCGCGATTTCGTCCAGATGATCGCCATGCGCGCCCGAATAACGGTTCAGCCGATAATTGCGGATCGGCACGATGGCGCTGACCAAGGTCTGCACTGCATCGGGATCTTCCGGCGCCAGACGAGCCATCATACGGCGGGTGTTGATTTCGGATTGCAGGCCCAACGCAGTCAGCTCGGTGTCGACGGTCGCAAGGCGCCGATACATGTCGTCGACATCGCGTACCGCGGCGGAAGACCAGAAACGCTCGGCGATCGCGGCGCTACGCGGCCAGAATCGTGCGTCCAGAGTCTCGTCGGTCACCAGTTCAGCCCAGAGCGGCGTCTCTCCGCCAAGAACCAGCTTCTTTTGCGCGTCGTTCAGCGGCGGCGGTGCCGGGTCATTCAGGAACGCGTTGATCAGGACAGGATCGCCGCCTTTGGCGAGCATCTTGTTCGCCTGCTCGCGCGTCACGCCGACCGAGGACGGGTCATACGGATCGACCAGATAATGCTGGCCCGCCGATTGCAGCAAATCGAGATAATACCCGACGGCGACGATGACCGGATGCCCTTCCGCTGTAGCGGAAGAGATGAACTTGGAGCTGCGCCAAGCCTCGACGACTACGTTCTTCGGGATCGGAGCTTCGCTGACCTCGTCCCAGCCGACCATGATCTTGCCCTGCGACGCCAGGATCTTTTCGACATCGGCGGTGAAGGCGGCCTGCAACGCCTGCGGCGTGGCGAAGCCGTGCGCATGCATGTAGGCGACGATCTTCGGATTGGTTGTCCACTGCTTCGGGCTGACCTCGTCGCCGCCTGCATGGAAATACTGATCCGGGAAAATGGCGCCCATTTCTGCGTAAAGCTTTTTGATCAGTTCCAGGGTTCCGGGAACTGTCGGATCGAGCGCGGCATTGTTTTTGTTCTTCGGATTCGGATCGACCGGATGCTGTGCAGCGAGGTCAGGCCGCGCGAGCAAAATGGCCAAAGCATGGCCCGGCACGTCAAATTCCGGGACGACGCGCACGCCACGATCGGCAGCGTAGGCGACCAGATCACGCAGTTGCGCCTGTGTGTAGTATTCGCCGTGCGAACCTTTCGACGTCAGAGAAGGCAGCACCTTGCTCTCGACGCGGAACCCGGTCCCATCGCTGAGATGGAAATGCAGCACATTGAGCTTCACCAGTTCCATCGCGTCGATCTGGCGTTTCACCGTCTCTACGCTCATGAAATGCCGCGACGTGTCGATCATCATGCCGCGCCACGGAAAACGGGGCGCGTCGGAGATGGTCGCGAACGCCAGTTCCGGGCCGCTCGCGCCAGAACGGATCAACTGCGCAAGCGTTGCAAAGCCACGCAGAACGCCTGTGGGGCCGTCGGCATTCAACACAACGCCATTTGCGCCGACGGAGAGCGTGTAGCCCTCTTTCGCCTGAACGGTCAGCACGTTCGGATCTTCGCCGACATGCACGCGCACCGGAATGGCACCACTGCTCGAGCCAGCGCGTGCGCCGCCAGCCAGAACTGCGGTCCTTGCGTTAAAACGCGCAGCAGCACGGTCGAGCATCGGCGTGGGCGCACTGTCCCAGGTCAAGGAAAAACCGCCGGACGCAGGCAGGGCGCCAGCCGGGAACTGCGCCGACGACGGAGCGGGCATCAGCGCCGGAAGCGCTGCGGATTGCGCCACGACGGATGCTCCCGACGTTGCGGCGACCGCAGGGGCGCCTACCATGTCGAACGCCAGCAATGCCGCCGCAGCCATCAGACCAGCCCGGAATCCGGTCGAGAAACCTCTTTTCATACGCATTATTCTCCGTTTCTTGCCGTAGACATAACGATGGAGCGCATGGCGCGCACACGCCCGGCGTCCGTCTCTCCCGGACGCGCTCCGAAGCCGAACGCGAGGCCGCGTCCGTCTCCCTGCTCCTGCGGGGCAGGCCCGCGGCAGGAGGCATGAACCTCTGTGACACCCGTAACGGTGATCACCTGCGCCACGTTCTCCGGCGTCAGGCCCCCGCCCGCCATGATCGAAATGCGTTCGCCCGCCTGTTCGCGCAGCATCCGCAATATTTCAGCGCCGTCGCGCGCGGTCTTCGCGCAACCGGACGTCAACACACGCTCAAACCCGAGCCCGATAGCCTGTTCCAACGCTTCGGCAGGATCTGGCGTAAGATCAAAAGCGCGGTGAAGCGTGGCGCGCGACAGCCCGACGGAACGAGCATGTTGCAACAGGCGCTCCAAACACGAGACGTCGAGCCGCCCGTCAGCGAGCGAAGCGCCCAGCACGACGCCGACGGTCCCGGCCTTCTGTTCGAAGGCGACGGCGACCGCGTCGATATCGCGGCGCATCGTCGCTTCCTCATCTGTGGAAAAGACGAAATCTCCGCCGCGCGGCCTGATCATGACATAGACCGGCGTCACACCCTGCGCCGCCATGGCCAACAAACCGGGAGACGGCGTCAGGCCGCCTAACGACAGGGCAGCGCATAATTCGATCCGGTCCGCCCCCCCCTCCCATACGGCGCGCAGATCGCCGATGGAGTCGACGCAAACCTCCAGACCGGGAACGGGTTTCACCGTCACCCCTGCACGGCCTCAAGCAACGCCGTCAGTTCCGGGTCGTGGCTCATCTGCCAGGCGATCACGTCGCGCTGCGTCAGGCCAGACGCTGCAGCTTCGTCAAGAACGACCAGGCAACGTTCGTGCAATTGCAATGCCGATCCCGGCACGAAGGCGGAAACAGGCCCCTCCACGACGCGCGCAAGAATATCCGCCTTGGCCGCTCCCGTGACGACCATCAACGTTTCGCGGGCGTCGAGGATCGTGCCGGTGCCCATGGTTAACGCACGAGCAGGGACGCAATCCGGATCGCCGCCGAACATGCCCGCATTCTGCTCCCGCGTGGCGCGATCGAGCGTAACGGCTCGAGTGCGTGAGCGCAGCGCCGACAGCGGTTCGTTGAAGCCGATGTGACCGTTTTCCCCGAGCCCAAGCAATTGCAGATCGATGCCGCCGCTGGAAACGATCGCAGCTTCGTAAGCCAAAGCCTCTACGTCCGGATTTGCCGCCGCGCCGTCAGGAACATGCGCGTGTTCAGAGCGAATATTCACCCGGTCGAACAGATGCGCGCGCATATAATGGCGATAAGACTGCTCGTGTGAGCCCGGCAGGCCGACATATTCGTCAAGGTTGAACGTGGTGACTTCGGAAAAATCGAGACCAAGCTCGGCATGCTCTTGGACGAGCAGTTGGTAGATCGCCTCCATCGTCCGTCCGGTGGCAAGTCCCAGAACGGAGGACGGCTTGCGACGGATCTGACGAGCGATGACGCGCGCCGCCACCGCACGGGCAGCGGCTGCATCCGGGCAGATGACCAGTTTCATGCTTATCAACCTTCCGTAAGCTTCAGGCCTGCCGGGGAGGACGTCTTGGCCGTGCGCGCCATAAAGGCGAGCATCCAGCCAGCGATGACGACATAGCACGGTATGGCCAGCGCCATGAACGCCTCGGGAACACCGATGCGCGGCGCAAGATGGACAAAGATCTGCGGTATGACGGCGCCGCCGGAATACGCCATGACCAGAAAAGCCGTGGCCCTTCCCGGGTCCGCCCCGGCCTCAGCCAGCACGACAGGGAAAAGCGCTGGCAGAATCATCGCGTTGGCGAACCCAAGCAGCGCCACGCACAGAACCGGCGCGATTCCGGAGCCGGACGTCGCGGCGGCGAATAACGCCAGCAGGCAGAACGCGATGCCGAGAACGCAGCAGAAAACCGTATAGCGTCTCTGCGTGACGAAACGGGGCACGACGACCATACCGACGAGGTACCCCGCCATCATGGCTGCAAGCGTGAGCGCCGTCAGATATTTCGTGATGTCCAGAGATAATCCGAACGAACGTCCGTAAAGTCCGATCGCGTCGCCAGCGAGAACTTCGACGCCAACGTAAAGAAACATCGACAGCACCCCGGTGGCGAGCCAGAGCGGATGCGCGCGCGCGCCTGAAGCTGCCGGCGTTGCCGCTTCAAGAGAAATTTCAGGAAGCGAAGACCGCGCCACAAGTATGGCGAGCAGGACCAGCACCCCGGCCATCGCCGCATAAGGCGCATGAACTGCGTGCGCGAAATTCGCCAGAATCGTATCGCGTTCGGGCCCCGCAGGAATGGTGCGAAGGCTGGCGGCGACGTCGCTCACATGCGGCATGACCAGAACGGCGAACAACATAGGAGCCAGAATGCCCGCGAATTTGTTGGCCGTGCCCATGATAGCGATGCGTTGCGCCGCGCGGTCATGATCGCCAAGAAGGCTCACATAAGGGTTGACCGTAATCTGCAACAGGGAAAGCCCTGCGCCGATGACCGTCAGTCCCCCCAGCGCTCCGGCGTAGAAACGCGCCGTGACGCACTCGCCGAAAAGAGCGGTGCCCGCCGCCATGACAAAGAGAGCGACGATCAGCCCCTTGCGAAGCCCGATCTTGCGGGAAAGCATCGTCGCAGGGAGCGGAAAAAAGAAATACGCCAGATAAAAGCACATCGGCACAAGGAAAGCCGTGACGTCGTCGAGGCTGAACGCCACCTGCACGAATGTGATGAGCGGGCCGTTCAACCAGGTCACGAAGCCGATGCTGAAGAACAGCGCCGCCATGATGAGCACCGGCCGCCAGCCATAGGAGCCAGCCGGGCTCTCGATCATTTTCCGCAACGCCTTACTCCCTGTTTTCAGGAGGCGCGACGCAGAGGCGCCCCGTCCCGTTCGGTCGTCCGTTCTAGAACATCATGCGATCGGACGAAAACCGTCAGCGATGACAACATGCCCGGTAAACCGTGGCATGCCACGGTTTACCGGGATCCGGCGTCAACGCGTAAAATGGGCGCGACGGCTGCGGGACATGCAGCCGTCGCTTAACATCAGAACCCTGCCGACAGGGACACAAAAGCCGCAAAGTTACCGGCGACCATATAAGTCGGCGAGCTGCCAGCGTAAGTCGCGCCGGTCGAGGTCACGCGCGAATTGGCGCTGGCCGTATAGCTTGCGGCGCCGGACAGATATTTGTTGTCGCCGATATTCATCAGGTTCAACTGAATCTGCGGATGGCGAACGCGTCCGTAAGATTTAAAGCGATAGCCAAGCGTGACGTCGGACGTCAGGTATGCTGGCATCTTCTGGTCATTCATGAATGTCGTGTACTGGGTGTCCACGTAGCGCAGCTGGAAATTTCCGAAATAGGTGCCGTCGTCATAGCTCAGGCCAATGGCACCAGTAAATTTCGGTGAACCGACGGCAGTTTTTCCTGCTGTCGGCAGCAAGCCCGAGCCCGTGTTGTAGTTGTTGTCAAAGGTCGCATGCAGATACTGCCCCGAGAAATAGGGGGCGAAGTGATGCCACCGCTTGAAGCCCAGCTCCGCCTGAACACCGCGCGCGGTCTCGCCACCGACGTTGATCGGACTGGAGATCAGCATGTTGGTGTTCGGGATGTAGCCGCTCGACGTCACCTGATGGTTCGTCATGTTATAATTGAAGAACGACGCTTGGAAGTTATAGAACGACCCCTGATGGCGATACCCGATTTCTTCACCGATTGAGTATTCCGGCTTCAGGCTCGACGGCTGCTCGACGGCGTGCGAGCTGTTCGGGTCGAAAATCTGAGAATAAGCCTCGACCGATTCCGGCGCACGGAAAGAAGTGGTGCCGTTGATATAGACCTGATCATGCGGCGTGATCTGATAGCTGGCGGCAAACTGCGGCAACGGTTCGAAGTAATTGCCTTGCAACTTGTACGGATCAGCGCCGGGGATCAGGTTCGTGCCCTGACGAGACACCATCGCGACACGGAAACCGGCGCTGAGGGTCAACTTGTCATGAAACAGCTTCTGGGTGTCGGCAATGAACAGCGTGTTGACCTGCTGGACGAAGTTCAGGTCATAGCCGGAAAGAATCTTTCCGTTGACGGTGATGACGTCGCCCGACCAACCCTGCCCGTTTGCATAGACCGGACGGAAATCGGAAAGCTCCTCATGCGTCGTGTATGCGTACCACCAGCCGAACGAGAAGGTGTTCGACTTCGTGATCGCCCAGTCGGCGGAGACGTTGATGCCGCCCGTTTTCTGATTCCACGGATCGCGGCTGGAGGTCAGGATGTTGCCATTGACATTGGTGCCAGCAGTGATGGTGCCATACTGCTGCGTTCCGTAATAACCGCCTGAGGCCGGAATATTCTCACCGCCAAGCGACGGGCCGAACTGATGCACGTAATACGGCGTCACCTGCAGCTTCAGCTTGTCGGCCAACGTGAAGTGCATTGGCAGCACAATCAGCTGACTGTTCAGGTTGCTGCGGTTCAGCTTGTAGTACGTGCTCTCGCCGGGCGTGAACTGGGACGCGTAGTTGAAGCCAAGGCCATACTCTTTCCACTGAGCCTTGGTCGGCTCGCGCCAGGACGTAGCCTCCTGCCGGTTGTAGGAGAATACGGCGGCGATGCTGTTGCCCTGACCCCACTCTTTTACGAATTTCGAATCCAGGTGATAGCGAAACAAGCCGCCCGGGCCGCGGAAGTTGTTATAGCCGGAATGCGAGAACGACACGAAACCACGAATACCGGTGTTTCCGATATCGCCTGTTTCCAGACGAAGGAATTCCTTGTTGGCGCTGTGCGTTCCCCCACCCGCCTCGATAAAGCCTCCGGCTTTGTGCGACGGATTCATCTCTGTCGCGGTAATCTGCCCGCCAACGGCGTTATAGAACGGGGCGTTCAGATCCGGCTGCCCCTGCGACACCGTGACAGAGCCGAGGTTTTCCGAATCCACCAACATGGTGGTGTAGGGCGCATAGTTAATCGGATCCGCAAGCGGCGCGCCCTCGAACAGATAACCGATCTGGGTCTCGTTCATGCCGCGCATGGTGATGTGATCGCCGGTCATGCCCAACGGATCCTGCGACGACATTGTGGCCCCAGGAAGATCGGCGATCAGGGACGCGATGTTGGACGTAGGCGACTGCTTGGCGATGAAGTCACGCGTGATGCCACTCTGTGAGCGGGGAGCCGTCTGGACCGGCATCAACCCGCCGCCCGGAGTGCGGTTCGTGATGCCGGTTGCCGCCTGCACACCACCCTTAACCGAAATTTCCTCCGGCGCCTGCGTGAACTGTCCCAGAACCGACGCAGACAGGCCGCTTGCGGCGGGCGCATCCGGCGCCGCAGAGGATGTGTGACGAACATTACCCTTGCCAACCGCCTTAACTTTTGGAGCCGTCTGCGCATGAGCGCCTAGGCCAAAAAGCCCGATAAGAACCGTGCAGGACACCGAAATTTGTCGTAGGGACACTCGCATCGCGCTCTATTCCTCAATTCGAACGGCGCCTCCGTTCGTTGCCAACCTGAAATTAGAATGATCAGGCGCGCTTTTGTCCGCAATATCTACAAAAGCCTCATATATTAATTTATCATATAAACAAATTATTTCTGTTTCGTACCCAGCTCATTGTTGTGAAAATGTCACATTTCTGTCGCATAACGAGAGCACGGACGACGCCCCGCCCGCGTTGAATACCCGAACATGTGCGCCCTAAAGCGCGTCCGAACCGGAAATGAAGTAGCGGGCAGCAAGGCTGGCTGCGCCGCTGGCGAAGTTATCGGGCGCGAAGTCACGAAACGTGACCATTGTTCCCGGCCCCTCACGGTGCAGAATATGGGAATCCGCTTCCTTACGCAGCGCATGAGCGAAAACACTGTCGTGCAACGCCGGGTCCAGCATCACCACGACGTGGCTGGGATCCAGCATCTGGATCAGTTGCGCCGTGGCCAGGCCCAACGCAGACCCTGCCCGATGCAACAACGCCAGAGCGTCCGGCTGCCCTTTCGCCGCCAGAGCGGCCAGCGGACCGATCTGCTCCGGCAACCCCGCTCGCCTCGCCGCATTGGTGATCGCCAGAAGAGACGCGACAGTTTCAAGACACCCTTTGTTGCCGCAGCGACATGGGGCGGCCCCGAACCCTTCGATGGCTATGGGAGCATGCGATATTTCGCCGGCGCCGCCCGCGTTGCCGCGTAGCAGACGCCTGTTGACGATGTGCGCGCAACCGATGCCATAGCTGACGAAGACCATGCTGAAATCAGGACTTCCGCGCAGCGGACCGAATAATTGTTCGCCGAGGATCAATGCATTGGCGTCATTCTCCACCCAAGTCGGCAACCCCGTGCGCTCCGTCAGCGCCGCGCCGATATCGACATTGCGCCAGCCAAGCGCTGTCGAGGCGACACAGGTATGACGATCATGCGAAACGAAGCCGGGAAGCGCCACGCCTACGCCTGACAGTCGCTCGGTCGATGCGCCGCCCGTAGCACGCAATTGATCGATTGCTGCAACCAGACTTTCGACGCACAGGTCCGGATCCTCCGCGCGCGGCACTTCCACACGCGCCAGCACAGAGCCGTGCAGATCGGTCAGCACCAGCACGGCCGGATCCTGCTGCAGGGACACGCCTATGAAGCTCGCCGCGTCGGCGCGTACCGCCAGCGAAACAGACGGTCGTCCGACTCCAAACACAAGCTCCTGTTCACACAGGATGTTTTGGTTCAACAGATCCCGCACGAGTCCCGAGATACTCGCCTTACTAACACCCAGTGTGCGGGCGAGGTCTGTGCGACTGCACGGTCCACCGCGGCTGAGAGTCGTTAGTATCTGGTAATGGCCGGGCGAAAGCATAGCGGCTCCAGTAGCAGCGTCCGTCCACAGAACGGCAGGAAAATGACGCCTACCATTTTTTTATGAAATGAACCATTTGCGGCGCAATCATTGTGTCTTATTTACAAAAAACCGGTCGTTCGATAACCGAATTCATTCGACGGAGCCTTCCACGCAGATCGACGAGCGTGAGACAGAGATGCGGAAACCTTTATGATTTTATGCGCGGATATCGGCGGCTCCTTTATTGATTTCGCAGTCGTCAGCCCGGACGGCCGCGTCGCCCAGCGTCAGGCTGAACCGACTCCGATCCACGATATACGAGCATTTGCCGACATCCTGACGAAATTTTGCGCGCCATGGCCTGACGCCGCCTTGCACATAGCCATTGCCGGAGTCGAAAACCCGGAAACTGGCGTCGTCCACGCCGCAAATATTCCATGCCTGGCGAACGCGCCGCTAACGTCGCTTTTGCAGGAACGTACGCAGCGACAAGTTCTGATCGCCAACGACGCAGACTGCTTCGCGTTGGCGGAGGCGCGTTTTGGCGTCGCTCGCGGCCATAAGAATGTGTTCGGCGTCATTCTCGGCACAGGCGTCGGCGGCGGCCTCGTGATCGATGGGCGTCTCGTGCGCGGCCTTGGCGGTGTGACGGGGGAATGGGGACATGGGCCATTCATCATCCCGCCTCCGGCAACGCCGGCGGGGCTCGACCTGTCCCGCGTCATTCCTTCGTTTCGATGCGGATGCGGACAGACCGGCTGCCTCGACACCATTGCCGGAGCGCGGGCGCTGGAACGCTTGCATCTGTGGGCTGGCGGTTCGGCGGCGACCAGCAGGGAGATACTGACTCAGTGGGAGGGCGGCGAGCCTGAGGCCGGGCGGACTATGGACATCTATCTCGCCTACCTTGGATCCGCACTGGCGCTGGTCGTGAATACGACAGGCGCTACGATCATTCCCGTGGGGGGCGGCCTCGGCGGCTCTGCAGCCCTGATCGCCGCGATCGATCGCGGCGTACGGCAGAAAATTCTGGTGCAGGCTGATGCGCCATTGGTCGTACAAGCAGTTTTGGGCAGAGACGCCGGGCTACTCGGCGCCGCGTGCCTTGAATGTGAGAGCGAGCGGCGCTAACGCCGCACCGTGACGTAAGACCGGCGCCCGAAACGCGAGAGCAATGATCCGATTACTGACGAAATAGCCATGTCAGTCCAAGAACTATTACGTCCTTCGGAAAACAGCGCGTCAACGCGGTGGTCAGCAGAACATTTTCTGGCTTCACAAGCTTGCATGTCGCGGTAGCGATGTTTGGGAAATCTGCGAATTTTCGTGTCGCTCGTCCGCGACGCCTGCCGTCGGCAGGAAAACGCTGGAGCTTGCAAAAATGTCAGGCTGACAAACGGCTGTTCAAGCTTCATCCGGCGCCGCCTTTGACTGGTACACCTACGAAAGCCCCTGCCCATCTCGGCGTGCGAATAAAACGCTACTTTTACTGTGGCAAAATTTTCACCCGATCTGCCGGGTCGGATGTCGCCTTACCGGCAGACGCGTCGCGTGCCGTCAGATGCGATGTAGGTTAACGTCGCCGGGTCGAAGCAGGCGTTTTGCACGCAGCTGTCGCCACTCGACAAAGGCTGGGGATAAATCGATGCGCCGGTCGCGTTGGCTTCCTGCGCCGCAGCGCCACAAAGCGGCGTGTTGTTTGGCGCAGAAGGATCGTTAACCAGCTTCGTTCCCTCCGGCGGCGGAATTTCCGCGACTGTGCCGGGCGGGAAGTCCTGCGGCGGTATGCGCTTTGGCGCCTCCGCAGGCGGCTGAGCGTCAGCGGCAGGTTGGGAGGCGGACTCGGTGTCCGCGCAACCAGGTAGACCTGCAAGACAAAAAGCCAGAACCGGCAGCAGCGCCGAACGCCGCAGACCAGTGCCGGAACGCAGGGAGAAACGCGAAAACATCGGGGAGTTAAGCCTGTGCATCGCGTCGATAATCCTCACCTTGCGTCCCGGAGGGTGAATCAACCCGATCAGGCGTTGCCAGCTGTCTGCGGGAACTCGGCGCGACGCGCCTGCCACAGGGCGACGAAGTCGATCGGCTGCAGCACAACCGGCGGGAATCCACCGTCACGCGTCACGTCGCCCATGATATTGCGGGCGTAGGGGAAAATCAGACGCGGCACTTCGACGAGCAGCATCGGCTCGACCAGTTCCGGCGGCGCGTTGGTCAGCGTGACGACAGCGGCATAGGTCAACTCGGCGATGAACACCTTGCGACCGGCAGGGCCACCTTCGGTCTCCGGAGCTTCACTCGCTTCCGACTTGATGGTCAGAGCGACTTCGAACACCTGCTGGTCGTTCTGCAGGCGGTTCGCCTGAACGTCGATGTTCACCGAGATCTGCGGCGCGGCGCGCAGGGAGGCGAAAATTTCGGCCCCGGCCGGAACCTCGAACGACAGGTCCTTGGTGTACTGCAGGTTGATCGCCAGCGGCAGAGCAGGCGGAGCGCCCTCGGCGATGGTCTGGTTCGTGTCGGACATGTGGTCGATTCCTTCGTCTCGTGCCGTGGTAGGGCTCTCGCGGCGGTAGCATGGCGTGCGCGCTTCGCCAACCGTCTCGCGGCCGGAAGATTATTGAAGCTTCAGCCCGGCGTGCTCAGTGCGTCAAAGGCGCCGTCGGGTCGAGGCGACGCCAGCTCCCGTTCTCCATGCTGACGCGAGCGAAGGCGACGAGAAAGCCCCAGTGGGACACGACCAGCGTGTGCGGCCACTCCGGGTCCGCCGCCATCTCCGCGCGGAAGAGGGCGGCGCGTTCCTCCACTTCTTCAGGCGTTTCAACGCCTTCAGTCCACCACTGCTCCTCCAGCCCGGAGAAATCGAGTCCTGGCCATTGCAACGCCAGTTGAGCAGGCGGAGAGCCGATATCGCACGAAAACGCCGCGCGCTCCCGGATGAGCGGGCGCACTTGAGGCGTCAGGGAAAGCGCTCGCGCAACGGGCGCGGCAGTTTGCAGGGCGCGCGTGAACGGAGAGACGAGAATCCGGCGAATTTTCTGCCCGGCCAGCGCCGTCACCAGCCCATCGGCCTGCGCCAGACCATGAGTGGACAAGGGTGGATCGGAGATGCCTGGATCTCGCCGCGTGGCGGTGAACAGGCGATTGAACTCGCTTTCGCAGTGTCTGAGAACGATCATGCTTCTGAGATAGGACCTCGGACCGTCCCTCGGCAATGATTTTGGCGCTCCCCGCCCCCTGTCGTTTCGCGCAATATAAAACGATGCTGCTCTGTGGACCGACAGACGCTATGGACCGTCGGTCATTGCGCCCGCCTGCGCCCCTGCCTATTCTGTTGTATCTGGACCAGACGTTCAGGGCGCGTCAGAGCGTGACGCCCTGAGCATGAACTACGGATGACGCCGCACATGGATCTCTCCCTCGGCCACTTTCCGGTCGATATCGTTCTCTTCGCCCTGATCGCGGCGTTTCTCGCCCTTCGCTTGCGCAGCGTTCTGGGCAAGAAAGCAGGGCTTCAGGCTGCGCCGATGGCGCCGCCGATGGCGCGCGAACCCGTTGGCCCCATTATCGAAGGACGACCGGAGCAGAGCCCGACACCGAAATTCGACATCCCGGCGTCCGGCACGCGTGTCGGACAAATTCTAGCCGCCGTGGCGGAGAAAGATCGCGGCTTTACCGCGCAGCAGTTCCTGACCGGTGTGGAAGGCGCGTTTCGTCAAGTCGTTACAGCGTTCGCCGCCGGAGATCGCACCGTGCTGCGAGAGCGGTTGACGCCAGAAGCCTTCACTGCGTTTGACGCCGCGATCACTGCGCGCGAAGCGGCCGGACAAACCCAGCGTAGCGAGATTCGCAGCATCAACTCGATCGCGATCGAAGATGTCAGGATGGCGGACATCGCTGCCGGCACTGCGGTCTCGATCGACGCACGCGTGGTGTCGGACCAGATCAGCCTGACCGTCGATTCTAACGGGCAACCTGTGCATGGCACGGAATCTGTGACCGAATTCTCCGATCTCTGGACATTCGAGCGCCTCCTCAACGCTGGCTCCAGCTGGCGCCTGTCTGCCGCGCGGAGCGCCTGACGCTGCACAGGCTCGCCCGGAGCGCTAAAATCGTATGCCTGTGAAGCCTTCGAAACCGACCTCCGGACGGTCGGAAGCGGGTGAGCACGCCACAAAAGCGTCGCCTCTATCGCCTGAAGCGCCTTCTTCCGCCGCCCCGGCGACGAAGCCTGCCCGCCTTCGCCGTTTTCATGTCGCCGGGCAGGAAATCGTGCTTGGCGACTGCCTCCAAGCGCTTCAACGCATGAAGGCGGGCGAAATCGACGTTGTGGTCACTTCGCCGCCCTATAATATCGGCCTAGGCTACGCGAATTACCGCGATCGGCGTCAGGAGGACGAGTATCTCGACTGGATGGTTGAGGTCGCGACCGAGATTCGCCGTGTGCTGCGGACCGACGGCTCGTTTTTCCTCAACATCGCAGGCACATCCTCAGAACCTTGGCTGCCGTTCGAACTCGCCGTGCGTCTGCGCTCCCTGTTCGCGTTGCAGAACCATATCTCGTGGGTGAAATCGATCGCAATTCCGGGCGATTCCGTAGGGCATTTCAAGCCGGTCAACAGCGCCCGCTATGTCAATCGGAATCACGAACACCTGTTCCACCTCACGCTGAAGGGCGACGTTCCGCTAGATCGATTGGCCGCGGGCGTACCTTTCAAAGATAAGAGCAATATCGCCCGCCGTGGCCACGCGCAGGACCGCCGCTGTCGCGGCGACACCTGGTTCATACCGTATGAAACCGTTCAGGACCGGCTACAGAAATTCAATCACCCCGGCACATTTCCTGTGCAGTTGCCGGAACTCTGCATCCGCCTGCATGGCAAACCGAAAGCCCGCGTCCTTGACCCGTTTATGGGAACCGGAACGACCCTGCTGGCCGCCGCGCGGATGGGCGCACGCGGGATCGGTCTGGAAATTGACCCGTCCTACGTCGCGGTGGCGCGCCAGCGGTTAAGCGAGGAGCCTGCAAGCGACGATGAATGATCGACATTGCCGATTGTTTTCATCAAAATTATTATTTTGACAGATTAGCGCCTAACCCTCACATCAATGCACAAAATGCATAGCATCGACATGGGGGCGCAGGTGAAACGCATTGTTCTGGGAATCGCAGGGGCTGGCCTGCTCGCTTACGGCGCTACGGTTGCTTATCTGACGCATTATGATCGTGCTGGCGCACCACAGCTTCCCACGGAATCCCCCACGCAGCACAACCCGGTCACTCTGGCCGCATTCAACGCTTTGGATGAAGCGCGTTGCGACTATTGCCATACGCAGGGCGCCGCCCTCCCCTTTTATGCAAGCCTGCCGGGCGCTCACCAACTGATGCAGCACGACCTGCATGAAGGCCTGCGTCATTTCCGAATGGAGCCGGTGATCAAGGCGTTTCGTAAAGGCGAAGCGCCGAGCGAAGAGCAGCTGTCGCGTATCGAAGAGGTCATTCAACAGAACCGGATGCCTCCGGCGCAGTATCTGCTGATGCACTGGCATGCGCATCTGTCCGGCGATCAGCGTAACGCCATTCTGGACTGGGTGAAGGCCGAGCGACGCGCGCATTACCAGACGGCTGGGGTCTCGCCCGCTTTCGCGGCCGAACCTGTACAGCCCATCCCCGAGAGCCTGCCAGTCGATAAGGACAAGGTCGCTCTCGGAGAAAAACTGTTTTTCGACAAACGGCTTTCCGGCGACGGCACATTGAACTGCGCCAGTTGCCATGGACTGGACAAGGGCGGCGTCGACAATCTGGTGACGGCAACCGGCATCAAAGGCCAGAAGGGCCCCATCAACGCGCCGACCGTCTACAATTCAGCCTACAACATCGTCCAGTTCTGGAATGGGCGCGCAAAGACTCTGGCCGATCAGGCGGCGGGGCCAGTCATGAACCCGAAGGAGATGGGGTCGCACGATTGGTCAGAGGTCGCGGGGAAGCTGTCGTCCGATCCATATTATACAGACGCATTCGCCCGGCTTTATCCTGACCAGCCGGTTGGCAAGGACGTGATTACCGACGCGATCGCGGAGTATGAAAAAACGCTGATCACGCCGGATAGTCGCTTCGACCTGTATCTGAAAGGGGACACCTCCGCGCTGAACGCTCAGGAAAAGCACGGTTACGAACTCTTCAAGAGTGTTGGCTGTTCAGGCTGCCATAACGGTCCAGCCATGGGCGGCGGCGCAATGGAAGTCATGGGTCTGGAAGGCGATTACTTTCATGAGCGCGGCGGCGCGCTGACCGACGCCGACGGCGGACGCATCGCGGTTACACAGGACGAACTCGATCGCGAGCGTTTCCTTGTGCCGACGTTGCGTAACGTCGCACTGACAGGCCCATGGTTCCACGACGGAAGCGCCAAGACACTGGAGCAGGCCGTGCGCAAAATGGCGCTCTACCAGACCCCGCGTCATGATCTGTCGGACAATGACATCGATGATATCACCGCATTTCTGAAAACGCTCACCGGACGTTACAACGGCAAGCCCCTGGATGCGACGTCCGGCGCCGCACAGTAAAACCTTGCTGGATCGGCCGACGGCTTTCGCCGTCGCGCCACCCGGATTTCTGAGATGCTGCGTTCCGGCGTCCTCGCAATCGACCGGCCGCGGTAGCTTCACGAAGTTTTCGTCGGTCCAGCAATGGTCGGTCAACGGATGTATCAGTGCGGGCGCCGAATCCGCGCAGAGCGGGTTATTTGTCCCATAGTAAAAGCGGAATCATGGAAAAAGGGGCTGAGTTGACTTGCCCGGCCCTTCACACCTGACGAAGGCTCTCGGGACCGCTTCCTCGATGTCCATGTCAGTGGCGTCTATCGGCGCATAAAAGATACGGATATCGGGAGGTTGCTGTGCCCCCCCAGCAGCGACGTGACCAAATTGCGACGCGTCGCGTTCGTCATGCGCTCTCACACCTTTTGGCAAACAATTGGACTCGCCAAAACGCTTCTCTGGCGGAAGACAGACCCATCCGAAGAACGCATCCGGGAGGCGACGTCGTCCTGAGGGCAGCGGAGTCTGCGCACATGTTCAGGAAAAGTTGCGGAGTCCAGAGCATCTTTTTCGGCACAGAATACCGGCTCTTCTTAGGAAAATTCTAAGCAAACCCTATCAATTCAATTGTTTCGATCTCGTTGGAATTTCACTAGCAAGGATTACGCGCCTCTGGCAGAGGCTTCATATGTCCGTTCAGGAGAAACCTCCGGCATGTCGGCAGGAAATGCAGTGGAAACCGTCGATACCCTCATTATCGGCGGAGGGCAGGCGGGTATCGCGATGAGCGAACATCTCGGCAAGCGAAACATTCCATATCTTGTTGTCGAACGCGGAAAGATCGCCCAGCGCTGGCGCGCGGAGCGCTGGGATTCTCTCGTCGCAAACGGCCCGGCGTGGCATGACCGCTTCCCTGGCCGCAAGTTCGAGCAACTCGATCCCGACAGCTTCGCATCGAAATCCGATATCGTCTCGTATTTTGAGGGTTATGTAGACCAGATCGGCGCCCCCGTTCGTTGCGGCGTTGAAGTCACGGCGCTGCGCAGCGCCCCGGAAGGCGAAGGCTTCGAAGCGGAGACGGCTGGCGGGACGATCCGGTGCCGAAACGTGGTCGTGGCTACCGGCCCGTTTCAGAAACCGACCTTTCCTGCAATTCTGCCGCCGGACAGCGGCGTCGACCAGATTCATTCCAACGCCTACCGCAACCCGAGCGCTTTGCGCGACGGCGGCGTGCTCGTAGTCGGCGCCGGATCGTCCGGCGCGCAGATCGCCGAGGAACTGCGTCGCGCAGGACGCGACGTATGGCTTTCTGTCGGGCCCCATGACCGGCCACCCCGTCGCTACCGTGGGCGTGATTTCGTTTGGTGGCTCGGCGTTCTGGGGATGTGGGACATGAAAGTTCCCGGCCCCGGCACTGAACACGTAACGATTGCGGTCAGCGGCGCACGCGGCGGGCATACGGTCGATTTTCGTGACATCGCTGCGACGGGCATCACCCTTGTTGGCCGCACCGAAGCCTACGAGAACGGCGTATTGCGTTTTGCCGCCGATCTCGAACGCAACGTGGTTGCCGGTGACGCCAATTATCTTGCGATGCTCGACGCAGCGGACGTTTACGTCCGCGAACATGGCCTCGATCTGCCCGAAGAACCCGAAGCACGCGAACTTGGCGCGTTGCCGGACTGCGTGACAAATCCCTTGACGGCACTGGATCTGGCGAAGGCCGGGATCGGCACAATTATCTGGGCGACCGGCTACCGGTTGGATTTCGGATGGATAGATCTGGACGTTTTTGACGAACACGGCCAACCGCACCATGATTGCGGCGTTTCAGAGACGCCCGGCCTCTACTTCCTCGGCCTCGCGTGGCTATCGCGGCGCGCATCGCCCTTCATCTGGGGAGTATGGCACGACGCGGATTATCTCGCCGGCCACATCGCCGAGCGCGAGACGTCCCCCCTTGCGTGACATTACCTTACGCTGCTGACGTCTGCTCTGGCGTCAGCAGCGTAAGGCGTCGCCCGCCACAAATACCCTGCTTGTAGCGGCCTGATCTCAAATCGACTCAAACGATGGCACTGCTGTCTCCGGATCGATCGCGGTCAGGAACCGCGACACCAGATCGTCGCCCAGAGCGGGGGCGCCACACATCATTGCGATCGACAGCCCCAGCAAAGACGAAGCGGACGTGTGGCGCGCGGGCTGCTCGGTCGCGGCGATTTCCGGCGGTGGGGCACGGAGGTCCATGACCAACGTCGGGCAACAGAACAACGCGCAGCGCAATGTCTCCCGCCACTCTGCTGGCAGAGCGCCACGGGCGCGCAGATCCGCCAACAACGGACGCCACAACAGACGCGCCTTGCCTTGCAGAAAAGCACGCCGCAACGGCGTAAGCGACCAGTTGGTCGTCACATGCGCGACGCCTCCCTCCAACCGGAGCACAGGAGACGGGGCAAGGTCGGCCGGATGGTAAAGCCATTCGGCATGAGCAAAGATATTGTGAAATGTCGCTTTCACCTCGGCGAGCAGTGCCGGAATATTACGCCCAGCGAACGCCGGATCGAAAAAGGTGAGTGAGGCAGGCGCATCGTCTTTCGCAGCCGTGAACCAGACATTGGCGTTATGTGCGTCGCCATGCGCGATCACGCCGCCATACCGCGCGAGGGATGCAGGCGATAGCAGGGCGAGACTGCGCTCGAGTATGCCGCCAAGCGTGCCTTCATAGCGCGTGCCGTCGATCACCCAGTCGAGCGCCTTCACCTGCGCCCCTGTCAGCGTCGCGCCCGATAACGCGAAGAGTCGCTCGTCAGCGAAGAATGCAGCCGCACGGCCGCCCAGCGAAACATGGCCACCCGCATCTGCCGGAGCGGCGAGCCGGTGGTAGAATAGCTGATGGATCGGCTCGGCGGCGCTCTCTGCCCCATCGATCGGATGCCAGGTATCGCGATATATTCTGGCGCTGAGACGATCGAGTGCATCCTGCGCACAGGTCAGAGACTCACGATCGCCGCCCGCGAGCGGACTCGCCTGCTCCACAGCGCGTGCCGCGTCCGCCAGACGCGGCGTGGCACGCCGGTCATAGAGCAGAATCTGACGCCCTATCCGCCGGCATACATAGGCCGGCATACCCACGGGGTATCCCGCGTCCTGCAGGATCTCGCCACGATAGAATTCCTCGAGAACCGACTCCTCGCCTTCCTCATGATGAAACTTGAAGAAGAATACGGCGCCGTCGTCGCGCGTCACGAATCCATTTACTGAATTGAGGCTATAGCCATCTGTACCGAAAGAAATATCGTAAGACTCAAAGCCAAACTCTTCCCTGATCAGTTGCGCAAGCGCCAGGCTGGCCTCATCAAGTCGACCTTCACGCCTTGCGCGTAAGATTCCGGCAGCTCCCACTTCGTGCGGCGCGGCGACGCTCATCGCGGCGCAACCTTTGGCATTGGACGGGTGGAAGAGACCGCGCGTGCATGACCGTCAAAACCTTCGAACCGCGCGAAGCGTTCCGCATGCCGTGCGGCTTCGGGGTACGCCTCGTCAGACACGCGGGCGAACGACATCCGTTTCATGAAATCATGAACAGATAACGGCGAATGTGTCCGCGCAGCGCGGTTGGTCGGCAAAACCGCGTTCGGACCAAGCACATAATTACCCAGCGTCACCGGCGTCGCATGCCCGAGAAGAACCTCTCCCGCGTTTCGGATGCGGCCCAGATCGGCCATCGGATCCGTGGTCAGGATTTCAAGATGCTCAGGCGCGTAGGCATTGGTGAACGCGACTGCCGCGTCGAAATCTTTGGTCAGAATAATGCCGCCATACTCGCCGCCAAGAACCGCACGAGAGAAACCTGCCCGTTTCGCTTCCATTGCCGCCCAATGAGTTTCCAGCGCCGTGCGTACGCCTTCCGCCACGCGGCGACTGCTGGTGACGAGCCACGCGGAAGAATCAGGTCCATGCTCGGATTCAATGATCAGATCCAGGGCGGCAAGAACCGGATCGACGCTGTCGTCAGTGAGAATAATCGCCTCGCTCGGCCCCGCAGGCACTCCGGGATCGAGAACATCGCCCAGCAGACGTTTCGCCGCCACCACGTATGGGCTGCCCGGACCGACGATTTTCGCACAGGCAGGCACTGTTTCCGTACCAAAAGCGACCGCTGCGACCGCCTGTGCTCCGCCACACTTATAGACGTCCTTGACCCCGATCAGTCGCGCCGCCACCAACGTCCCTGCGTCCACGCGCCCGTCATGCGCTGGAGGCGTCACAACGATCAGACGCGGCACGCCTGCAACCGTGCCGGGGATGGCCGTCATGTTCAGGACGCTCGGGAACGATCCTTTGCCACGCGGCACGTAACACGCCACAGAATCGATGGGGAGGCACCGGTCTCCCGCCCAGATTCCGGGTTGAACCTCTATCATCCAGCTATCTTCGGGTTTTTGCGCCTCATGAAAGCGCCGGATGTTCCCTATGGCGTATTTGATGGCGTCCATTACGTCGGGTTCGATCACGGCGAACGCTTCGTCGAACTCCTCTTCTGTCGCGCGGATCGTCATCTCCGACGCCGTGACTCCGTCCAGCTCACGAGCGAAGTGCTGCAGGGCAGCATCGCCCTCTTGTTTCACCCGCTCAATGATCGGCTTCACACGGTCGAGAAAGACAGAAAGATCGCTTTCTTTACGTTTGAGAAGTTCGGACGGAAACCCCTTGGTCGCGCTGAGATCGTGGAAAATCACAGAGAAATCAGACATCGAGATGGTTCCTGCGTTGAGCGGCGCACGAGAGCGTGCCGCGTGAAAATCGGAAGACGAAAGCGAAAGGCCACCGCGCGCCATGGCGCCAACACGAGCCTCGCCCGGCTGCAGGACGTCCTGCGAACCTGCCCTTTCCGTTCGTTGCAGTAAGACCCATTCAAAACAGAGCGTCGCACACTCGATTCCGGCAGCAACGAAGAAAATGAGTCCTGAACCGCAGTCATGCGGATCGGTGGATGGGCTTCAGGTGTCAGGGCATGGACGCACACATCCTTTCGCTTCAGGCGATTATCCGTTACTTGCGGCCTGTCATCGGCTGAACGATAGATGTCACGGTTTCGGAATGAAAGACTCCTGATCGACGAAGCCATCTAGTTTTTTTCATGGAAAGGCTTCGAAAAAAATTATTCAAAATAGCATTTCATAATCGAAATATAACCATATGACCCTAAAACGAAAAAAGAATACAATGGTTATTATTCATTGTCGAACGATGTTCAATTCAAGAAGAATACATCGATACACAACAAAACACTGCTTGTACGTTATTGAATAATTTTACATTCAACCGATAAATTTCTAATCGGCGACGGTAAAAAAATTCCAGTTATTTCAATAAAAAATGGTATTTCTCATATTGGAATCCCCCTGTATGGAACTGCCAAAGATGCTCTCGCTTACAACACCAGACTGCGTTCATTGTATCGACGCCCCCCCATACAGCAGGGGACAAGCCGTTTTAGAGCGAGGCGCCGTGTGCGACCAACAAATCACGCTGAAGTCGAAGATGTCAGGAGCCAGGCTATCATAACCTCACCCACGATCACAAAGCTTGAGCAGAGCAGCGTGCCCATGCTCGTATACTGAGACGAGAGCGGAAGCCAGCCATCAAGGGTAAACAATGAATCGCGACGAGTCTTTGCTGTGGCAACGGTTTTCTCTGAAAGACCGTTGCGTCCTGATCACGGGCGCCAGCCGCGGAATTGGCCGGGCGCTCGCGCTGGGCTTCGCCCAGGCGGAATGCCACGTCATCATCGCAGCTCGCAAAATCGATTCACTTGCCGAAACCGCCTTTGAAATTTCAGCATTGGGGGGTTCGGTCGAACAGATCGCGCTCGATCAGACGAACGTAGCGGGCATTCGGTCAGCGTTCGCAGCCATCGGCCACATCGACGTACTGATCAACAACGCAGGCGTTGAAGACGTTTGCCCCTCTCTCGATATCGAAGAAGAACTCTGGGACAAAATTATCGACACCAACCTGAAAGGAGCATTTTTCGTCGCGCAGGCCGCCGCCACTCGCATGGCCGGGCGCAAACGCGGCGCGATCATCAATCTGGCCTCCCTGACCTCTTATGTCGGCGTGCCCACGGCGACGCCCTACGGGTCGTCCAAATCAGGAATACTGGGAATGACCCGCGCTCTGGCCGCCGAATGGGCGCCTCTCGGCATTCGGGTCAACGCGATCGCTCCCGGTTATTTTCACACAGACATGACGAAAGAGTTTTACGAAAATTCGACGTGGGTCGAATCGATGCAGGCAAAGATTCCCCTCGGACGTTTTGGCGCGGTCGACGACCTTGTCGGGGCGGCGGTTTTCCTGTCCTCCGACGCGGCGTCCTATATCACCGGGCAGTGCCTGCCTGTCGATGGTGGATATCTGGCGTCGATCTAGGAGGCTTTTAAAATTATTGGCCACGCGCCCGGAGATAGCTGATGGAACCGGCGCGCGAAGTGAGAGCTAGATACGTTTTCGGCCGAAATCAGAAAGCAACCAGTTTTGGGGGGATATTGGTGAGCCGGGAGGGACTCGAACCCTCGACCATTCGATTACGTACCACTTCGGCTTTCGCCGCCCGTAAAGGTTCGTGGTCTGGACTTTATCTTCGCCATGGACCGAGGTCTTTAGGCGGGCCCTGTCAAGTCTCTACACCTTCAAGTCGTAACCGACTTGCTTGGCTCGGTATCGGCACGGCGTGAGCCAGAGCGTTCACCGAATTTAAGGCCTGTTCCACGACCGGTTTCCCGACCGCGCTCCCATTGAAAGTCGAATGCTCTACCGACTGAGCTACCGGCTCTCACCAACGGGGCGGCTTGTACATGCTAGACGGGGTCAGGGCAACCCTTGATCGACGAGAAGTCGCCTGATCAGTGAATCAGATGCGAGCGGCCCCGCGTCGTGGCGAGCGTCTGCTCGGCCGCAAACGCAGGCCACTCGCCACGCACCAGAGCCTCTAGCGAAGGCGTTGGCAGGCTCATACGCTCAGCGTAAATCCAGAGATACGACAGCGCCCGCGACACGTAGACCCGGGTCTCCGGATTGGGCAGGCGCTCCATGTAAAGGAGAGGATCGGCAGCAGCGCCGCTCGCCGCCTCCCAGCGCCCAATCGCGCCAGGACCTGCGTTGTAACTGGCCAGCAGGCGAATCAGGTCCCCGCCGTCCGGTGAAGCCGCAGCGCTTGAAGCCGTCAGATGGGCAAGGTAGCGAACATAGGTCTGCCCGATCTCAAGGTTCAGCCCCGGATCGTGCAACGCTTCCGGGGCCGCAGTGAAGCGCGCGGCGTCGCCTGTGACAAACCCGGCCGTCACCGGCTGCAACTGCATCAGCCCATGCGCTCCGGCACCGGATACCGCGCCAGGCTTGAAATTCGATTCCAGACGGGTCAGCGCGTAGACGAGCGCGGGATCGACCGTGAACCCATGCCGAGGATGCAGCGACGGCAAGGGCAGATTGGGCGCCTCCTGATCGGCGGCCTGCGTCAGGCTCTGGATGGAGTCCTCCATCTCGAGCGCGAGGTCGTTCAGCCCAGCCGCCTCGGCCACCAGCTGCATGGAGCGCGCCAGAGCCGTATCGTGCTGCACATTCGTCCAGTAGCGACGGAAGGCATTCTCCGCGCGTTCCTGCTCGCCCACCTGCAACAACGCAAAGACGCGCTTGCCGATCGGGGTAGCGGCGACGGCCTCCACGTCGATTTCGGTCAACACAGGCCGCACCGGAACGTCGTCCACGGGGGTTTCCAGCGTGGCGTTCGTCACGCCACCGCCGGACGAATGACGCGGCGCGCGATCGAGCATTCGGCGCGCAAGCAGGCCGTACAGGCTGTTCGGCGCCGTCAGGGCGCGTTGCAGCCATGGACGGAATGCGCTGTCTTCGCCGAGTTCGCGATGCGTGCGGGCCGCCCAGAACGCGGCGGCCGATTTCAGCTCCGGCGTCGCAAGCGGCGTCCGCGAGGCGGTTTCGAAGAAGGGTGCGGCGTCAGCCTTACGGTCAAGCGCCCAGGCCGCAAGACCGGCGACATAGGCCGGGAAGCCTACTTTTCCGTCGCCGCGGACGAATGCGTCGGTCGCCGTCTCCAGCGCCTCGGCGCCATGCCCCTGGCTCAGAAGGACCTGCGCGACCTCACCGCCCAGCTGGGCGGCATATGGTGCAGTCATTCCGGGTGTTATCGAGATCAGGTGAATAGCGCTGCGGGCGCCCTTGACGCCCTGCGTCGCACGCTCCGCCACAGTCCGGTCCAGCAGCGGATTGCGGCTGAAGGCCCGGTCGAAAGGATCGTCACGATTCACGCCGCCGACGCCGCCCAGCATCACTGATGACGGTTGAGACGGCAGGGCGCCGTGATCCGGCATAGAGGACAGGCGCGCAAAGACTGCCGGAGCGTCCGCCATGTCGACATTGGCGTGGAGCCACTGCCTCAGTTCCAGAGCCGTGGGGTGATACGCGGGATTGAGATAGCGCTCGGCCAGTATGTCGCCGAGCAGTGTCGAGTCGGTCAGCCGGGTCGTGGCCGCGAGCGCATCGGGAAATGCGCCCTGCCGCTGGAGCCGAAATATCGACCGGACCAATGTCGCAATGTCGGAAGAAAGCGGCCGTGGGAGCGCTACGGCATCGTCGCCGCCGTGCGCCGCGAAACGGGGGATCGCCATGGCATACTGTTCGCCGGAACGTGCGAGCCGCGCCCCGCTTTCGGCGTCAGCCGCACCATCGCCGCCGCCCGAGCCGGGGGCGGAAGCCCTCGCTGTGGCTGACGCTCCGGTCAACAAGGCTGCGCCCGCGAGCAGAACGCGCACGGCTACATTTTGGGAGAACTGTCCGATGACTCGCATAGTCCGGCGGGGTTTATAAGTTCCCGATCACAAAGGCAAGCTTTCGCTGATCCACTCACCAATACGGCTCACGTATCCACGTCTAAAGCATTGAATTCAGGATATTACTTCGATCACAACGAGCAATGATAAAAATCGTATTCCTGACATATTTAAACAAATATTTGGCGACGGCGCCTTTATTTCACCGCAGTTCATCAAGAGTAACAGACAACAACAGTAAATCGTTCCATATCTCTCGACGAGCGGAAGAACCGACGCGCAACTGGAGCGGGTGTCGGATCGGTAACGCAGGGCGTTCTGGTCCCCATTCCTCGCCCCATCCGCTCATTCTCCACCGCCCCCGCAACCTGCCTGGGTTCGCGTCCTCACCCAGAATCATCCGGGTCGCGAGCCCACCGCACAACAGCAGACGTTCGGGTTGGTAGAGGCCGATCGCTCGCAGCAGCAGTGGACGGCATGCCAGGCTCTCTGCACGCGAAGGCGGACGGCCACCCGGCGGGCGCCATGGAATCGACGGAACCAACGCCATCTCTTCCCGACATAGGCCGATGCTCGACAGCATCCGGTCGAACAGGGCGCCGGACGCTCCCGAAAACGGCGCCCCGCTGCGATCCTCGTCCGCATCGGGCGCATCGCCGATCACCATCAGGCGCGCGCCGACCGGCCCGCGGGGCAACACGGTGTGGGTTGCGGTCGTCCGCAACGTGCATCCGTCGAAGCTCTCTATCGCGGCCGCCAGCGCCTCGACTGTTGAGAGTCCGAGCAACGTGGCTACATCCGGGAGGGCGGGTTCGGCGCCAGTCGCCGCCACACTGCGCGCCGATGGCCCGGCAGAGGCGACCGTCGCCTGCGCCCCGATAGCAGGGTGACGCCCTGCCTGCCCGGCGCCACCCGACACAGCCGAAGCCCTCGCCTCAGCAGCCTCCGCTGGGGGTTTGACGGTGTTACGCGCCGAGTCCGCGAAACGATCATGCGGTGCATCGTCGAGGATTGCATCGACCCCCCACTCGATCTGCATGCGCATCAGCGCTGCGATGTCTCCACGCGACGGAGCTTGGGCAATTTCGCGTTCCATCAAACGCTCCACATGGTTCGATCAGGCGTTTCAGTCAAAGCTGATGAACGGTCGCACTGAGCCGCCATGCTGCCGTTCCGACGCCCCATAGCCACCTCCTGCCGCGGTCGCATCATGATTTGGCGCAACCCCTTCGTCGGGTTACACGTATTGACGAAATCCCGCCACGCGGGCCGCAGCCTGGAGATTCCCGCCATCGCCAGATCCCCTTGCTCAGATGCTGTCCGCCCGGCCCATTTCGCCCTTCCTTACGACCCGGCTGCTTCGAACGCCTTCGATCCCGCCTTCATATTACAGTGCGAGAGCGGCGTGGCGGACCGCGCCTGCCAATCCGGGCGCCCCGAAAAGACGGTGACGACGTGCGACCACAGAGCCATGAAGAGAATCTTCCGACTGCCCTGACGTCCCGAACACAATGCCTTAAGACCATAAGGCGCAATACCACGCGACGCCTCTTCTCCCGGTGCCCTGACGCTTCAGTCTTTAATACAAGAGTACAAGAACGCCATGCCCTCTCGTCCGGCCCCGCTCCTCGCTCTCCTGACGCCGATCCTGTGGGGCGGACTCGGCGCGAATATTTCAGCATACGCGGCGGACGTCCATCGCCCTCCGGCCCACACTGCGCCAGCTGCGCCTCCGTCCGGAGCCACCACTCTCTCCCCTGTCGACTCGTCCGACTACCTCGTCGCCCTGCAAGCGGCGCGACAGGACGATCACGCGGAAGCCGCACGGCGCTTCGCCGCAGCGCTCGCCGTCGATCCGCGCGATGCAGCCTTGACGCGTCAGGCGTTTATCCAGAGCGCTCTCGCGGGAACGGCTGACGCGCCGGCCCTAGCGCGCGCGATGTCCGGACACCCCGAGGAGCGGACGATCGTCACCGCCTTCGTGCTGGGGAACAGCGCAATCCTTAAGCTGGACTGGCGCGCCGCAGCCGAAACCTTCGCGACGATGCCGAAAGACGCACTTACACGGCTACTCGAACCGTTTCTCCATGCGTGGAGCCTCGCCGGAGCAGGCAAGACAGACGCAGCGATCCAATTGCTGACAGGGCCGGAGCGCGCCGCCTCGCCGATGACCCCGTTCTATGTCATCCATGCGGGCCTCATTGCCTCCGTCGCTGGCGACAAAGCCCACGCGACACAACTGTTCCGACAGGCGACGACGCAAACGACAGGCGACGATCTCCTGCTGGCCCGCGCGCGCGCCAACCTGCTCTGGCAGGACGGGCACGGGCTGGAAGGACGCGCGCTTCTGCGTCGCCTGACGGACTCTCCCACGCCGCTCGCCCTCGCCAGCGCAGATCTTCAGGAAGCCATCACAGCTCCGCCCGTGACGACCATCCCCGAGGGCGCCGCCTACGCCTACGTGATGGGGGCTTACGTGTTGCGCCAGCAGGCCGCCCATGTCGGTCAGGCCGACGCGGAAAAACAGATCGACGCAGCGGCAGGCATGATGTTGGGCATGGCGTTGTCGCTCGATCCTCACCTTTCCGTCGCACGCCTGATGCTGTCCGAAGTGGAGGAGAACAGCGATCACAAGGATATCGCATTGCAGGTCCTGCGCGGCGTGGAGGCGACCGATCCGCTGATCCGGGTGGCGCGTTACCGCACGGCGCTGTTGCAGGACGCGCTTGGCGATCCCGTCGACGCCCGCCGCGAACTTGAGGATCTGGAGAAAGGCCAGCCCGGGCAAATCCTGATCTGTCGCGCACTGGCTATGCTTCTGTTCGAACAGAAAGACTGGGCCGGATCGGCGGCCGCCTATGACCGCGCCATCGCCTCGGCAAAGGCCGCGCATCTCGCAGACTGGACGTTGCTGTTCGGACGGGCCGCCGCCTATGAGCGCGCCGGGAACTGGGCTCGCGCCGAAGCAGACCTCCAAGAGGCGCGCAAGCTGATGCCGGACGAGCCGCTGATACTGAATTTCCTGGGCTACGGGTGGGTGCAGCGCGGTCTTCACAAGGACGAAGCGATCTCGATGCTGCAACGCGCAGCGTCGCTCGACCCCGATGACGCGGCGATCCGGGACAGCCTCGGCTGGGCGCTTCTCGAAAACCACCAGACGCAGGAGGGGGCGGCGCTGCTGGAACATGCGGCTGAGCAAACGCCGCTCGACCCGGAGGTGAACTACCATCTTGGCGTCGCTTACTGGCGTCTGGGCCGCAAGGCGGAAGCGATCGATCAGTGGAACGTGGCTCTGGGCCTGAAGCCCGAACCCGATGACCTGCAACGGATCCGCAAGGCGCTCAGCGACGCGGGCGCGCCTGCTTCGCCTGTCGCGTCTTCGACAGCGACCAACGGCGGCTAACCATCGTCCGCTTTTGAATGAAAGCGTCATTCGGGCTAGAGTAGGCCTCGATCCGGCGCAGCCCGGTGACCGACGCACGGGGCGGACGCCCTCCCTCGCCGCGCGCCCCGTCCCGGGCGCCAGAACGGACTTAAGTTCTTGATCCTGACCGAAACCGCGCACGCGAAAATCAACCTCTACCTGCACGTGACCGGCCGCAGGGACGACGGCTATCACCTGCTGGACAGCCTTGCCGTGTTCGCCGGAGCAGCCGACACGCTGTCGCTCTCACCCGACGCCGGCGCGCTCTCCTTGTCTGTTGGTGGTCCGTTCGGCGCTGGGCTTTCGACAGGCGCAACCGACGACAACCTCGTCATGCGCGCTGCACGCCTGCTGGCTGAGGAAGCCGGACGCGCGCCGACAGGCGCTTTGACTCTGGAAAAAGCGTTGCCCGTGGCGTCGGGAATCGGCGGCGGCTCGGCCGACGCGGCGGCGGCGCTGCGACTGCTTCAGCGGGCTTGGGACGTTGCCGTGCCTGAAGAGCGCCTGTTCGAACTGGCGGAAAAACTTGGCGCAGACGTGCCGGTCTGCCTCGCGCAGCGCTCCGCGCGAATGGGCGGCGTTGGCGAGCGCCTTGATCCCGCGCCCGCGCTCCCTGATTGCGGCATGATTCTGGTGAATTGCGGGCTCGGCGTCTCGACGCCCGCAGTATTTCGCGCGCGCGATGGCGGTTTCTCCGACGCCCCGGCATTGCCCGCCGCATGGGCGAATGCGGCAGAAATGGCGACTGATCTGTCGCGCCTGCATAACGATCTGGAAACGGCCGCCTGCGCGCTATGCCCGACAATCCGCGAGGTGCTCGCCGCGATTGACGCACTCCCCGGCTGCCTGCTGTCGCGTATGAGCGGTTCAGGCGCGACATGCTTTGGGATCTTCGACACGCCGGAGGCGGCGCGGCGTGCGGCTGCGCAATTGAGCGCTCTTACTCCGGCGCGATCGTGGTGGGTCTGGGCGGGCGGCCTTGCCGGACGCCAGAAAACTTCCGAAAGCCGGCCGGCAGCCTGAAAATCGGACGCAACCTATGGCGCAGGCGCACGTCTTCGTGAAAGAGTGCCGCGTTTAGCGCGCAACAGGGGTGAGCAGTATGGAACCACAAGTTCACATCGCCGTATCGGATGACCGCACCCACGCAACCGTCGCCTTCACGGCGGACGAGGCTTCGTTCTCACTCAATCTGTCCCGCGCGCAACTGGCCAGCCTCATCACGGCGCTGGGCGCGGTGAACCAGACGCTGGGCGGCGATGTGACTCCCAGCATCGAGGGCGCAAAGTTTACGCCAGTGCGGCGCACAAGCTGGGCGGTGCAGCCGGATGTCGAATCCGGCGGTTCGATTCTGGCTTTCCAACATCCGGCTTACGGGCCACTGGGCTTCACGCTGCTCCCAAAAGACACGGAGCGACTGGCGCATGGCCTGCAATTGCACAAACAGCTTCACCTCGACGTCAGGGCCGCCGCCAAACGCGCTAACTGAACGGACGACGCCCGCACGGACCGACGCCTGGTGACTGTCCAGAATGCAAATTTCTCTACACACCTCCAGCCGCTCTGGCGCGTTCACGTATAGTCCTGCGCCGCCCGGAAACCTGCGGTCAGGATGGAGCCAGTATAGATGATTATCGTCCATCACCTTGAGAACTCACGCTCGCAGCGCATCCTGTGGCTTCTGGAGGAGCTGGACGTTTCATACGAATTGAGGGTCTACAAACGGCAGGGGTCTCTGTTGGCGCCGCCGGAACTGAGGAAGATTCATCCACTCGGCAAGGCGCCCGTGATTCAGGACGGTGACAGAACCGTCGCTGAGAGCGGCGCCATCATCGACTATCTCGTGACGACATATGGCGGTGGACGTCTGGTCCCCCCGGAAGGGACAGCCGAAAAGCTCAGCTACACATACTGGATGTATTACGCAGAAGGCTCCGCGATGACGCCGTTGCTTCTGAAGCTGGTCTTCTCGATGCTTCCTGGACGCTCTTCTTTTCTTGTAAAACCGCTGGTCAGGATGATCGCGGACAAGACGAGCCGAAGCTTCATTGATCCGCAAATTCGACTTCATATGGGTTTCTGGGAAGACTCGCTGTCCCGTAGCCCATGGTTCGCGGGAGAGCAGTTCAGCGCCGCCGACATACAGATGAGCTTCCCTCTGGAAGCCGCAACGTCGCGCGCGGCGGCGGGGCCAAAGACGCCGTTCGTGGCGGCGTTTCTCGACCGTATCCACAGCCGACCGGCCTATCGTCGGGCGCTGGAGCGCGGTGGCGCTTACGCCTACGCGGAATAGGCGAGACACGTTGCCCGCGTTAGGTTGAATCGGGCGCTTTCCATGTCTTGCTGGAGACATCCGCCGAATTCGCAGGTAGCCTGCTTTTACCTCGTTATTATGACCGGGGTTGCAGCATCGGGTCCTGAAATTGGTCAGAACCGTCGTTTGGAAAGGAAAAATGACGAGGAGACGGCCCATAACAATATAGATATTAATAAAATGACAATAAATACAATATTTATTATTGAATTAATCGTATTTTCTGATGAATCCTATCATTAACGAACCGGATAATGTTAATAATGATCAGAAATATTGAATTATTTGTTTTTATTTCAGTTGTTATTATAAACATATTTATTGCTTTTTTTCTAAAAAAATTCCGTTTTTATGAAAAATACAACGTCAAATTTAGAATAATAATTTCAATTTCTATATTTATATTTTTTTACATATTGTTGATTTTATTTGTATATTTCATGAAACATTCACATTTTGACATTTTTTAATCTGATATAAATAAGTATTAACGGTGTGACTTTAAAAATTCTATCTCAAGCCTCGTTAACAAGAACTATCAAACGATCATCCCGACACCTCTGGCGAGGCAAAGAGGATTTTTAGAATCTTTCACGTCGATCATGAAAAAAGAACTATACAAACATCGCAGGTGATTCAGGTTTTATGGTCAGATTTCAGACATCTGGATAGCTGAGCGAACACATTTTCGTAAACGACGTTCTTTTTGTGGCCCCCACCAAAGAGGCTGGATGCCAAATTTTGCCATGAAAACTGGTATTATCGTAAGTTTTCCGAACCTTGGGCATTTCGTCGGATCGCGCCAAAGACGCCAGCGAGCGACTGGGCCTGCTGAACGCGCGGGCGGTGATCCCACCAGTATGGCCGCGTGCGGGGCCCGCCATCGCACGATGCACAGTTCGAGCCCCGCCCTTCCTTTATAAAGTGAACCAAAAAATCTGATCTATTGAAGCGCTTCACTTCAGAGCCGTCGGGCCGCAAATAACAGGCCCGCCTCGATCTACGCGTTTCGAGGAAAAGGGCGGGAGGTCAGACAGCCCGCAGCTTGAGACAGAGCGCAAGGACGTTCCATCTACCGTGCCGAGAGAGCCCCGGAACCGCTGCGACGAACTCCGGGCGCGCCACGCCTTACCGCCCTGATTCGCATATGCTAGGGTGCCGCCGCTTTGTAATAGATTTGTCGCGCCTGCCTCCACCGGGGGCTGCGCGGCCCACGACATGACGGAAACGCTTTGACCGACGCCCCCGACCAGCCCATTCCGCCCTCGGACCTCGTTCCGGTGACGATCGAGGAGGAAATGCGCTCCTCCTACCTCGCCTACGCGATGTCGGTCATTGTCAGCCGCGCCCTGCCGGACGTGCGCGACGGCCTGAAGCCGGTTCACCGCCGCATCCTCTACGCCATGCGCGAAAGCGGCTTCACCGCCGACAAGCCCTACCGTAAATCGGCCCGCGCCGTCGGCGACGTCATGGGTAAATATCACCCGCATGGCGACGCCTCGATCTATGACGCCATGGTCCGTATGGCCCAGCACTGGTCGATGCGCGTCAAGCTGATCGACGGGCAGGGCAATTTCGGTTCGGTTGACGGCGACAGCCCGGCGGCCATGCGTTACACCGAAGCGCGTCTGGCCAAGGCGGCTTCCTTCCTGCTCGACGACATTGATCGCGACACCGTCGATTTCCAGCCGAACTACGACGAATCCGAACACGAGCCCAAGGTTCTCCCGGCTTCCTTTCCCAACCTGCTGATCAATGGCGCCACGGGCATCGCGGTCGGCATGGCGACGAATATCCCGACGCATAATCCCGGCGAGGTCATCGACGCCACTTTGGCGATGATCGAGAACCCGGACATCACACTCGAAGAGCTGATGAAGATCATGCCGGGGCCGGACTTCCCGACGGGCGGCCTTATTCTCGGGCGTTCCGGCATCCGCAACGCCTTCGCCACCGGACGCGGCTCCGTCATCATCCGCGCCAAGGCCGAGGTCGAGGAGATCCGCAAGGACCGCAAGGCGATCGTGGTCACGGAGATTCCGTATCAGGTCAACAAGGCCACGTTGCAGGAGCGCATCGCGGAACTCGTGCGCTCGAAGCAGGTCGAGGGCATTTCTGACATTCGCGACGAATCCGACCGCTCGGGCATGCGCGTTGTCATCGAGATCAAGCGCGAAGCCACGCCGGAAGTCGTGCTCAACCAGCTCTACCGCTTCACGCAGCTTCAGACTTCGTTCGGCGTGAACATGCTGGCCCTCAACGGCGGCCAGCCGCAGTTGATGGGCCTGCGCGAGGTGCTGTCGGCGTTCATCGCTTTCCGTGAAGAAGTCATCCTCCGCCGCGCCCGCTTCGATCTCGCAAAGGCGCGCGATCGCGGCCATATCCTCGTCGGCCTCGTCATCGCCGTCGCCAATATCGACGCGGTCATCAAGCTGATCCGCGCGGCGCCCGACGCGGCGACGGCGCGCGAATCCCTGATGGCGGCGGAGTGGGAAGCGGCCGAGGTCGAGCCGCTGCTCGCGCTGATCCACGACGAAGGCAACGTCGTCGTCGACGGCAAGGTGCGCCTGACCGAAGCGCAGGCGCGCGGCATTCTGGAACTGCGCCTGCAACGCCTGACCGGGCTTGAGCGCGAGAAGATCCAGAACGAACTGTCCGAAGTCGCCATCAAGATCAACGAGCTTCTGGCGATCATCGGCAGCCACATCCGCCGCATGGAAGTAATGCGTGAGGAAATTCTCATCGCGCGCGCCGAAATCGCGACGCCGCGTATGACCGAGATCACCGATTACGAAGGCGACCAGACAGACGAAAGCCTGATCGAGCCGGGGCTGATGGTCGTCACCATCACCCGCGACGGTTTCATCAAGCGCACGCCGCTCGACGTGTTCCGCGCGCAGAACCGCGGCGGACGCGGGCGCACGGCGGCCGGACGACGCGGCGACGACATCGTGGTCCGCTCGTTCAACGCGCACACGCATCAATGGGTGCTGTTCTTCTCCTCCGGCGGCAAGGCCTACCGGGAGAAGGTGTGGCGCCTGCCCGAAGCCAGCCCCACCGCCAAGGGCCGCGCGCTGGTCAATCTGCTGCCTGATCTGGGCGACGACTCGATCACGGCGGTCCTGCCTCTGCCGCAGGATGAGGAGCTGTGGGAGTCCCTGCACCTCGTGTTCGGCACGGCCAGTGGCGGCGTTCGCCGCAACCGTCTGAGCGATTTCCGCAACATCCGCGCTTCCGGCCTGATCGCCATGAAGCTGGACGAGGGCGATCGCCTGATCGGCGTCGCGACCTGCCGCGAAGGTCAGGACGTGTTCCTCGCCACCCGCAAGGCGCGCTGCATCCGCTTCCAGATCACCGACGAGACGCTGCGCGTCTTTGCTGGCCGTGATTCTTCGGGCGTGCGCGGCATCAAGCTGGCTGAGGGCGACGAGGTGAACAGCCTCTGCGTGCTCAACCACGTCGACGCCACGGTTGAGGAGCGTCAGCTTTATCTCCGCGCTGCGGCGGCGAAGCGTCGCGCGGAAAATGCGGTGGGCGAGGACGAAGCCGAAGACGCTGTGGTGCCTGAGGCCGAGGACGAGGTCGCGACGGCCGGCGCCAGCCTATCGCCCGAGCGTTTCGCCGAGCTTGAGGCGGGCGAGGAAATCCTGCTGACGGTCAGCGACGGCGGTTTCGGTCGTCGCTCCTCCGCTTACGACTACCGCGTGAGCGGCCGCGCCGGGCAGGGCATCTCCAACATGACCTTCTCGTCCAGCAAGCGCGGATCCGAGGTCGTGGCGACACTGCCGGTTCTCCCGGGCACTGACGTCATGCTGGTCACCAACGCCGGTCGCCTGATCCGCGTGCCAGTGGATCAGGTGCGGATCATGTCGCGTCAGGCAAGTGGCGTGACAGTTCTGCGTCTCGACGGAACCGAGGTCGTCACCAGCGTGTTCCCCGTTCTGGAAGATGACTCGGAGGGCGGGGACGTCGCTCCGGACGAGGAAAGCGGAACGGAAAATGCCTAAATCGTCGCCACGGATCGGGTTCTACCCTGGCACGTTCGACCCGGTTACGTTCGGACATCTGGACGTGATCGAGCGCGCCGCGCGGCTCGTTGACCGACTGGTCATCGGCGTGGCGACGAACGCCGGGAAGAAGCCGCTTCTGTCGAGCGATGAGCGCATTGCCTGCATCAACGATGAGCTTCCTCGCCTGATTCAGGAGACTGACTCGGAGATCGAGGTGGTCGGGTTCGACAAGCTGCTCGTTCATGCGGTGCGGGATTATAACGCTTCGCTGATCTTTCGCGGGCTGCGGCTGCTGAGCGATTTCGACTATGAAATCCAGATGCAGGGCGCCAACCGCAAGCTGGCGCCGGAGATCGAGACAGTTTTCCTGATGGCGTCCGAGCGTACGCAGTCCATTTCCTCCAGCCTCGTGCGCGACATCGCCTTTTACGGCGGCGATATCTCCGACTTCGCGCCCGAGGGCGCCGCGCGGCGTATCAAGGCGCAACTGGGGCGTTGACCGCGGCGTTCCGGCGCCAGTTTCCAATCACGAAACCCCCCATGATTTTACGTTTGCCTGAGGGCGTCGTAAGGGGAGGCGTTCGTCGATCCCTGCCCGTCCGGGCGTAAAGGGGTCGGCTCACCAGCCAGCTTCACAGCCGGCCTGACCAAAGGATTTACGCATGTCCGAGATCGACAAGAGCGACCTGCTCAACCTGGACCTGACTTCCGGCCGCGTGGTCATCCAGCTTCGCGCCGACATCGCGCCCCTGGCGGCCGAGCGCCTGCGCACGCTGTCTGCGGAAGGGTTCTACGACAACGTTGCGTTCCATCGCGTCATCTCCGGCTTCATGGCGCAGGGCGGTGACCCGACAGGCACCGGCAGCGGCGGCAGCAAGTTGCCGGATCTGAAGGCCGAGTTCACGCGCGCCGCGAAGTTCGAGCGCGGCACGGTCGGCATGGCCCGCACGCAGGACCCGAACAGCGCCAACAGCCAGTTCTTCATCATGTTTGAGCCCTCCCCGCACCTCGACGGGCAGTACACGATCGTCGGGCAGGTGACGGAGGGCATGGAACTGGTGGACAAGATCAAGCGCGGTTCAGGCGGCGGCGGCGTCGTGACCGATCCTGACCGTATCGTGAAGATGCGTCCCGCTTCGGTTGAGGCCTGATTTCTCGCCGTTGGCTTCTGATGTGATGCTTTCACGCCAGAAGCCAACGTGCAACAAGCAGAAGTAAAACCACAGATTTGGTCGGTCCGTAAATATTTATTTATTGGGAAAAATTCTCCCAAATACCTAAATACACATCAGATTTTTGGGTTTTTTCCTTTTCTACAAAAAATGACCGACAAAATACCGACACTCGATCGAACCCGGCTTTCAGAAGCCGGCGTTCGGCGTAACTAAAGCGCGCGACACCCCCTCGCGTTAAAGTATGCTTGGCGCGCGAACTTTCTATGTTTTCGTTGAAACAGAACCACGCCACGAGATATCGAAGTATGAGAAAAATCGTACCGGCAGCTTTATCGATCTGCGCCGCTCTGACCATCGCGCTTCTGGCAACCAACGCGCTGATCAGGACCGCATTCGTCACGCGCATTATCTATAATATGTGCATGAGCCCGTGGTTTAAAGCATTCCAGACTTCCATTGGCATGCAAGGCACGGAAAATGCCGAACACATTTCCGGCGTTCTGTTTTTGCTGCTGGTTTCTCTGATTGCGCTTGTAGCGGCTATCCCACTTTATCGGGCGCTTAGGAAAGAGTGGAATTAAAAGTCGACTCCACGCACACAATAGGATTTTCAATAAATATCACAGAAATACTACATATTATCTTTCACAATTACCGAAAAATTAAAAATTTCCAGATAAATGCCAAACATCATGTAGTCTATTTCGTCTTCACCTCATGATGGCGTCTTGGTTTTCCAAGAAATATCTGCCCACGAAATTTGCACATTGACCTGCAACATACCCTAGGCACGGCGCCTCCACTGGATGAAGCGTTGCAGAAGCATCCCATCACATTTCTTGAAAACGTATCAAGGTTATCGCTAATCTGCAGTGAACCTCATGGGGGAACGTCATGCTGCGGTCATTTGAAGCGGTTAGCTGTCCTCAGAACAGACAAAATTTAATCGCCGCCGATCAAACACTCGCAGCATTGAGTAGTTCGGGCGATTACGCGAAACCGTGGCATTGGCACGATTGCGTGATGTTCATGCTCCCCAGTCAAGGAGCTATTGAGCTGAAGCATGAAGGTCGCTCCAAAGGCGCCTGGTTGTCTCAGGAATGCTTTGCGGTAGTCCCCTCCAGACGCGGCCATCAGACCCGAGCGGCGCTGGCGTCTCACCACCATATAGCGCTGTACGTTACTGAAGACGCGCTACGCAAGGTCGACGCCCGTATGGGTTCTTTGCAGGAATTTTATCGCCGTGCGGACAAACCGATTCTCATCCAGCGCAGCGCCGCCCTGCGCGCTCTACAAGACCTCGCCATGCGCAAGGATCTGGGAACATACGGCGGATCAGCACTTCGTCTGGATATCGCCTCCGCGCTTCTGGTGCAGTGCATATCCGATGTCATGACAGGCCTGGCGATGCCTGATGCGGCTCGCCACGATCACGGGGCGGCTTTGGTCGCTGATCTCAAGTCATATATCGCAAATCATGCAGACCGGAGCCTTCCTCTGGATGAAATGGGGCAACGTTTCGGGATTTCCCGCCGCCACCTCACACGCCTGTTTCGAGAAAAAAGTGGCGTATCAATAGGAGCGTATCAGCAAGGAGCAAGATTAAAGCAAGCTAAAACACTTTTAACCGGCACGGATCTGTCGATCGGCGAGATAGCGCTTCGCGTAGGTTTTGAAAGCGGCGGCGCCCTGGCCCGGACCATGCGCCGGACCACTGGCCGCTCTCCATCGGAAATCAGAACGCCGAAGGCCCGATAGGGCATAAGATACGGCCCGACGGGACAAGCAAAGAAACTCCAGATCCGTTTATTGTCTGCCCATACGAACCACCTGATAGGGCGTGACGATGAAGTCGGGCATTTCTATGAAAATCGTCAACGTATTTACCGATGGCCAAGGCGGTGGCAACCCCGCGCCCATAGCAATGGACGCATCCGGCCTGTCTGGCGTGGAGATGCAGAGCATCACGAAAGAATTCGGCCTTGAAAGCGGGTTCATATTGCCGCCCCCTCCCGACTCCCAATGTGACTTTGAAATTCGATATTTCGTTCCCAATCACGAAATGGCTATGTGCGGCCATGTGACTGTCGGCGCGCTCTGGCTGCTGCACAAAAACGGAAAATTGCCTCGACAAGAGGCCAAAATATGGACGAAGAGCGGCATTGTTTGTGGACGCCTTGCCGCGGGCGTTGGAGCGGAAGCGCAATTTGAGATTACGCAGCCTCCTGGCAAAATTGATGTATTGCCGAACCCAGCCGAGAGCGAAGCGGAGATTCTGGATGTTCTCCAGATCTCCAAAAATGACCTAGCGCCGTTCCCCATTCAGAACGCAGCAACCAGTCGGGTCAAGACTTTAGTTCCCGTGAAAAACACGGCCATTCTTGACGCGTTGCAACCCGATTTCACGCGTATTGAAAGTCTGTGCGAAAGAATAGATTCGACGGGGCTATACCCATACGCTCCACATGATCGTGCTCGGCAAATTTACGACGCCAGACAATTTCCGAAAAATTCCGGATATCCTGAAGATGCTGCGACTGGAATTGCAGCTTCGGCTCTGGCCTTTGGGCTGCTGGAGAATCAACTGGTCGAAGCGTCCGATCGTCTCATCACAATCCGCCAGGGTCGAGCGATGAACCGGCCCTCCAAAATAGATATTCGTTTCACTCTTGATGACGAAAAAATTTGCGGCTGCTGGCTGGGAGGTCACGTGGAAGCATCTGCCGAACGCTGAGATTCTCTGTAAGTCAGTATTCGAGCAATCCTGACACCAAACGAATATGGATTACAGGAATTATTCATTTTTACCTTTCAGGACGAGTGAAAAATGAATCGACGTTCAATTTTGCGACTCGGTCTGCTGGCCGCACCCGCTATCGTGGCGTCGCATGGTGCAAGGGCTGATGACGCTCCCCTGATCGTCGGAGCACATGCCGGAGGTCCCCCGTTTTGCTTCAGAAAAAACGGGTCCTACACAGGGTTCGACATCGACGTATGGAGCGAAATTGCCACAGGCATCGGAAAGAATTGGAAAATTCAACCGATGGAGTTTGACGTTCTCATTCCAGCTTTGCAGACGAGAAGCCTCGATGTTGTCGTCTCGCAACTTTTCGTAAAACCAGCACGCCGAAAAGTAATTGATTTTTCTGAACCCTACTACAAAAGCGGCTTAATCGCCGTGACGCGCATCGACAATACGACGATCCATACGGCATCGGATCTCGCCGGAAAAATAATTGGCGCAGAGACCGGCACAATAGGAATCGCCTACATCAGAGAAAACATCAAAAATGCGACGATTGCTGAAATGCCCTCTGTTACCGAGGCGTTACTGGCCCTTGAGGCCGGGCGCACGGATGCAGTTGTGTATGACACGCCGGTATTGATGTATTACGCCCACACCGGAGGGAAAGGCAAAGTACGGATAATCAAGCCCGACCTCGAGGGACGCGATGTCTGTATCGGCTTTCCAAAGGGAAGCCCCCTTGTGGCACAGGCGAACACGCAACTGACGTTGATGAAAAAAGATGGTCGCCTCTCCGCGTTAAACGAGAAATGGTTCGGCCAGACCGAAGAATAAGCTGAGTTTTGTACGGAAAATGTAAAATGAACTTTGACTGGTCGGTTCTGATATCTGCCTTTCCAGATTTGATGCAGGGGCTACAAGTGACGCTTCTGATCGCGCTTTCCGGATTGGCCGGAGGGATCGTGTTTGGCGTCGTGGCGGGTGTTGCACTGGAGTATGGAGGACGAATCTCCAATGCGCTGGCGCATGTTTATGTCGCGCTCATCAGAGGAACGCCTATCGTAGTCCAGGTCATGTTCATATTTTTTGCGTTACCGTTGATAGCGGGCATTCGTATCAGCTCCATAGACGCCGCCATCATTACCATCATAATCAATTCTGGAGCTTATAACGCTGAGATTATACGCGGAGCTCTTAATAGTGTTCCGATTGGGATACAGGAAGCCGGCCTGGCGATGGGTCTCTCTTTTCCTGCCGTTCTTGCTCATATTATAGCGCCGCTTGCGTTTCGACGTTCTTTACCGGCAATGGGAAATCAACTCGTCAATGTTGTGAAAGATACTTCTATTTTTATAGTGATAGGAGTTGGAGAGCTTACACGTCGCGGTCAGGAGGTAATGGCCGAAAATTTTCGTTCTGTAGAAATTTGGTCGGAAGTCGCGGCGATTTACTTTTTGGTCATCAGCGCATTTGCGTTAGGATTGCGTTTGCTGGAACGGCGGGTGAGGTTGCCCTGAAATGATTGAATTCCGTCAAACCACGAAAAGCTTTGGTGATCATGTGGTGCTGCGACCAACCGAACTCTCGGTCAAGTCGGGGGAAGTCGCCGTTATCATCGGTCCGTCCGGTTCCGGGAAGTCGACAATGCTCCGCTGCGTCAATGCTCTAGAAAAAATCAACGGTGGAGATTTGTTGGTAAACGGGATTAGTGTACTGGGATCGCCCGCTGACGTACGCCAGATAAGACGTCAGGCGGGCATGGTCTTTCAGCAGTTCAATCTCTTTCCCAACCTTACGGCACTGCAAAATGTTATGTTTGGGCCGATCCAGGTCAATAAGCACTCGAAATTCGAGGCGCAGGAAGCCGCCGAAACGTTGCTAGAAAAAGTAGGACTTTTTGAAAGAAAGAATCATTATCCATCTCAATTATCTGGAGGCCAGCAACAACGCGTTGCAATTGCCCGTGCGCTTGCCGTGCAACCCAAATTGATGCTGTTCGACGAACCGACGTCAGCCCTGGATCCCGAGTTACGGCAGGAAGTCATGAAAGTCATGCAAACACTTGCGACGGAAGGGATGACCATGATGGTTGTTACTCATGAGATGCATTTCGCCCGGCAAGTCGGCTCACGCCTCATTTTCATGGAGAACGGTCGCGTGATTCATGACGGTGAACCGACTGCTTTATTATCCTCGCCGCCTAGCGAGCGATTTCATAATTTCCTGCAGCATGTGCAATGACCGGCGCTCCACATAAATGTCCTCAGAACGAGCAATTCGTATGACGCAGCGCGATCAGTTCGCAAACGCCTATGGTTTCATGAGAAATCAGGTCCATTTGCACAACTGGAGAAATTCTCCATGGAATGTATGGGCGTTTTGCCATGTCCCGGAATTTATACCGACCGCGGAGATTCGATCATACTCAGTGGAGCCAGAAGAGCCCGTAGTTGGCCCCCATCGGTTAATCGAAAAGAACGTTAAAATTGCGGGCGAGTCAGAACCACTGATCGATGTGTTGCGCCGTACCTGGACGGACGCCTTGGTCGTCATGAAATCGGGACGCTTTATAGCCGAATTTCATGCGCCGCAGTTCGATCTTCAGACCCGTCATATTATGTTTTCTTCAAGTAAATCCATCACAGGTCTTTTGGTCGGCCTTCTGGTCGGCGACGGGTTAATCGAACGCGACGCACCGGTAGCGAGATACGTGCCGGAGCTGGAGCGTTCCGCTTTTGGAAACGCCTCCATTCAACACGTGCTCGATATGCGCACGAGCGTAGCTTTTACAGAAGAATACGGCGATTCTCTTGGCGATTTCGCCCGCTATCGAAGGGCGGGCCTCCTCGATCCACAGATGGAGGGAACGCCCCAGGAGACAGTGATCGAATTTCTTGCATCGCTAAAGAAAGGAAGCAATGAGCACGGTGGCCCCTTTTACTATTGTTCGCCGAATTCCGATGTCCTTGGGCTGGTAGTGGAGCGGGCATCCGGAGAGCGCCTGGCGGATTTCGCAGCCACACGTCTCTGGCGCCCGCTCGGTCTCCGCCAATCTGGTTCAATAACCGTGGATACAGAGGGTACGCCACGCGCAGGCGGCGGAATTTCCATGACCCCGCGTGACCTCGCGAGGATCGGAGAAGCCATGCGGTGTGGAGGCAAGGCCCTTGGTCGTCAGGTTATTTCGCCAGAATGGGTGGCCGACACGATTTCAGGGGGAGACATGCAAGCCTGGAGGGAAGGGAATTTTGCCGACTGGCTTCCCGGCGGATCTTATCGCAATCAATGGTATCAGAGCGGGAATGCTCACCAAGCATTCTTTACGCTGGGCATTCATGGGCAATGGCTCTACGTCGACCCCCAGTCGGAGGTTGTCATTGTTAAATTTTCATCGCAACCCAATCCCGTTGACGCCCTTATGAAAATGACAAATCTTCAATTATTTAATGAAGTATCGAACTTTAATTTTACATGATATGTTCAGCTTAGTTATCTACTACTCGTAATGGCATACGCCAAAACCATAGCCTCGTACACTGAGATTTTTTCTATCTTCGCTGCAGCGAACGCCACGTTCCGTCGATGTCCGATAACGGACTGATTTCACTACCGGGGGCGACAGAGTTGGTATTTTAGTTATTTTGTGAAGCGACGATCCCGTTTTCCAGTTGGAACGGGAAGGCCCAGTATGTCGCTCGCGGACAGGTGAGAGGAAGTCCTCCCCTCGCCCACCGACTCAATTACGCGTTTTCCACAACTTTCCCGGCGGCTATCCGGGCCGCCTGCTTCTCTTCTTCGGTCCACACTTTACGCTCCCGCGTCTTCTGCGGCTTGATTTGCTTCACCGGCCCACCACCCAACACAGGCGGACGCATGGTCGAATTTCTCGCATCTTCGGAATGCCACTCGTGGTCTTCGTGAACGATCAGAGCGCGGCCAATCTCCCGTTCCACGGCGTGTAACCAGGCGCGCTGTTCAGCGTCGCACAGCGTGACGGCGAAACCGGCGCGGCCTGCACGGCCAGTGCGCCCGATGCGGTGCACATAGCTTTCCGGCAGGCTCGGCAGATCGTGGTTGAAAACATGCGTTACCGTGTCGACGTCGATACCGCGCGCGGCGATGTCTGTCGCCACCAGAACCTGAGCGTCTCCGGAACGAAAGGCGTCGAGCGCGCGTTCCCGCTGGCCCTGCGACTTGTTGCCGTGCAGGGCCTCGGCAGTGATGCCTGCTTCTACGATGAAGGCGCAGACCTCGTTGGCAATGTTCTTCTGCAAGGTGAAGACGACCGCCTGCCCCATCCCCGGCGTACGCAGCAGCGTCAGCAGCGCGTCTTTCTTGTTGGCCGCGTCGAGGAACATGACGGATTGCTCGATGCGGTCCACTGTGGTTGACGGCGGAGCGATCTCGACCTTCGCCGGGTCGCGCAGCAGGCTCTCAGCCAACGCGGCGATAGACTTCGGCATCGTCGCCGAAAACAGCAGCGTGTGACGATCTTTCGGCAACGTCGCGACAATGCGCTCTATCGGCTTGGCGAAGCCCATGTCGAGCATCTGGTCAGCTTCGTCCAGAACCAGAGCTTCAAGCTGCGACAGATCGCACAGTCCTTGCTCAATCAGGTCGAGCAGACGCCCCGGCGCGGCGACAATGATGTCCACGCCATCTTTCATCGCATTGACCTGATGAAACTGGCTGACGCCGCCAAAAATCGTCGTTACGTTGATATCCAGATGGCGGCCAAAGCTCTCGAAGCCGTCAGCAATCTGCGAGACAAGCTCGCGCGTGGGCGCGAGGACGAGCACGCGCGCGCCGCCTGCTGGCGCCGGGCGTGGAGACTGCGCCAGACGATGAAGCAAAGGCAGCGCGAAGGCTGCGGTCTTGCCAGTGCCCGTCTGCGCCATGCCGAGCAGATCACGCCCTTCGAGCAACATCGGGATCGACTGAGCCTGGATGGGCGTCGGCTTGACGTAGCCCTCCTCCGCCAGCGCGCGGAGCACGGGTTCCGCCAGAGAGAGGTCGGCAAATGTCATGGTCATGGCAAGCGGCGCCTCCGGCGCTCAAAAAAGGCTGCGCCTGTTCGGGCTTCGCTGATATCGGAACGCGGGCTTTTACGGGCGATGCCGCAGCGCGTCAACGCAGGAGACGAGAGACGGCGGCTCGAAGGTCCGTCGCCAGCAACTCCCCCTCACCACGCAGCGAGATCCGTACCGGGCGCCCCTCGCCGCATAGTAGTGCGTGACACGCTCAAAACGTCGCCTTTCCTCACACTCAGTGATTTAGCCAGCGAAGCGTGGGTGATTCGGTGCGAGTTTCACGCATCAAGTCCGGACCACTCGATACAGTTCCATTTTCACGCGTCAAATTTCGAAAACCTCTTTCTATATTCAGCTGGCGACACGCCCACATGCCTGACGAACGCCCGGCGCAATGTGTCGACATCGGCAAAACCGCAGGACGCCGCGACCTGCTTTGGCGTCTCCTGTCCCAGTTCCAGACGTCGCCGGGCGGCATTCACGCGAGCGTCTTCAACCCACGACGCCGGCGTCACTCCCACCTCGTTGCGAAACAACCTCGAGAAATGGCGCGTGCTCAGATCCATACGTCTGGCGAGATTCGCGACTGAGTGGTTCAAGCCCGGATTGGTCGCCACCCACCGCTGCAGTTCTTGCAACGCCGAGCGACCGGGCAACGCGGCGACGCCCTTGCGGCTGAACTGCATCTGCCCGCCCGGTCGCTTGAAGAACATCACGAGTTGGCTTGCCACCCTCCTCGCTAGCTCGTGGCCCAGATCCTCCTCGACAAGCGACAACGCGAGATCCAGTCCGGCGGTTACCCCGGCGGCTGTCCGAAGGGCCCCGTCCGCGACGTGAATCGCCTCCGCATCCACCATGACGTCTGGAAACTGTCGCACCAGTTCCTCCGCGACGGCCCAATGAGTCGTGACCCGTTTGCCGTCCAGCAGACCTGCTGCGGCAAGAAAGAATGCTCCGCTGCACACCGACCCAAATCGCCGCGCCGTCGGCGCCCGCCTGCGTAACCATGCGACAACAGCGTCATCCACCGGGGAAACGGCCGCGTTTGGGCGTCCGGCGACGAGAAGCGTGTCGATCGCCTCATCTTCGTCGTCGCCGATAATACAGTCCGCCACTAACCGCACGCCGGACGAACTGCGGACCTGACCCGGTTCGATCGCGGTGACGACAAGTCGGTATTCCTCACGCCCGACCTGAGCATTAGCTTCCGCGAACACATCCAGCGGGCCGCATACGTCCAGAAGCTGGACCCCCGGCAACGCCACCACCACAATTGTCTTCGACCGCACTTTCATCCGTGGCCGCCCTGACCCTAAATTGTCCGAAATCGACGTATTACAACAATTGCAGCCATTTCACGACACTCCTACCGTCTGCGCAAGGCCAGCCAGCAGGGGGAAAATATGCCGTCCGTCACTCAAGAAGCCGCAATTCCCGACAGTGCGTTAGCCCGCGCAATCACCGAATATATTCGCGACACCGAAACAGAGCTGCTCTTCAACCATTCCAGCCGTGTTTACCAATTCGGCGCGCTGGCGGGCGTCAAGCGCGGAATCAAATTCGACCGCGAATTACTTTATGCAGGAGCGATGTTTCACGACATCGGCCTGATGCCGAGCCACAGCAGCCCAGGCGAACGGTTTGAGGTCGATGGAGCCCATGCCGCCCGCGATTTCCTGCGGAGCCACGGCGTTCCCGAGGAAGACGCCTATACGGTGTGGACGGCGATCGCGCTCCACACCACGCCGGGCGTGCCGCAACACATGCATCCTGTCGTGGCGCTTGTGACCGCTGGCGTGGAGATGGACGTGCTGGGCCTCACCTACGCGCAATATTCCGCAGCCGAACGCGAGGCCGTCGTCGCGGCGTTTTCACGCTCCCCGAATTTTAAAGAGGATATCATTCAGGCGTTTTACGACGGGATTCGACACAAGCCCGACACTACATTCGGTAACGTCAAAGCGGACGTCATCGCAGACAAGGAGCCGCACTTTCATCGCGGCAATTTCTGTTCAGTCATCCGCTGTTCTCAATGGAGCAGCTAAACGCCACCGAAGGAGACTGATTTGAGGCCGACACTATCCCCGCGTCCTGCGCGCCTCCGTCACTGACGCGCAGCGCATCAGGAGGCCGGGGGAAACGCCGCCCACTCTGGCTACTCGACAGCGGAAACGAGCGGCGCGCAAATACCTTCTAACCAGAATAGCCTGCGCTTCGCTTATCAGACTTTAAACTTACGCCACCCCCACACCCCCGCCAGAACGCTGACGACGCCCAGCGTCGCCAGCCCCAGGCGCGCACCCAACGGCAATGGAGCGCCGAGAAATGCAGGCGTCAGCGCCGTCGCCTTTTTGGTCTCGATATCGAAAGGCCCATAAGCGGAAAGCGCACCTGCGACACTGTAATCCAAGTTGGCGGGAGCGTCGTCGGACGCGGGAGCTTTCTCCAGTTGCGCCGCATAACCCCGGCGAGCACGACGGGACGCAACGATACGCGGAGCGAGCGCGTCGATCGCGCGCGTGATCTGGCCACGCAGGCCAACCCACATATCCTCGCCGCTGTGGAAGGCCGCGCGGCAGATGGCCTCTCCGGCCACTTCCGGTTCGAAGATCGGCGCAGGCGGACGCAGGCGCTTGCCGGTCAGGTTCTTCGTCCAGCCAAAGCGCGGCGTATTGAAGGACGGTAGATGGACAAGCACCACACGGATGCGATCGCCGTCATGGGCGATCTCGGCGCGCAGGCTTTCGCAGAAGCCAACCACGGCGCTGCGCGCACCGTTCTCCGCCGCCTGCAGCGGCAATCCGCGCAAGCGCGGGCCAAGCGCCAGATTGACGATCACGCCCTGCCCACGCCGTCGCATACGGCGCAGCGCGGCGGTGGAGCCATAGACGGAGCCAAGGTAAGTGACCTCCGTCGCGCGACGGATATCGGCGCCATCCAGTTCCACGACTGGACCTACGACGGTGGCGCCGGCGCAATTGACCCAGATCGAAATCGGGCCAAGTTCTTCCTCGACCTGCTCTGCGGCGGCGTCCAGCGCCGCTTCGTCGGCGACATCGACAGCCACGTGCACGGTCCGCACGCCGGACTGCTCCAGTTCCTCGGCCGCCGCCGCCAGCCGCTCCTCATTGCGTCCCAGCAAAGCGACGTCGAAACCCGCCCGGCCCAAAGCACGCGCAGTCGCGCGACCTATGCCCGCGCCTGCTCCGGTTACGACTGCGATGCGATGCGCCATGGTCCGCCCCCGATCCGTTCAGAACGCCCCGATGTGGTCCGAAACGGACGCGGCGGCAAGCCCGAGACGTTCAGTCGATGACGCGGATACGAAACAGAACGTTCATGATCGTCCCCTGCGGTCCCGCCACCGTGACAGGCACCGCGTCGACGCCGGTAAAATCCGCCGCCGGTTTGTAATGAAGGCTTGTCGCGGCGACCGGCGCGGCGTTGCAGCGCGAGCGCGGGTTGCTCGCGGGAAAGCTCGGGTTGACCGAATAATCGACGAACGTAGCGGTCCCGTGCTGCGGGTCTTTTGCAACCTTGAGGACCTGAAACTTTTCGGCGGAACAGTCGACCGCCACAGCTTGCCAGTAATTCAGCATCGTGTCGGTATTTTTCATTACGATCTTGTCGACCAGACGATAACGATTCCACTGTGGGACGTCGACAACCCGACGCGTTACGGCGGAGCCATTGGAGACGCCGGCTCCGGACGCATTTAGGGAGGTCACGGAGTTCTGCACGCACCCCGCCAAAGAGAAGCCTGTGGCGCATACAGCCAGAAAGAGACCCCAACGCTTCATAATTCACCGTCATATTTTGCAACAAACTCGACGCTACCTATACGCAACTCCCAAGGCAATAACGGCAACGAAAGGAGTTGAGGAAAACCGCCTATATATTATACAAATTAATATATTCGTGGAATTTATCCCTCAACGTCCTCGCAAACACGCGCGGCCACACGCCCCGCCGTCAGGTCCGCAAGACGCGCGATCAAGCCCTCTACTCCCTCCACCGGCACAGCGACGACATAAGTAGCGCCAGTCGCGTCGAACGTCTCCGCTTCGACCTGAGCACCCAGTCCGGACAGACGCGCGCCGATCAGCGCCAGATCGGAGAACGGGCAATGAAAGCCCACGCGCACGCGCGCCACGATCGCGGCGCGCGGCGCAAGACGCAGGCACTCCGCCGCCGTGCCGCCATAGGCGCGGACCAACCCGCCCGCTCCGAGCTTGATCCCGCCAAACCAGCGCGTCACGACCACGGCGACGCGATCTATGTCCTGCGCCTCGATCACCTGCAGGATGGGACGACCGGCCGTACCGCCAGGTTCTCCGTCGTCGTGAAAACGGTACTGCTGGCCAATCCGCCAGGCCCAGCAATTGTGCCGCGCCTCGACGTCCGAAATTTCGTGGATGAAGGCGAGGGCCGCTTCTTCGTTGTCGACCGGCGCGGCGTAGGCGAGGAAACGGCTTTTCTTGATCTCCTTCTCGAAAAACGCCCGTTCCGTCAGCATCTCAGCCATGGCCGCCAGCCCGCCACCCCCATAGCCGGGCCGCGCCGTGGGCGCGTTCGAACAAAATCTCCACGGTGTCGACGGGCGGCGCCTCGTCTTTGGCGGTTTCGACGATGATCAGCGCGTCCGGCGCGATCCACCCGCGCGCAGTGAGCGCGTTCAGGGCGAGCACTGGCAACCCTCTATCGTAAGGCGGATCGAGAAAGATCAAACCACAGCGGTGAACAGCTTTCGGCGGCGCCAGAATATCGCCAGCGAACACGCGCGACATGTCTTCCTTGCGGCAGGCCGTTATGTTGGCGCGCAAGGCGGCAAGCGCCGCGCGGTCACGTTCAAAAAAAGCGCAGGACGCGGCCCCGCGCGACAGAGCCTCCAGCCCCAGCGCGCCGGTGCCGGCAAACCCGTCCAGAACGGCGACGCCCTCCACCGCGTCCCGTCCGCCCCAAGAGGCGTGCAGCACCATGTCGAAAAGCGCCTGCCGGACGCGATCCGCCGTGGGCCGGGTCACGCCGCCCGGTGGAGCCTGAAGCTGCCGCCCGCGCCGGTCGCCGCCGATAATCCGCACGATGCGCCTAGCCCCTGCGCGCTGGCGCACGCCCCTTCGACGCTCCACGCGCAGCGGGAGCAGGTTCATTATCGCGCGGCAACTGACTTTTCAGAACGCGGCCTGGAACCTCCTCCAGTTCGCCCGGCTGAAGCTCACCCAAGGGAAACGGGCCGTAGGACGTGCGGAGCAGACGGCTGACGTGCAGGTTGAGCCCGGCCATGACGCGCCGGACCTCGCGGTTTTTTCCTTCCCGCAGCGCCACAGTCAGCCATGCGTTGTCACCCTTTTTCGAGTCGAGCGACGCTTCGATAGGCCCGTATTTCACGCCGTCGAACACACTGCCGCCTGCAAGCTCCGCGAGCCGCTTCGGGTCTACGACGCCGAACACGCGCACCCGGTATCGCCGCAACCACCCGTTCGAGGGCAATTCAAGACGCCGCGCCAGCGCGCCGTCATTGGTCAGCAGCAGCAGGCCCTCGCTGTTGAGGTCGAGCCGCCCGACGCTGACCACGCGCGGCATCCCCTCCGGCAGGGAGGCGAACACGGTGGGACGCCCCTCCGGGTCGCGGTGGGTGGTCACCAGACCGTCCGGCTTGTGGTAGCGCCACAGGCGCGTGTGGTCCGGCTGCTCAACCAGCTTCTTGTCCACAAACACTGCGTCGTTCGCCGTCACGAACGTCGCCGGATGCGTGACGGGGGCGCCGTTGAGGGAGACGCGCCCCTCCTCGATCATCCGCTCGACGTCGCGACGGCTCGCGACCCCGCTGCGCGCCAGCCATTTTGCGATCCGCTCGCCGCGCGCGCCCGCGTCCTGCCCGTCCATGTCAGTCATCCTTCGTGTTTCACAGCATTCGGCGCGCCGTTTCCTACGACTCCCACGCGCGCGCGCCAGTCGCGGCAGGCAGAGACGAAGGCGGCGAAGATCGCCTTGTCTCCAGCATCGATAAGAAATTCGGGGTGCCATTGCACGCCCAGACAGAACGTGGCCTCGCCATCCTCGATGGCTTCGATGACGCCGTCTTCCGCCCGCGCGGCGACAATCGCCCGACCGGGATCATGCACCGCCTGATGATGAGAGGAGTTCACGGCCATGCGCGAACGTCCGACAATCGCCGCTAGGCGCGTTCCCGGTTCGATCATGACGATATGACCGGCCTCGTCACGCGGATTGGGCTGCTCGTGCGGTAGCGCGTTCGGAATGGCGTCCGCTATGTCCTGATGCAGGGAGCCGCCCAGAACGGCGGCGAGAAGCTGCATGCCACCGCAAATCCCAAGGATCGGCATCCCTCGCGTACGGGCGGCTTCGATCAGGGCCAGTTCGGAGCGCGTGCGTGCAGGTTTCAGCTGCGTGGCGGGATGGAGCGTCTTATCGCCATATAACGCAGGATCGATGTCGAACGCGCCGCCGGTGACGACAAGCCCGTCAAGCCGATCGAGAAAAGCCCCTGCCATACAAGGCGCGTGCGGTATGGCCACAGGCACGCCATCGGCGCCGATAATGGCGCTCATATAATTGGCGCGCAGGGCGTACCATGGAAAGGCCGAATACTGGCCGGAGCCTCCCGGCTCCTGATCCATGGTTACGCCGATGACGGGGTTATCGCGTGTCATGGCGCTCACATAGAATAAAGCGCCGTGCCGGTATATGGGGCGGCCGTTCGCTCATCTCTTGATCGATCATCGTCCGGATGTGCGAAGCGTCACATCAACGTGGGCGACGGTTGCGCTCGCTGCCTTAAAGAGCGGCAACACCATCGGCTCCAACTGCGTCCCAACGCAGAAAGGAAATAGCGTGTCAACTCCAATACGCGCTGCATCCGAACACAGATCAACACCTTATGAACCGGACGATTTCTGTCGCGCACATACGCCTAAAGTAGAAGAAACATCCTAGAGCGCCTCTGACGGCACAACGAGGCGCAGCTTTATTGATTCCTGATTATCAGGCGAAATGGAGGAACCGGGACACCGTCCTGAATTGGCGGAAGCAGCTCACACCCGAAACAGCGGGTTCGAACGACGACATCCTGAAAAGATATAGAGGGAAATGCTTCGGTTCAGCCTGGACCCTGTTCCGTCGGACCTTCAGGCGTGACTTTTCAGAGGTCAGCCAACTTCACTGCGCCAGACTCATTCGCCACGCGGGCGTGCGCCGCCTCGCTGCCGAAATGAAATGTTCCGCGCTCGGAAGCGGCCAAGCCGATGCCGATTGCGGCGGCTGCCAAGACAAGTGTCAGACTGCGCATCGGGGTCTCTCCCTACACTTCAGGCGGCGAAGTTGAACCGTTATGTTACAGAGATCACTATGTCTGTGAGCTGCACTTTGTGCCCTCGTCGTGTTACAAGCAAGGGAAAATAAGGGGTTTTCGATTATTTTTCACCGACTGCATCCTCGCCCGTCCGACCGGCGTTTGAAACAGAACGTGACTACGGCAGATCGACGCTCCGTTTCGCGCGAACCTTCCCCGTGAAGCGCGAGATCGCCTCCGGAGGTTTGTTGCGATGGAGCGCCATGGACGAGGCTTTGGCCGAAGCCCGCGCCGCTTCCGGGCGTGGCGAAGTGCCGGTTGGCGCGGTCGTTCTGGACGCGCACGGGCAGATTATCGCCAGCGCCGGGAATCAGGTGGAGACCGACCATGACGCTTCAGCGCACGCCGAAATGCTCGCGCTACGTGAGGCCGCCCGCCTTCTGGGGTCGACGCGGCTGAACGACTGCACGCTGGTCGTGACGCTGGAGCCATGCCCCATGTGCGCAGCCGCGGCCGTCCATTTCCGCGTCCAGCGGGTCGTCTTCGGAGCCTACGACCCGAAAGGCGGCGGCGTCGAGCACGGCCCTCGCATTTTCGCCCAGCCAGCATGCCTCCACCGTCCCGACGTCGTCGGCGGGGTTGATGAGCAGCGCTGCGCGACCCTCCTGCGCTCGTTTTTTCAGGATTTGCGGGCCGACAGGGCGGCCCTGCGCCTGTCCGGTGACGCATAATCGTAAAAAGTGACGGCCTAACGCGTTTTTCATCACCGTGTATGATGCCGGTTCGACGACACGAGGCATTGTGACCTCGTCACGTCTCGGACGGACATGTCGGGTCAGCCCCGACGCAAAGTCCAGAAGGGGTCGCGTATCGCGACCCGATCAGTTGGAGCCTACCGGAAGACCTATGCAAGACCAGACACAGTCGCCCCGGACCGCCGGGAACAAACGTCGCTCGCTCCTGCTCGCCGTCGCTGGCGTCGAACTTCTGTCCCTGGCCGTCCCTCCGATGTTGGGGACGTCTGGCCTGATCAGCAGCGCACACGCCGACGCGCCCGGCGCCATTCAGCCCCGTACGCAGACCCAGACGATCCCCGACTTCGTCAATCTGGTGAAACAGGTGAAGCCCGCGGTGATCTCCATCACCTCGATCATCAAGGCTGACGCGGCGGATGAGGAGGGTGGCGGCATGGGCGGCGGACAGGGCGGCATGCAGCAGTCGCCGTTCCCGTTCCCCTTCCCGTTCCAGATGATGCCGCAGCACCAGCGCCAGACGATCGAGGCGCGCGGTTCGGGCTTCATCATCTCCGCCGACGGCTACGCCGTGACCAACAATCACGTCGTCAAAGGCGCGACCAAGGTGACTGCGACGCTTGACGACGGCACGACGCTGGCGGCCCGCATCGTCGGACGCGACCCGAAGACCGATCTGGCTCTGTTGAAGCTGACATCGACAAACAAACTGCCGTTCATCGAACTTGGCGAGTCCGACGATGTCCTCCCCGGGCAGTGGGTCGTGGCCGTTGGCAACCCATACGGGCTCGGCGGCACAGTCACGGCCGGCATCGTCTCCGCCCTGGGCCGCGACATCGGCGACGGACCGTATGACAGCTTTTTCCAGATCGACGCGCCGATCAATCGCGGCAACTCCGGTGGCCCTCTGTTCACACAGGACGGAAAAGTCATCGGCGTGAACACCGCTATCTACTCGCCGTCAGGCGGATCGATCGGCATCGGGTTCGCCATTCCGTCCGACGTGGTCAAAAACGTCGTCTCCCAGATTCAGAAGACCGGCCACGTGACGCGCGGTTATCTGGGCGTCGAAGCCCAGCAGATCTCCCCCTCGATGGCGAGCGCGCTTGGCCTGAAGTCGCCCTCCCCCGGCGCCCCGCCATCCGGAGCCCTGGTCGCAAACGTGTCGGCTGGCAGCCCGGCCGAGAAAGCCGGGATAAAGTCCGGCGACGTCATCGTCAAACTCGACGGCAAGCCGGTGGATACCCCGCATAATCTTGCCGTGAAGGTCGCATCCATCGCTCCGAACACGGACGCAACCGTCACGCTGCTGCGCAACGGCGCTTCACGCGACGTCACAGTCCATATCGCGAACCAGTCTGCGGCTGGCGAAGCGGGTGGCGCATCCGCGCAAGTCGGCGCCAAAGGGGAGAAACTGGGCGTTTCCCTGTCGCCGCTGACTGGCAACGTCCGCCAACAGCTTGGACTCGACAATTCTGTTCATGGCGTCGTGGTTACCGACGTCAAACCGGGCTCAGCAGCTGAGCAGGCTGGCGTTCGGCCGGGCGACGTCATTCAGGCCGTGGGCGATCAGCCGATCGACAACCCGCACGCCGCCGTGACGGCCGTCGCTGCTGCTCTGAAGACCCGGCAGGCGGTGCTGCTGCGCGTCCTGCGTGATGGGCAGTCCCTGTTCGTGGCGATCTCTCTGAACGGCGACAACGGCGACGCTGGCAATGGCGCGCCGGGCGGCGGAAGCGACGGAGATGACGACGACAACAACTGACGACGTGCCGTCGCCCGGCTTTCGGGCGGCGGCAGTTTCCGTTTACTATTTCTATATTTTTTTGGCGCCACTCAACACAAAGCTAAATAGCAATGCTACCCAACAAAACGCGAAACAATTAATATAATTTATAAAATTTTACGATATGATATTAATAATTATTTCTTAATGTACACGAACATTATGTCGTCTCCGTGGGTGACGTGCCAGACCGTAGGTCACGTTCAATAGCCCAAGTGCAGGCTCATTGCGAAAGTTCGCGGCTCTCCGGGCAAAATGATCGAAGACGAATAATAGTACCAATATCGTCTATCTGCGATGTTTCGTATTTCTGTACGCAGTTCGACACGATGTCGACCCACATCCAGTCCATATAGAGCGCCCAGATCGAATAAGGCGTAGGCCGGAACTGTCAACGCGCTGTTGTTGCCGACAGCTGTCGTCCCCGTATAACGCCCCTGCCCGTTCACCACGAAGCCTTTTAGAAATTTCGGACTCCAGTCCACGCCCCCGGTGGCGGTGAAACGCGATGCGCCCCGCACCCGCCTGCCCACCTGGCTCGCAACACCGCTGATAACCGATGCATCCAGCCACATAAGATTGGCCGACAGGCGCAGGGAACTCACAGGCTGTAATGAAGCCCCCAGTTCCACTCCGTCATACTGCGCCATGCCGCTCTGCACGTAGTAATTTGATGAATTCACATAGGAGTTAGCTCTATCTATACGAAACAGGGCTGCGTTGGCCGTCCAGGTTTTATGTTCAGCTTTAACACCTACCTCATATTGAGTGCTTACGATCGGCGGCAAAACGGCGTTCGCATTCCGATACGTCGTGCCCACGGTCGTTCCTTGCTCCAACGCCTGCACCCAACTAAAATAAACAGTGGTGTCTGCGCGCGGCTTTATGAGAAGCGCAACTGTTGGCGTGAAAGGCGATTTTCCATACCTCGCAGTCACGACGCCTGAACTGCTGCGCGATGTCTGGCTCAAATCCGTATAACGAACTCCGCCCAGCACTGACATCCATCGGGTCAGAGCTATGGTGTCGCTCAGGAAACCCGCGGTCTGATCAACAGTCGAGCCGCGATAGTATCGTGGAGAAATGCTGGATCGGTAGACATTCGCATTTCTGGAAAAAAGATTCCCTGTACCGATACTGTTATAAAAATTCGGCGTTGCGAAATCGCTCCATCCCGATTGCCACGTCGCTCCGAAAACCAGATAATGCTTGAAAGGGCCTGTCGTGAAATGACCCTCGCCAAGACCTTGTATCTGATGAAACCCATATCGATTGCCGACGTCATACATGTAATCCGAGTACCCTCCTGCACGATTCAGCAACAAGAGCGTATCTTCGGCGTAACGCCTGCGCGTTGACGAGTAGCTGTAATCGAGCGACGCTTTCCACCCTGGCGCCATATCCCAGTGCAGCCCGCTGACAAGAAGCCCTCCTTCGCTTGCATATTGCGACCCATTCGACGACAGATTGCGTCGACCGCTGATCGTGCCCGGAAGGCCACTTCCGGTATATGATGTGAGCAACAAACCCTGAATACCACCTGTCGTGACGCGCCGCTGGTAGAGTCCATCGAACGTCCAGGTCAGTTTATCGGTAATCCGGACGTCAAGCCCCAAGGAGAAAGCGTTTCGGTCGATTGACCCACCATTGAACGTTTCTCCACCTTCGTGCGTCAGATTAACACGATATCCGACACGCTTGTTTCTGAAGAAGCGTCCGCCTACGTCCAAGTGCTCCGAAAAAACAGAGTTGGTCTGATACCCTTGATCAAAAGCAGCATAAAACTGATCCGTTGGTTTTTTCGTCACATAATTGACGATTCCGCCCGGTGAACCAAAACCGTACATAAAACCGGCTGGTCCTTTCAGGACGTCGACTTGTTGAAAATCTTCTAGTGGTAATTCCAGACCATACGCCGCCAGAGCGAGCCCATTTATCTTGTAACTATTGAGCGTATCAAGTTGTAGCCCCCGAACCGAAAGCAAACTCGGGCGGCTTGTATACGTTCCGGCGTTGGACATGATCGAAGCGTCCTGCTGAAACAGCTCGTGCGTCGACGAAATGACTTTTTCTGCAATATATCGATCTGTAAATTGAGCTTGAGAGAAAGGAGTATCGAGATCGCTTCTTTCACCAAACGCGCCATACGACGTTTTAGTCTTGTGGAGAGGAGTAAGCTTTTGATTTCTTCCGACGACCACTATCTTCTCGTGCCGCGCAGTTTGTGTAGCTGAATCCCTATCCGGGGTCTCCGCGCGGACGGGCACGACGGGCGTCAGAAGTGCGCAAGAAAAGAGAAACGTTAGCGACATCACGCTGTTTTGGTCAGACCGTGTGGAAACCATGGAAGAAGTCGCCTTACTTAGAATTGCCAGCGACCCTTAACGCAACTAATATTCATTATCAACTGCAGGGTGGATTTCGTCCTCCATGCTGTGGCTTACCACCCTGCAAGCCACCAGATCCTCTTGCTCCGCCTAGCCAGATCCTGTCCTAATGATACGACTGCACCACTCACAAGACATCGACGTCCGGAGAACATCAGCGCATGACAGAGAAAAGCCAGCTCCATTTCGTCAGCCTCATCGGCAGCCTCCGCAAAGGTTCGATCAACGCCGCTATCGCGCGCGCCCTCCCGGCCCTCGCGCCAGAAGGCGTGTCGATCAGCGCCCTGGGCTCCGTCGGAGAATTTCCGCTGTACGATCAGGACCTGCAGGAGCAGGGCTTCCCGGCTCCCGTGCTGGCTATGGCGGAACAGATCCGCGCCGCGGACGGCGTGATCATCGTCACGCCGGAATATAACTACTCCGTGCCGGGCGTGCTGAAGAACGCCATTGACTGGCTTTCACGCGTTTCGCCGCAGCCGCTGGCAGGCAAGCCTGTCGCGATCCAGACAGCGTCGCCCGGCGCGATAGGCGGAGCGCGGGCGCAGTATCACCTCCGCCAGAGCCTCGTATTTCTCGACGCGTTCGTGCTGAACAAGCCGGAAGCGATGATCGGGTTGGCGGGTTCGAAGGTGAACGCGGAGACGCTGGAACTGACAGACCCTGCAACGCGCGAATTCCTGTCACGTCAGATTGAGGCTCTCGCGGCGCTGACGCGGCGCGTGAAAGACTGAGATCTCGGAAAACTCAGGATTCAGGGCTCTTCCATTAGACACGGCAGTTGTGGAAAAGCTCTAAGTTCTTATTTCGTCGAGCACCTTCACCCATTCAAACGGGTCCGTTTGAATGGGACTTGCTCCAGACTCACGCCCTGCACAGCCGGAGCGCGCGTCAGCGCGGAGCAAGCACGCTGCGACTGCGGCTGTATCCGAAATAGATCGCGAACCCGATCAGCAACCACACGACAAGCCGGACCCACGTCAGACTGTCCAGAGAAGCCATGACCGTAAGGCAGCTCAAAACACCAAGCAGCGGCACGGTCGCACCACCGGGAATACGGAATCGACGCTCGCGGTCCGGTTGAGTCCGGCGCAGAACCAGCACGCCGATACAGACGATGGTGAAGGCCAGCAGCGTGCCGATGGACGTCATATGCCCGAGTTCCGAGATCGGCAGGAACGCGGCCAGCACGCCCGTCACCATCATGAAGAACAGGTTGGACAGCCACGGCGTGCGAAAGCGGGCGTGGGTGCGGGCGAAGAACGACGGCAGCAACCCGTCGCTCGCCATGGCGTAAAACACACGGCTCTGCCCGAGCAGCAGCACCAGCATGACCGACGTGAAGCCACAGATGATGCCCAGCTTCACCGCCGTCTTGAGCCATCCGAACGGCGTATGGTCGATCGCGGTCGCGACCGGAGCGGCGTCGCCGAGCATGTCGTGATAATTCACCATGCCGGTCAATACGAGCGAGAAAGCCATATAGACCGTCACGCAAACCAGCAGGCTACCGATGATGCCGATCGGCATGTCCCGCGCCGGGTTGCGGGCTTCCTGCGCCGTCGTGGAAACGGCGTCAAAACCGATATAGGCGAAGAAGATCGTGCCTGCGGCCCTCATCACGCCGGAGAAGCCGAAGTGTCCGAACGTCCCGTCGTTGGGCGGGATGAACGGGTGATAGTTGGTCGCATGAACGTAAGGCAGGCCAAAGCCGATGACCGCAGCGATAACGGTCAGCTTGATCGCGACGATGACGGCGTTGACCTTCGCAGAGTCCGAAACGCCGCGGATCAGAAGCATCGTGATGACGACGATGGCGAACACGGCAGGCAGGTTGGCGATGCCCGCGGCCTCCGCGCCGGACGCCAGACGCACGGTTTCGAACGGGGAAGCTGTCAGCCTCTCCGGCAGCGCGATGCCCCAATCGGCCAGCAGGGAAACGACGTAGCGCGACCAGCTGACCGAGACGGTGGCGGCGCCGACGGCATATTCGAGCACCAGATCCCAACCAATGATCCATGCGACGAACTCGCCCAGCGAAACATAGGCGAAGCTGTAGGCGCTGCCCGCGGCCGGGATCATGCTCGCCAGTTCACTGTAGCAGAGCCCGGCGAAACCGCAGGCGACGGCTGCGATCAGGTAAGACAGCACGACCGCTGGCCCCGCGTTCTCGGAGGCGGCGATGCCGGTCAGCGAGAACAATCCCGCGCCGATGATGGCGCCGACGCCCAGAGCGACAAGGTTACCGGCCCCCAGAACCCGCTTGAGTCCTGTTTCCTCGACCGCCGTGTTGATGGGCTTGAGGCGAAACAGGGAAGTTGAGGCCGGTCGCCTCTCCGTCTGCGACATGAAGTTGTGTCTCCGGGTTCTGTCTTCTGGACGTGGATAGCCGTTGCGGCGCGGGCTGTCGCGGGGTACGTCTCCGCCCGAAGCATGTGGCCTTGGGCTCGCCAAGGCGGTATGAGCGGGGCTGTTACGGTCCCGTCGCCGGTTCAGCGGTCTGGTTGCGGGTTTAGCCAGTTGCGTGGCTGGTGGTCGAAAAAAGGATTTCAAAGGTGAGCGAGACGAATCTGCAACGATTTTTTCAGGCTCCTCTGAGCGCTGTCGATCCTGACGTCGCGGCTGCGATCAGCGGCGAGATGGTTCGCCAGCGAGAAGGCATCGAGCTGATCGCCAGCGAAAACATGGCCTCCGCCGCGGTGCTTGAGGCGCAGGGCAGCGTGCTCACCAACAAATATGCCGAAGGCTATCCGGGCCGCCGCTATTACGGCGGCTGCTTCGAAGTGGACAAGGTCGAGGTTCTGGCCATCGAACGCGTGAAGAAGCTGTTCGGCGCGGCCTTCGCCAACGTGCAGCCGCATTCCGGCGCGAACGCCAATCAGGCCGCCTTCATGGCGACCATCGCGCCAGGCGACACCGTTCTGGGCATGAGCCTCGCCGCTGGCGGCCATCTGACGCACGGCGCCGCCCCGAACTACTCCGGCAAATGGTTCAACGCGATCCAGTATGGCGTCCGTCTCCAGGACGGCGAGCTGGATTACGACGACATGGAGCGTCTGGCGCGCGAGCATAAGCCGAAGCTGATCGTCGCTGGCGGCTCCGCCTATCCCCGCATCATCGACTTCCCGCGCTTCCGCAAGATCGCGGACGAAGTCGGCGCAAAGCTGATGGTCGACATGGCGCATTTCGCGGGCCTCGTCGCCGCTGGCCTGTATCCCAGCCCGCTGCCGCACGCCGATGTCGTCACCAGCACCACGCACAAGACGCTGCGTGGCCCGCGCGGCGGCCTGATCCTGACCAACGACGAAGCGCTGGCCAAGAAGATCAACTCGGCCGTGTTCCCCGGCCTGCAGGGCGGTCCGCTGATGCATGTGATCGCTGGCAAGGCCGTCGCTTTCGGCGAAGCGCTGCAGCCCGAGTTCGTCGAGTATCAGAAAGCCGTCGCCGCCAACGCCCGCGTGCTGGGCGAGACGCTGATCTCGCGTGGCTTCGACATCGTCACCGGCGGGACCGACAGCCATCTGTTGCTGGTGGATCTCCGCCCGAAGAAGGTGACCGGTAAGGCCGCCGAACAGGCGCTGGAGCGTGCGGGCATCACCGCGAACAAGAACGCCGTGCCGTTCGACCCGGAGAAGCCCGCGATCACCTCCGGCATCCGTCTCGGCAGCCCGGCGGCAACCGCGCGTGGCTTCCGCGAGGAAGAGTTCCGCATCGTCGGCGAGATGATCGACGAGGTGCTGACTGCACTGGCCGCATCCGGCGGCGAAGGCGACGCCACGGTGGAAAACGCGGTGCATGAGCGCGTGAAGACCCTGTGCGCGAAGTTCCCGATCTACAAGTAAGGCGCTGTGGCCTGCGGCGCCGCCGACCGCAGGCCCTTTCGCCCTTGCGTACGCTCATGCGCGCGTGGATCGCCCAAAACGGCGAAAACCGACGCCCATGACGGTTCAGCTCCTCGTCCATTACCCGGATCAGCGCCTTCGTCTGATCGCGGCGCCGGTGACCGCATTTGACGCGTCCCTTCGCACTCTTGCGGTCGATCTGCTCGACACCGTGCGCGCGGCTCCGGGAATCGGCATAACGGCGCCCCATATCGGCGTTTCCATGCGCGTCGTAACGCTCGACCTGCCCGGTTCAGACGCGCCCCACACCTACGTCAATCCGGAGATTGTCTGGCGTTCTGAAGAAACGATCCTTCACGAGGAAGGCAGCATCTCCATGCCGGGCGTCAACGAACGCGTCGAACGCGCAGCCCGCGTGCGCGTGCGTTACCGCGACATTGACGGACATGAACGCGCCGAGGAGGCCGATGGCCTGCGGGCGGTCTGTCACCAGCATGAGATCGACCAGCTGGACGGTATTTTCTGGATACAGCACCTGTCGGCCCTGCGACGCAACAGGCTGGTCGCGCGTTACGAGAAAATACAGCGCGGTCGCTAAACGTGTCTCGGAAAGGTGTGACCGAGGCGCACGAAGCGGAGCAGCTCGCGGGTCTTTGACTGTAGGACCCCGCCGCCGTCCATAACGTGAGGCCACACGCGCAATTCAATTTGTGCGGCAGGCACGCAGTGTAACCTGCTGGCGAAGGGCCGACACGCCGGCGCCACAAGCGCCGAAAACACTGCAGCGGCACTCTTGTGAAACGTCAGCGGAGCGATGATGGACTATCTGGCCGCCATGAAAGTGTTCGTCCGGTCCGCCGAACTGGGCACGTTCACCCGCGCCGCAGAGGAAGCCGGAATTAAGGTTTCCACCGTCTCCCGCTACATTACCTTTCTGGAAGAGGATTTGGGTGCGGCCCTCTTCAACCGATCGACGCGCCATCTGCATCTGACCGAAATGGGCCGCGTCTTTCATGAAAAGGCGCTCGCACTACTGGGCGACATCGAACAGATTCGCTCATTGGTCCCCACTCTCAACGCCATGCCGCAGGGGTTGCTTCGCATCCAGCTTCCGGGCGCGTTCGCACGAAAACATGTCATGGGCGTTCTGGGAGAATTTCTGGCGCACCACCCGATGATACGAGTGGAGGCGATTCTGGCCGACGCCGAACGCGACATCATCGAAGGCGGCGTGGACGTTGCGTTGAAGATCGGCGCGTTGGCGGATTCACAGCTCGTCGCCAGAAAAATAGCGCCAAACCATTATTGTTGTTGCGTCAGCCCATCCTTCAGGGACCCCAACGGTCGGCCAGAGACGCCGCAGGCGCTTACTCATCGCCCCTGCCTGCCGCTCGGCCTGCAATCCGGCGCGACATGGGCTTTCAGAGGAGCAGACGGTTGGGAAAAAATAAAGGTCTCAGGACCCTTGAGATCTGACGATCTGGAGTGCCTCAGGGCCGCCGCTATCGGCGCGTCGGGTTACGCTGTCCTGCCCCGTTGGCTCGTCAACGACGATCTGCAATCAGGTTTACTGGAAAATGTCTTGCCCGACTGTGAGTTCTCTCCTGGAAGCGAGGCCGATGAGGGAATCTGGATCGTCTACCCCCCAAAAAAAATTGTCCCCTCAAAAGTAAGAGCCTTCATCTCCTTTTTCGAAAACCGCTACCGCGCCGCAAACGAGTGGTGAGGTTTCACGCAGTTTGCATCCCCTTACGACAAAACTCATATGCGGCGCGGGTTATCGATCTCAACACGGTCGCGGCTCAACATCCTGCCGGAAGCGCTTAAAAACTTCAAAAAGGAGAGCCGCCATGGACAAATATTCCCCCCAGCCGAGCCCGGTGACACTTCGTGACGAACATGGCCCCGCCATTACACGTGACGCCGAATACTTTGAGTACAGCACCGCGGCCAACCCCATCCGCCCGAGCTTGACGCCCCGAATTCCATTCCATTTCTTTTCGCCCGCTCTTTATGCGGAGGGGCCGTCACGCGTTGTCCCGCTGGACATGAGCGAGGCGTTGAAATGTGAGGCTCCAGCGACAGGCCCCGGACTTTGCGCAAATTTCGTTCGCGTCGCCGCAGGGGACTCTCTCGCACTGCAGCCTGAATCGACGTCGACAGTGTTCTACGTCATCCGAGGAGCTGGATCGGTCAAAACCCACGGCGCGACGTTCGAATGGGGCGAGGGAGATTTCTTTACTGCCCCCGGCGTCAGCGCGATCGAACTGAGCGCGACAGGCGACGCTGCGCTTTACTATGTCAATGACGCCCCCTTGCTGCGCTACCTTGGCGTGGAGCCCACCGTCGCCCGGTTCGAGCCGACGCTTTATCGGGCGGAAAAAGCGAACGCCGAATTACGGACGGTCGCGTCTCAGCCGAACGCCGGTGAAAAAAGTCGGGTCAGCATTCTGCTGGGCAACGCCAATTTCCCTCACACCCGCACGGTGACGCATGTGCTCTGGGCCATGTATGGAATGATTGGCGCGCATACTCAGCAGAAGCCGCATCGCCACCAGTCCATCGCACTCGACTTTATCGTCGACTGCGACAAGGGATGCTACTCCCTGCTGTCGAAAGAAATCGATCAGGACGGCAATATGGTCGATCCCACCCGCGTCGACTGGGAATCCGGCTGCGCCTTTGTAACGCCGCCTGGATACTGGCATGCCCATTTCAACGAGTCTGACAGGGACGCCCGCCTGATCCCCATTCAGGACGCGGGTCTGCAGACTTACCTGCGTACTCTCGACATCAGATTCACGTGATCCATCAGGGCGCAAAACCGCTCTGAACTTCCTGAACTCGGCCCCGAGCCTGCCTTTCTGATACTGCGGTCCGACCGGCATGATACTCAGGTATAATGTCGGTCATGGCGCGCAGAGGCTACCGTGTGTCAAACTTTGACGCACAACGAACAAAATAAAGGCGCGCACCAGGTGGCCGACTACGTCAAACCCTCCGTCATTCTCGACAACATGATCGAAGCTGCCTCCCTGAAGGCCGCTCTTCCCGCCAAAGACGTGCTGATCCGGGCCATGCTGGCGGGGGCGTATCTTTCGTTCGCCACGACTCTGGCCTTTCTCGTGGCGGCGCAAACCGGCCAATTCATCGTAGGAGCCGTGCTCTTTCCCGCCGGGTTTGTGCTCATCGTCCTGTTGGGCATGGAATTGCTTACCGGTAATTTCGGCATGATGCCTCTGGCCGCATTCGCCGGACGCATCGGCGTCGGCGCCGTTTTTCGCAACTGGGCGCTGGTGTTTCTCGGCAATCTGCTCGGCAGTCTGATTTACGCTGCGCTGTTCTGGATCGCGATCACCGATTGCGGGAATGTCTCCGGGGGGCCGCTCGGCGAAAAGCTGCGCGCGCTCGCCGTATCCAAGACGACCGCTTATGAAGCGTTCGGGGCGGCCGGGCTGGCGACCGTCTTCGCAAAAGCAATACTTTGCAACTGGATGGTAAGCTTGGGCTCGGTTGTCGGCCTCGCCTCGACCTCGACGATCGGCAAGATCATCGGCGCGTGGCTCCCGATCATGATATTTGTTGCCCAAGGCTACGAGCACAGTGTCGTGAACATGTTTGCGATCCCCGCAGGCATGATGCTGGGGGCGAATGTCAGCTTTGCAGATTGGTGGCTGTGGAATGAGATTCCGGTCACGCTCGGCAACCTTGTCGGCGGCATCGTCTTTACAGGGGGAGCGCTTTACGCGACCTACAGGACCATGCCCATCTCCAATCAGGATCCGGCGTCCCGCCCGATCTAGGGCTGCGTTAGAAGGACAAAGAGGGCTTTTGTCATGAGCGAAACCGCCAAACCCCGCTACGAAACCTATGACCACCCGGCTGGCGGCTGGGGCGCTGCAAAAGCGACCGCCAAGGCGCTGCTGGAGCAGAGCGTCATCGGCAAGGGGTCGCGCGCGCTTCTCTCCATGAACAAGCCCGGCGGCTTCAAATGCCCCAGTTGCGCCTTCCCTGACCCGGACCGCGAAAAGACGCTGGAATTCTGCGAAAACGGCGCGAAAGCGCTGGCCGTGGAAGCCACGAAGAAGCGCGTGACGCGCGCCTTCTTCGAACAGCATACCGTCACAGAACTCATGGCGCAGAGCGATTACTGGCTGGAGGAGCAGGGGCGCCTGACCGAGCCCATGCGCTACGACGCCGCGACGGATCGCTATGTGCCCGTCACGTGGGATGACGCCTACGCGATGATCGGCAGGCATCTGCGCGCCCTGAAGGATCCGAACGAGGCCGAGTTCTACACGTCTGGCCGCACTTCGAACGAGGCCGCGTTCCTGTACTCGATCTTCGTTCGCGCATACGGCACGAACAATTTCCCTGACTGCTCCAACATGTGCCACGAGCCCACGTCGCGCGGCCTACCGCATGCGATCGGCATCGGCAAAGGCACGATCGTGATGTCGGACTTCGACAAGGCCGAGGCGATCTTCATCTTCGGACAGAACACCGGCACGAACTCACCGCGCATGATGAGCAACCTCGTCCATGCGCGCAAACACAACGTGCCGATCGTTGTCGTGAATCCTATGCCGGAGCGCGCGCTGATCCGCTTCACCGAACCTCAGGATCCGGTGAAGATGGCGACGTTTGGCTCGACTGCCATCGCCAGCGAATTCGTGCATATCCGCATCGGCGGCGACCTCGCCCTTGTGAAAGGCATGATCAAGGTCCTTTTGGAGCGGGAAGCCTCCGGCGAGAAGGTGCTCGACCAGGAATTCATCGCTGAGCACACCCATGGTTTCGAAGCGTGGCGCGACGAGGTTCTTTCCTGCACCTGGCAGGACATCACCCGCATTTCCGGGATTTCCGAGGAGCAGATTCGTCGCGTCGCGGAGATCTACGCGCGCTCCAAGGCGACAGTTCTGTGTTTCGGCATGGGCATCACGCAGCACCAGCAGGGTTCGCGGATGATCCAGCAACTCGCGGCTTTGCTGATGTTGCGGGGGAATTTCGGGAAGCCCGGCGCCGGCATCGCGCCCATTCGCGGTCATTCGAATGTGCAGGGAGACCGGACGGTCGGCATCGACGAAAAGCCGACTCAAGCCTACCTCGACCGCGTGCGCGACACGTTCGACTTTGAGCCGCCACGCGAGCACGGACATCACGTCGTGGAATCCGTGGAAGCGATGATCGATGGCCGCTCCAAGGTTTTCATCGGTATGGGCGGTAATTTCATCCACGCCATTCCCGACACCGTCATCGCTTACGAGGCGATGAGCCGTCTTGAGCTCACCGTTGGCATAGCCACCAAGCTGAACCGTGGACATATCGTCCATGGCAAGGACGCGCTGATCCTCCCGGTGATCGCCAGATCGGAAATCGACCGCACGTCAGCGGGCGAGCAATTCGTCACGATCGAGGACGCGATGTCGAACGTGACGTCCTCGCGCGGCGTGCTTGAGCCCGCGAGCCCGGATCTGCGGGCGGAAGTCGAGATTGTCTGCCGCATCGCCCGCGCGACGCTGCCTGACAGCCACATTCCGTGGGAAAGCTACATAGAGAACTACGACCTGATCCGGGAAAAGATCGCGCAGGTTTATCCAGAAATATACGAAGATTTTCCAAACAAAATCAAAGATCCCAAAGGTTTCCACCTCGACATCCCGCCTCGCCGTCGCGTGTGGAAGACGTCTACAGGCAAGGCGAACTTCCTGACAATCCCCGGCCTTGCCGTGGACAGCGACGTAGCGGATCCTGACATGTTGCGTCTTTCCACCATTCGCTCACACGACCAATACAACACGACGATCTACAGCAATAGCGACCGGTATCGCGGCGTCTACAACGACCGCATGGTGCTGTTTCTCAGCACCGCAGAGCGTGAGGAGCGCGGACTGGAGAAACACGCACGCGTGGCGCTCGAAACCATTTCCAGCGACGGCGTGATGCGGCGGGTTGAGGGCCTGACAGTGCTGGATTATCCGATGCCGCGGGGCGCGGTCGCAGGGTATTACCCGGAATTGAACCCTCTTCTGCCGCTGAGTCATTTCGACGATATCAGCGGAACACCCGCGGCGAAGTCCATTCCTGTGCGTATTGTCGCCATGGTCGGGGCCACGCAAGAAGCAGCGGCGGCCTGATCTCCGCCAAGACGCGCGGTCTGACGTCCCGACATCGAGGTTTTCGATTCGGGACGTCAGAGGAAAGAACCGAGTCATAAATATGATTTTTAATTTCGAGAGCGACTTCGCCGGATCCCTCCGGTGCATTCCAATGGTCGCCCGACAGAAGCTCGATCTCTGCGGCGTGAAGCTGTCATTGCGACAATGGAGCCGTTTTTCTCGCGAAGACCGCGAGGACCTGACGACGCTGCCCGCCGAATCCATAGAGGAACTGGCGCACTATCGTGAGGTTGTGCTCGCCCTCATCGCCGCGAAAACGGACGAGCCGGCAAAACTTCTCCCCCCCGAATCATTCGACGGATGGATCGCGCCAGACCGGATGCCCGAGGCGGTCATACGCCAAGCAGAAACTGACGACGTCTCTCCACCAACGTCGGCGCAATGGGCGGCGCTGGCGCCGCTTCAGCGTTTCGCCCTTATAAAACTGGCCAATTCCAAACATGAAAACGAAAACTTCGTTCCAGCGATGCGGGAATTTGGCGTTCTGCCATGAACGAGACGCCGTAACTGCCACGCTCCGCATTTCTCTTGGGGCATTTGAGGTTTAGCGCGAAAATATCCTTCTGACAAAACCTCAAAATATAAAAAATATTTTCTAAAACTCCTTCAGTGGTACCGCCCCAATTCCGTGACGCCGGGCCTTCGACGAACAGCCATCGTAAAAAAGAATTTCTTCAGTCTTATCCGCGAACAGCGCCCGGTCAGACAGGTCGTTGATCAGCGACACGGCAAAGCAACAGGGGACCAGCGACCCCGCGGAGACGTTCCGAAACTGCCGCCAATTGCATCTCCTCAATCGACGGCAATCGGGCAAACTATGCGACTACCCGCGCCAGTCGTACCGCGGTATGGCCGCGCGCAGCACGGTGATTCGGCATGATCAACATGCAATCGTCATAAGGCGTCCGGATTTCTTCCGGGCCGTCCAGGGCGATCACCGTACCCTGACGGGGAATGATCTCGCCGCCCCGGAAATTACGCAGAAACGTCAACGACGTCGTTCTGGCGGTGACGCATTCCGTAACCTCCGCCACACGAGGATACGTCCCGGTCGCCTCAACGGAACCGAGGACGTCGCAGGCTCCAAGAAAACGTGAGACCGCCTTGCGCGTCAGGGCAAGAGTCGCTTCGGCCCAGTGTTGCCCAGCCTCAAGCAGACAGGCCCGCGCGCCCGTGGCGGGGGTGACGAAACGTTCGTAGTCAATCAAGCGAGGCCCGCCCGCGTGCCCGCTGTCGCTGACAATCAGGGGCGGTGTCCCGATCTCGCGGGCAAGCGCGCATCCGGCTTCGCTCGGCCCGGACAGCACAAGGGGATCTGACGGCCACAACATTGAGTGCAGGTCGAGCAGCACATCGACCGTATCGAAAAATCCGATCAGGCTGCGAACACGGTCACGTTCGCTGGACGCTGCTGGCTGATCAAGGGTGTCACGGCGCCAGAGGCGATTCATGTCCTCATCGACGAAGCGCGAGGCGATCGGACGTTCAGAATCGAACCGAGCGAACGCAGCCAGATTAAGGAAGACGAGCGACAGTTTGCCCCGCCGAGGCGTCACCCCCTCTCGCAGCAGGTCCGCCAGCACGATGGCGCCGGCGTATTCGTTGCCATGCATCAGCGCGCTGACCGCGACGTGCGGCCCCGGCCGTCCGGAATCGAACTGATGCAGGCCGGGAACGCCCGTATTGCCAGCAACCCAGGGCGACAGGTCCGGGGGGGGAATTTCCAGCGTGAATGTGGGCAGGCGCGGCGGCGTCGGGGGAAGAGTCTCCGACAGGCGCGGCGCGGGCGCGCGAACGGGTTGCGGTTCGCGGCCCGCGGACGTCATGCCGCCCCGGTCGATCGCGCGCAGACGCGCTGCGCCATATCGCGGATGAAGGCGTCGCAACGTTCAAGCTGCGTCCGCGCGATCCACTCGTCCGGACGATGCGCCTGCTCGATGCTGCCCGGACCGCAAACGATGCTGGTCATTCCCGCCTGCTGGTAGATGCCGCCTTCAGTGCCGTAGGAGACGAACTCTTCAGCGTTTGCACCTGTGGCGAGCTTGACCGCTGTAGTCAGCGGATTGTCCGCGGCAAGCGCCAGCGGCGGCAGTTCGTTCAACACCTCGAACGTCAGGCCGCACTCCGGATCGGCTTCGCGCATCCATCGCCCCGTCGTCGCCTCAAGCTCTTGCTCCATCCGCGCCATCATGGCGTGCGAGTCGTCGCCCGGAACGTTGCGCCACTCCAGAAGCGCCTCAGCGCGTTCGGGGATGATGTTGATCGCCGTTCCGCCCTGCGCAAAACCGATCTGGATGGTGCTGTTGGGCGGCTCAAAGCCTTCGACCTTTCGACCTTCCAACGCGAGGCGCCGCGCCTCGGCCGCGACCCACGCCATCGCCTCTCCCAATGCGTGCAGCGCATTGACGCCTTCCGCCGGACGGGAGGAGTGGCCTGGCTTGCCGCGTGCGACGAGACGGGCCGCAAGACGCCCCTTGTGCGCGATGACCGGCGTCATCAGGGTCGGCTCGCCGACGACGCATACTGACGGGAGAAGGTTGTTTTCGAGCGCGTCCTGCATGGCGACGCGCGCGCCGTCGCAACTGATTTCCTCATCGAAGGTGAAGAGCAGATGCACCGGACGTTCAAGCTTTATGCGCACAAGATCGGGCACGGCTGCGAGCATGCACGCGACGTAGCCTTTCATGTCGGCTGCGCCACGACCAATCAGTTTACCGCCCTGTTCGCGCAGCACGAACGGGTCGCCCGTCCATTCCTGACCCGTGACCGGAACGGTGTCCACATGCCCGGCGAACGCCAGTCCTCCGGCCTCTCTCGGTCCTATAATGGCGTGCAGGTTGGCTTTCTCGCCCGACGGATCGTGACTCAGTGACCAGCTGACGCCATGGGCGTCCATCCAGCCGGAAATCCAGTCGATCAGCGGCAGATCCGACCGGTCGCTGGTCGTGTCGTAAGACACAATATGGGCCAGCATCGCCACACTGTCCGTGGAGCCCGGCGCGGGCGCCGCGGCTGCAGTATGTCCGTGCGATTGCGCTACGCCGGATTGGACGGAAAGGCTCGTCGCGTCGCCATGCGACGGGCTGTCAGGGTACGCAATGTCTGTCATGCCGCCGAGTATTGACCCTCCGACGTGGTCCTCGCAATCCCGCGAAAGCAATCTGAGCGAAACTTTGCACGTTATTGCGGCGTCCCTATTCCCCTTGGCTAATCCGCCACTCCGACATTTCGGACCACCTTTCGACCGCACTCGCTCTTTCGCGCACACTCGGGTCGGGGTTAGGATCGGACCGTGCCCTTTTTTTATGACAAATCTTTATTCCGGGACTGAAGGTGAGCAAGGCGTTTCATCCGTTGCACAGCGTCTGGCGCCGTCTCCCGGTCGAACAGAGACGCCGCGGCTTCGCCGCGCTGACCGCCGCGCTGGCCCCCAAGGTCACGTTACCGCCGCCAATATCGGACGGCTCTGTGATCGTCGGCGGCGAACTCAACCGGGACTCCGGGCTGGGCGAGGGCGCGCGCATTATGCTGCGGGCTCTGGAAACGTTCAGTGTGCCGGTTGCGCCGTTGCGCGCCGGGCTCATGGAAGGAACGGACCGAGCCCAGTCCAAGGGCGGTCATTCAGGTCAGGCTCCACGACCAGCCCTGGTCTTGCATGTGAACTCCCCGCATCTGCCTGCCGTTCTGCTCCGCCTCGGACGGCGCTTCCTGCGCGGGCGGCGCATAGTCGGTTACTGGGCCTGGGAGTTGCCGACCTTGCCCCCGCTCTGGAGCGCCGGGGCTGGATGCGTGCATGAAGTGTGGGCGCCTTCTGCGTTCAGCGCGAGAGCCATCGAACCACTGGCGCCGGGGCGCGTGCGCGTCGTGCCCCATGCACTGGCCGCGGCGCCCATCCTTCCAGCTTACCTCGACCGCGCCGCGTTCGGCCTGCCGGAAGACGCCGTCGTCGTGCTCGTATCGTTCAGCCTAGCCTCCAGTTTTGAACGAAAAAATCCGCTGGCGGCGATCCGGGCGTTTCGCGCGGCTTTCGGAGACCGCCGGGACAGGATCCTAGTGCTCAAGATCTCGCACGCCGATCACTACGCCACCGATATGCGTGTGCTGCGCGAGGCTACTGGCGGCGCGCAGAACATCCGCTTCGAAGAACGACTGCTTCCGATCGCGGACTCCTACGCCCTGACACGTTGCGTCGATATCGTTCTCTCCCTGCACCGCAGCGAGGGTTTCGGCCTCGTCCCCGCAGAGGCCATGCTGCTCGGGCGCACCGTCATCGCCACGGACTGGTCCGCCACCGCTGAATTCATCGACACGGATTGCGGCCTGCCCGTCGCCTTCAGACTGGTCCCCGCGCGCGACCCGCGAGGTGTGTTTGAGGCGCCAGGGGCGCAATGGGCCGAAGCTGACCTCCACTCGGCCGTCAGCGCATTGCGGCGCGCTGCTGACGACGCGGCGCTACGAACGCGGTTGGGAGTGAACGCCGAGATCGCAGCGCGTGAACGCTTCTCTGGCGCGGCGCTCCTCGACGTGACGCGTCGCCTTGCCGCGCCGCCGGGCCATGCGCCATGAGCCGCGTGCTCATCTGGCAATGGGGCCGAAGAGGCGGCGGGCCTCGTTTCGCACTCGACCTCGCCCGATCGCTTCATAGCCTGCCGAAGCAGGAAGTTCTTTTTTCTCCCTCACGTCGCGCGGAGATTCTATCTGCGCCGGCCACACAGACGTTGCCCCTCTGTCCCGTCGACACATATGACAGCGTCTGGGGGTTGGCCCGACGGCTCCTGACCGCTCCAGTCATGCTTCTGGGACTGCGGCGGCGGTTGTCCTCATGGCGACCGGATTTCGCGATCTGTGCAATGGTCGGGCCACTGGATCTGCTGATGGCGCTCATCCTGCAGCGCCTGCGCGTGCCGTTCGCCGTGATCGTGCATGACGCGGTGACGCATCCGGGAGACGGATTTCCACTGCAAATGACATTGCAACGCGCGCTCCTGCGTCGGGCGGACGTCATCGTCGCACTGACCAGGCATGTCGCCGCGCAATTGCGAGAGCAGCCGACGACCAGAATGAAAGATATCATCGTCGCGTCGCACCCCCCGTTCAACTATGACGTGCCTCCGCCAGACTCAGCACGCCTCCGCGAACCTGGACCTTTGCGGCTACTGATGTTTGGGCGCCTGCTCCCATACAAGGGATTCGGGATGCTCGCCGAGGCGCTGACCGATTTTCCGCCCGAACTTTCATTTGAATGTCGCATCGTTGGCAAAGGGCCGGACTCTGAACCGTTGCGGACGCTCTCCTCGGTACCGAAGGTTACGGTTGAAAACCGTTGGGTTCCGGAAGAAGAAATCGGATCACTGGTCGAATGGGCCGACGTGATTGTCTTGCCTTACACCGAGGCCAGCCAAAGTGGCGTAGGCGCAATCGGCCTCGCCGCCGGACGATGGATCGTCGCAACGAATGTAGGCGGGCTGACAGAGCAGTTTCGTAACCAGCCACAGGCCGCGCTCTGCGACCCGAACGCGTCGTCGCTCCGCGCGGCGCTGATCCGCATGATCGAGGCTCAGCCGACGCCTTTGGTTCCACCCTCCACAGAGAATGACACGGCCTGGCGCGTTATGGCGGAACAGCTTCTGGTCGATCTGGCGGCCCACGGCCTGCCCGTATCCGGATCAATAGTTTCCGGCGCCGCCGCTTCAGCGGCGTCTCGTCGTGAGATTACAACGCAAAGCCAAGGGAAGATTGGCGTCAACATATAGAACGGAGAAGACATTCCTTGTTTCGTTCCTCTCTCACGTGTTCAGTGCGATTTTTTATATGCTCACCTTGGCGAGCGCCCTCCATTTCTCGTTATCGCCATCTCTACTCCGCGACGTAGCGCGTTGACGTCTCGCCATCTGAAGGCGACCATTGGCTCGACAAACGCAACACTGGCAATACGGCATGGTCTGACCAACAGCGTTGCATTGGATGGAGGCCGTAGATGCTCGATTCTTTGCGTTCCTGCCGGACAGCGTGCGTTCTTCTAAAGAGTCTTGCGGCTCTCTGCATGTTGACCGCACCATGGTGGAGCGGCGCCGCTGATGCTCGTATGGTCGCAAAATCCGTCACATGGACTTTTGAAAACGCCCGCTTCAGAAGCGTGCTTGTCTATGACGACGCGATCACAGCAAAAAGGCCGGGCGTGCTCATGGTTCCGGCGTGGTTCGGCGTCAACGACGCAGCGATCCGTAAGGCGGAAGATATCGCAGGCAAGCGTTACGTCATTCTTCTGACCGATATGTACGGGGAGACCATCCGTCCCCGCAACTCTGACGAGGCGCGCGCGGCGACGAAGCCGCTCCTGTCGAACCGTGGCGTGATGCGGCGACGCGCCAACTTCGCGCTGGAGCAACTACGCAGTTACGCCGACAGCGCGCCGATAGATCTGACCCGGATGGCCGCGATCGGCTTCTGCTTCGGCGGCGCCGCCGTCCTGGATCTCGCCCGCAGCGGCGCCGATATATCGTCCGTCGTGTCTTTCCATGGCAACCTGACGACAGACGACCCGGATTTGGCGAAACAAATCCGCGCGCGCGTGCTCGTGATGAATGGAGCGGACGACGCGACAACGTCGCCAGATTTCGGCGCCTTTATGCAGGAGATGCGTCGGAGCTCGGCGCCGTGGGAATTCACGGTTATCGGCCACGCCGTCCACTGCTTTACCGAAACGGAGGCCACCGCCTCCGCCGGTCTTTGCCGTTACGACGCGCACGCCGCAGCCCAGTCCTATTCGCTTATGAGCCAATGGCTGGAAGACGGTTTCTCCAGCGCAAAATAAAAGCGCCGCGGCCCGCAATCAGGCGCCCGTCATATGCTTGAAAATATGTATTTCCCCGCGCCCACAGAACTGGTCGTCAACTGCGAGGGCCTCCGTCAGTTCCGGCGCGATTACGAGACGCCCCGAGGCCAACGCGCCAAGCATAGTCGTCGCTGCGCGCTCTCCCTGCGCCAGCGCCCCGAATACTTCCGCCCCGTAAGCTTCGACAACGGTCCGGCAGTAATCGAGAGCACCTGAAAAAATTTCCTCCAAAACAGAAAAGTTTTTCTGAGACACGCCCTCAGCGCCAAAAACCGGTCGCGGCGGGATGGAATCGTCATAGCCCATTGTCTGGCCGTGCGGCGCCGTTAAAAACGCCTCGATCATCAAGCCGCACACGCGCTGGAACCTGTCCCCGGCCGCCCCTTCAGCGAGCAGGCCGAATGCGAGGCCTCCCGTTTCCTCGACGCTGGCCGCCAATTGCCCGGTCGCCATGTACAACCCCGCGAAACGCGCACCGGTCGTCTCTTGCACGCGTCGTTGAATAGTGGCGCTGTATCCGACGTCGACCATTCCGTACAGCGCAGAACCATCCGTACGAATACCTAAAGACTCGCAATATACATGTAATCGAGCAGCGTTTTTCCGTGTCTGCGCGAGAATGTCGCTACGCAGCAAAGTGATGATCGAGCGCGCCTTGTCGAATTCTTCTGGCGTCACGATCCGCATGGCGCGCAGAGGGCTATCGGGACTAACCGTATACCCCAGACGAGCGTCGAGCATCCCGGCCATCGTGCCGCGAAATCCTTCACCGATCTTCACAAGACCGAGCGGATCGCCGTTGCGGCTCAGGGACGCGCTGTTGGCGACCCGTCGCGAACAGCAAAAATAAACGCCCTCCGGCAAGCCGGGAAGCCAGCGCGCGCGCACTTCCTGATAGAGTTTCAGAAGGAAATATCCTTCGCGCGCGAGAAAGAATATTTTCTCGACCCGCGCGGTCGCCGGATGCTGCGCCAGCTTGCTCATGAAACACAACAACAACGGACCGAACAGCATCTTTCCCATTTCAGAAGCCGACGATAACGTCAAAGTGCGTGCGACCCCGCCACGTTGCGCCGATGGGAAAGGAGAACCGAAAGTCGCCGCCACGATGGGGCCAAGCAGAATCTCCGCCGCCAGCGCTTCATCCGATCGATCGATCCTGACGCCTTCATCACTCACATGTTCCTTGCGCGCTGCAGCGAAAATATCCGCTTCCACAGGGTTTGCGCGCAGCAAGGAAAGCGCCGACGGAACATGAATGGTCTTCACGCCGCGTTGCGCTGCATTGAACAGATCGGACCGTTCGTTATCTCCGACATGCAGCAATCCGTCGGCGCCTTCAGCGGAAACGACAAGGTCCCACATATCGCCCCTGTCCTTCCGTGCGAAACGCTCGGAAGACAGATAGATTTCATCGACCAGAGCAAGAACGCCCGTCCGGGCGAGGATTGGGTCCAGTTCCGTCCGGCGCAGATAGGTGTCGCTGACCAGAATCACGCGACGCCCCCGCTTACGGGCGTGACGCAAAACTTCGAGCATGCCGGGGCGAGGTTGCAACTGGCGGGCGTCGAGCTCCTCTTCCTTGCTACGGGCGAAAGCCAGACTCTCAGCGCTCCAGCCGGTCGCCTCCTCCAATCCGGAGTAGATCTCGTCAAGCCCGACGTCGTCGGTCCAGCCCAGCGCAGCGCGCGCCGTATCCTCGGCGCTTTTTCGGCGGTCGAAAAAATTCTGAATTTCCGGATACGCCTGCTCAACCAGCCAGCCAGCATATCGCTGCACAGCGTCAGGCGTCAGCGCGATCCGTTGAAGCAACGTGTCGAAGATATCGAACGAGACGACGCGCGCCTCCTCGACCGCGATTTTCAATCGAGCCGATGAAAACGCTTCATAGCGATCGAAATTACGCCGCCCCCATCCGACGCGGATCAGCCCAGCCTGCGCGTCATATTCGTCGCAACGGAATCCTTCGCCACGCACAATCACGCCGATGGCACGCTCAAAAAGCGCCGCCGCGTCAGCAACGCCGCCTCTGGCCACGACACGAAAATCAGCATCAGTCCACGCCATGTCGAGAAACGGCGCCAGAGCGCGCGTCCGGGCCCAGAACATGCCGCCCGCCGGATAGTCGAAATAGCCCTCAGGGCATGACGCGTCAGGTTTGAGTCGCCGCAGCGCCGCGCGCGCCTGCGCCCCCTGCCCAACCCAGCCAAACGCCCAGTACGGCGTGGCGGACGGAGGCGTCGGTTGCAGCAAGCCGAGCGCGGCGTCATCGGCAAGGCGCGAGAAGAGCCCCCCGAACGCGTCCGGATGAGGCAGGAGGTTCTGACGCAATTCGTCAAAGACCGGACGACCATCCACCCCGAGCTCCGTATGAAGGAACAGAGTGAATTCATGATGACGCAGCGCATTATGAAACACGCTGAATACTGAAGCGATATTGTATCTCCGAACAGGAGACAGGCGAACGATCGCAGGCTCCCAGATCCCTGCGCTCTCGACAATGGCTTCGCAAACGCTGCGCAGTTCCACACTGTCCGTCAGGATCAGCAGCGTATAGTGGCACGGCAACGTCGCCAGACGCTGGCAGATCACCTGAAACACCTCAGGCCGACTGACATGAAGCGCGATGGCGAGACTGCGTGGTTGCGACGGCGGCCCCGCTAGCAACGTCGGCTCTACCGGGCCGTCTCCTCCGCGAAGCGCTGTATCGCAAACGCCCTCTCCGACCACGCCCGCGGCTCGGCCGGCGAGAAGATAATGCAGAAGCGCATTGTCCACCCCCGCTTCAAGATGCCAGGAACGGGCGAAGTAACGCGGCGGATCGAACAACGGTCCCGGCGGCAGGCCCTCACGAGCCCCGACAGTCATGAAATGGTCGAGCGGATCCGCTATGTCACGGCCTGCATTCGGCAACCGCGCCCGATACCACGCCGCATCGAACAGTCCCGAGTCCACAACATGTTCGCGACCGTCCTGCGTCATCGTCGTTGCGCCTTCTCCATCGGCGTCATTTTCCGCCGTTCTTTCAGCGGCGCGCCCCGTTCGCGCGGGAATCATGCCTTCTCCGCCGGTAGCATACAGCGCCTGGACTGTCGCGCCCCGCCCCCTGAAGGGGGCAATCCTGACTTTTCAATTCGCCGCCCTTCGGGCAGCATCCGCCGCCATGAAAGACCTGTCCGACCGCCTTCTCGCCCCCGCCCTTCCCCTGCTCCGGCGTCTCGATCCCGAACGCGCCCACGGCCTGGCGATCGACGCCCTGCTGCTGGGCGCCGGCGTCCCTCCGTCACGCCCGAAGGACGACCCGGCGTTGGCCACACGGGCGTTCGGCATGCGGTTCTCCAACCCCATCGGCATCGCTGCGGGATTCGACAAGGACGCGCGCGTCGTCCGGCCACTGGCGCAGCTGGGCTTCGGGTTTGTCGAGGCGGGAACGGTTACGCCACGTCCGCAGCGGGGCAACCCCCGTCCGCGGCTGTTCCGGCTGACGGAGGATCGCGCTGTCATCAACCGGATGGGCTTCAACAATCAGGGCATAGACCGCTTCACGGTGCGACTGGCGCGGCTGTATCGTGATCGGGGCACCCGCCCCGGAGCGCCGGTCGGCGCCAATCTGGGCATCAACAAGATCGGCGCAGCACCCGAACTGGACTACCCGGAGCTGATCGCGCGCGTGAAGCCGTATGTGGACTACATCGTCCTCAACCTCTCGTCACCCAACACGCCCGGCCTGCGCGCCCTGCAGGATTCCGAACGCCTGGCCGAACTGCTGGCCGCTATCAACGCGCGTCATGCGACCCGCCCTCCTCTGCTGATCAAGCTCGCCCCCGATCTGGCGGACGACCAGTTGGCGCCCGTTGTCGAGGCGGCTGCGCAGGGTGGGGCGAACGGACTGATCATCAGCAACACCACGCTGGCGCGACCCGCGACGCTGCGTAGCCCGCACGCGGGTGAGACCGGCGGCCTGTCGGGCCGACCGCTCAAGGCGCGAGCAACTGAAATGCTGCGCGAAGCGGCGCAACTGACGAATGGGCGGCTTGGGCTTATCGGTTGCGGCGGCATCGAGACTGGCGCGGATATCGTCGAACGGGTGCGCGCGGGCGCCGACCTCGTGCAGGTCTATTCCGCGTTCGCTTACGAAGGCCCTGCGCTTCTGGCGCGCCTGAAGCGCGAGACGCTGGCGATCCTGCGCGAACTGGGCGTAGAATCGCTATCAGATTTGAAGGGCGCTGATCTGAAAAACAACGGTGGAGAAAGCCGATGACCGCCCGCCGCATAGAACGCCTCTCCGGCGTTTCCGGTCTGGTCGGCCGTTATGACGGCTACATCGTGGACTTGTGGGGATGCGTGCATGACGGCGTTCGCCCCTATCCCGGCGCCATTGCGTGTCTGCAGGCGCTGAAATCGGCGGGCAAACGGATCGTGCTGCTCTCCAATGCGCCGCGCCCGGCGCCTGTCGTGCAGGCTCAGCTTCGCGACATGGGCGTCGTGGACACGCTCTACGACGGCCTGATGACCAGCGGCGAGTTCACTCGTCACCTTCTTCTCTCGCGCGATCAGGCCGCGACCCTCGCCGTCGCGCCGTGGCTCGCGTCACTGGGAACGAAAACGCTGCATATCGGCGGCGATCACGATCTGGCGCTGTTCGAGGGGCTTGGTCTGGAATTGGTCGAAACGCCAGAGGAAGCCGACTTTGTCATGAACACCGGACCAGACGAACGGCGTGGAAAGACCGAGTTCGAACCTTATGTCGCAGCGCTGGACGCTTCCGCCGCGCGCGGGCTGCCGATGATCTGCGCCAACCCGGACATGGAGGTGATCCGTGACGGAAAGCGCCTTATCTGCGCGGGGCTTCTGGCGAAAATCTACGAACAGAAGAACGGTCTGGTGCACTGGATCGGCAAGCCTTTCGCTGCGGTGTACGAACCGGTGCTGGCCATGCTCGATACGCCGCGCGACCGCGTGATCGGGGTGGGCGACGCGCTGGCGACGGACGTGCGCGGCGCGGCGGCGGCAGGCGTGGACGCACTCTGGATTCTTGGTGGGATCCATAAGGAAAAACTTGGCGACGATCCGACGTTGGCGCAGGCCGAGGCGGACGCGCAAGGCCTGTCTCCCGTCGCCAGCGTGCCGGGCCTCGTATGGTAAGACAGGAAGCCTTGCTTCGGTGCTGTCTCTGCTTCGGGCAGGCCTAAAGCGGAGGGCAGCACTGCGAGACGCAGCTTACTGGCGGCTCAACCGTCAGACCGGGTATGGCGTGTTCTCATCGGCTTTTATAAACTGACCTTTGTGTCGGACCGTGCAGGCAGGAGGAACGCATGACGCGCTCAGCATCGGGACGACCGGGACAGCGTTCGGCAGACAAGTCGTCACCCTTGACCCCAAAGCGTCGGTGGCCGTCCGTAGCGGTCGTCGCTTTTATCGCCGCGCTCTTTCTTGGCGCGGCGGGGCTGCGTCTCATGCTCTCGCACAGGACTCCAAATACCGTCGGCGGTCCGTACGCGCTTGTCGACATGAACGGACGCCCCGTCACGCAAGACACCTTCCACGGTCGTCAAACCCTGATCTATTTTGGCTACACCCACTGCATCGACGTCTGCCCGCTTACGTTGGCGACAGTGACCCAGGCCCTGGACTCGCTCGGCCCTGTCGGCGCCGCGATTACGCCGCTGTTCGTCACTGTCGACCCCGAACGGGACACTCCCGCGGTGGTGAAAAGCTACGTCTCTACGTTCTCACCCGACATCATCGGCCTTACCGGGCGTAGCGGCGATATCGACCGTATGCTCCGCGAATTTCACGTCATGGCGAACAGACGCACTCCCCGGAGCGGAGAGAAGCCCGACGCCTATCTGATGGACCATAGTTCCGTGCTCTACCTTATGGACGGAGACAACCGGCTTATGGGCGTATTGCCCGTGGACGCCAGCGCCGAGCGGCTGGCGGCACAACTGACTCAGTTGACCTCCTCCAGAAAGCCGGGCTGACCTTCCAATGCCACGCACGGCTTTCTGTGAACGCGATGCCGAATCCGCCTGTTTGCAGGATGACGTCGCGAAATATCACTGATTTTTATAGAAAATATCAAGAATTTCCGCCATCAGAGTGAAAAAGGCCGGTTCTCGTAAAGGTCCGTCTGCGGCCATATCGGCGCAGAGGTTTTCTGTACGCGCAGCATACGCCCACACAAGCCAACGGCGCTCTGTATTACTAGGCTCCGTGCGTCTTCAACCTGCTGGACAGATACAGACGGTTCATCAACCGCAACTCGTCCGGCGCGCCCGGCGTCGAGATAACCGCGCCTCGCGTCATTCCCAACAAAGTTTTCATATTGTTAACGAGAACTGCTGAAATATTTTCAGCGTTTTTCTGATCCAGGTGCGGCGCGCACACGCACAACGCTCCCGAGACGCCCGCCAGAGCATGAGCATGCAACCGGCGTCGAAAATCCGCCACGTCTTCGCGCATATCCATCAGGGCAGGAAGGGATTTCACCTGCGGATAGATCGACACCAGAAACTCTATCAGCATGTCGGCCAGTTCATCCGGCGACCTCCCTGCGGCACGCTGCTCCAGCGCCGCATACGCCTCCGTCAGGATCGCAAGATGTTGGTCGAGCAACGCCCTCGCCACCGCGTCCTTGTTCGGAAAGAAGCGATAAAGCGAACCTATTTTCGCCCCGGCTCGCGCGGCGATCTCCGCCATTGTCGTCGCTTCGTAGCCACGCTCCTCAATGATGTCCGACGCTGCGCCCAGCAATTCAGCCACTCGCTGGCGCCCGACCGCCCGTTGCGGCGTCAGAGGCGCTCGATTTTTTCCGCTTGACGAATTTGAGTCCATACTCAAATAATGCCCCTACTTGAACACACCCTCAAATTCTACCCGACCGCTCCTGATCGAACAACGCGCAGGAGCGCGAGCGCCATGCCGGAGCAGAATGGATGATTTCTCTACCCGCCTCCACAACCGCCCTCGTCCTGATCGATCTCCAGAAGGGTATCATGAGCTATCAGCTTGAGCCGCATCCCAGCGACGCCATTCTCTCTCGTTCCAAGCTGCTGGCGCAACGTTTCCGCGCCGCCGGTGCGCCAGTCGTACTTGTGAACGTCGCGTTCGCCGCCGACTTCGCGGACGCCGTGAAAGCCCCCGTGGACCGACCTCTTACGCCGCCAGCCGACAGTCGTCCCGAGAAGTGGTCCGAGCTCTGTGACGGCATGGCCGAACCCTCCGACCTGCGAATCACAAAAAGGCAATGGGGCGCATTCTATGGAACCGAGCTTGATTTGCAGCTCCGCCGACGTGGCGTCACGACGATCGTTCTGGGAGGCGTCGCAACCAACATGGGCGTCGAATCCACGGCGCGGGCCGCGCACGAGCATGGATACGGCGTCGTGATCGCTGAAGATTTAACATCAAGTCTTTCAAAAGACATGCATACTTTCGCCTGCGAGAGGATCTTTCCGATGCTGGCGCGCGTCACAACGAGCGATTCTATCGAACTGGCGGATTGAGGAAAAACCGCTCCGCCAAAGCGACAACAGGCGCGGCCATTGCCGGCGCACTCTGGCGGAGCGATTTCCAGGCGAACGCGCCGACGCAGCCCTGTATGATATTTTTTTAGGCCAAAAATAGATTGTTAAAATATTTTCAGTAAATATAAGGCAATTGTGGTAGGAGTGAACACTACTTCACAATCAAACGAAAAAAATCCTGCGCACGCGGCAGTGCTGGCGCCGAAAGATGTAAAGTATCCTCGCCAAAGCATATTTTCGTGGCGACGCTTTCGCCGCATCCCGGATACCTATTGCGCCAAAGATCGAGCAGCCAGTTCCCCGATCCTACGCTGGACGACAGGATCGCCGCCGTCCTCAAGAAACCAGAGCGCCGAAAGGCCGCTCCATACCTGTATCCATCGCAGCAACCTTCGGGAGTCGAGGCCTGCAAGGCTGGAGACCGTGCGGACGCGACGTTCGAACGCCCCGCTGTCCACCGCAAATGGTCGATCCGGGTCAGCAAGGTCTGGATTCAGGAACATGGCGGCGTAATCAGCCGTTCGCTCACCCCAAAGCGCCTTCGGATCTATCGCCAGCCACCCGCGTGATCCAAAATCCAAAATATTGCCGTGATGCAGATCGCCATGCAGAGGAACAGCGGCGCTCTGCTCGCTCAGCAATAGCCGCGCCAACGTCGAGCACTCCACGATCCATGCTTCATCCGTCTGCGAAAAATTGAGCAGAGAGGCGAACCAGTCTTCGAGCGGCTTCAGGGATGGAGCATCCCGCCCCTCACGCAGATGCAGGCGCGCGGCCGTCGCACAGAGAAGCGACGTCGCATCGTCATCGCTTCCTTCGTAAACAAGCGCCGCAAGCGAGCGATCTCTGGAGGCGCGCTCAAGCAGCATAACGCCCAGGTCATGCTTCAGGACGGGCGCGGCGCCCGCACCGCCCCACCACGCCATCAACGCGGCGCCTCGTTGCTCGTCGGGATCGGCGGTGATCTTCAACATTGCGGCGACGCCATCGCAAGTCACCGGCAGCAGATACGAAGACGCCGTTTTCAAAGGCGCTCCGTCTTCGATCAGATTCCACCGGGAAATACAAACGCTCGCTTCATGCTCATGGAAGGACATTCGCTTCATTGCCCGATGCTATCGCGCGAGGACGGGTCGCGCCACAGCCGAATACGAACGCCATGAGCTGACCAAATATCATGTCTTTTTCAGTATGACGCTCGCCACGACAATCAATAGCAACGACGCGCCAAGTTCAGGCAGAAGAACGCCCAGCGCCGTCATAACGACAAGAGATCCCACGCCAACCCGCTGGCTGGCGAGCGGCGACGGAGCGCCCAGATGACCAGGCGTTTTACGCCGCAGCCACAGGATCGTCGCAGCGACGCTCATAGTCAGCAAACCCGTTGCGACGAGCAGATTGAGCACCTGATTAGCCCAACCGAACAGTTGTCCTTCATGCGCGGCGACGCCGTAAGCGACAACGCGATCAGCCACGCCTTTCGAAGAAAATCGTTCCATGGAGAGAACCGCTCCCTTCGCATCGAGAAGGGCGCTGACGCGGCGTGGTCTGTCCGGCGTGTCCGAGCGCACACGCCATGGCGCGCCGATGCGGGCAGGCGGCGTGACCAGAACGGGAGCTGGAAACCCCAGACGTCGGCTTGCGATGACCACTGCGTCCAGCCCTGCAAGCGGATCTGCCGACGGCGATATCGCGGTGGTCGACCGGGCCATATCCATGCCCGGCATATCCATGTCGCCCATGTCCATGCCCGGCATTCGCTGAATCGCACCAGAATTTTCCGCGGGGTGTCCGACGATGACGTCCCGCGCTGAAATCGCTCCTATTTCCCAATCCTGAACCGAGGTCAGTTTACCCACGGTGGTCTCAACCCGAGCCAGCGCATGCCCCCATACGAAAGACCACGGCAATCCGGAGACCAGAAACAGCGCCAGAAACAGGGAAATCCAAAGGCCTGTGACGGCATGCAAATCGCGCCACCGCGCACGCGCCCGGCCGACGCGGGGGTAGAGCACTCCTCCACCCCGCGCGCCGCCTCGCGGCCACCACAGATATATCCCGGTGACGATCATCACGATTGTCCACGAAGCCACCATCTCCATGATCACTGAACCGACATTACCCAAAAGCAGTTGCCCATGCAGCTTGAAGACAATGCGTTCGAACCGCGACTCTTCCGGAATCTTCTTGAGTATCGAGAGGGAAGACGGATCGACGTAAACACGGATCGTTTCGCCACCATGGTCGACAACGACGCGCGCCGCGCTGCCGACGCCTCGCGGAAGTTCATAGGCGAGCAAGCGCCCGCCCGGAACGGCGGCAAGCGCCGCGCGCACCTCCTGCGTCGGCGACGCCGCAGGCCCTGTGACGGAGAGATGATCGAAGCGCCAGTCAATCCAGTCGTCGATCTGCGGTTTGAACAGATAGACTGAACCGGTCAGGCTGAGAAACGCCACAAACGGAAGACAGAAAAGTCCCGCGAAGAAGTGCCACCGCCAGACGGTGCGATGATCCGGCCACAGGGAAAATTGTTTGAAGTGCATTTTTATTTTCCCTCAGAATCTCACGCGTACGCCGCCCATGAAGGCGCGTGGCGATCCGGCGTAAATTGACCCGGTTTTTCCAGCCAGCGTCGCGGCTCCAGCCTGACGCCCGCTGCTTGACAAGCTGTCGGCGATCACTGTGGCGCCCGCAGCGTAAATCTGGTTGGTGACGTTCTGCACCTCGAAATAACTATGCAGTCGATGCGCCCAACCGAATCGTACGGGAGGATCATAATGAACTTCCAGATTCAGTAACGCGTATCCCGGGACCTTGAGAATATTAGCGTTATCGATCCACATATCGCTACGCCATGCGACTTCTGCAAACGCGCCGAGCCCCTCGAAGACGCCGTCAGGCTGATCGTACATCACCCGTGCATTCAAAAAATGCGGCGCTACGCCGGGGATATAGCGTCCCTTGCGCGAGAAACTGCGGGACACGGCTCCGCTGGTCAGCGTCTCCGTATAGTTCGTATAGATCTGGTTGTCATAAGTATAGGAAAGCCTGAGCTGCAGGCCGGGCAGGCACGTGCGTAGCGGTCGCCAGGTTGCGCCCAGTTCGACGCCTCGATGCTCGGACGCCGGCGCGTTGAAGGTGTAGCTTCCGGCTGTCGTGTTGACGCCTGCGGACTGGCTGACAAACTCGTTGTGATAAAATTCGTAGAATCCCGTCGCTTGCACGTCGATATCGGCCGAGGGACGCCACTCCGCGCCCAGATCGAAGCCCAGACTCGTTTCACTCTTCAGGGATGTGTTGTTTCCATAATTCCCCTGAGGAGTTACAAAAAAGCTTGAATATGACGGCGTGGCGTAAGCCGTGCCGACGCGCGTATGCAGGGTCCACGCCTTCGATGGGGCGTAGACGACAGACGCCTCCGGCGCGAGATTGAAGAAATACCTGTTCGCCGTAACATATTGCAGTGAACGCGATGACGCCCCGTAGGCGTAGAGCGTCTCGACTGCTCCGATATCCGAGTATGTGCCACCCAACCCCACCACGGCCCGCCATTTGGGCGCGAATTTCCAGTCTTCCTGAAACCGCAGACCAATGTTGAACTGGTGTCCATAGGACGTCGAGTTCAGTGCGCCGCGCGTCGCGCCGCCCTGCGGCGTCAGGTTGTACACCTGATACCCGTAATCCATGTAATCGAAATTCGTGCCGACGAAGCTTGTTAGCGGCGTCACGCCGATGTGACCACGATTCGTAAGATCGGTCTGCACATTATAGGAATTGAACGGGCCGACGAAGGCTGTAGTCGAGGTCGGTTGATCGACATGGCGCTGATCATAGGTGAACTGCGTTCTCCACTGGGTCTGCGCGTTGAAATCATGTTCCCAGCGCAAACCGACAATCGTCCGTCGGTCGAAGCGACCAAGACCCGCCTGCTGCGGACTCGTCGCCTGAGTCGCCCCATAACGCCCGTTGCTCAACAGGTTGACCGAGGCGCAACCGTTCGCGGCGCTGGCTGCATTCGCGCATCCCCGCTGATAGGGATTGGCCAGATACTGCGAGAGAGACAGGCGCAGCGGCAGAAACGTATCTGTGACGTTATTGATCACCTTCAACACAAGGCGGTCGGACGGCGTCAGGACAACACGTAATCTCATGTTTTCGGTAGAAGTCGCATAGGCGCTATTCGGTATAAATCCATTTCCCCGAACATCGCTGCCGAAGAGCATGAAATCATATCGGCGGTTCCCCGCGCCCAGCGTGACGTAGTTGTTAATCATCCCGAAGCTGCCGAAATCAGACCCCAGTTCGACCCCGTGAATGTCGGCGCCATTGCGTGTCCGGAAATTGATCGCCCCGTTGATCGCGTAGTTTCCATAAAGGGAAGACGCTGGTCCCTGAAAGACGTCGACGCCTGCATAGGCATGCGGGTCTATCAGATCCGCACGAGCGGTGCCGTCAGGCTGGGTGACTGGGAAACCATCCTCCGTCACCGAAAGATTTTTCAGCCCGTAGGACTGTCTCGCGCCTGAGCCACGGACGGAGATCACGGTGTCGCGCGGCCCGTTGCCCTGCATCACGGTCACGCCGGGAATGGTCGCCATCATGTCGGCAGCAGTCTGCGCCGAACGATTGGCGAAATCACTGCGTTCCGCGCTGTAGGTCGTCTGTCCCGTTGGCCGCGCCGCGACCGACAGCCGGTCCACGCCGTTCACAGTGATCTCTTCCGGGCGTGGCGCCGGACGATCCGATTGAAGACGGGGTTTCGATTTTTGTGGCGCGCGGCGCGCTGGAGCGGCCGCAACAGTGTGTGTAGGCCGCAACGGCGTACGAGCGGTGGAAGCTCTTGCAAGGTCTGGCTGAAGCATAGCCAGCGCAAGCGCGCCGACGGCCGCGCCGACGCGGCGCGCGTCTTCTGTGATACGAATCATGATGGTATGACCTGAATGAAACAGAAATACCCCGCGCCTCCGTTCGAGCGAACACGCGGGTTTACGAAAACTCGTTTCAGATCAGACTGGTGGTCCCTGCGGGTAGAGGCTGGCGACGCGTCGCAGTGGTGGCCCACGCACCGGCGGAAAACACCAGACGTGGGCGCACGGAACACAGAACGTCAGAAAAAGCAGAGCGAACGCTACGAACGCCGGAGCTGGATTGTCGAGCGCGTCGCCAAGCAGGAATATCCCATCGCCCATATCGGAAGGGACGTGATCGTGCGGAGTTCCATCGCCAACGTGCTGACTGTCGCATAGCAGAGACAATGCCGCGACACGCGCCACAGGATCGTCGAGCGCGGCTTGTGGTGAAACCAGACCGCCGAAACTCAACCGCGCCATCAGGGCGAGCAGAACCAGTGGCCAACAGGCCAAAATCCGGTTCATGAACTGCGTCCTGTCTCGCATACCCGCACTCTTAGAGAGTTTGAAGCGAGTTGCCCAGAGTGGTGGCGCCCGCGGCAACGCGGAAGACGCCATCTTTCATGCAAAAACGATCGAAGAAGGACCGACCGACAACTTTCGCCAGACAGGCAGAAAAGACGTCGACTTCCAGCCATGCGCCGCATTACGATTCAGACCACAACAAGCGAGGTTAAAGTGACAACCCAAATAGTAGACGAGACTCTCCACGGCCTGACAGAACGACTTTCGTCTTTCGACGCACGTTCACACCCGCTTGCGATGGCGACAACCGTAAGCCTCTATTCCCAGAGCCACGCCAATCCGCGGATATGACTTCAGCACATTGCTCGGACCGATGGACGAACCTCCCTAAACAGGTATCGAGATGATCCTTAACGATGCTTCGACGCACGACCACGCAATGTCTGTCTTGTGCACTTTGCATGCAGAACCGACTTCACACGCCGCCTGACGGCGTCTCTGCGAAGAACGCCCTGATTTCCGCAGCCGCTGCGGCCAGCCCCATCCTTTGCGTCCGCACGCCGCTGGGGAATGCGCTGAGCAAACGCGACGGCGTACGACGCTCCAGCAGCACAAAAACACCGCGATCGTCGCGAGCGCGGATAAGGCGCCCGAACGCCTGCCGCAGGCGCAGACGCGCAATCCGTTCGTCGTACAGCCCCGGCGCGCCCTGCGAGAGATGCAGCCTGCGTTCGCGATGCAGAATATCCGGGCGCGGCCATGGCACCCGCTCGAATACGACCAGCCGCAGCGCGTGCCCCGGCACGTCCACGCCGTCGCGCATCGCATCTGTCCCCAACAGGCATGAATCGGTTTCGGTGCGGAACACGTCGACCAGCGTGGTGTTGTCCATCGCGTCGACATGCTGCGCGTACAGCGAAATCCCCGCAGTTTCCAGCGGTTCGGCGATGCGACGATGCACCCCGCGCAATCGCTCGATTGCAGTGAACAATCCCAGTCCCCCGCCTCCCGACGCAAGGAACAGCGTGCGATAGGCGGCGGCGAGCGCCTCCACATTGTGATGAGCGACATCGCTGACGATGAAAACGCGGGTCTGCGAGGCGTAATCGAAGGGACTCGCCAAAGCTGCGCGCACGGCTGGCGCGGGCAGATGGTTGACGCCCACACGCGATTCAGCTGCCTCCCACGCGCGCTCGACCTCGTCTCCGCTTTTCGCGCCGGTCTCGTCGCGCAGCGTGGCCGAAGTGATCAGCAATCCATGCGCGGGCGCGGCAAGGACGGCGGCGAACGGGATCGTCGGGTCGAGCCAGTGCTGATGCAGGCCGACATCCAGTTCGCCACGCCGCTGTCCTCCACGCGCCGTCAAACGGATGAAGCGAATAAACTGCGGCGTGATTCCCTCTTCGGGCGGCGCCGCAAACGCGCTCAGCATCGCGACCCAACCGTCGAGGCGCGACAGCGCGCGGCGGCGCAGCGTGCGCGTCATCGCCTCGATCCGCCCACGGGAGGTCGCGTCCAGCGTGTCGGCTTCTTCGCTGAGGCGATCCTGCAGACGGTCGACCAGCGTGCGCAGAGGTTCGGCGACGCGACCAAAGGCACGGGAAAGCGCCGCCGCCGCTTCCGCGAGTCCAGGAGCAAGGGGATACAGATCACACTCGCGCCCGTTCAACGTGGTCCGGTTGGCGCCGGCGGTGCGTGCGAGCACCTGCCCCCGCAGCAGGGCAAGAAACGCCTCTGTCGGGTTGATCAACTCCGCTTCCGAAGCCTGTGGCGACGAAAGAGCGAGCACGCCCCACGGGTCGTTTTCGACGACCTCCGGCGGCGCCCCGGCGTCTTCGTCTGCCAGCGAGAGCCGCGCCGACCACCCCGGCGCAGGCAAGGCTTTCGCCGCCAGAAGCGCGGCGTCGAGCGGCGTCTCCAGCCGCGGGGACCCGACCACCAGATCATCAAGACGTCGCTTCAGCCCCCGCGCGCGGGAGCGACTGCCTTCCGCCCCCAGAAGCCAGCGCCGCAGTTCGGCGGCTTCCAGTCCTGATAACTCCAATGAAAAGGCGCTGTCCGCCGCATCGGCGACGTGATGCCCTTCGTCCAGCACGTAACGCGTCGGCACGCCGTCCTCGTCGCTCGCCGCATCGTCAGGATTGGCCGCGCCCTGCTGCGCCCATGCGGCCTGCGACATGACGAGCGCGTGGTTCGCCACCACGAGATCAGCCTCCCGCGCACGGCGGATCGAATGCTCGACGAAGCACTTCTGATAATGCGGGCACGCGCCGTGGATGCATTCGCCACGCCGGTCAGCGACGCCCGTGACGATGGCGTGACCGAAAACCTCCCCGAACCAGCCCGGAAGATCGCCTCCGAACAAGTCGCCCTCAGATGTCGCCAGCCCCCAGCGCGCCAGCAGAGACAGCGCGATCGTGACGCCCGCTCCGCGCGTGGGCGCGGTGTTGACGACCTCCTCCATGTTCAGCAGGCACAGATAGTTCTCTCGCCCCTTGCGCAGGACGATCCTACGGCGGCGCGCGGCGGCGTCCGGGTGCAGCCGCGCCGTCTCGCTTTCGATCTGTCGTTGGAGATGGCGCGTATACGTGCTGATCCAGACCGCCCCGCCATTGCGTTCCGCCCACAGGCTGGCTGGCGCAATGTAACCCAGCGTCTTCCCCGTTCCGGTGCCCGCCTCGGCGAGGACCACCTGCGGCGCCCCCCGGCTCTCGCGCGGCGCAAAAGCACTGGACGCAACGCCCGCGAAGTCCGCCTGCCCCACGCGGGTCTCCGCCCCCGGCCCGAGGATCGTCGCAAGCCGGGCGCGCGCTTCGGCCGGCGTCACAGGCCGAGAGCCCGGCGCGGGACGTGGCGGCGTCTCCTCCCATTTCGGCAGCGCCCGCCATATCCGCATCGCGTCGCTGGCCTGCATAGCCGATCGCGGCGTAGGTCCCTCGAGATCGAGCGCCTCCATGACCGCATCGCCCCACATCCACCCCACCGCACGCAGTCTCACCGCGAGCGCGTTCGTCATCTCCCGCGCCTCTCCCAGAGGCATGCCGCGCAGATCAGCCAGCAGCCGCGTCGCCAGACCCGGCAGGCGATCAACGTCGACCGGACCGTCCGCCCTGCCTAGCGCGAGCGACAACCCGAGTGGCGTAGGGGCGGCCGGATGCGCCGGATGCACGAAGGCGAACAGCTCCAGCAGATCGAACCACGGCGACGGTTGCCCCGGTGGCGGCAAGCCGAGCTTGCGCGCCGCTTCCGGGGCATGAACAACCAGAGGCGGCCCCGCTTTCGCGACGAGAGCAAGCGCGCCGTCCCGATCCAGCGACAGCAGTTCTCCATCGGGCGTCAGGCAGGAAAACGAGCCGTGGCGGGCGATGATGGCTGGCGCGTCATAGGGGGAATAGGCGGACATTGCCGGCAGTCTAGCGAAAGACGGCCGGACGGTAAGTAGGCTCCTGTTTGAACGGGCGGGCGGACGTGGCAAAGAGCCGCGGTCCTCCCGTCGCAGAGCATTCCCCAAAGGCGTCGGCCTTCACGGACGCAAGGAGCCTGCGGCTATGGCGCCCACCGACGCAGATGTGGCCGCCGCCAAAGCCGCTGCTACGATTGCCGATCGCCGCCCCGCACGCCGTCCCATGCGGCCAGCGCGCGCCGACGAGCCGCTGCATGATCGACAATGGGAAGCGGATAATTAGCGGGCCGCGCGTCGGGACTCTCCCACGGCGCATGAATGTGCTTGTCCGAAGCCGATTTCAGCTCTGGAACCCATCTGCGTATATAGGCGCCCGACGGGTCGAATTTCCGCGATTGCAGCACCGGGTTCATGATGCGAAAGAACGGGGCGCTGTCCGCCCCCGTCCCGGCGCACCACTGCCAGTTCAGGGCGTTGCTGGCGGGATCGTAATCGACCAGCGTCTCCGCGAACCATTGCTCGCCAAGACGCCAGTCAATCAGCAGATGCTTGACCAGAAACGACGCCGCGACCATCCGCACCCGGTTATGCATCACGCCCGAACGCCAAAGTTCGCGCATGCCCGCATCGACCAATGGATAGCCCGTCCGTCCCCGTTTCCACGCCTCCAGCCCCGACGGGTCGCTCCGCCACGGCAAGTCTTCGAATTCCTCGCGCAGAGCATGGTCAGCAAGGCCCGGATGCTCCCACAAGACTGACCACGCGAAATCCCGCCACCCAAGCTCCGCCAGAAATTTGGCGCGCGCAGCCGCATGGGCCAAACCGCCGGGTGCGTCGCTTACGGCGTTCCACACCTGTCGCGGCGTGATCTGTCCCACACGCAGATAAGGCGACAGGCCAGAGGTTGCGTCTCGGTCGGGAAAGTCTCTCTCATCCTCGTAATGGCCGAGGTCGTCAGCGACGAACCGGGCGAGGCGATCCTGCGCAGCGGCTTCGCCGAATTCGTGATACGCGTCCAGAGAGGACGTCCACGCGGGCCAGGAAAGCTGCTGCTCCTGCGCCCCGGTGATTGACCCGGCAAAAAACTTGAATTCTCGCGGCGCAGGCAGAGGCGGCCCTGGCGAACCCGCTTCGCAGGCGGCGCGCCAATAGGCGGAGAAAATTTTGAACGGCTGCCCTGCGCGGTTCTTCACAGTCCATGGTTCATGAAACAGCGCGCCCGCGAAGCTGTGCGCCTCGGTTCCACACGCAGCGAATTCCCGCTTCAAACCGGCGTCTATCTCCCGTCCGATCGGATCGTAACGCCGGTTCCAAAACACCGCGGCAGCGCCAATGCGCGCCACGATTTCGGGCAACAGGCGCGCCGAATCTCCGGTGAAAACGTGAACTTTTCCGCTCAGCGATTGCAAGCCCGCGTTAAAATGCGCCAGCGTTTTCTCGCGAAACCAGTCAACAGCAGTCATGCCGGAAGGGCGTTCGGGCCGGATATGAACCAACAGGAGCGGCGCTCCGGTCTGCGTCGCCGCAGTCAGAGCCGCGTTATCGGCGAGGCGGAAATCTTCGCGGAGCCAGACAATGGCGGGTTTGTCGTTCATTCTCCGACTTCTAGAGCAGATCCGGACGAGGAGTAATCAGACGATTTCGTGAAAACGCTCACAACTCGATATTCCGGAACCTGTAATTGCCGAACGCCCGAGGCATCCTGCATGACATGCGCTCCAGTGGAAATCTGACAGACAATTTTTGCGCCTCTGAACCGACGTCCTACAAAGATGCGCAACTCCGGCACGAGCCGGCCCGGCAACTATGCCTCGTCTATTGTTCAACAGATCATGGCCAGGCGTTTTTTATTCATACGGAGTCTTGGAGAAATCATCGTATTTTCAAAGCGTCAACAAAACATTCCAAAGCCATGAGAAATGAGTTCTCTGCAATGCACGTCAAATTTCTCGTATCATCGCACTCGATTTGTATGGTCGTGATTTTCAGCACACGTGCTTTACGCGCAAGGATATTTTCTGAAATAATTTTCATGTAAATAAAATTTAGGGTTCTATATACCTGCAGGATTCAATCGGAATTAGGCTAGGGCCTGTTATGCCTTGAATGACGGAGCGAAGTGCCCAGCTCTT
>NZ_JOPL01000024.1 GCF_002153745.1 Acetobacter sp. DsW_063 | reverse complement strand
CACAACCTCTCGCTCAATTCAATACATTAATAGGTCCTGAACCTAGTTAGCCACTCACTCACGCGGAGCCCGTTCGATCACCAATATCAGTTAAGATATACAAAACATCTAAGCGACGCCTGAGAGCCTTTTCAGACTACCCCCTCGCACGCCAGTTCCTCCCGGCGAACCAACGCCTCCGAAACCACCGACAAAGCCATCGCGAGCGACGCGCGATCATCCGGAGCGCCCAGGCATAACCGCAGACCCGAATCCGCATCCTGCGACACGGTCGACGCATCGGGCGGCGTCAATTCCACGCCGCTGCGCAACGCACGCGCAGCCACCTGCTCAGCCGCCAGGGGCGAGAGAGGCAACCACACATGCGGCGAACATGGGCCGCCGGGTTGCGTCATCGCCGTTCCAAGCGCCGCCTGCGCCATCGCGAACCGGGCCGACGCTTCCTTACGCACATCCGCCATGATCGCGTCGACGCGTCCGTCCGCCACCCATTGCGAGAACACCAACCCACCCAACGCCGGGGGGCAATATCCCAGCGCCCTCACGCCGCGCAGCATTCTTTCGACCGGAAACAATTGCGGCAACACGAGGAACGCCAGCCTGAACCCCGGGCAGACGCCCTTGGACAGACTGGCGAGGTAGATCGTTCGCTCCGGCGCGAACCGTGCGATCTGCGGCGGCTTACCCGAGTATGAATAGTAGGCGTCGTCTTCGAGAATCAGAAGATCGCGCGCACGAGCGACCTCTGCGATTTCCTTCCGCCTCTGAACTGACATTGTGCGGGACGTCGGATTATGCAGCGTCGGCACTGTGAACAGCAGACGCGACCGCGTCTCGACCGCCACGCGGTCGAGCGCCTCTGGCGACAATCCCTCCGCATCCATCGCGACGCCACGCATGGCGATTCCGAAGTGTTCGGCGGCCATCCGTGCGCCGTAGAAGGTCGAGGATTCGCACAGCACCGTATCGCCGGGGCGACAGAGAGATGAAAAAACCAGCGCCAGCGCATGCTGACCACCGTTGCACTGCACCAGATCGCCTGCCTGGACCTGCAAGCCGAACTGTCGGTCCAGCCACAACGTCGCCGCCTCCCGCACCGCTGGCAATCCCGCTCCCTGCACGTACTGCAGCGCCGGTTCGAGAACACCGCGCACAGCAAGGTCAGCCAACGCGGCGTTCAGAGCCCCGACAAGTGACACCGGAGGGGGCGTATTGCACCGCAGATCAACGACGCTGCGATCTTGGGCGATCATCGCCCCCCTCTCCCGGGTCGGCACATCGCGCAGAGGGGCGGCCTGCGCACGCACGAACGACCCTCGGCCAACATGGGCCGACAGCAATCCACGCCGCTCCGCCTCGGCGTACGCCCGCGTTACGCTGCCGACGCTGACGCCTAGACGAAACGCCAGTTCCCGTTGCGGCGGAAGCCTCTCCCCGGCGGAAAGGACGCCTGCGCGCATGTCGTGATCGATGGCGCTGACAAGGCGCTCATAAAGCGGAGCGTGGCCGTCGGCTAACGCGGGCGTCCACATGAAGCGCCTCCTGCGGTTGAATTGTATTGGTTCAATATAAGAATTGATCTCTTTTGTGAAGGTGGCAATTTATAACAATCGAATCGATTCGTGTTGATTGTACTATAACAATCGGGACAACGTTTATGCATTCCGCTTTCATAGGCAGAACCACCCTGCCTCCCACAGGTCAATTCGACCGACGGCACATCAGAATTCTGCGCGACGTTATGAGCGCCACGTGGATGCTAACGGCGGTCATCGGCGGCCTGATCCTGCTACTCGCGATCCGCACGCCAGCGGTGGCGCAGGACGATGATACAATCACCGAACACGTCGCCGTTTCGTGGCGTCCGGGCGACCTCACGGACGCTGCACGCGCCAAAGCGCTCCTGCAGCGCCTGAGCGCCGCTTCGATCGCCGCATGCGGCGGAGACAGCAGCATATCTGCGCCGCTGAAGTCTGTAGCCGAGAACTCCGCCTGCCACCGCGAAAGTCTTCGGCGCGCCATACAATCCTTTCACAGCCCGTTGTTGACTCGCCTCGCCAACGCGACCGACGCCGCAAACACCACAGATCAGGACCGATAACGCCATGACGACTGCACTGCCATTTCTTCAGGTCGACGTATTCGCCTCCACGGCGTTCCGCGGCAATCCGCTCGCCGTCATCGCCGGAGCCGATGCGCTGAACGCTGCCCAGATGGCGCAGATCGCCAACTGGACGAATCTGAGCGAGACGACGTTCATCCTCAAACCCAGAGATCCACAAGCAGATTATCATGTCCGCATTTTCACGCCGCATGGGGAACTTCCGTTCGCCGGACACCCGACGCTCGGCACGGCCTACGTTTGGCGCACGCTCGGTGGGCGACCGAAAAGCGACGTCATCATGCAAGAATGCGGCGTCGGTCTGGTGCCCGTGCGTGAACGGGACGGACGTTTTTCTTTCGCCGCTCCACCCCGTCGGCGCAGGGGCCCGGCCGACGCAGCGACCGTAGCCAAGGCCGCCGCAGCGCTGCGGCTGAACGCCGGAGACGTGATCGCAGCAGAATGGGCCGATAACGGCCCCGGCTGGCTGGCGTTACGCCTACGCTCCCGCGAAGCGGTGCTGGCGTTGCAACCGGACTGGAACGCATTCGACGGGATGAAATTGGGGCTTGTCGGCGCATGGGACCGGGCGCGCGACGGAGATGCGGCGCAATTTGAAGTCCGCGCGCTGTACAGTGAAGGAGACGGAAGAGGATTTGAAGATCCCGTCACCGGCAGCCTGAATGCGGCGATCGCGCAATGGCTTATCGGCGGAGGATTCGCGCCCTCACATTACATCGCCAGCCAAGGCGCAGTGCTTGGACGCGCCGGACGCGTCTTCGTCGAGCAGGAGGAAAGCAATATCTGGATCGGCGGCGACGTCGTCACGAGAATTCATGGGACGATCACGCCCTGATTCCTCACCGACAACCCATCGCGTGCGCGTCAGACGCTCCGCCAGATCATATAGGTGGCGACGAGAAAGATGACGCACGCGAAAAGTGTCGACAGAAGACCAGTTTTTCCGGCCATACTCCGGGCGGCCCGCGTTCCGACGAAACTGCCTGCGACGCCGCCCAGAATGAACAACCCCGCCAGACGCCAGTCGATCAGGCCTGAGGCGAGATAGCTCGCGGCCGTGCTGAAGCCGAAAACAGAGACCGCGACCAACGACGTGCCAATCGCGTTCAAAATCGGCATCCCCGTGGCGGCGATCAGGGCGGGCACGATCAGAAATCCGCCGCCGATGCCGAAAAATCCCGATAGGACTCCGGCGCCAAGCCCGCATCCCATGACCTTCGCCGCCGCCGCCCACGTAAAGCCGACGCCGGCACAGGCGACGCGCTTGCGGCCGCGCAACATCAGCACGCCAACGACAATCATCAGCAGCGCGAAGCAAAGCAGCAGACGTTGGCCGTCTACGGCTTTACCGACCGTGGCCCCCACCAGAGCGCCCACCACGCCGCACCCCGCGAACAGGCCGGCGCAGCGCCACTGCACGACGCCGGAGCGTGCGTGATGCGCCAGCCCGGCAAGCGCGTTGACCGCGACGGCGAAGGCGCTGGTGCCTATGGCGACATGCGGATTGGCGACGCCGACGACATAGACCATCAACGGCACAGCGAGGATCGAACCGCCTCCGCCGATAAGGCCGAGCGTGAATCCAACCAGAGTTCCGCAGGCAATTTCAATCGCCGCGTGCAGAATGACTGAGTCCATGTCAGGCGGCCTTACGGGCGAACGCGCCCGTAAGGTCGGACGCTTGCGCGAAGGCGGAACCGCCCCTGCCGCACATAGATGGAAAAGCCGCCATACGCATCACAGGGTGTCGATCGGCACCTTCAGGTAACGTGTTCCGTTGCTCTCCGGCTCCGGCATTCGCCCACCTCGCATGTTCACCTGCACCGACGGCACGATGAGGTTTGGCAGGGAAAGCGTAGCGTCGCGATCACACCGCATCTGCACGAACGCGTCTTCCTCTATCCCGTCGTGGACATGGATATTGCTATCCCTCTCGGCTGCGACCGTGGTTTCCCACGCGTAGCAGTCGCGGCCCGGCGCCTTGTAGTCATGACAGAGGAAGAGGCGCGTTTCGCCTGGCAGGGACAGAAGGCGTCGGATCGACTGAAACAATTGCCGTGCGTCCCCGCCGGGGAAATCAGCGCGGGCGGTGCCGTAGTCCGGCATGAACAATGTATCGCCGATAAAAGCAGCGTCGCCGATGACGAACGCCATGTCGGCAGGCGTGTGGCCAGGCACATGGAGAACCGTCACCTGCACTTCCCCGAGCGAAAAACGGTCGCCATCGTGAAACAGGCGATCGAACTGCGACCCGTCACGCGCGAATTCCGTCCCGGCGTTAAAAATTTTGCCGAATACATCCTGCACCCGGACGATTTCCGCCCCGATGCCCATTTTGCCCCCCAACTGCGCTTGCAGCCAAGGTGCTGCTGACAGGTGATCCGCATGAGCGTGCGTCTCAAGAACCCAGGCGACCTTCAATCCCTCAGCACGGATGTAGTCGACCACGCGCCGCGCCTCGTCATGATGCGTGCGCCCAGCCGCCTGATCGTAGTTCAGAACGCTATCTATAACCGCCGCTTCTCGAGTGACGGGGTCATGAGCCACATGCGTCGCCGTAAAGGTTTTCTCATCAAAGAACGTTCTGACCACAGGCGCGGGGCGCTCGCCCCGTCGCGCCGCAGCGATCTGAGCAGAAGCTTCCGCGAGCACCCTGTCCGACATCAAGACGTCTCCCATCGACGGAAAATGAATTGATTAATTTAATTAATCCTGAAACTATATTGCGTCAAGGCAATCAGAATTTTATAAAGAACGCCATGAACGAGTTCTCCAGCCAGAGCGCAGCGACGACCTTCCGCCCTTTCCCCAAGATCGGGGACAAGGCGCCTGATTTTTCGGCTCGCACGACGCTGGGGGAGCTGACGCTCAGCGATATGCGTGGCCAGTGGGTAATCCTGTTCGCGCACCCGGCCGACTTCACGCCTGTCTGCACCAGCGAATTCATCGCCCTCGCCGCTGCGTCTCCGGAATTCGCCGCCATGGGTTGCGTGTTGATCGGCCTTTCGATCGACAGCGTCTTTTCCCACCTGGCCTGGATTGAGGCCATCAGATCTGAATTCGGCGTAACGATTCCCTTCCCCATCGCAGAAGATCCCTCGATGGCGGTGTCACGGGCTTACGGCATGTTGGACGACACGTCTGAAAACAGCGCGACGATCCGCGCGATGTATGTGATCGACCCGGAGGGCGTGATCCGGGCCATCCAGTGGTACCCGCCTACCGTCGGCCGCTCTGTCGATGAGATCAAACGCCTGCTGGCTGCGCTGCAACTGGTGTCGACCAGACCCGTGCTAACGCCGGAGGGTTGGCGCCCAGGCGAACCGCCCATAGCGCCACCTCCGGAGAAGCAGCGAGACGTCGCACGACTGGGCCCTCGGTGGTTTCTTCAAGAGGCTTCCGCTTCATGAGCACCTTGACCCCCGAAAGCGCGCGAACACTTTCTGAATTTCTGAAAGTATATACGCAACCCCAACGCCTGCTGATCCTCGATACGCTACTGCGCGGCGAGCGCGCGGTCAGCGATATCGAGAGCCAAACCGGCGTCACGCAACCCACGCTCAGCCAGCAACTCGCAACCCTGCGACGCGCCGGAGTGATCGTGGCTCGGCGGAAGTCCCGCGCCATTTTTTACGCTCTGGCCAGCGACGCCGAGACACGGCGGGTGCGCCTGTTGCTTGGCGTCGCCAACGACGCCTCGCTTCCCGCCGACGCGGGGTCGCCCTACCTCTGCACAGCATCATCGCCTCGACGTGAGTCCGGAGCCAGTTTCGCGCGCGTACACCCCCTGCTCTGACGTTATTTCTTTCCACCGCGCCGGGCCGTCATGCTCGGGAACACGTCATCCCGCAGCACCAGACCGTGCAGCAGCGCGGCCCCAAGATGAGCGAGCACGACGGCGAATAGTGAAAAAGCGAGCCACGAGTGGAGATGGCGCAGCGTTGCAAACAACGCCGTGTCGTGGGGCAAGATAGGCGGCAAAGACGCGCCGCCCCACATCGTCACCGGATATGCGCCGGCCGAAAGCATTCCCCACCCCACCAAAGGCTGCGCGATCATCAGGGCGTAAAGCGCGACATGGGACGCTCGCGCGGCGAGTTTGAGCGCAGGCGGCAACGTGTCAGGCAACGTAGGCGCACGAAACAGGAACCGATTGGCAAGCCGGACGAGCGCCAGCAGCAGGATTGCTATTCCCAAAGGCCGATGCAGATCGACAAGCGTGTGATAGGCCGGACCGACGGCCGCCGCCATAAAAACGCCGATGAACAGCATCGCCAAAATCATCGCCGCCATGAGCCAGTGCAGCACTCGCGCGGAAATCGGAAAACTCTCGACACTGCGCATTATTGTCCTCCGGAGCGAACGGCGGCGGGTGTAATCTCGCTGGGCGGCTTGGTTTCGCCGGAGCGCAGGGTGAAGGAGCGGGAATAAACAGCCGAACGTGCGGCCGGAATCGGATCGTCGGACGGAGCGACGCCCTCCGGTAAAATCAGCGGGTCAAAGGTTATGCCCGTGCATGGGCCGCCGTCCTCGCTCTCCGCCTTCGTGAGCGTCAACGTCCCCGCGTCGATCTTGCGTCTCTGCTCTGGCCAGGCGGCGGTCGGGTCGGCCGTTGGATCGCCCGGTTCGCCGACCGTCACCATCAGGCGCCAGCGAAGCTGCCCCTGCGCCAGCGCTTTCAGAAGATCGTCGAACAAGTAATCCTGCCCACCCTCTCCGGCCGCAGGCGGCTCCACCGTCTGCTCCGGGACCATCGCCCACCGCACTGGCGTCGCAACCCCCTCAGCGTTCACGAAGAGAAAGGCGTCGAGGCTGTTATACGTGTCGTTAGCGAAGCCGGACGTCAGCGCGCGCGCCTTGAGAAGACCCAGCGCGTTTTTGGTTTCGGGATGCTTGTCCAAAAATGCGCTCATACGGGCCGGATCGGGTTTCCCTGTTCCGGGAACAGGCGCCGTGGCCAGCGTAAAGTCGCTGAAATCCGCCGCATTCCTGACGAGAAAGACCGGGATGTCGTTGATGCCCATGCGCCATTCGGCGCCATTCGTCGGTATGAGCTGCAACGCCATGCTTCGTACCTTACCCGGCGCGTCTGGCTGGTTCGGCGCGCCGCCCGCTAGGGCGAAACGTCCGACGACCTGCGAACGCTCCTTTCCGAACAGCGCCGCGCGCGACAGAGGTGTCGCGGCGCCAGACCCGTCGAACCAGCCGGACACACATACGCCTTTTGCATGATTGCGCCTGAAACCCGGATGCGCCCCATCTACCGCGTGAAAATCACGCATGAACGTCGCCGGGGTAAGGCGGTCGGGAGACAGCCACCCCGCTGTCGCGACGAACGCCGCCGCGACAGCCGCAGGGGCCGCGACCACCGCAGCCAATCGCAACGCGCCCCCCTTTCCAGTCAGACTTTTACGTATCAGTGCCAACATTCGGGGCGATGCTCCCTGGCGGTCCGACGCCCCGGATCTGACGATCAGATACCAAAGCAGGGCGCTCGAAACGGCGTCGCGTTGTCGTGACGATGCGCATCATTTCTAGCGCGCATCGTATTTTTACCGCGATACATTTTTTTACTTTCCGGCTACCCCTCGCCACATGAAAGAGCACGAAGCAGCGGGGGACTTGACCCCGACGCGTCTCACCCCAAGTGTTCGGGGACACAACTGGAGCGCCAACATGAGCGAGAACACCGTCGCAGTCAGCGACAGCACCTTCGAAACCGACGTCCTCAAGGCCGAGGGCCCGGTCCTTGTCGACTTCTGGGCGGAGTGGTGCGGGCCCTGCAAGATGATCGCCCCGGCGCTCGATGAAATCGGCGCTGAACTGAAGGGCAAGCTGACCGTCGCCAAGGTCAACATCGACGACAACCCCGTCACCCCGAACAATTTCGGCGTGCGCGGCATCCCGACGCTGATCCTGTTCAAGGACGGCAAGCCGGTCGAAACCAAGGTCGGCGCATTGCCCAAGAGCCAGCTCAAGGCCTGGGTTCAGGGCGCGCTCTGAAGCCCCCGTCCCCGCCGCGCGCGAGACTGGCTGCGCGGCGGGGACTGTTTCCCGGTTTTCAGGCCCGCCCCACGCGAGAATTTTCCTTGCGTCAGCGATGCGGTCCTGTATCTTGCCCCGCATGGTTCCGACCCGCGTCCTTTCTGATTCGATGCCGCGCCACAGCGCGCCGATGACGCGCGTCCACGCCCTCGGTCAGCTTCCCCAGCTTCTCCTTCGACTTATCCGCCCCTGAGCGATCGGGCCGACGGGACGTCGGCGCGCCCAGGGGTTCGAAGACAGCATCAGCGTTCCGTTCGTCATTTCGACGCCGGAACCGGGACAACGCGCAAGCCGTTAAGACGGCGCAGACCATACCGAGGTTATCATGGCTATCGATCATCCTTCCTTCGGCCGCATCGACGACAACCGGGTCATCATCTTCGACACCACCCTGCGTGACGGAGAGCAGTCCCCCGGCTTCTCGATGAATCTGGACGAGAAGCTGCGCATGGCGCAGGCGCTGGCCGACCTCGGCGCAGACGTCATCGAGGCGGGCTTCCCCGTGGCGTCGAAGGGCGACTTCGAATCCGTCAGTGAAATCGCCCGCGTCGTGCGCGGGTCGGTCGTCTGCGCGCTGGCCCGTTCCGGAGGCAAGAACGACATCACCGCCGCAGGGCAGGCAATCGCCGGCGCCGAGCGCGGACGCATCCACAACTTCATCTCCACCTCCCCGCTGCACATGAAATACAAGCTGCGGATGGAGCCGGAGACGGTTCTGGAGATCATCACCGCAGGCAACGTCGCCGCCCGCAACTTCACTGCCGACGTCGAATGGTCGGCCGAAGACGGGTCGCGCACCGAGCCGGACTTCCTGTGCCGCTGCGTCGAAGCCGCGATCAAGGCGGGCGCCACGACCATCAACATCCCCGACACCGTCGGCTACGCCACGCCTGAAGACATGGAGCGTATCTTCTGCATGCTGAAAGAGCGCGTGCCCGGCGCCGACACGGTGATCTTCTCCGCCCATAACCACAACGATCTGGGTCTGGCCGTCGCCAACACGCTGGCCTCCCTGCGCGGCGGCGCGCGGCAGATCGAATGCACCATCAACGGCATTGGCGAGCGCGCGGGTAACGCGGCGCTGGAAGAAATCGTCATGGCGCTGCGCACGCGTCAGGACCAGCTGCCCTACACCAACGGCGTGCAGAGCGAGAAGCTGCTGAAGGTGTCGCGCATGCTGTCGACCATCACCGGCTTCGACGTGCAGCCGAACAAGGCCATCGTCGGCCGCAACGCCTTCGCGCATGAGAGCGGCATCCATCAGGACGGCGTGCTGAAAAACGCCGCGACGTATGAGATCATGACGCCGGAGAGCGTCGGCTGGTCCAAATCTTCGCTGGTGCTGGGCAAGCATTCTGGCCGCGCCGCGTTCCGCGACAAGCTGACGGCGCTGGGCTACACCATTGGCGACAACCAGCTGAACGACGCGTTCGAACGCTTCAAGGATCTGGCTGACCGCAAGAAGGTCGTCTACGACGACGACATTGTCGCTCTGGTCGACGACGAGGTCCGCGACCACGCCCGCATCCGCTTTCTGGCGCTGGACGTCTCTGCCGGCTCGCGCCGCCCGGCGGAAGCCACGCTGGAGCTGGAAATCGACGGCGAGCTGGTGGAAGCAACCGCCACTGGCAATGGCCCCGTCGACGCCGCTTTCAACGCCATCCGGAGCGCGTTTCCGCATGAGGCGCGTCTGGCCTTGTATTCCGTCGGCGCCGTCACCGAAGGCACGGACGCGCAGGCCCGCACGACGGTGCGTCTGGAAGAGGACGGCAAGATGGTCGATGGACAGGGGGCCGACGCCGACACGGTGGTCTCCGCCGTCCGCGCGTATGTCCATGGGCTGAACAAGCTGCTGGTGAAGCGGGCGCGCAGTGAGCCGGAGGCGCTGCCAGCCTGAGGGGTCGGAGGTTCATTCCAGCGTGAAGAAGGGTGGCGGGCTCTGCCCGTGCCCGCGAGGGGCCTTAGCCCCTCGACCCTATTCAGTTGACAACCAAATATTTTATTTAATTGAAGAAAAAATTATAAAAACAAGGTCTGCATTTTAAATATTACATACAGAATTACGTATATAATTTTAATTTGACATAATAAAAAAATTTATCTCTGAATATTTATACAATACTTAGAGATAACGTTATGAAAATCGCCATTGAACATCCAATGCCGACTGTCGCTACCATAAAGCGCCTATACGCACACGCTTTCAGTTGCGGATACGACGGCTGTAAACGGCCGCTCTACCGAATAGATGAGCAATCAAGTGAGCGCACCTTAGCCTCACGCATCTGCCATATCCATGCACGCTGCGAAGGAGGACCCCGATGGGATCCCCAACAGACGCCAGAACAAAATCGCTCGGACTCTAATCTTATTCTTATGTGTATCGAACATGCTGACGTCATTGACGTTGCCGCAACTGTTTCGAACTACTCAGCCCAAATATTACGTGATTGGAAAACAAAACAAATCGAGACTTTCGATAAGATAAGACAAGGGTGGATGTTGAACGAGGCGATGGCGCAGGAGGCTATTGATAGTTCCGCTCAATCTTCAACTCTTAATCTGCAAAACTCCAACCTGAACCTTGGCGGTAAGGGCGGTGCCGGATGGGGAGCCGGTGGAGGTGGCGGGGGAGCTATAGGGCCAAATTCAATTGGCGGGCGAGGCGGAGATGGAGGCGATTATAGAGTCGTGACAGGCCCCCACACTCTGCCCATCGAAAAATTTTCGGAAAATCGCAGAATCTCCCTGCCAATTCAAAATTCTGACGGATCCCTCTTCTTTCCTGGAGCGGGTGGCGACGGACAAGGCGCACAAGGGGACAACTTGAGAGGCGGAGACGGTGGGCACGGAGGAGAAACCGTCGAAGTAATGCTTGATTGCAAGTCATTACGTGAGTCTGGAACCTCAAATTTTGAAATTATTGTGGGCAAGGGCGGAGAGTTTGGCGCGCCCGGCGAATCAACAATCTTCAGAGCTTATCGAGAAAATGGGGATGTCATAAAAGAAATAGAGGCTCGCGGTGGCGACGGTAAAAAAATGCCAGAAAGTACGAGTGAAATCACTCCAAACGAAGCGTCAAAAATTTTTCGCATAACAACTCTTATGCCCGTGAATTCTTGTGAAATTCAAAATGGGTGTCTGTTCATACTCGGTGGCGGTTGGAGAACATTTTATGCACCTGAAACGCCAATTTCGGGCGCGTGGAAAATTGTAGTCGCCATGGAATGGACCAGCATCGAAGACCATAAACCTCGTGGGTTTTTTGTGAGTATCTTCGATTCGAACAGACAGGAAAAATCTAGAAAAATTGTCGAAATTCACCCTGATTTTTTTCCACTTGAAAACAGCATGTGGATCATCGATATGATCGTGTCGCCAACCATGAGCGGCCGTTGGAGCATAATCGCTCACGCAAGCGGAGAAATACTTTCAAGTTACTATATTAATATTGTAAAATAATTCATGAGAAAAATATATAAGTAGAGATGTTTTTGAAATAAGTTGTTTATTTATTAATCGGTTCCCAAAGGCCCCGGCCTTGGGTGGGGGCTCGGGGGCAAAGCCCCCGGTCACACTTTCCCGCAAACCAACTATCCCAAGCGCTCCACGCCCCCCATGTACGTCCGCAGCACAGGCGGCACAGTAACGCTGCCATCCTCTTCCTGCCAGTTCTCCATCACCGCAATGAGTGTGCGCCCAACCGCAAGGCCCGACCCGTTCAACGTGTGCACAAACACCGGCGCACCCTCGCCGGGGCGATAACGCGCGTTCATCCGCCGCGCCTGAAAATCGCGCGTATTGGAGCAGGAGGAGATTTCGCGCCACGCCTGCTGGCCCGGCAACCATGCCTCAAGGTCGTATGTCTTCGCGGCGCCGAAGCCTGTGTCGCCCGCGCAGAGCAGCAGGCGTCTAAACGGAATTTCCAGCAGTTCCAGCACGCGCTCGGCGCAGCGCGTCATGCGCTCATGCTCGGCGTCGCTCTCCTCCGGCGTGGTGATCGACACCATTTCGACCTTCTCGAACTGGTGCTGGCGCAGCATCCCGCGCACGTCGCGACCGGACGCGCCTGCTTCAGAACGGAAGCAGAGCGACAGCGCGCTCAGGCGGATCGGCAGTTGCGCTGCGTCCACCATCTCGCCCATGACAGAGGCCGTCAGCGGCACCTCAGCGGTCGGCACCAGCCAGCGGCCGTCGGTCGTAACGAAAGACTGATCCGCGAATTTCGGCAGCTTGTCGGTGCCGTACATGGCGGGTTCGTTCACCAGAACCGGCACATGGGTTTCGCTGTAGCCGTGCTCGGTCACATGCAGGTCGAGCATGAACTGGCCCAGCGCGCGCTCCAGACGCGCGATCCCGCCGCGCAGCATGACGAAGCGCGCGCCGGACAGACGCGCGCCTGTGGCGAAGTCCATCTGCGCGTAACCGTCCTGCTGCATCGCCTCGCCGAGTTCGAAGTGCTGCTTCGGCGTGAAGGCGAAGTTCCGCACGGCGCCGCGTTCATGAACCACGACATTCGCAGTCTCGTCCGCGCCTGCCGGCACGCTGGCGTCCAGCCGGTTGGGCAGCACGGCGAGGCGATCGTGCGTCTCCACGTCCAGCTCCTGAGCGCGCGCATCCAGCCCCTCCATCTCCGTGCGCAGGGAAATCGCCTCGGCCTCCAGCGCCGCGCTGTCGCCCTTGTTACGGCGGATGGCGCCGATCTCCCTGGACAGCGCGTTGCGGCGCGTCTGCTTCTCCTGCAACGCAGTCTGGGCGGCCCGACGCTCCTCGTCGAGGGCGAGGATCGAGGAGGATACTGGTTCCAGTCCACGGCGGGCAAGATCGGCGTCGAATCCGGCGGGATCGGCGCGCAGCGCGCGAAGGTCGTGCATCAGGAAGCCTCTTGGTCTGTCGGTGTCGGCTCGCTCCGTGGCTCCACGAGGCGGGCCGAGATGATGGAAATCTCGTAGAGGATGATCAGCGGCACGGCGAGGCCGGTCTGCGTGATCACGTCGGGCGGCGTCAGGATCGCCGCCGCGACGAAGGCGCCGACGATCGCGTAGCGGCGGAATTTCTTCAACTGCGCGGAGGTGACGATCCCGGCGCGGGCCAGCAACGTCAGCACCACAGGCAGTTCGAAGGCGACGCCGAACGCCATGATCAGTTTCATGACCAGCGCCAGATATTCCGACACCTTGGCCTGAAGCTGAATCTGCAACCCGTCATCGCCGCCGGAAGTCTGGAACGACAGGAAGAAGCGCCAAGCCACCGGGAAGATGAAGTAATAGGCCAGCGCCGCGCCGAGCAGGAACAGGATCGGCGTTGCGATCAGGAACGGCGCGAAGGCGCGCTTCTCCGAGCGATAGAGGCCCGGCGCGATGAAGATCCACGCCTGTATCGCCACGACCGGGAAGGAGAGGAACGCGGCGCCGAAGGCCGCGACCTTGATGTAGGTGAAGAACGCTTCGTACAGCGCCGTGTAGATCAGATGCGGCTGCTCGCCCTTCTGCCGCATGATCTCGCCAAGCGGCCGCGCAAGAAACAGATAGATGTCGCCCGCGTAGTGGTAGCACAGCGCGAAGCACAGGCCGAAGCTGACGGCGGACCAGAGCAACCGGCGCCGCAGTTCGAGCAGATGATCGAGCAGCGGCATGGGCTCATCATTGATGGCGTCCTGTTTCAGAGCCCGTCCTCCCCGATGGCCGTATGGTCGGCGCTCTTTTTTGTCTGTGCGGCCGACGCCGCGAACGGAGCCACACGATGCGTCCCATGCAGAACGCGGATCGGCGGCAGGATCGACGGCGCGGCCAGACGGCGACGCTCAGCCATCACACGGCGCGCGATGGACGGTGGCAACACTGCTGGCGGCGGTTTCGGGCGTTCGTCCGGAACGGTCGTCATCTCAAGCTCGGGCGGCGCCACCGGGGCGCCGATCTCCATCGCTGGCGGCAGCAAAGGTGGCGCGATCCCGCCAGGGGGCGCCGCAGCAGGCGACGGCGCCTCGAAAGCCAGTGCTGAGCGACTGTTCTCCGGCCCCGTCAGCAAGCTTGAACGCGCGAGCGGATCGTCAAACGCGCGGCGGATCTTGCCGTCGCCATCGACCGCACGCATGACCCGTCCGCGCACGTCAAGATTGCGCAGGTCACGCACGTGATCGCGCACTTCGCCCAGGTCGGCCTCTCGCACCATTTCATCAACATGGCTCTGGAATTCGGTGGCGAGGCCACGCGCCTTTCGCACCATACGTGCGACGGCGCGAATGGCGGTCGGCATATCCTTCGGGCCGATCACCAACAGGGCGACCATCCCGATCAGGGCGAATTCCGACCATGCGAAATCAAACATCGTCACCGCCCACGCGAACAGCCGCCCGCGACGCGGCGACATGATCTACCAGCGCGCGAGGGGTCTCGCGCATACCATGAAGACGACAGGTCATCGCGCGACCTGCCATCGTCCAGCCCACCCATACGGGCAAGCGGGAATTCGGATCACGCTTACCCTGACCGCAGCGATGTGGAAACCACCGGCGGCGGATGAAGCATCAGTCCTCGTCGCCAGACAGAGCCTCCGATGCGCTTGCGTCTCCCTCTGATGGCTCGCGCGTATCGTCATCGGGCACGGAGCGCCCACCCATGTCCTCCTCCTCCGGAGAAGACGACTCTTCGGAGCTTTCCGTCCCGTGCGTCAGCAGATCGGCGGAGTTCTGCTGTGCGTTATGTGTGACGGGCAGACGCGGCGAGCTCGGCATGTCGCCAAGAAGTTCCTCACGGCGCGGCAGCGCCGTCAGGCTGGTCAGTCCGAAATGCCGCAAGAAATCGGCGGTCGTGCCCCACAATACCGGTCGTCCCGGCACTTCCTTCCGCCCGCGCGGCGCGATCAGGGACTCCTCGATCAATGTGTCGAGTACGGTCTGTCCCAGGCTGACACCGCGAATTTCCTCGATTTCCGCCCGGGTGCAGGGTTGGTGATAGGCGATGATCGCCAGCGTCTCCATCGTGCCGCGCTGCAATCGGCGCGGCTTGGCGAGCACTTTGGTGAGCATAGGGGCCAGATCCGGGGCGGTACGAAACTGCCAGCCGCCGGCGACTTCAGCCGGAGCCACCCCTCGCCCGTCATAGCGCGCCACAAGCGCGACGAGGGTTTCGCGCACATAGGCGCCGACGTCCTGCACCGCTTCCGGAATCATGGCGCGGCTTTCCAGAAGACCGAGAATCGTCCGGGCGCTGACCGGCTCCGTGCTGGCGAAGATCAGCGCCTCCACCGCTCGGATCACCTGCTCGCTGGGCGGCGGGGGAGGTTCTGCGGGCAGCGTATCAGCCGTCTGACCTTCGGCAGCTTCGGGTTCGCCTGCCTCATATGCAAAACCGTCTGTATGAGCGTTCTCAGAGTCACTGGCTCCAGCTACTGACATCGTGACGTCTGAATTTTCGTCCGTCAGCGCGTCGGTTCCTGCTGCATTCGCTTGTGGCGCGTCAGATTGCCTCATGCCAGTTTCGAGCGCTTCGCCCCCAGACGCATCCATGCCGGACCCGTCTGCCGCCGGAACCCCTGCCGCGCCTGTTTCGGCTTCATGCTCGGCGTCATCACGAGGTGCAACGTCCTCGCCCATGGCGTCGCCTGCCCCGCTCACGCTCCGCTCTCCTGCGGACGCAACATGATTCGCCCGAAAGCTTCGTCCTGACGCAGTTCCAGCGTCCCGCTTTTGGCCAGCTCAAGTCCGGCGATCAGGGTTCCGGCCATGGCCGCCCGACGTATTCTCATGCTCTCGATTTCATTGCCCGAGGCGGGCAGATCAGGAAGATAGGCGTCGAGCGAGCTCCAGCCCGGCGGGGTGTCGCCCAACAGGCGCTTCAGCCTGGAAAGCGCGTCCTGCACCGTCCAGAAGCGGATCGCACGCGGCGTATAAACCCGGGTGCGGGAGGACCGACGGATCGCGGCGAGGTACGCCCGCATCAGCTGCGGCACGTCAAGCGCGAGTCCTGATCGATCAATCTCAATCAGGGATTCTGCCTCGCCGCGCGCGAACACGTCTCGGCCGAGTTGCGGCCGTTCCGCCAGCCAGCTTGCGGCGGCTCCGATGCGAGCCAGTTCCTCTAGCCGCACCGCAAGCAATTCGGCCGCGTCCTCCGCCTCCTCATCAGGGCCGTCCTCCGGCGGCAGCAGCAGACGTGACTTGAGCCACGCAAGCCAGGCCGCCATCACCAGCCAATCCGCCGCCAGTTCAAGGCGAATGGAGCGCGCGGATTCGACGACCGCCAGATACTGCTCGACCAGTTGCAGGATCGAAATCCGGGCGAGGTCGACCTTCTGCGCCCGCGCCAGATCGAGCAGCAGGTCCAGCGGTCCCTCAAACCCTTCCAGTCGCAGCACCGGGGAGCGCGGGAGCGCCTCAACCCCGTCCCCGGCAGCCTCAGCAAGTGGCGGCGCGGCGGAATCCGTCACGACCCCCGCCGCCGCATCGTTGCCGCGCACCCCGCCATCTGCCCTCACCCTGTCTGAGGCCATGTCCTCAGGGGCGGATCGGGTTGCAGGCATGTCCATGTTCGCGCAGCTTCTCGCAGAAGGACTGAGCTGCGGCCATGCTATCGAAGCCACGCATCCGCAGGCGGAAGAAGATCGCGGTCTTGTTGGTCACCTTCTCGATCTCGGGCGCATGACCGGCGAACAGGTCGGGCGCGGTCGCTCTTGCACGATCCCACTCCTTGCGGGCGTTCGCTTCGGAATCGAGCGCGGCCAGTTGCACGCCGTATGGTCCGCTTGCAACCGGCTTGGCGGTCTGCTCGGGCGGCGCTTTCGACTGGACCGGCGGTGCGTCAGCTTGATCGGCGTGGCTCGTTTGCGTCGTCGCCGTATCCGGCAACGGTTTGGCGGTTACGGCCGAAGGAGGCGCAGCAGGCGTAGGCGACGGCGACGGCGATGCTTCGGTCGCCTTTGGCGCGTCCTGCGACGGGGTGTCCTTCGCCGGAGCCGAAGCAGCGTCCGGAGCGGGCGCTGGCGCAGGAGGAGCGGCGGCGGGCGGCTCTTCAGAAGCCGCAGCCTTCCCTCCATAACGTGCGGCCAGCGCCGCCGGGTCCGGCTGCTCCGGCCCCGGCGCCAGGTGGGTGGCGCCCTCAGGCGTTTCGGCAGGCGCCATCACGCCATCGAGTTGCATGCCGCCCGGATCTGCTGGCTTTTCACGCACCGGTCCCGGCGGCGGGCCAAGAACAGGAATGCCCCCCTGATGATGACCCAGCAGGGACCAACCGCCGATGCCAAGCACCAGCAGCCCGCCTAACCCGGCGACGCCGTAGGTCAGGCGACGTGTGTTCGCGTCGCCCGCCAGCAACGCGCCCAGCGCCAGCTTGCCGCCAGATCGGCGCGGCGGCGGCGCGTCCTCGTAATCGGTCGCCATGCGCTCGCGCGCACGGTTCAGCCGATCTTCGTGCGGATCTGGCGGCGTGTCGTCGCGGTCTGTCATCGCATCTCCTCCACCGGTTCGACGCCCAAAACTGCCAGCCCCGAGCGAATCGCCATCGCGGTCGCCGCGACCAGAGCCAGGCGGGCGCGCGTCGCCTCCGGCTCGTCCGCCTGCAGGAACCGCAGCGCCGCGTCGTCGCGCCCACGATTCCACAACGTGTGGAAGTCGGCGGCAAGGTCGCCAAGATAGAACGCTATACGGTGCGGTTCGTGCGCCTGCGCAGCGCCCTCTACCGTACGAGGCCAGCTTGCGATGCGACGGATCAGGGCGATCTCGGCGTCCGCCGTCAGGCTGGCGAGGTCAGCGGCCTCAAGCGCCACAGGCGTCACTGCCTCCGTCCCCAGCATCTCTTCCGCCGAACGCAGGACAGAGCGGCAACGGGCGTGCGCGTATTGAACGTAGAAAACCGGATTGTCGCGCGTCTGTGCGACGACCGCGTCCAGATCGAACTCCATCTGTGCGTCGCTCTTGCGCGTCAGCATTGTGAAGCGCACCGCGTCGCGGCCGACCTCCTCCAGAAGATCACGCAGCGTCACGAAGGTTCCGGCGCGCTTGGACATCTTCACCGGCTGCCCGTCGCGCACGATGTGCACGATCTGGCAGAGCAGCACGTCAAGCGCCACGCGCCGGTCGGTCAACGCGCTGACGGCGGCCTTCATACGGCTGACATAGCCGCCGTGATCCGCACCGAGCACGTCGATCAGCGTCGCGTCGCCGCGCTCCACCTTGTCGAGATGGTAGCCGATATCATTGGCGAAATACGTGTTCGATCCGTCCGACTTGCGTAGCGGGCGATCCACGTCGTCGCCATAATCCGTTGAACGGAAAAGCGTCTGCGGCCGCGCCTCCCAATCGTCCGGCAACTTGCCCTTCGGCGGCTCCAGCACGCCTTCGTAGAGCAGACCCTTCGTTTCCAAAACGCCGATCGCGCGATCGGTCACCCCGTCCGCCAGCACCTTGGCTTCGGACGTGAAGACGTCGTGGCGCACGCCAAGAAGCTCAAGATCTTCGCGAATTCCGGCCATCATCTGGGCGATGGCGAAGGCCTTCACCAGATCGAACCAGCGCTCCGGCGCGGCAGGACGCGCGCCATCTTCCGCAAGACTGGTCCCGTGCGCCTCCGCCAGAGCCTGGCCAATGGGGATCAGATAGTCGCCGCGATATTGCAGGCCGCCGGGGACTACGGCGTCATATTCCTCTTCAGTCATCGTTGTTCCGATGACCTCCAGGTACCGCCAGTAAGCAGCCCAGGCCAACGCGGCGACCTGCGCGCCGGCGTCGTTGATGTAAAATTCCTTGGTGACGGCGTAGCCCGCCTTACGCAGCAGGTTCGCCAGCGCGTCGCCAACCACGGCGCCACGGCAATGACCAACATGAATCGGCCCCGTCGGATTGCAGGAGACGTATTCGACGTTCACCCGCTCTCCACCGCCAACGCGGGAATCGCCGAAACCTTCGCCCGCGCGCAGTACGGACGGCACGACGCTCTGCAGCACGGCATGGTCCAGCGTCAGATTCACGAAGCCCGGCCCGGCGGCCTCTGCTCGCGCCACTCCATCGACCTCGGCCAACGCAGCAGCCAGGTCTTTCGCGATATCCGCTGGTTTACGGCGCGCGGCCTTTGCGGCCAGAAGCGCCGCGTTGGTCGCCATGTCCCCGTGCGCGGGATCGCGCGTCGGCGTCAGTTCCACGCGGGCGAGGACGTCATCGCCCACCTCGGGCGCGACGCGTCGCAGCACGTCGAGGACATGCGCGCGGTAGCGGTGGAACAGACAATCGGACATGCGTAAGGGCTCCCTCCCTGCGCTCGTGCCGTCAGACGGACGGTAAAGCGGATGCCGTCGTCATACAGCGCAACGCAGCGAAATGCGACGGGGGATGAGATAAGGGGTTCTCACCCCAAAAGGCAGGACTGTGATCACGCCAAGCGAAGGAAGCTCCCACTCCCCGGGTGTCGCGCTGTCAGAGAGGGGGGAGAGGGGGCGCAGACAATAAACCGACCATAGCGTACAACAGACGCCCGCAACGCACTACCCGACACGGCAACACTAGGTTCAGGACCTATTAATGTATTGAATTGAGCGAGAGGTTGTG
>NZ_JOPL01000023.1 GCF_002153745.1 Acetobacter sp. DsW_063 | reverse complement strand
CCAACGCCCAACGCCCAACGCCCAACGCCCAACGCCCAACGCCCAACGGCACAACGGAGGCGACCATGGCCACGAAGATCATCATCGACACCGATCCCGGTCAGGACGACGCGCTGACGATTCTGCTGGCGCTCGCCAGCCCTGAGATCGAACTGTTGGGCGTCACCACGGTCGCGGGCAACGTCGGCGTGGCGCAGGCGACGGAGAACGCCCTCAAGGCTCTCGACCTCGCCGGACGGCCGGACGTGCCCGTCCACGCGGGCGCGGAGCGAGCGCTGCTACGCGAGAGAGTGGACGCAACCCATGTCCATGGGCGTACCGGATTCGAAGGCGCGGACCTGCCGCTGCCCAGTCGCGCGCCGTCGCCCGGCCATGCGGTCGATTTCATTATTCGTATGGTGATGGAGAACGAGCCGGGCGAGGTGACCATCTGCGCCATAGGTCCGCTGACGAACGTCGCTCTGGCGCTCGCGCGCGAGCCTGCGCTCAGGACACGGCTGCGGCGTATCGTGACCATGTCGGGCGCCTTCGCCGAGGTCGGCAATATCACGCCGTCCGCCGAGTTCAACGTGTATGTCGATCCGCATGCGGCGGACATGGTCCTGCGTTCCGGCGTCGAGCTTGTGATGGCGCCGCTCGACCTGACGCACAGCCTGCACACATCCGCCGCTCGTCTGGCGCGGTTCGAGGCGATCGGGAATCGCGTGGGGTCGGTGGTCGCGGGGTGGCTGCGCTTCGAGAAGCGGTTCGAGGCGACGAAATACGGCACGGACGGCGGCCCGCTGCATGACCCGAACACCGTTCTGTGGTTGCTGCGCCCGGATCTGTATCGCGGGCGGCTGGTCAATGTGCAGGTGGAGACGGCAAGCGAGCTAACCATGGGCATGACCGTCGTCGATTGGTGGGGCGTGACCGATCTGCCGAAGAACGTTCAGTTCCTGCGCGAAGGAGATGCGGACGCGTTGTATGACGCGATCGCAGAGTTGCTGGCGCGTTTCAAAGACGATGGAAGCGGCGGGACAGTTGCTCCGAAATTTCTTGAGGTCCCGGGCGCGTAATCAAGGTGTGATTGTTGCGGTGTGACGGATGGTCGGGAAGATGGCGGCCGAGTGTCCGTTGTAATCTGTTTCGGCGCGCAGTCGCTCTTCGATCTTCTCTATTAACTCATTGATGTAATTATTATTTTCAAGAAAATCTAAGGTGGGAACGCAGATCAACGATGGCGGCAGGTAGAGCTGCGACCGGTCGGCGTTCGCCGCCGCTGGCGTTTCGTCAGTCGGCTCGCGTTTATTACGAGGTGGCGCCTGCGCCCCTATGACTGTTCCGAACCAAGGATCGCGCCTTGTCGATGATATCGTCGCGCCACGCCAGGTCGGCGAGCCAGTCGGCGGGAATGGCGCTAAGGCCGTAACGGGCTCCGGCGATCTGTCCCGCCACGGCTCCGACGCTGTCGGCGTCGTCGCCAAGATTCACGGCACGCAACACGATCTCCGCAAATCCGTCTTGGGGCGCGCAGGCCCATAGAGCCGCCTCGAACGTGTGCACGACATAGCCGGTCGACTGCACATCGCGTTCTGCGCGGGCGGCAATCTCTGGCGGCGCGACCGGCTCCGTCCTCCCGTGAATCAGGTCGAATAAAATGGCCGCCATTTTGCCCGCGATCGCCCGGCATGAGGCGTTGCGGTGCGTCATATCGCTCTGTCGGCGCGCCGTGTCGATGGCGGCGCTCCTGTCGTCCAGATGCGCCAGAACTGCAGGGGCGAGGCGCATGATTCCGCCATTGCCGGCGTTGTCTGTATCAAGGGCGGGCAGGCGGCCTTCGGTCTCCCAATTCCTCAGAACGCCCGATGTCTGAATCCCGATATCGAAGCACCGCCCGTTATGGCTGTAGTCGCCGTATATGTACCATCTTAGCCAGCGGTTCATGACGCCGGCCGGATCGGTCAGATCAGGGTTCTCCAGCAAAGCGTCAGCCAGTGCGAGCGCCATGGATGTGTCGTCGGTCCACTCTCCCGGGTTGAGGCCAAACGCGCCGCCGCCGCGCATCCCGGTGACTGGTGCGAAGGTCCCGCGGGGCTGGAACTCGACTGCCGTTCCGAGTGCGTCGCCTATGGCGAGGCCCACGAATGCGCCGACGGCGCGGTCTTCGATTGAGCCGGGCTTGATATTTTCGGTCACGAAAGTCTCTCCATGCATGTATTCGGCCACGCTGCGGACGTTATGTCGAATAGACTGAATTCATTCAGGCGGACAAATGCTTGACCTCAGTCAGGCGCCAGTCATGATCGTAATTATGTCGCGTGTCAGCCTGCTGAACACGACTGTGACCCACTGCGTGACAGTAATCGCGCAGGCAAAGCTTCGAAAGACGATCATTCAATGACCAAGCCGATGCCTCGTATCTCCCGAGGGGAGTTCCTTAAAACGTGTTGCGGATCGTCTCTGGTTTGCGCCATGCTTCCAGTAATGAGCGTCGAAGCGAAGGGGGCCGGGGCGGTGACTGATCGCCTTACATTCAGGGGATCCGACTACCTGTTCCGGTGGGAGGGTGGAAATCAGCAAGAATTCACGCCCCAAGGGCAGGAAGATCTGCAGAAGTGGCTGGAGATGATGACGATCGTCCGGTATCCGGACGCACATTCAGCAGATCGCATGGCGGAGATAGCCAACAACACGGTTGCGCTATACCAGAAGAACGGAAAAATCCTGAAAGTTGACGCTGTTCAGGCGAAAGCCGAGAAGCCAGCCATTTACTTCGCAGAAGCGGCGTTATCTGACGTGAACGTGCTTGAAATTGCCTTCGCCCGTCTTCAACTGGTCGAAAGCGGCGGTATGGGGGCGATTTATTCCCATAGATTTTACGGCGTCAGCCCCGGCGTTAATCATGAGGCGTCGGCCTGGATGGATAAAAACGGGGCGGCGATCGAACGGGCTCTTATGGAGTGGACGCTTCCTGCGCAGTGATAGCCAGAGGGATCTTTCGGTGGAGAAAGAGTTTGTTTGAGGCAGGGGAATACAAAATAAAATCCCGTTATGGAGTTTTTCGCGATTTGATATTTCCCATCTACGGGGCTGCAGAAGCACTTTCCGTAGCCGGGTTTTTGCTCGCTATTTGTGTTTTCCTATATATGCTCAGTGGTCCTGAGTATGTGTTTCCCGAATTGGTTGGGGCGTTTGTTGGGGTTTGGGTGCAGTGCTTTCGAGCGCGCCCGCTCCGGATTGCAGTTATGCGCACTGACGCCAGCGCTGTCGAAACGACCTTGCGTCGGGCAAGTTTTTTTTAGGAAATAAAAAATAACGTCTGGAGGCACAAGAAAAGCAGGTGGTGGTCGTCGTGGCCGCATGAAGTGATTGCAGTTACAGACGGCCGCTTAGGCGTTGATGTTATAGCGCCAAAGCGTCTGATGAAATTCGTTTTGGCCGTTCTGAACGAGAAAGATTTGAGTATCTATCGGTAAAACGGAAGATGCGTTGAACGCTCTCCGTAATCAACGGCCGCGCAGGTAGGGTCATCACTTTGCGCACCGAGTTCGAACTCGGCAAATTGACCGTGGCTCGCAAACTACCCCGCAGAAGCGTTTTTGTGCGGTAATCTATCAAGAGGAAGTGCGCAGCAAAAGGAGCGCGCGGATCGACACCTGATGCGTTATACTCTCTGAACGTGCTTGTCCGTTCGGTCGCACTCGTCCGAAAGGCGGCGTCGCAAGGGAGAAACGACATGCAAAATCCTCTGGAAGAGTCGCCGGCACGGCAGGCGCGGATCAAGGCGCGAGCGAAGGCGTTGTGGGAAGCTGACGGAAAACCGACCTGCGGGCCGGAGGGCTATCTGGAGGCGGCGGGTGACCTTGTTGGAATGGAGATAAACCCGGAAGCGGGGCAGGAGCCTGTCGATCCGGCTGTTCCGCTAGGCCCGGACGGGCGGCCGATCGAGGATGCGCGACTGCAGGACAACCTTGGCGATCCAGGCGGCAGCATGAATGAGCGCGATGAATTGCGCGAAACCCCGTTCGGCACGCGCGAGGAAGAAGCGTCCGCCTTGAGGAACGAGTAAAGGCGCGCATCTCAGAGGCCGTCCATCGCGGTGTCATGTGACACGTGTTTGTCGCTTGACGCCGCCGTCGCCTCTGGTCACGGTTCGCCTCGTTCACGCGACGGCGCATCGCCCCTCTGGCGTTCGCCAAGGCGGTAGAGGCGCCCGATGCATTTCATCGCCACGTTCGATCCCCAATCTTTTCTCGACACCTGCGCCAGTTACCTGTCGGCGTTCATTTTTGGGACGCTGATCGGAGCGGAGCGGCAATACCGACAACGGACGGCAGGACTACGCACTAACGCTCTCGTCGCGCTTGGCGCAGCCGCCTTCGTCGATCTCGCCGTGCGCCTGACGGGCAATGACGGCGCGGTGCGCGTGATAGCCTATGTCGTGTCCGGCGTGGGCTTTCTTGGCGCAGGCGTCATCATGAAGGATGGGGCCAATATACGCGGTCTGAACACGGCGGCGACGCTGTGGTGCTCCGCCGCCGTAGGGGCCTGCGCTGGCGCCGATCTGGTGGCCGAGGCCGGATTGCTCACCCTGTTCATCATCGCGGGTAACACGTTGCTGAGGCCATTGGTCAAGGCGATCGACCGTGTGCCGGTCGTAGGGCGATCCGCCGAGGCGACTTACTCCGTCAGTCTACTGACCGATCAGATGCACGCCGGATTACTGCGCGACCTGTTGGTCGACCGGCTGGAGGCGGCGCGCTTTCCGGTCGCCGACGTGACTCTGTCGGATCGCGGGGAAGGAAGCGTCGAAATTTCTGCTGTCCTGAGCAGCAGTGTCGTCGAGACGGCGGAACTGGACCGAGTGGTAGAGTTCCTGGAGACGGAAAACGGCGTCACACACGCGACCTGGCTGACCGCGCGCGAGAACTGAGCCCGCTGCGATTGACGGAGAAAACCGTACAGCCCTTGCTGCAGGCCGCTCGATTGCTTTTCCTGAAACGGCGCGTCATCTTTGCGGTCATGTCCTATTTCCTGCCCGATCGAACGCGTTCGGTCATTGCTCCGACGTGGCTGTTCCCGCAACCGGACGTCGGGCTATGACGCGGCACGCAGAGGTCGCGCTTGCCGCAGCGACGGCGATGGACCCGGGTGGAGCGCGTGCGGTCGCGCGGTGCGATCTGCTCAGTCGCTGGCCGTTCAGTGATACGCGCGATCATCTCTTCAGGCCGTTTCTCGGTCCGGGGCATGAGGCGACATGCGAGATCACGACCCGCTGGATGCAAGAGGCGGGAATGACTGTCTCTCTCGACCCTGCCGGAAATATTCTGGGACGATATGAAGGGGTGACGCCAGAGGCGCCCGCGTTGCTGCTTGGCTCGCATGTCGACAGCGTCAAGGACGCCGGCAGCTATGACGGAATGCTCGGCGTCATGCTGGGCATCGAACTGGTGGACGCGTTCCATCGTTCCGGGCGCAGACTGCCCTTCGCGCTGGAGGTAATCGGTTTCGGGGACGAGGAAGGGTCGCGCTTTCCCTCTTACATGCTCGGTTCACGTTCGGTGGCAGGCGTGTTGCCGCCCGACGCCCTGGCGGTTTCGGATCGCGGCGGCGTGTCTCTGGTCAACGCGTTGTCGGACTGGGGTGTTGATCCGGATCGGTTCGCGGACGCTTACCGTGCTCCGGGGGAAGTCGCGGCCTACCTGGAAGCACATATCGAGCAGGCGCCGTCCCTCGAAGAGGCGGGATTGCCGCTCGGCGTGGTCAGCAGCATTGCCGCGCAGGCGCGCTATTACTTCACGGTCGAAGGGATGGCGGCTCATGCCGGCACGGCGATGCACAAGCGTCGGGACGCATTGACGGCGTCGGCGGCTATAGTGCTGGCCATTGAAGAGATCGCCGCACGCGGGCCGGTCGATCTGGTGGCGACCGTGGGCTGGCTTTCGACCGGCGAGAACTCTGCGACGAATATCGTGAGCGGCGCCGTGACGTTCAGCCTCGATCTGCGTGCGGCATTGCGTGAGACCCGAGATCGGGCCGCGTCGGAGATTTTCGCGGCCGCCGCCACGATTTGCGCCGAGCGGCGCGTCGGTCACGCGGTGGAGGAGCGGCATCAACTCGCGGGCGCCGTCTGTGACCGGATGCTGAATGAAACGCTTTCAGGCGCCGTGCGGGATGTCGCGGGTTATGAGCCGCCTCTGATCGTCAGTCAGGCGGGGCACGACGCGATGAACATCGCGGCGATCGCGCCGGTCTCCATGTTGTTCATTCGTTGCGCAGGCGGGATCAGCCACAATCCGGCGGAATCTGTTCGCGATGATGACGTGGAACTGGCGCTCGCGGCAATGATCCGGTTCGCCGATGAGCTTGCGCAAAATCCGCGATTCAGGTCGCCGTAGCAGAGGTTGTTCCCGGTCGGCAGGTTCGCGCGACGCATCGCCAGTGCAGCGGGTATGTGTATGGGAGCCTGCTTGGCTTCGGGCGGCGCTGGGCGACGCCACGTCGAGTTATTTGCGTATCAGGATTGCGTTTATTGCAAGTCTATGAATTTCCGCACAAAATGGCACTCAGTGCCATTTTTCACGTCAGCGTGATCAAGGTCCCCCTTGCGACGGGTCAATTATCTATATAGCGACGTATATAGATAACAAGACCAAAATGGTCCTGTTTGTTCGATCCGGCGTCCTGCCGGAATGGCTTCGATCAGAACCACGGAGCGCCAATATGGCCGTGAATCAGGAACCACCCTTCAAGTCCCGGTATGAGAATTTCATCGGCGGAGAGTGGAAGGCGCCCGTGAAGGGCGAGTACATGAAAAACTCCTCGCCGGTGAACGGAAAGGTCATCTGCGAAGTCCCCCAGTCCACGGCTGAGGACATCGAACTCGCGCTCAATGCGGCACACAAGGCGTTCCCGGTGTGGTCGCGCATGTCGGCCACCGAACGTTCGCTCGCGCTGCTGAAGGCGGCAGACCGGATGGAAGCCAATCTTGACCTGCTGGCCCGCGCGGAAAGCTGGGACAACGGCAAGCCGATCCGCGAGACGCTGGCGGCCGACATTCCGCTCGCCATCGATCATTTCCGGTATTTCGCAGGCTGTATCCGCGCACAGGAAGGCGCTCTGAGCGAGATCACCGAAGACACGGTGGCCTATCATTTCCATGAGCCTCTCGGCGTCGTCGGTCAGATCATTCCGTGGAATTTCCCGATCCTGATGGGTTCGTGGAAGCTGGCTCCGGCTCTCGCCGCGGGCAACTGCATCGTGATGAAGCCTGCCGAGACCACGCCCGCCAGCATTCTCGTCCTTATGGAGCTGATCGGCGATCTTTTCCCGGCGGGAACGCTGAACATCGTCAATGGCCTTGGCCGCGACGTCGGCGCCGCGCTGTCCAACAGCAAGCGCATCGCCAAGATCGCCTTCACCGGCTCGACGCCGACGGGCAAGATGATCGCGCACGCCGCTGCGGAAAACCTGATCCCGGCTACGCTGGAGCTGGGCGGCAAGTCGCCGAACATCTTCTTCGCCGACATCATGGACCACGACGACGACTATCTCGACAAGGCGATCGAGGGCTTCACCATGTTCGCGCTTAATCAGGGGCAGATCTGCTCCTGCCCTAGCCGTGCGCTGGTGCATGAGGATATCTACGAACGCTTCATCGAACGCGCCCTTCCGCGTGTGAAGGCGATCCGACAGGGCAACCCGCTCGATCCCGAGACCATGATGGGGGCGCAGAACTCCACCATGCAGCAGCAGAAAATCCTCGAATATATCGGCATCGGCAAAGGAGAGGGCGCAGAGCTTCTCACCGGAGGCGCGACGCCGGATCTTGGCCCTGATTTCAACGATGGATGCTACGTGCAGCCGACCGTGTTCCGGGGTAACAATAAAATGCGTATCTTCCAGGAAGAAATTTTCGGACCTGTTCTTGCGGTGACGACGTTCAGGACGGAGGAGGAGGCGCTGGCCATCGCCAACGACACAGAGTTCGGCCTTGGCTCCGGCGTCTGGTCGCGCGACGCCAACACTTGTTACCGCATGGGACGGGGCCTTCAGGCTGGCCGCGTCTGGGTTAACTGCTATCATGTCTATCCCGCGCACGCGGCGTTCGGCGGATACAAGAAATCCGGGATCGGCCGCGAAACGCACAAGATGGTGCTTGAACACTACCAGCAGACCAAGAACCTGCTGGTCAGCTACAGCGAGAAGAAGCTCGGTTTCTTCTGATTGGGTCGGCCGGGGCGTTTCCCGCTCCGGTCCAGCCCCCGGCAAGGGGGCGTTTTCTACAGCGAAGAGGTATCGGAACTGATGTCGTCGAAAACCGGAATCGTCATTGTCGGCGGCGGAGTCGCCGGGCTTGCTCTGGCGACGCGGCTCGGCGCGACGGTCGGGAAACAGGGTGAAGCGCGTATTACGCTGATCGATCGCGGCTTTTCGCACGTTTGGAAGCCGATGCTGCATTGCTTTGCAGCGGGCACGGCGTCAAACGAGAACGACCGTATCAGTTTTATGGGGCAGGCGAGCGCCCATAACTTTGAATTCTGGCCGGGCGACGTGGTCGGTCTCGATAGGGAAAAGCGTGAGATCACGCTCGGTCCGCTACAGGCGTCGGATGGTCAGGTGGTTCTCGAGAGCCGCACGATCGGGTACGATGTGCTGATCTTCGCCATCGGCAGCTGCGCCAATGATTTCCGCACGCCCGGCGTGGCGGAGCACTGTCTGTTCATCGACAATCTTGTCGAAGCGAACGGGTTCAACGAAAAATTTCGTATGGAGCTTCTTCGCGCCTATGCGACGGGGAGCGAGCTTAATATCGCCATCGTCGGCGGCGGCGCGACGGGCACGCAGCTTGCCGCGGAGCTGCACAAGGCGATTGAAATTGTCGAATTGCACGCGTTCGGCGCGTCGCCGCCGAAAATGCGGATCACGCTGCTGGAAGCCGGACCGCGGATCGTCCCGGCTTTCCCCGAAAGCGTGTCGGATGCGGCTCAAAAGGAGCTGGAACGCATTGGCGTGACCGTTCGCACCTCCGCCATGGTGTCTGGCGCCGACGCAGAAGGGTTCAGTCTCAAGGACGGAACCCACGTTCCCGCCACGCTGCGGGTGTGGGCTGCGGGCGTGAAGGCGCCCGACGTCACCAAAGCATATGGCGGATTGTCGCTCGGTCGTTCAGGGCAGATCGTCGTTCATCCAAACCTGCAATCCATCGACGACGAGCGGATCTTTGCGATGGGCGACTGCTCCTATATCGCGGACGAGCCTCTGCCGCCCACGGCGCAGGTCGCACGACAGCAGGCGCACCATCTGGCGCGGCATATCCCGGCGCTGCTCCGCTCAGGCAAGCCTGTTCCGTCGTGCGTGTTTCGCAACAAGGGCGCGATCGTGGCGTTGGGCGATTACAACGGCTGGGGCACGCTGCCGGGCGGCGGTGTCTTCGGTGGCGGCTGGATGAGGGGGCTGGCCGCGCGGCTGGGCCACGTCATGCTGTATCGCCAGCATCAGATCGAGCTTTATGGTTTCTGGCGCGGGATGATGTCGCTGCTGGCGGATCTGGTCGACGCAGTGGCTCGCCCGTCCGCCCGTCTTGACTAAGAGCACGAGGACTTGGCGCGCGGATATCGGCTGACCTCTCTTGCGAGGCCAGTCGTTGCCCTCGCCGCAATCAGAGTGCGTTAGCCTCAGCAAGGTAGAGGCTAAGGGGTGTCGGTCGTTAAATTCTATGCTAACGACAGCGACTTGAGCGAAAGTAAGGAAGGTCGATTGCAGTTTGTCGCAGCGTCTGTGCGCGGCCTCAACCTGGCGAAGAAGCGTTCGATAATGTTTCTGCTTTTACAAAGCGGAAAGCTGTTTTTTCCGTTGATTGCGCCGGTTTGTCCTTGGCGGAACAACCGGAGCGACCTGTCGGGCTCCAAATTTGTAATGAATAGATCGGCGCCGTGAGCCTTGTCGGCGGTCAAGGTCTTGGGGTCGGCTTCATCGAACAAAGGCTCTGCTTCGGTGGCGCTGAGCCTTTGTCCGAACGTCAGAGAAAGAGCCACAGCCTTCCGGCGGCCTAAGCGTGACATGGATCTTCGTGGTCTGTCCGCTACGGGACCGTCCCACGGCCTGATCTGCGCTTTTTTGTGTGCTTCCGCGCGATCCTGGTGAACGCCAACAAACATGTGAGCGTCCGAAGATCGCACGATTAATAGCAGGATTCGCCTGCATATTTGTCGTTCTCTGTGAAAACTGTGCAACCGATAAGCAGGCATCCGCGCCATTTCTCCCTCTGTTTAGCCGAGTTAGGAAAGATGATGCATCTACCCAGTTTGCGCGTTTCGGCTGGCGGTCTCTCTCTGCGCGGCATCTCGGAGGATCGATACAAAGTCGTCGTTGAAATATCCTCTCATGAAAAATGTCATTCCTGGAACCAACGAAGTGGGGAACGCTACTACCTGTTCCAGTGTATGAAAGAATTCCTCGCAAGCCTTCAGCGTATGGTGGACGACAAGACCGAGTGCCGGGAGAATTGGAACCAAGCCGTTTGGTTCTCTCTCATCATCGTGCCAAATGTCCCAGTCCGGGAAAGGCCGTAAGTTGCCAGAAACTAAGAAGCCTCCCTCTCCAGTGAATATTGTCTGCACCTGAGAGCCGCGGTGAACGATATTGTCGCGAATCCGACGGAGGTTTAGGAAGAATTGCGAATGTCCAACATAAACGTCGGCCAAGGCAGCCGGAAGTCCAAACCGTTCACTGATTTGGATTGCGCTAGCCGGTTTGCCTGACAGCAAGATCATATCGGAGAAACTCTCCTTCAGAGGCTTCTTCTTTATTGATGCATCAAAAAGCTGAATGCTCTTCCAAATGTGGCCAACCATCTCTTGTAAAAGGTCGAACATGCTCCTGCATACCGACAATATGTATTCAACTTCAGTTGTGGCCATGCGCCCGATCCCGTGCTTGATCGTGTCACGGTGCGCATGGAGAAAGCCCATCTTGGCCAGTGAGGCAGATACGTTGAAGATATCTTCCTGAAAGCCGACGAACGCCTTCATCAACTCCGGAAAGGAAGCCCGTTGGGCTATGAAGTTGAGGATCTGAAGGCTGATATCTGACGGACGCTCCGGCACCCTCGCGAAATAAAATGACTCGGCAGGCCACGCGCGTGTCTGGATTAGCTGATCGCCGGCGCTGATCCACATCTTCCAGTCGCCATCATAGAAGCATAGCGAACTGAGTGTCCGCCCCTGATGGTTCGAGAGATCGAGGTAGGGAATGGCGGCCAGTTTGGAGAGATCGACTTGTTTCATCTCCTGAGGCTAGCACCAGTTTCCTGTGCGGCACATTCGCTTATCTCCAAGAGTTTGGGGCGCTGTACGGATTGCCTATCGCATCCGCGCGGCGCAGAATACAGCATGAACCAAACGTCCGGTCTCCACATACCGCAACGCAGAACCGGACCGACAAAAATCCCCCCCAAATCAGCTGCTGGCGATTTGGGGCAATGGGAGCAACTCGCCGATCCGGGCTGCAGGGTGTCCGTCGATCATGCGTGTCATTAAGTCGCGCAGCCATGCAAACGGCTCGATACCATTAAGCTTGGCCGCTGCGATCAGTGACGCAACGATTGCCCACCGGTTGGCGCCATCCTTGCTGCCGAAAAAAAGGGCGTTCTTGCGACCGAGCGTCACAGGTCGAATGGCCCGTTCCGGCGGATTGGCGTCGAGATTTATGCGCTCGGCGACGCTGCTAACTCCCGACGCGCCGTAGCGATATTCCGAACCGATGGAAATCTTATGATGGGCTTTCCGGCGTCCGGTGCTGTCCTCATGAGTAAGGACAGCACCGGACCGGACACAAAGCCCGAGAGTGGCGGAGCATGTTTGCTCCGCTTGGCCCGTCGTCAGTGGGCTTGTTATTTCCCTTCGGGAAGAGACCACGCGATCAGATAATCGCCCAGCTTGGTCGGAAACGAACCATGACCGCCCACATAGGAAACGACATACTGCTTGCCGTTCACGGCATACGTCATGGGCGTGGACTGCCCGCCAGCGGGAAGCGATTGCTGCCACAGCACCTTGCCCGTCGTCACGTCGTAGGCGCGGATGTAGTAGTCCATCGAGCCCGTTAGGAACGCCACGTTGCCCGCGGTGACCAGCGGCCCGCCAAGCGCCGGCACGCCAATCTTCACCGGCGGGAGCGTGATCGGTAGCGAGCTTCCATACAGGCTGTTCTGTATGGTGCCGTTGCGGTGTTTCCAGACGACCTTGTTGGTGGTCAGGTCGATGCCGACCATATAGCCCCACGGCGGATTACGGCAGGGCATATTGAGGCCAACCTTCGCCAGCAACGGATTGACGAACGGGTTGAGTTCCACGGCGTATGGCGCGCCGTAATTATGCTGGATGCCACTCTCTCCTCCGGTTCCGCCCGCGTTGTTTTGAGACGGCCAGAGCGGATTGTTCGGCCCACGCGGCACAAGGCGCGAAACGAACGGCAGCGAAAGGGTGTCGGCGACCGCGATCTGGCGCTGCGGATCGACGGCGAGGCCGCCCCATTCGAAAATCCCGAGATTGCCAGGAAAGACCAGCGTGCCCTGGGTCGAGGGAGGCGTGAAGGTGCCCTCGTAGCGCAACTGATGGAAGGCGATCCGGCAGACCAACTGGTCGAACATTGTGCCGCCCCACATGTCAGCGCCTGTCAGGAGCGCCTTCGGGCGGAGCGAGAGGTCGGAGAAAGGCTGCGTCGGCGAGACGTGATCGCCGGGCGAGGCGCCTTGCGGGACCGGCAGTTCGTCAGCGGGGACGATCAGCTTTCCTGTGCGGCGGTCAAGAACGAAGACATTGCCCGTCTTGCCCGGTGCGTAGATCGCGGGGATGACGGTCCCGTCCTTCTGCTTGATATCGACCAGACTCGGCTGCGAGGGGACGTCCATGTCCCAAAGATCGTGATGAACAGTCTGGTAGAACCACGCGAGTTTGCCGGTATCGGCGTTGAGCGCGAGGATGCCGGAGGCGTAGCGTTCGGAATTCTGGTCGCGGTTACCACCCCATTCGTCGGGGGTCTGCACGCCGGTCGGGATGTAGATCAGGTTGAGCGCTGCGTCGTAGGACGAGGTGATCCAGGAGTTCGGCGAGTTCGCCACGAACTTGTGGTCCGGACCCGGCATCTGGTTCGGATCGGGATTGCCTGTGTCGAAGACCCAGACGAGCTTGCCGGTGTAGAGGTCGTACGCTCGGGTGACGCCCGAAGGTTCATGCACCGAGCCGTTATCCGTCACAGCGCCCGATTGGATGACGAGCCTGTCGGTGACGACAGGTGGGGACGTGCCCTCCCATCCGCCGGCCTGCGTGAAGGGCATACCCTCATCGCGCAGGTTGAGTTCGCCGTTGGCGCCGAAACTGGGGCAGCGCGAGCCGTCATCGGCGTTAATCGCGAACAGGCGGCCGTCATTGGTCGGCAGGAAGATGCGGTGCGCGCACTCGTTCGGTGCGGGTTGCCCGTCAATCGTCAGTGCGCTCGCGGGCGTGGCGTGATAGGTCACGCCGCGGCAGGTCAGATGCTGGAAACCGGGATTGACGGAGAGATGGGGGTCGAACACCCACTTCGTCTTGCCGGTCGTCGCGTCGACCGCGAACAGCTTCTGGTGGGTGGAGCACAGATAGAGGGTTCCGTTCGCCATGACAGGCGTGCCCTCGTTCGTCGTCTCGCCGGGATCATTCGCCGTTTTGAGGTCGCCGGTCCGCAGGATCCAGGCGACTTTCAGATTGCCCACGTTTGAGGCGTCAATCTGCTTTAGGGGCGAGAAGCGGTTGCCATACTGTGTGCGGCCCCAATCGTGCCATTCAGAATCAGGCATCGCGGCGGCGTCGCCAGGGGCGGCGTTGGCGACCTGTGTCGGCATCGCGCCGTCAACGGAATAGGGGTCCTGGGTCAGTGAGAACGCGATGACCAGGACCGTCAGCACGAGACTGGCGCCAAGCGGGGCGACCGTTGCGCGGGTGGCCCCCAGCGGACGCCTGATGAACGGCAGGAGCAGCCATATGCCTACAATGCCGATCACGTCGCTGCGCGGGACGAGAGACCAGAAATCGAAGCCGGCTTCGGTGACGGCCCAGATCAGGCTGCCGAGCGTGATCGCCGCATAGACCCAGAGAGCCGCCGCCTTGCCGCGATAGAGGAGAAAAGCGGTCGCCAGCATCGCAATGCCGCAGATGAGATAATAGGGCGTGTCGCCGTACGTCGACAGCCATGCCCCACCAATGGTGAGAGCGACGCCGATCAACGCGACAAGGAGCGCCGTCAGCACAACCGGCTTCGGTACGCGAGGGAGCGTGTTCATGTCGTCTCCAGGACTGTCGGATTGGAAGAATGGGCGCGGCGCCGACGCGCTGTTACGCCAGGCCCTACACAGCTTCGATCGATCATCTCACTGATTCGAAAACCGGTAGATCGTCGTGTAATCGAACGTCTGCCCCGGACGGAGCACCGTCGTCGGGAATGACGGATGGTTCGGGCTGTCGGGAAAATGCTCTGCCTCGAAGGCGATGGCGTCGGTCTGGCGATAGGCCTTGCCGGACAGACCGGCGTAGCCGCCGTCCAGCGAGTTCGACGTATAGACCTGCAGGCCAGGCTGACTCGTCAGGACGTCCATCGACCGCCCGGAGCGAGGATCGTAAAGATGGGCCGCCTGTCGAGGGGCGTCGCCGGCCGGGCCGTCGATCACCCAGTTGTGGTCATATCCGCGCGCATACATCATCTGGGCGGAAGAATCGCGCAGGCGGTCGCCGATCACGCGAGGCTTGGTGAAGTCGAGCGGCGTGCCGGCGACGGGCGCGATCTCGCCCGTCGGGATCGACGTCGGATCGGTGGGCGTATAGCGATTGGCGTCGATCTTTAATATTTCCGGAGCAATCGACCCGGAGCCCTCGCCATTGAGGTTCCAATAGCTATGGTTCGTCAGGTTGAGGACTGTCGGAGCGTCGGTCGTCGCCGTGTAATGGAGCGTCAGGGCGTTGGTGTCATCAAGGCTGTATGTGACCTTCGTCGTCAGCTTTCCAGGAAAGCCCTGATCGCCATCCGGCGAGACGAGTTCCAGCGTGACGGACGCCATCTTGCCGTCCACCCGGCGCCCGGCGAGCGTCCAGAGTTTCTTGTCGAAGCCCTGTTTGCCTCCATGCAGCGCGTTGGGCGGCGCCGTCACGGCGATATGGTAGCTCTTGCCATCGAGCGTGAAGTCGCCGCCCGCGAGGCGGTTGGCGTAACGGCCGATCATGGCGCCGAAGAACAGCCCCCCCTTTGCGGAGTCGACCGTATATCCCTCAAGCTTGCCGAAGCCGAGCACGATGTCGCCGAGATGCCCTTCGTGGTCCGGGGTAACGACCGACTGGATGACGCCGCCATAGGTGATGACCCGTACCGTCACATCCTTGTCGTTCTTCAAGGTCACGATCTGGACCTGACTCCCATCGGACAGTTGCCCCCAGGGCGCCACGGACACCGTAGGCGCTGCGGTCGCGACACCGTATGCGGACGAGAAAATTGTCCCCATCACGGCGAGGCGTCTGATGTGGCGTCGAGCGGAAAGATGAACCGACATCGGGATGAATCCTTGCAATTTGAATACAACAGAATGGATAGCGAGGCTCAGAACGTCGTCCCCATTTCCATGTCGAGCAGCAGGGCGTTGCGGTAGCGGTTCGTGCCACCCGGATGCCAGATATATTGGACGCCCGGACGCAGGGTGAGCCAGGGGGCCGGGCGATAGCCGTAGTTGATCTCACCGGCATGCTCGCCGCTGGGCTTGAGAATGTCAGTGTAACCCTGCCGCTGAAGATCGGCGGCGTAAATCCCAAGCTTGGGATTTACGAAATTGAATTTTCCGCCAATGCTGATCGTGTCGTTCGGGCGGTTCCAGAACGTGCCTTTCCGGACGACGCCCCAGGTGATGTAATAGGGCGCGATCGCCGTTCTGGGATCGCCCCACGTAAAGGACAGAAACGCGATCGTCGAGCGGTTCGGATCTGCGCGGTCACGCTGCAGCATCTGGTCGCCCTCGAACCATCCGCCGAACCGGCCGCGGACCTTCTCGATCGGCAGGTTGCCTACGTTTACCCCGGCGATCTGGAATCCTCTGAACTGGCCGTAGACGTTATTGACTTCAGAGGTGTCCCAATAGCCGCCGACCTTGATATTCGTCGGCAACGCGCCGTGCGTGTCTGTGCCGCCGAAATGCCAGCCGATCTGGAACGGCAGAAAAGCGCCCGTCGATCCGTGCAGCCCCATCTTCCAAGCATAGCCTGTATTCGAGATCGTCGGATCGACGTTGTAGATGCCGGCGGAGACCAGCATGCGCTGATCTCCAAAAGGAAAGACCTTGATATATGCGCCGGGGTGCGCGGTCGGGTAATAACCATAACCGGAATTGCTGGCGATCGCCTGTGGCATACCGCAGATCGCATTCGTCTGGAACTGGCAATACAGATTCATACCCCAATGGGTCGTGGACTGAGCAAAGTCGTTTTCCGTATTGATCCACCCGATCTCGGCGTCGACATATCGTCCGAACTGTCTTTCGAACGAGAGCCGCGTGAAACGGATCGTCTCTCCCGATCCGAAGATCTCCTGCGGACTGTTCAGAGCCGGCAGTTGCTGGCCGATACCTTGCCCGGCGCGCTCAGTCAGGAGGACATGGAAGATTCCGATATTATGGCCCGTGAGCTGGGCGAAATTCACATCGGCCCCAAGAGCTACTTCATGAGCGTACCGCACGGTACGCCCGCGGCCGCCGACCGGGTTTCCGGCGCTGTCCTCGAGATAATGACCGAAGATGTTGATACCTTCGTTCTGGAGCCGCACGCGCTCGCCACCCCAGTCGCCGGTCATGGTCGTTTGCTTCAGCCAGTCCTGGAACGACGCCGGAAAGAAAGGTTTGTCGGGGACCGGCGTCACGGCATGGCGGGTCGTACCCAGGGAAGACGGGGCGCGGTTATAGGGATTGCCGAAAAGGGTGGGTGGATCGTCCGCTGAGATGGCCAACGCGGACGATGACTGGTTGGGTGTCGCGTCCTCTGTCACGGCCTCATGAGGCCCGCTGTCATCGTGCTGGGTGGGGGATGGTCCTGAGCCCTGCGCGTGAGCCGACGCGCTGACTGCAACGCAATATCCGATCAGCGCCGCCGCGCTTGTTCTCTTCGTGTTACGCCACTGCCTGAATGCACAACTCGTCATTCACAACCTTATTAATGTTCATTATGAGCATCATGTTAACGCTAACAAGAGATCCTGCAAAGGTGATCGGCGGATCGGACACGAATAAGTGATTTTGAAGTGGCCTCTGTAAAATCATTTTATATCAAATGATTGTTTTAAATATTGGCTCAAAAAACAAAGCCGCGCTCACCGAATATCGGTAGCGCGGCTTGCGTGAAACGAAACTCGTCACTCAGCCAGTTATTGCTGCGGCCTGTTCGGCGGCGCGGGTAACGGCGTCCCAGTCCTGCGCCGCGATCACGCTACGCTTCACCATCCAGGAGCCCCCGACGCAGATGACGTTGGGCAGTTTCAGGTAGCTCGGCGCGATGTCCGGCGTGATGCCGCCGGTAGGGCAGAAGGTCAGTTGCGGCAAAGGGGAGGCGATGGAAGCAAGGAATGGCGCCCCGCCCGCCGCCTCGGCAGGGAAGAACTTCGCGAAGCGATAGTCGCGCTCAATCAGCGCCATCGCCTCGGAGGCTGTCGCAACGCCCGGCAGCGGGGCGAGGCCGGAGTCCTCCGCCGCGTCCAGCAGTCTGGGTGTGGCGCCGGGCGAGACGGCGAATCTGGCTCCCGCCTGGGCGGCCTGCCTGTATTGGGCGGGCGTCAGCACGGTGCCCACGCCGGGCACAGCCCCCTCCACCTCCGCCGCCACGGCGCGGATCGCATCTAGCCCCGCGGAGGTGCGCAAGGTGATCTCGATGGCCTTCAACCCGCCCTTCACGAGGGCACGGGCTAGCGGCACGGCCTCTGCTACGCTCTCTACGATCACCACGGGGACCACCGGGGCGAGACGCAGGATGTGCTCCAGACCGTCCTGAATATGACCCTGACTCATGCTAACTCCTCCCCGGTTCATGCCGGTTCTTCATGAAATGCAAAGATGCTGGCGCCGTGATCGGCGCGGCCGACCAGATGACGGAACGGCGAGAACAGTTCCCGCCCCGTACCGTAATGACCAGAGGTGAGATCCGCGACGCTGTCGGTCCGGGCGTCCCATTCGGCTTGCGGCGTCAGGACGTCGAGGCTGCCCTCGACGGCGTCGACGCGGACGATATCACCGTCCCTCAGCTTCGCCAGCGGTCCACCCTCAAGCGCCTCGGGCGTAACATGGATAGCGGAGAGCACCTTGCCCGACGCGCCGGACAGGCGGCCGTCCGTGACCAGAGCCACCTTGAAACCCATGTCCTGCAAGACACCCAGCGGCGGCATCAGCTTATGCAGCTCCGGCATGCCATTGGCTTTCGGCCCCTGGAAACGGACGACCAACACCATGTCTCCGTGCAACTCGCCTGCCTTGAAGGCCGTCTGCACGGCCTCCTGGGAAGCAAACACGCGGCACGGAGCTTCGATGACGTGACGCTCCGGTGCGACGGCGGAGGTCTTCACCACACCGTGACCGAGGTTACCCTTCAGCAGCGCCAGACCGCCGGTCGGCTGAAAGGGTCTGGAGGCCGGGCGCAGCACCGTCTCCTCGCCGCTCGCCGCCGGCGCGTCGCGCCAGGCGAGCGCACCGTCATCGAGAAAGGGCTCTTTCACGTAGGCCTCCAGGCCCCGGCCCATCACAGTCTCCACGTCCGCATGCAACAGCCCGGCGTCGCGTAGCTCGCGGATGAGGAAGGGCGTGCCGCCAGCAGCCTGAAAATGGTTCACGTCCGCATGCCCGTTGGGATAGATGCGACAGAGCAGCGGTGTGATCGCGGCGAGATCCGCCAGATCCTGCCAGGTCAGGATGATTCCAGCCGCCGCCGCCATGGGCAGCAAATGGATGGTGTGGTTGGTCGAACCTCCGGTGGCATGCAGCGCCACGATGGCGTTGACGAAACTGCGCTCGTCGAGCATCCGCCCGACAGGCGCATACTCATCGCCAAGCGCCGTCAGGGAAAGGACGCGCTGTGTGGCAAAACGGGTGAGCGCCTCGCGCAGAGGCGTGTCGGGTTGGACGAAGGCTGCGCCTGGCACGTGCAGGCCCATGACTTCCACCAGCATCTGGTTGGTGTTGGCGGTGCCGTAGAACGTGCAGGTGCCTGGGGCGTGATAGGCTTCGCCTTCGGCTTTCAGCAGGTCGGCGCGGGTGGCCTTGCCTTCGGCATAGAGCTGGCGAATGCGTGCTTTCTCGGGGTTCGACAGGCCGGACGGCATGGGACCGGCGGGGATCAACACCGACGGCAGATGGCCGAAGGCGAGCATCCCGATGACCAGCCCCGGTACGATCTTGTCGCAGATGCCGAGGAAGCAGGCGGCGTCGAACGTATTGTGGGAGAGGGCGACGCCGGTGGCCAACGCAATCACGTCACGGGAGAACAGGGACAGTTCCATTCCGGGCCCGCCCTGCGTGACCCCGTCGCACATCGCCGGCACGCCGCCCGCCACCATCGCCACTCCACCCGCCGCCCGCGCGGTTTCGCGGATCAGTTCCGGATAGCTCTCGTAAGGGCGATGGGCGGAGAGCATGTCGTTGTAGGCCGTCACGATGGCGAGGCTCGCCCCCGGCCCGTCGCGTAGTCTTTCCTTGTCCGACGTGCCGCACCCCGCGAAGGCGTGCGCCTGATTGGCGCAGCCCAGGGCCTGACGCACGGGCCCGTTGCTCGCGGCGTCGGAGAGGCGCCTCAGATAAGCCTCGCGCGAAGAACGGCTTCGCTCGATGATCCGGGCGGTGACCTCGTTCAGGACGGTATGTATCATCTCATGGACTCCCCTGGCCGGCCCGTCAGGCCGCCAGATGCAATGTGACGAGCACTTCGGTCACCAGCTCGCCAGCCGGCGCTCCCGTGTCGATCGTGATGACGGGCTCGTCCGGGTCGGGCTCTTCGAGCGTGGCGAATTGGCTCTCCAGCAGGCTCACAGGCATGTAGTGACCCTGTCTGGCGGCGAGACGTTCCGCGATCAGCGGGGACTTGCCGCGCAGATAGATGAAGCGCACATCGTCCGCCCCGCTGACGATGGTCTCGCGGTAGCGTCGGCGCAGAGCTGAGCAGGCGATGATGCCGGTCTTGTCCGCAACCCGCCAATCCTGGATCGTGTGGGCCACTTTCTGGAGCCAGGGCGCGCGATCCGTATCGTCCAGCGGGACGCCAAGACGCATCTTCTCGACATTTGCGGCAGGGTGGAGGGCGTCGCCCTCGATGAATTCCCAGCCCAATCGTCCGGCCAGGAGTGCCGCGACGGTGGATTTTCCACAGCCTGAGACGCCCATGACGACGATGAAGCGCACCGCGCTCATGCGGGCGACGGGATCGGTTCGATCCGCCCCAGGACGACCACATAGGAGAAGATACCGAACAGGAGCATCACGCCAGCGACGAGGAACGCAGCCTCGAAATGATGGGTGGCGCCGACGATAAGCCCGGTGACGATCGGCGCGATGACGCCCATCATATTGTTGAGGAAGTTCATGATCCCTCCAATGGTGGCGGTGCCGCCCTTTGGCGCGATGAGCGAGGGGATGGACCAGCCGATGGGGGCCGAAGCGGCGAGACCGGACAGGGCGATCGATATCCAGAAGATCGCCCAACGGGGATCGGTGGTTTGTGTGGCGTTGAACACGCAGAGGCCGAACAGCATCCCGACAACCAGCACGGTCTTGCGGACTTTGGTCTCGTCATGCCCGGCCGCGATCAGGCGGTCGACCAGCAGGCCGCCGAACACGATGTCCGACACTGTGGCGCAGGCCCACGGAATTGCGGCGTAACCGGCGGATTCAAGGATGCTCATGTGCATCGCCTGCACCAGATAGCCCGGCAGCCACGTGAGGAAGAGGTAGAAGGTGTAGCCATAGGCTGCGAAGCCGAGGCTCAGGCCCCAGACTTTCCGCTGGCGGAGCAGGTAAACCAGCATGGAGCCCGCGCTGCTCGCAGATTCGCCCTCCGGGGTGGCGCCGCCGTCGAGGATATACGCGTGCTCTTCGCGCGAGAGGTTCTCATCCGCTGACGGATCTCGATAGATGCAGTAATAGGCTACGAAATAAGAGAAGCTCAGCGCGGCGGTGACGCCGAAACCCCAACGCCAACCGAAATTCACCACAACGAATGCGCCAAGGGGTACGCCGATGACATTGGCGAATTTCGCCGCTGCGTCGAAGAGCGAGGTCGCGACAGAGCGCTCCTGGCGTGGGAACCAGTAGCCCGTGGCCTTCGCGTTGGCGGGGAAGCAGGGCGCTTCGGCCGCGCCTAACAGCAGGCGGGCCATGAAGATGCCGCCGAACCCGCTGGCGAATGCCACCGCCGCAGAGGCAATGGACCACAGGAACGCGCCCCAGCGCCCGACCGATGTGACCCCGAACCGGTCGAGGATCATGCCGGCCGGGATCGTCAGCAGCGCGTAGGACCAGAAGAAAGCGCTGAAAAGCAGTCCGATATCAGTGGGCGTGAGGTGGAACTCCGCCATGAGCTGCGGCGCCGCGACCGAGAGATTGATGCGATCGATATAATTGACAAGCACGCCCCCACCGAGCAGCCCGCCGATAATCCAGCGGCGCCGTGGGACCTGCCCGGAAAGGCTGGCCATACTTCCCCCGATACGTTGTTTATGGAGCTTCTCTTGATTGTTGCTTATGAAGCTGCTGTTCGTACCTTGATTATTGATTTTGAGCTTATTGTTAACGCTAACATATTTTGTCTGTAAAGCGGAAACTGAAGGGACACCTGATCGATGGCCGGCCGGAAACCACGCATGCCCGTCAAGGGCCGCGTGACGATCGAAGATGTGGCGGCGGCGGCCGGCACCAGCATGATCAGTGTCTCCCGCGCGTTTCGAGGCTCCGCCCGGTTGAGTCCTGATCTGCGGGCGCGGATCGAGAAGGCAGCGGCGGCTCTGGGCTACGTGCCGGACCGCGCGGCCAGCGCGCTGGCCTCCGCGCGGTCCATGAATGTCGCGGTGCTGGTCCCATCCATTACCAATATGGTGTTTGTGGAAATGTTGGCCGGCATCGACGCGGTGCTGTCGGAGGAGCGCTATCAAATCATCATGGCGACGACCAACTACGTTCCAGCGGAAGAGGAACGGCAATTGCGTGGATTGCTGGCGTTCCGGCCGGATGGCGTGCTGCTGACCGGCATCGACCATCTGCCGGGAACGTTGAATCTGCTGAAGACCCCCGCGTTGCCGGTCGTGCAAATGATGGAGCTGAGTGGTGAGGCGGGCAGCTATTCCGTGGGCTTTTCGCAGGACGAAGGTGGCGCCGCCATCGCGCGGCACTTTGCGGGACGTGGTTATGGGCGAACCGGTTTTGTGGCGGCGCAACTGGACCCGCGGACCCTGGCGCGCGGGGCCGGATTCCGGCGCGCGCTTAAGGAAGTCGGGTTGGACGCCCCCTACGAACTGCTGGTGCCGGATCGGTCTTCGGTAGCCCTTGGCGCCGCGCTCCTGGACCGCGTTTTGGAGGAGCGCCCGGATATTGAAGCGGTGTTCTTCTGCAATGACGACCTGGCGCAAGGCGCGCTGTTCCATTGCCAGAGGCGCGGCATCGCGGTGCCGCAGCAGCTTGCGATCGCGGGGTTCAACGATCTTCCGGCTTCAGCCTGGACGGTGCCGGCGCTGAGCACCGTCGCCACGCCACGCTATGAGATCGGCAGGAAATCAGCCGAGATGCTGCTGGACCTGATGTGCGGCCGGACACCCAAGGCTGCCCGGCTCGATCTGGGGTTCACGCTACATGCGAGGGAAAGCACCTAGAGAGTGTTGCTGTGCTTTTCTATTATGATTTTTGTAGTATAAATATAATAAATATTTAAATAAAATCGTGTATTTCTTATATAATTGGCGAGGAGTGATCTTTGGTTATTCCGCATCTTCCACTAATGAAGGAAGACGCGGAACAACGGCCGCTGTTACGTTAACTGACGAGACGCCCTCGCGCGCCTCTTCACTGGTGCGGCGTCTGCCCCACGTCCTGCGTGGACGGCGCAATCGGCAGCGCATGATCCGCGCCGGGCGGAGGCGGCGGGGGCTTCGGCCCATCGGGCGGCGGCGGTCCATCCCGGCCGTCCGGCGGCCCGTGGCGGTGATGATGCGGCGGGGGGGGGGGCCC
>NZ_JOPL01000004.1 GCF_002153745.1 Acetobacter sp. DsW_063 | reverse complement strand
GCATGAACGTCATCGAGATCCCGCTTTCGGAGATCGATGTCAGCGACCGCCTGCGCGCGATCGACGAGGATTACGCGGCGCTGATCGCGGCCTCGATCTCGGAAGAAGGGCAGCGGACGCCGGTCGAGGTGCGGAAGTTGCCGAGCAAGCTGGCGAAGAAGGGATTTGTGTATGCCCTGATCGCGGGCGGTCATCGCATGCGGGCGCTAGAGATCGCGGGCAAGGAGAGCGCGTTTGCGATCGTGCTTGAGGCGAGCGATCTGAAGGCGCGACTGCTGGAGATCGACGAAAATCTGTGTCGCCGCGAGTTGTCGGCGCTGGATCGGGCGACCTTTCTGGCTGAGCGCAAGCGAGTTTATGAGGAGATGCATCCGGAGACGAAAAATGGTGGCGATCGGAAATCAGACCAGTTCCGCAAGCTTGCGGAACTGATCCCCGCCTTCAACAAGGCGACGGCGGACCGTCTCGGAATTTCTCAGGACACGATTGAAAGAGCTGTTAAGCGCCATTCTGGCATCCCGCCAGATGTCCGCGACCTTATCGCATCGACGTGGCTGGCGGATAGCGGGGCGCAGCTCGACGCGTTGGTGAAACTGGCGCCGGACATGCAGCGTCAGGTGGCGCGACGCATCGTCGATTATCCGGGCCTTCGCAGCGTCGGCGACGCTGTGCGTGAAGTTACGAAGGCTCCGCCCATCCCGCCGCAGACGGTTTACGAGAAGCTGCTGGGGCTTTGGCGCAAGGCGTCGGCGGCGGATCAGGCGCGGTTTCTGGAATATCTGGCTCCATCCCTGCCCGGCGCGATCCGGAAGGAGGCCGCATGAATCAGATGAAGAAGAAGGGGCGCGGTCGTCCGTCCGGGAGCCGCCGGGAGTCGAACCTTGATCTGGACAATTTCATCGGGAGAAAAATCGCGGGGCTTCGACATGCGATCGGCCTGTCCCAGGAGGAGTTGGCAGCGAGCGTAAGCTGCCATTACGCGAGCATCGGCAAGATCGAGGTTGGCGAGAAAAGCATCTCGCTCGGGCTTCTGTTCGACGTGCTTTATGCGCTGGACGCTGATGAAGCCACCTTTCTCGCCATTGTCAGGGAGGACATGCGGTTGCGCGCTGTCTCTCGGGTATGACGAGAACGATCAAGGCCAGCGGGCAGGCCTCGCTTTTTGATTGGCAGCCACCGGAAGCGGTCGTCGAGTTCGATCCGTTTGTGATCCGAGCGAATAGTTTCTCGGGTCGTTTGTCGCGGGCAATTTCGATCGCGCTGGATACGTCATCTTCTTCGCGGGCCGAGATCGCGGACCGGATGGGGCGGCATATGGGCCGCACGATCTCGGTCAACGTCCTGAACGCCTATGCGTCTGTCGCCCGTGAGGATCATCAGATTTCAGTTCCGCGTTTCGATGCGCTGGTGGCGGCGACGGGCGATCGGCGGTTGCTGGAGTTTGTGGCGCGCGACCATGGCTGGGCGGTGATCGACCGGCATTACCTGCCATGCGTCGAGCTGGCGGCGATGGCGGAGCACAGGGCTGCGCTGGGGCGGCGCGAGCGTGAACTGCGGGCGTCGGTGCGACGCGGGATGCGGTGATTTTCGTAGCCGTTTTGTGTGCGGTTGGAATGGCGGCGGTTGCGGCCAGGTTGTCGGATTGATCGGACGATGAAGATGGTCTGGAAAATTCTTGAAGTCATGGCGACGCTTTTCGGCGTGTCGGTCGGGTTTTCGGGTCTTACGGTGTTGTGGCTCTGGCTGCGTGCGGCGCGCGCTGTTGGCGACGGCGTGCGGGATTTTGACGATGGGGAATGGCAATGAGCGAGGCCATGTCTTGCGCGTCGCCGATCCTGACGGCGGCGGAGATCGTTCCGTGGTTCACGGTCGCGGAGCTGGCCGAGATGCGCCTTCCCGGCGTGCCGGGAACGAAACGCGGCATGCAGGAGCGCGTCAACGTCGAAAACTGGATGTCGCCCGAGCGCGAGGGGCAGACGTGGCGTCGTCGCGAGGGGAGCGGCGGTGGGTATGAGTTTACGCCTTACGCTTTGCCATTGCAGGCCAAGGCGGCTCTGATGATGCGTTTAAATGCTTCTCAGAGCGTCGAGGGGAAGGCGATTTATCAGGATCGCCAGCGGGCGGATATGTGGCGGCGCTTTGAGTCGCTGCCGGACGCGCTGAAGGATCGTGCGCGAGCGGCGCTGAAGGTGATCGACGCTGTCGAGGCGCTGGTCATGAGCGGGACGCGCAAATCTCTGGCCGTCATGGAGGTGGCGCGACTGGAGGGCGTGGGTCGCACGACGATCATGAACTGGTATCGCGACCTGCACGGAGTGGCGCGCGGGGACTGGCTGGCCGCTCTGGCGCCGCGTTACGTCGGTAAAATCGAGAAGGCGGAGTGTTCGCCCGAGGCGTGGGAGCGGATCAAGGCTGATTATCTGCGTCTGGAGCGTCCGCGCTTCTCGGACTGCTATCGCAGGCTGGAACAGGATGCGCCGGGCATGGGCTGGTCGCTGCCGTCTGAAAAGACGCTCAAGCGACGCATCGAGGCGCTGCCTGCGCAGCTGGTGGTTCTGGCGCGCGAGGGTGTGGATGCGCTCAAGCGGATGTATCCGGCGCAGCAGCGAGACCGGCGATGCTTCCATGCGCTGGAAGCGGTCAACGCGGACGGCCACAAATGGGACGTTTTCGTGAAATGGCCCGACGGCACGATCGGGCGACCGGTCATGGTGGCGTTTCAGGATCTGTATTCCGGCATGGTGCTGTCATGGCGTGTCGACAGGTCTGAAAACAAGGAAGCGGTAAGGTTGGCCTTTGGCGATATGGTCGAGGAGTTCGGCATCCCGTCTTTCTGTTACCTCGATAACGGCCGGAATTTCGCGTCGAAGTGGTTGACGGGCGGAATCGAGAACCGTTTCCGGTTCAAGATCCGCGACGACGATCCTGTGGGCATCCTGACGCAGCTTGGCGTCGAGGTTCACTGGACAACCCCGTATTCGGGCCAGTCCAAGCCGATCGAGCGTTGCTTTCGAGACTTCGCCCAGAATATCGCGAAGCATCCGAATTTCGCGGGAGCATGGACGGGCAATACGCCGATGGCGAAGCCCGAGAATTACGCGAGCAAGGCCGTCCCGCTGGATGTGTTTCTTCAGACGATCGCCGGTGGGATACGCGAGCACAACGCGAGAATCGGGCGGCGGACGGCGGTGTGTGGCGGAAAGCTGAGCTTTCAGCAGGCGTTCTCGGCGTCATATGCGGCGTCTCCGATCACGCGTGCGACGGCGGAGCAGCGCAGGCTTTGGCTGATGGCGGCCGAAGCGATCCGGGTTGATCGCCGGGACGGAACGTTAAAGCTGGAGGAAAACAGGTTCTGGGCGGATTTTCTGTTGCCGCTGCGCGGGCAGAAGGTCGTCGTCCGGTTCGATCCGCAGAACTTGCAGGCCGATCTTCACGTATATCGGCTCGACGGCGTTTATCTGGGCGCAGCCGAGTGTCATGAGGCGGTCGGGTTCGCGGACGCAAACGCGGCGCGCGAGCATGGACAGGCGCGACGCAAGTTCATGCGCGCGACGCGCGAGATGCTGGAAGCCGAGAAAACGCTGTCGCTCGGTGAACTGCAGGCTGCGTATTCGAAAGAAATCGCGGCGGAAGATGAGAAAATCGAGGCGAAGGTGGTCCGTCCTTTCAGGCCGGTGGTCCAGGGCAACACGGCTCTGGCGATCGTCGAGGACGAGGCTGCGGCCATTGCTCGCGAGGAGGAGGAAGAGGCGCGCGATACGAGGGTGCGCAATGTCATACAGTTGAGAGGCTGATATCGACCGATCCGGCGAGTGTTTCCGGATCGGAGAACAAGTATTGCCCAGAAGGGTTCAAGTAATGACAGAAATTAGTAATCTGGCCACCGGCGTCTCGACGCCGGATGAGGAAACGCGCGCTCGCACGTTGCGGATTGAATTGCAGGCGGTAATCGACGCCGAGGGGCTTGCGGTCAAGGCGGTGTCAGAGCAGGCGGATATCGGATATTCGACGCTGGCGGCGTGGCTAAAGGGGAATTACGCGGGGCGGACCGACACGGTCAACACGAAGGTGTCGTCATGGATTTCGGCGCACAAGGCGCGCAAGAAGGTCACCGCAGCTGCGCCTCAGGCTCTGGAATATCTGGATATTCCGAGTGCATCCGCCTTCCGGTCGGTGATGGAGTATTCGCAGGCCACGCCGGATATGGGTCTGATCACCGGGGGCGCAGGCGTCGGGAAGACATACGCGGCGGAAGAGCATCAGCGCAGGAATCCGAATGTCTGGATTCTCACGGCCGATCCATCCATGCAGACGCCCAATGCGGTTTTGCGCGAACTGTGCGACGTCATCGGCGTCGAATGCGGCGCGCAGCAACGCCGACTTGCGGCGATCGTGCGTCGGGTCACTGGCACGCGAGGGCTGGTGATTGTCGATGAAGCGCAGCACCTGACCACGCAGGCGATCGACCAGTTGCGCACCATTCACGACAAGGCGCGGATTGGCGTTGTGTTTATCGGGAATGAGCCTTTGCGTCGTCGCATTGAAGGTATGGGGCGCGACACAAGTCACGCCATGATTTTCAGCCGTATCGGCATGCGCAAGCGCCGCGATCGTTCACAGGTCAAGGATGTGGCGATGGTGCTCGATGCTTGCGGCCTGTCGGATCAGGAGATCCGTGACCGTTGCAGGTTCATCGCCATGCAGCCGGGCGCGCTGCGCCAGATGACGAAGACCCTGAATTACGCGCGTGTTCTGGCGAGGTCTTCGGATCGCGACGAGGTCTCCATGCGGGATCTTGGGGATGCGTGGAAAGAGTTGACCAGTGGCGAGCTTCCGGCGGTAGGAGGCTGACGCAACATGAGCGGAGAGAAAATCAGCGAGAACGAAAAAATCGTCGAGATTTTTCATGAAACGACAGACGGCGAGAAGGTCAGCGTCTCGGTGGGCGCTGCTGTGCGTCGAGGCATCCGCGCCTTCCTGACCGCTCTGCCGGAGAGAGCACTGGTTCGAGACGTAATCGCGGCGTTGGAGGAGAAATGGTGATGGTGTCAGGGAGAATTGACGCATTGAACGGCGACGCGCCCATGGCGGATCAGCTGGTTTCGGTGGGGCTGCTGCTGGCTCAGGCCGACAAGCCGTTGACGCTCACGGCCGGGGAGCTGCGCGAGCTTGGTGCAAACCTGCTGGACGCAGGACGGCAGTTGCGCACCGCAAAGGCCTCGGTGCGTGCTCTGAGCGATGAATTGCTGGAGGAGGCTCGGTTGCCGGGCCATTCGGCGCAGATCGTGGATCTTCGGGGAGTTATGGCATGAGCGGGTCCGGGCAAACATGCGGCGTCATCAGGGAAGAGCGGCTTTTGACGATGGTGTCAGCTCTGGTGCGCGCTTACGCCGAGCAGTTGGGCGCCGCTGGCGGCGATCCGATTGTGTCGATCGCACGGGAGTTGAGACAGCATGCGGCGGTCGTCGGGAAGGCGATTCTCGTAGACCATGCACCGCCGCACACGCCGTCTTTCGACGAAGCGTATGAGGCGCTTCAAAGCATTATCCCGCGCGCAATATGGGGGTTGATCATTCTTCAGGCCATTCGCGAAGCTGTGCCTGCGCCGGAGAGTGCGAAGGCCGATCGGACGGTCCACTGATGGCGCGCAAGCAGGACGAAATATGGACCGCGTGGGCTACGCGGTCGGGACGCATTCACTTCGATCGCGGCGTCGGATTTCCGAACAACATGCTGCCGATCTGCTGTGGTCAGCGCGAGGCGATGAAGCTGGCGTTTCAGGTTTGCCGAAAGGGAGATGGCTACAACATCCCCGGCGTTACCGGTCACGAAACGGATCAGGTCGCAGTCGAGGCGCTGGAAAAGCTGCGGGTCAACATGACGGGCCGTGAAAACCTTATGTCGTATTTTCAGGGAATGAACAGGAGGGATTTGGGATGAGTGAGGTTTTGGAAAAACCCGTAGTGCCCGAGGGAATGGTCATGACGTCTGGAGGCGGGTTCTGGCCGCGCGCCCAGGTCAATCCGTCGATGTTGCTGGCTAACGACACGGCGGAAGAGATGGTCGCTGATGCGCTGGCGTTGCAGGAGCTGATCATCGAGCAGAAGCGCGGCATGAAGCAGAAAGCCGACCGGTATGCAGAAACGGTGCTCGCATTGTACCGAGCGAAAGCGTCAAGCCGTTCACGGGGCGGATTTACGGTCGAAAACATGGCCGGAACGATGAAGGTCGAGTTAACTGTCGCCGATTATCAGCGTGTCAACGGATCGATCCTCGCCGCCCAGGCGCTGATGAATGAGGTGCTGGACGATCTGACCGAGGGGCTTGAGCCTGATATCCGCTTGCTGCTGGCCAATGCGTTCATTCGAGATGAGCGGACGGGGCAGATCAACGTCGACAGGCTTGCGCAGGTTCGCAAGCTGAGGCTGTCGCATCCCCGATGGGATGACGTGCGGGCGGCGATCGCGGACAGCATCGAAAAGGCCGGATCGCGCGAGTATCTGCGGTTTTACAGACGCGAAAAGAACACTGACGGATGGGAGCCCATCACGTTGCAGTTTTCGTCGCTGTAGGAGCGGACATGGATAAATCAGTCCTGGAGCGGATCAAGAAATTGTTCGCGCTCTCTAAATCATCGAACCCGCATGAGGCGGCTTCGGCGCTGAGCATGGCGCAGAAGCTGATGGAGGAAGCCGGGGTTACGCAGGACGATCTCGATCTTTCATCGATCGAGATGACTCTTTCGGAAAAGGAATTGAAATCTCCACACAATCCACCGCGCTGGATGGTCAGTCTCCTGACTTGCGTTTCTCATAATTTTGGAGTGCGCGTCGTGACAAGCGATCACAAGGTTTTCTTTTACGGAAACGCCGCCCGCACGTCTGTCGCAGATTACAGCTACATTTTTCTCGCACGATCTCTTCAAAAGGCTCGTAGCGAATTTCTGCGAACGCAGAATAAAAGAATTAAGAGAACCACACGTATCGGCCGGGCGGACAAATTCTGTGAGGGCTGGATATTTGGTTGCATGAAGAATCTCAAGCCGATGGCCGTAGGAGGCCACGAGTCTGCACTGGTCGACAGATTTGAGAGAGAAAAAATAGGACCGACGACATCCTACGAAGGGCGGAGCGCGCGGGATGTTAACGGATCGCATGCCGCGCAGACCAAGGGGGTTCGCGAGGGATCGAAAGTCGTCCTGAACACTGGCGTTTCAGGCGGCGAAGGACATGCTGCGATCGGCGAAACCAGAATGATCGGCGTCAGCTCATGAGCGGGGAGGATGCTGGTTTCGGCCCGTCCGGCAGGAGTCCGGTGACTTTTGGCGACGTTCGCGGCTTGGCTCTGCTGGAGGCGCGGATGGTCTGCATAGAGATTCTGATGCTGAAGAAGCTCGATCACGACCGTGCGGGCGCACAGGCCGCCGAACAGTGCGGCGAGATGATCATGGAGCTTATGAAATGACGAAACGCCCTCACATGCTTGACGACGTGCGCGCGCAGCCGGGGCGGACGTCGCTGATCGCGAAGATCCATGTCGCACGCAAGCAGCTCGCTCTGGATGAGGACGCGTATCGCGACGTGCTGGCGCGCGTGACAAACCGGTCGTCGTGCAAGGACATGAGCCGTGGCCAGCTGCATGACGTGCTGGCGGAAATGCAGCGGCTCGGGTTTCGCGTCCAGGCGGGAGCATCGCGCCCGCTATCGGCTAAGCCGGGCGTGCGCAAGGTTTATGCGATCTGGCGTGAGATGGCTCCCATGCTTCGCTCAGAGGGCTCTGACGAGGCGCTTAGAGCATTTGTGCAGCGCGTCGCGCAGGTGTCGGCTCCAGAATTTCTGGATGACACGACGGCGCCCAAGGTGATCGAGGCGCTGAAGGCGTGGCGGCAGCGTCTGGCGGGCGGTTCGGCATGAGCGGCGTGCAGGGTAAACGGATCGACTGGACGCCCGACATGCGGGAGCGGGCGATGAAGATGCGCCATGCCGGGGCGTCGCTGTCGGCGATCGGGCGGGCGGTCGGTGTATCGCACGCGGGCGTGCGGAACATGCTGGACCGCGAAAAGATGACTGCGGCGGCGCAGGCGCATGAGGCGGCGTTGCGGCGGGCTTATGTCGTGCGTGGCGCGACGAGGGGCTGAATATGGTGGATTTGGTGACGGCCGAGAGGGACATACTTAATCGACTCTCGATCGAGACTCAGCAGCTTACCCGGATCGTGAACGATGCCGCCCTGCGTGGCTCGGCCGATTATGACAGATTGCTTGAGACCCAGATCGGGCGTGTGGGCGCCGTTCTGACGCGGCTTGAGGAACATGGCCGGGTCATATCGGCGCAGTGCCGGTCACATGCGCGGCGGGCGTATCAGGATATGTTCGGCCCGAAAGGTTGATGAAATGTGTGGACGTTATCAGCGGGTGGCGTCGGACGCCGTTGCATTCTGGTTGAGCGACGAGCAGCTCGACGAAGTCATGATTGCCCTTCCCACTGCGCGGCGGCGGCGGCTGGACGAACGGGCGGTCGTCAGCGCGATCGTTCATGTGCTGCGGACGGGCATGATGTGGCGCGACTTGCCAGCGGATTACGGGCTGCCCTGGCGGCGCGTATATAATTCGTTTGTGCGGTGGTCTCTGGATGGCGCCATGGATCGTGTGCTGTCGCGCCTGTTCGACCGTGAAACGCGAAATCTGGTTGTAAACGCCGATGATATTCTGCGGCACCCTACCGGAGAGTTCTGGGCGGAGCGCGGATGTTTTCAGGCGGTGTTGAGCGTTCAATGACAATTTCCGCCCCGCATACGATCTCATGGCTGGTGGACGCTGTCGGTGACGACGTGGCGTTGCAGTTTCTTGAGAGCTGCGCGGGGCAGCGGTTGACCGTGCCTATGAAGGCGGACGGATCGCGGCTGGCGTCGCTGTATGGCGAGGACGTGGCTCGGGCGATCTGTGCGCGGCATGGGGGATTGCACTGGTTTGTCCCGACGTGCAAATCATGGCGCGTCGCGCATTATGCGCGGATGGGCATGACGGTTAACGAGATGGCGCAACGCGCCGGTATTACATTTCAGGGCGTGCATGCCCTGCTGAAATCCGGAGGCGGACGACCGCCCCGCGAGAGGTCCGTCGACCCTCGCCAGCCCGATCTGTTCTGATACGCCGTCGGGCTAATGCTCAAGTTGTTGAGCATTAGCGTCTAGGGCGCTCGCGGGCACGTTGCCCGCATGCAATCGAACCTCAATCAATGCCTGTCCTTCACTGAACTGCGCGAGGGGCTTTACCAGTGCAGGCGGAATGACGCCGGGAACTGGACAGGCGGACGCATCGGCGTCGGGAAGCTGATCGGCACGATGCGTGGGATCTCCGCGCCTGTCCTGGTCGAATGGCTGGGGTCGAAAGCCATCGTCGACGCCGACGTCATGAAGGCCCTGAGCCAGCAGGCCGCGCGCGATATCGCGATCTCGCGTTACTGGCGCCCGTTGTGGTGCGACAGACTGCTGAGCGGCGTCGATCTGATGATGTTCGATTACGGGTTCAACGCCGGGGTGTATGGCGCGCTCGCGTGCCTCGCCGACGTCGTTGGCTACGACCACAATCCGGGTCAGATGACTGCGCCCCTCCTTGATCTGAGCGACAGGATTTCGGACGCCGATCTCGTCAAGCGTATCGACGACGACTGGACCAGGGCGCTGCAACGTCAGCTCCGAGTAAGCGATGACGGTGTGATCGGGCCTGTCACGCTGCGGGCGGTCCATGCGTCTGGCGTTCGCGGGCTTCTGACGATCTTCGCGCTCGCGACACGGCAGGAACAGGCATATCGCCAGATGTCGGATTTCAGGACCAGCGGCAGAGGGTGGCTGGTTCGGCTGAACGACCGCGTGAACATGGCTGTCGTTATGGGGCGCAAGGCGATCGGGGCGGCGGCGTAAGTTTCGCCGCTTCCGGCGGGAGGCGGCCTTTATCAGCGTGGCGCCGACGCAGCGCTAATAACGAGGTTCCCAATATGTCGTCCAAATTAGCGACTGTCCTTGCGACGGTCTATCCGATCCTGAACGCCATTCTCCCGAGCGTCGCCGGGAGCAAGTTGCAAACCTACCAGACGATCGCGCAGACAGCGGTCAAAGCCGCCGTGACGTCGATCGATGGCGGCATCGACAACCTGACGGCCGCATATGCGAAGTTCGAGAGCGATAACCCTGTGTTCGCTGCAGCGGTTGTTGAGTTCCGGACTCTGGCGACGGCGCTTGGCGTCTCTGTTCCGACCGAGGACGCCGTGGTGACGCACCTGAAGGCTGCGGTCGCTGATCTCGCGGGTATTCTCGTCCCCGTCTCCAGCACGGATGCGCCGGTTCCCGCCAGTGACGTCTCCGCCGCGAGCTAAGCCGTCATGACCAGCGGGATGCTCGCGCTGTCGGTCGTGTGCGCGGTCATTTTCATCGTCGTCATGCTTCTGGCCATCTTCGAGTTCGCGCGTCACGCGCGGCTCGTCGAGCGCGTCAAGGAGCTTGAGGGCGACGTCAAAAGTTCTTTGCACAGGATCGAAACCACGCTGGAGAGCGTCCGCGAAAGCGGACGCAACACGACGGACATGGTCAGGGTTATCGTGCAGGGTCATATCGAGAGGAAAAGTCAATGAATGTGTCGAGGTCGATCGCGGAAGATCGGCGATTGCGGGTTCTGATGAGCCTGCATGAAATGGCCAATCACATGCTGAACGAGGACGTGTTGACGCGCGCAGTGATCGCGACCGGCCGGGACACCGACCACGATCTGATGCGCGATGATCTGACGTTTCTTCAAGCGCGCGGCTGCGTGCGCGTCGAAAAGCTGCCGCGTGGCGACGACGAATTGTGGAAGGTCGTTCTTACCGACCGTGGCCAGCGCGCCGCCCAGGGCGAACAGACGATTCAGGGCGTCGGTCGCCGCCTGACGTCCTGACGCATGTCGAACCGTCCATCATCCGTTGATCGGCTGGAGCCCGAGATCCGGGAGGAGATCGGGCGGCTTCGTGGCGCCGGTCACACGATTGACGAAATTTTGGCCGCATTGCGCGAACTGGATGTAGCGGAGATCAGCCGCTCGGCGCTGGGGCGTCACGTCAAGGGGCTGGACGCGGTCGGTCGACAGCTGCGGCATTCGCGGACAGTCACGGAAGCGCTGGTGCGCCAGCTTGGACATGAACCCGCGTCTCGTTCGGCGGCCCTGAATATCGAGCTGCTGCACACTGCGATACTCGATCTCTTTCTCAACGCAGAGGCCGAGAACACGGACGCGAAAGGCAAGGCTGCTCTCGCGGGCAACCCCGGCGGCATCATGCAGCTGGCCAAGGCGCTCGAAAGTCTGACCAGCAGCGCGTCGTCAGATGCGGAGAACAGGCGAAAAATACGCGATGAAATCGAAAAGCAGGTGAAAAAGGAAACCGAGGCGCGGCTGTCGGACGCGATGAAGGAGCGCGGCCTGAGTCCCGACACGGCGGACAAAATTCGCAAGAAGGTGCTGGGGCTGAAATGAGCGAAGCGGAAAAGTGGCCTCTCCTGCCCTATCAGCGGGCGGCGATCGACACGATCATGTCGCATGACGTCACGGTCATCGAGAAATCGCGACGCATCGGTCTGTCGTGGGGCGTCTCCTGGCTGGCGGCGCTTGTGGCGTCGTCCAGCCGCGAGGCGGGCGGCATGGATGTGTTCTACATGGGGTTCGAAAAGGACATGACGCGCCAGTTCGTGTCCGACACGGCCGATCATGCGCGCATTCTGGAAATCCCGGCGTCCGAGATCGGTGAGAGCCTGTTCATAGACCCGGAAAATCCGGATAAGGACTTGAAGATTTTCCGTCTGGACTTTGCGTCTGGCTTCGAGGTTCTGGGCCTGCCGTCCGTGCCGCGCGCGTTTCGATCGAAACAGGGGCTGGTGATTATCGACGAGGCTGCGTTTATCGACGATCTGCAAGCGGTGCTGGACGCTGCGATGGCGCTGCTGATCTGGGGTGGCCGACTTGTCGTCGTTTCGTCGCACAACGGCGACCAGAACCCGTTCAATACGCTGGTTAATGGTATCCGGGCCGGTCGTCATCCCGACTATGCGTTAGTTCGCATCACGTTTGACGAGGCGTTGGAGCAGGGACTTTACAAGACGATCTGCCTGCGCACCGGCGTTGAGTGGTCGGAACAAGGACAGGACGCCTGGCGTGAGAAAATTATTCGTCAGTATGGCGACGGGGCTGATCAGGAGCTGTTCTGCATCCCGAGCCCGTCTGTGGGCGCCTTCATCCCGCTTGCGTTGATCGAGGCGAGGACGGTGGCTGCGACGCCGGTCCTGCGCTGGTCATGCGATTCGGAATTCGTCGTGTTGCCGGAGAGCGCGCGGTCCGGCGAGGCGCTTCGGTTCTGTGAGCGGGAGCTGTGGCCGGTGCTCGACGCGCTCGACCCGAAAACGCCGCATGTGTTCGGCGAGGATTTCGGGCGCTCGGGCGATCTGACGGTGATCTGGGTTCTGGCGCTGGAGCGCAATCTGACCAGACGCACGGCTCTTGTGCTGGAGCTGCGAAACGTGCCGTTCGACCAGCAGCGGCAGATTCTGTTTTACCTGCTTGACCGCCTGCCGCTTTTCCGGGCCGGCAAGATGGATGCGCGCGGCAACGGACAGTATCTCGCCGAGGTCACGGTCCAGCGTTACGGCGCGCGCGTCGAGGCGGTGATGCTGTCCGAGCCCTGGTATCGGGAGAATATGCCGCCGTTCAAGGCGGCGCTGGAAGACGGCGCGCTGACGTTGCCGGCAGATCGCGAGATCCATGACGACATTCGGGCGCTGGCGATTGTGCGCGGCGTTGCGCGGGTGCCGGACAAGCGGGCTGGCGAAAAAGGCTCACAACGTCACGGAGACGCCGCTGTCGCCGTGGCGATGGCGGTTGCGGCCGGACGGAGCGAGGTCGAAGCCTATGGCTACGTGCCCGCGCCTTCGCCTTTCGCGATGTCGACGCAGACGCCGATCACGCGTGACTGGCCGATCGAGGACGAGATCGCGGCCGAGCGTGCGGGGCGGCGGGATTTTTACGGGTTGCGCGGCAGCGTGAGGCTGTGACGCGCAAGAGGATGTGACGATGGCGCTGCTCGACCAATATGGCAAAGAGATCCCGGCGGCGCTGTTGCGGCGGCCGGTGGGCGACGCAACGGTCGTCGGGTCGCGGCCTGCGATTCATACGACACCGATCGGCAACATCGATCCCGGTTTGCTCGGGTCGCTTCTGACCGACGCCGCGCAGGGCAATTCGCAGGCATGGCAGACGTTTTGCGAAGAGATCGAGACGCGCGATCTTCATTACCTGGGGGTTCTGGCAACCCGTAAGCGTTCGATTTCGCAGTTGCCCATCACGGTCACGGACGCCGGCCCGTCCGTCCGGCAGAAGAAGCAGGCGCAGTTTGTGCGCGACTGGATCGAGCGTGGCGTCCTGCGGCGGTCGCTGTTCGATATGCTTGACGCGATCGGCAAGGGGTTTTCGGTCCATGCGATCAAGTGGCGCGCCGAGGCCGGGAATTATACGCCCGAGCGTCTGATCTTCCGGCCGCAACGGTGGTTCGATATCTCCTGGCAGGACGGCGAGACCATCAAGATCCGCGACGACGCAGGCGACGCTGTGACGCCGGACATCGCGGGCGCCGTGCCGGAGAGCGGGTTTTCCGCGCTCGATCCGCGCACTGTCGTGGTTCACCGCCATCCGAGCTGGTCGGGGCTTACCTTGCAATCGGGCCTGACGCGTGCGGTCGCATGGGCTTCGATGTTCAAATTTTTCACCGTTCGGGACTGGGGAATTTTCGTCCAGAATTACGGGATACCGGGACG
>NZ_JOPL01000022.1 GCF_002153745.1 Acetobacter sp. DsW_063 | reverse complement strand
ATCGCCGCATCCTTCATCTTCTATCTCAAAAAATGAGTCCTGAGCCTAACGCCAAAGCCGACAGGGAGAACATTTCTATTCAGCCAAAGCAGGACATTTTAATCCGGCGCTGACACAAAACAGGTCCGCGCGCTCCACTTTTGCACGTCGCCTCACCCAGCTTTTCCGCTGCGCTTCACACTCTTCGGCAACGGCCCCTCACTCTTCAGACTGTTCCAGGAGAGCAGGCAATCGACAAGGAACGCAGCCAACGCGGCGACAGTCGCAAGCAGGGCCGCGCCGAACATAAGCACCAGCCACAAGGCGATGGACGCGTCGCGGACGCTGCCGAGAAACAGCACAAAAGCGGCGCCGCAAGTGGTCGCGCCTGCGAGGCCGGCGAACAGAATCGACACGTCGAGCACGAACGTCCGTCGACGGAGATGAAACAGGTGGCGGTGCAAACTCTGCCGGGCGTGCTTGTCCACCTCGTCGTCCAGCAGGTCGGACGCTTTTTCGATATGATCGGCCACGCGTGCAGAGCGGGTATTGAACAGATTCAACAGGGTGCCGACACCCGACAACATGAAGACCGGCGTCAGCGCGGTTTCAATCAGATGGGCGACGTCGCCTGCTGAATCTGTGGCGAGCGAGGACAGGGGAAGAGGCATCAGATCAGACACAGTTTGTTGCGATCCGGGCGTTCTACCCTTTTGATCGCCCAAGTTCAAAATTTCGTGCGAACCGCGTATTGGCGCGACCACGATAGTCGCGCCAATGCGTCGCCCCCAAAATCACTCCCGGATGAGCACCCGGTCGGCCGCCGAGAGCCGATCCTTCGCCGTGCTCGCCTGATGCCAGTAGGGGTAGATCAGCGGCGGACGACTCGCCTCCTCCAGCTTCGTCGTCTCCTCCGCCGACAGATGAAGTTCCGCCGCCTTCAGGTTCGAAAGAAGTTGCTCCTCCGTTCGGGCGCCGATGACCAGAGACGTGACGCCGGGGCGCGCACCCGTCCAGGCAAGAGCCACCTCGGCAGCCGAAACGCCGCGCTCTTCCGCGATGGCGACCAGCACTTCCACGACGTCGAACAGGCGCTCCTTGTCATGGACCGGGGGCTCGCCCCAGTTCTCCAGTTGACGCCCCTGTGGCGTCGGTTGATCGCGGCGGTATTTGCCAGAGAGAAGACCGCCTGCGAGCGGGCTCCACACCTGTACGCCGATCCCCTGATCCACGGCGATCGGCAAAAGCTCATATTCCGCGTCGCGCGCCTGCAACGAGTAATAAATCTGCTGCGCGACGGGGGCGATCAGACGATCACGTTCCGCAATGGACAGGGCTTTCATCAGATGCCAGCCCGAAAAATTGGAAACGCCCGCATAGCGGATCTTTCCGGCGCGACGCAGTGCGTCCAGCGCCTCCAGCGTCTCGTCCAGAGGCGTCAGGCCATCCCACTCATGCAGGTAGTAAAGATCGATATGGTCGCGATCCAGCCGCTTCAGGCTGGCTTCGCACGCCGCAATCAGATGCTGGCGCGACAGACCCACGTCATTCTGGCCCGGCCCCATGCGAAACCGCGCCTTGGTGGTGACAAGCGTCTCCTCCGTACGCCCTTTGAGGGCCTGACCGAGAATTTCCTCGGACGCGCCGGTGGAGTAAATGTCCGCCGTGTCGAACATCGTGATCCCGGCCTCGATGCAAAGATCGATCTGGCGTTTTGCGCCCGCCAGATCGACACTGCCGGTCTTCGCGAAGTTTCCGCGCCCGCCGAACGTCATCGTTCCCATCGTGAGCGCGGAAATACGCAGGCCAGAACGGCCCAGTTGGCGATATTCCATCGTCGTGCTCCTTTATCTGTCGCGCGCGTGCGCCACGCAGGGATTACGAAAGACTGCCGCTATCAATCCCGCGTCACGTAAGTCACCTGCAAAGAGCCAACGCCCTCGCACTCCGCGCGCAATGTGTCGCCAGCCCGCACAGGGCCGACGCCGGACGGCGTTCCCGTCATGATCAGGTCGCCGGGACGCAGGGTAACATAGGTCGAGAGAAACGCGATGATCTGCGGCACGGACCAGATCAGATCATCGAGATTTCCTGACTGCCTTACTTCTCCATTTACCGTAAGCTCAATTTTCCCAGATGTCGGATGTCCGTTTCGCGCTGCGGGCGCGATGGGGCTGATCGGGCAGGACTGGTCGAAGCCCTTGCTCAGATCCCACGGCTGCCCCCCTTTCTTCGCGATCGCCTGAAGGTCCCGACGGGTCATATCGAGGCCAACGGCGTAGCCGTAGACAAGATCAAGAGCGCGTTCTTCCGGAACGTCAGCGCCTTCCCCGCCTATGGCGACCACCAGTTCGACCTCGTGATGCAGATCGTCCGTGTGAACAGGGAAAGGCAGATCCTGCTCTTCGGCGACGGCGTCGGAGGGCTTGGAGAAGAAAATCGGCGGATCGCGCGACGGGTCGCCGCCCATTTCACGCGTATGTTCGGCGTAGTTGCGTCCGACGCACCAGATCCGGCGCACCGGAAACCGTGCTTCCTCGCCAGCCACACTCACACTCGCCTGCTTCGGCGCGTCGATCACATACGTCATTACGGTGCTGTTCCTTGCTCGCCGTGTTTCTGTCGGGCGCAGGCTACCGCATCGGAAGAACGCTGTTGAGCAGCCGCGCCCGAACTTCCCACGATTGTGTCGGGAGGTGGACGACCAAAATAATGCGAAAGAGTCCGCTACGACGTCTCCACTTTTTGGATACGTTACTTTATGTCAAAATATTAGCGGCGGCGTTCGGTTAAGCTGGCGGCGTATTTTGCCCGGATTTCGGCGCAAAACCGGGGTCGATCGCCGGATTTTAGGAGCAGGGCGTTCGTGCAGCGACCGGAATTGAGTCTGACCCTCCCCGCGCGGCTGCATTGGAGCCGCTTTCCACTGCGGCTGGCGTTGACGACGCATGCAATTCTTCTCGCGCTCGGCGTTATGCTCGCATGGCGTTCGGGCGTCGTGCACTCGGCCTGCCATTGGGACTGCGAGTGGTATTCCGCCATCGCGCGGTCAGGTTACGGCGCTCTTGTGAAGTCTGGTCCCGAGGCCCTGCCAGGTCAGGGCTCATGGGCTTTTTTTCCGCTTTTCCCTCTCGCCATGCGGCTGGTGAGCGCCGTGACGACGCTGAACGTCGCGGCTGCAGGCCTGTTGCTGAACGCCGTGTCGCTCCCGATCCTGCTCTGGCTCACTTTTGACTGGACGCGCAAGCGACACGGCATCAGAGACGCCCGTTTCTTCTGCCTCTTCTTCCTGCTTTACCCTTTGGGGCTGTGGTTTCGGCTTCCTTATAGCGAGACGCTGTTCGGCCTGACGCTCATGCTGTGCCTTACGCGGCTGCAGGCGGGCGCTCTGCTGCAGGCAGGCGTCGCCGGAGCGCTCATGACGGCGGCAAGGCCTACCGGCGCCCCGATTCTCTTTGTCCTGGCGGTGGCGCATGTGCTTACGGCCATGAAGAATAATCGGCAGAACGAGGCCGCCATGCTTCGGAAAGCAGGCGGATCGTCGTTGGGCGACGCCGTCGCCGAAAGCGCCGCATTGGTTGCAATCGGCGTCAGCGGCCTGGCGGCCTACATGCTGTACCTCCATCACACGACCGGCGACGCTCTGGCGTTTTCCCACGTGCAAAGTGGCTGGGGACGACATTTTAACAATCCCCTTTCGCACATTGCTGCTGGAATGCGCCTTCCGCACGCAGCCACCCTCGTTCCGTTCGCCGTCATCGAACCGATCGTGTTGATATGGGCGTTCGCCGTCGGCTTCCGGATAGAGAGCGCGATCCTCGGCGTCACATGGCTTTTATCCGTGTCGACAGGACTGAACTCCATCTACCGAATTGTGCCCGCCAATCCCCTGATGATCGTCGTATTCTGGCGGGCGGCGCGTAGCCTCAATACAACATGGAAATGGGGCGCGTTAGGACTCTTCGCAATTTTTGACATTATTATTGGAATTTTGTGGATTCATGGAAAATCGACGCTTGCCTGACGCGCCCGATGTCAATGCCCGCCACGCCGCGCGACGATCAGCGTTGTTGATTGCGGCGTTGATCGCAACGGCGCTGGACGCATTCGCCGCATGGGCGGTCCTCACCCCTGCGCCCACCGCCGAATATCGCGTGTTGTTCCCGAACGCGGCGGCGCAGTGCGGCCGATACGCGCAATCCGCACCGCTGGCGGTTCGCTAAAGCAGCTTTGATCGAAACAAGATCGCCATATCGGACGGGAACGCCGCAAGGCATAGCCGTCCTGATCACGCAGAACATTCACCGTCACGCAATCCGGAATTCCAGAAAAACCTTAGACTATATAGAAAAAACCATTTATATAATAAGAATTTCGAAATTTCTTAAACGCCGACCCGAGATCGCGCTGCACGAGAGGAATACCCTGTCAGCTCACGGCCTCTCCTCACGCGGACATGCGACCTCACCTCAACGGATCAGTCTGAAACAACGTGACCCGCAAGCCGCCATGCGGTACCGGGGCGTCATTGGGCAGAAACGGAAGACCCGTGGCGTGAGCCAGACCGGAATCATTAGCCACCAGCCCCACGCGCCACCCGGAAAAGCGCTGCATCAGGATCTTGCCAAGCGCGCCATAGAGCGGAGCCAGTTCGCCTTTGTCTCCAATTCGCGCACCATAGGGCGGATTGATCATCACAAGACCGGGCGGTCCGTCGGGCGGCGCCGCCTCGCTGATGACCGCGCACCGAAAGTCGGTGAATGCCGTGACGCCAGCACGTTCAGCATTCTCACAACTCATGGCGATCGCTCCAGCGTCCCGATCACGACCGTAATATCGCGCCGTCGGCGTGCGAACGCCCTTTGGCGCGCGCATGGCCCTCCACGCTTCCTCGTCGAACGTGGCCAGGCGTTCGAACGCGAAATTTCGTGCGCGTCCCGGATTAAGCCGAGCCGCGATTTCAGCGGCTTCGATAACGAATGTTCCAGACCCGCACATCGGGTCGACCACCGGCTCCACACCGTCGAAACGGCATTGGCGCAGAAACAGCGCAGCCAACGTCTCCCGTAGCGGTGCCCGGTTCACCGCCTGCTTGTAGCCACGCCGGTGCAACAACTCGCCCGACGTGTCCACGCTCAACACGCACATATTGCGCTCGATCCGCAACCGGACCACGACCTCAGCCACAGGTGAGACCTGCGCGCCGAGAGCGCTTTTGATCGCCGTCTCAATTCGCTCGGCCGCCGCGCCCTCATGATAAATCCGTGAGCCCAGACAGACCGCCTCGACGCGAAACGAGACGTCGGGGCGCAGGACCGACGCCCAGTCCACACGCCGCGCCCGACGTTCGAGCTCGGCGAGATGGACAGCGGGGAAGGAATCAACACGCGCCAGAACGCGCGACGCCCCACGTATCCAGAGATTGGCGCGCCACACCTCCGGCCAGCTACCTCGGGTGACAACCCCGCCCGGCACGACTGCAGGACGCTTGAACCCCTTCAGGCGTATCTCTTCGCACAATACCGGTTCCAGCCCTGGCGGCGCGGCCAGAAAAATCTCGAAATCGGTGTCAGCGGTCGTCATCCATCCTGAATGGCAGGTCCATCAGTCGGGGGCAACGTTCCTGTAGGGGAAACCGACCACCGGCCCCCTCGCCGCTCACACGCGCCGTTAACGCCAAGTGCCCCGGACGCCATGCAACATGTCTCCCGCCTCGCAATGCAGCATGGCAGTCGAGTTGTGCGGGGGGCACATGCCCCACCGACCTCGCTCCACATCAAGGCGACGCAAACGGCAGCGGTTGCTGCGGCAAACTGCCCCAATGACAGCAGCGGCTGGAATGGCTGTTAGTGGCCGGGATGAGCGTCCTTGGCGCACTCAGACGTACGACCACTCGCCACATCAGCCATCAGCGCTGGAAGATCCCTACTCGTTGCTCTGCAAACGCAAGGTCCGGTCTTTGCTACGGCGCGCACGTAGCGTCATGGACGTCAAGATCGCAACGTTCGCAACCAGCCCGATCAGGCCCGGATTCACGCCGCCCGTATCGGCGCCGAGGAAGAACAGAGACACCGGGATGATGTCGCCGACGAGGATTCCTGTCGCAACCGCCGCGCCAGGAGCCCGCAGGTTAAGTGCGATGACGACCACGCCGGGCAGGAATTGCGTCATGCCAAAATAGGTGAGGTTGTTCATGGTCGCCGCGAAAGACGACGCGAAGGCCGCCCCGGCCATCGACGCCAGAAGGTAGACCACCCCGATCGCCTGCGCCCCTGTTTTCTGCTGACGCTCTGTCAGCGACTTCAGAAGATTGTGCGTGAACAGCGGCCCGATCACGAGACATGTCCCGGCCAGAACGACAAGACCCGACAACGCCGCACCACCCGCCACCAGACCGATCAGCCAGGGCGGCAGAAGCTGCCGCGCCGTGTCGATGAACACATGATTGGGCGACAGACCGTCTCCGAAGGCGCCCCGCGCATAGAATGCGACCACGATCAGAAAGGCGAACATCACCATGTAAAGCGGCATGGCGATCTGCGCGCGCTGAACCGTGCGGGCGTCCTTCGCTGTAAAGATCGACGCCGCATAGGACGGAAACATGCAAAGGCCGCTGGCCTGAAACAGAATATTTGTCGCCATGATGCGGATATCGCGGCCGGTGAAATGGGCCGTCGCCACGCCGCGCAGCAGCGCCTCCCGGCCGTGCGGGAGGCGCATGGCCGCCACGCCGACCGTAAAGATTGCGGCCAGCAACAACACATCCTTGATGACCGAAACATAGGCCGGAGCCCGGATGCCGGAAATCGCCGTATAGGCGTAAGCCAGCGCGGCGGCGGCACCCATAAGCGCCCAGGCGGGCCAATCGAAGCCCAGCCCCTGCAGCACCATGGTCAAACCCATGAACTGGATCACGCCCCAAGGCACCATGAACAGAATCGCCGCCCCGGCGACGATAATTTCCAGCAAACGACTGGAAAAATGTCGAGCGAAAAGATCAGCCATGGTCACGGGGTCGTATCGCCTCGCCGCCCGCCAGATAAGCGGCCCCAGGAAATACCCGACGGGAAAGGCCAGCACGATATAACCGACGAACCAGACGCAAAACGTCAGGCCATGCAGGTAGACGCCGCCCGGAAACGCGGTCAGCACGCCAAGGCTGTAAGTCTCTCCAACGGCAAGAAAGAACAGCAGCAAGCCGCCAAATTGCCGTGACGCGACAAAGTAATCGTGGATTTCGTCGTGCCGGCGACCGCCGCGCGACCATACCGCCACAAGAAGGGACAAAATCAGGATGGCCGCAAAGACGAGCTTATCCATCAGTATCGGAAAACCACATGTGACGCCGCTCGCGTTCAGCCGGAATGGGTGCGTTTTCAATACGACCCGGAAATGAAGCGCCTGTCGACCCCGTGCGATCATTTTCATTCGGGGTTGTCGCCCGAACCACCTTCGAGACGCAGAAAAAATTCTTTCCATGCCCAATGGTGCAGGAACGAGGGAGCCTTATCTCTTTGTTAAATCGGATCGGGTGGCGCCTCGCCGTCGATTGCGGCAATCAGCCGTTTCTGCTCTTCGGGTGTGTTGACCGGATAACGATCGAAGTCCGCCCCGCGAACCAGATCTGCGAAGAGGCCTTTCGGATCTTCATGAAAGTGCAGAAACGGCTTCGATTTGCGATAAAACACGCCCAGAGATTTTTCCTTGAGACCCGTACGACGAATGCGCTGGAGCAGCGGCTCGAACCTGGTCAGCGTGGCCTTCGTCGCATGCTTCACCGTGTCCCGCCTCTCCCTCGCCTTTCGCGCGTCAGCTCACCAGTCGCAGCCGCCGTCCGCCTCGTGGCGGCGGAGTGGTAGCGCGTTGCGATCCTCTCTCCATGTCCAGCGGCAGAAGCGGCGTCGTATCCTCGCCGTCGTCTTCATGCGGCGCATCGGGCAGGCGTCGCCCGAGATAGAGATCCGAAAGCGCACGGAAAACGTAGTCAAGCATGGACGTGGCGTAGGACGCCACCGGGTCGCCCTCGACCGTGCCGGCTGGACCGAAGCACGAATAAGCGAAACGCTCGACATACTCCTCAAGCGGGGCGCCGTATTGCAGGCCAACGCTGACCGCTTCGCTGAAGCTCTCCATCAGGCCACGCACCATCGGATTTTCGCGTGTCGGCGAAATTTCGATCTCGCCGAGCGTGCCGTCGTCGAACTCTCCGGTCCTGAGGAACAACCGTCGACCGCCGATCGTCGTTTTCTGCATCACTCCGCCGTGCCGGTCCGGCATGCGACGAGCGACGCCGCGTGGAGGCAGGCGCAGAGCCTGCCCGGCGACTGGATCGGGGCGAGGCGGAGCGCGATCGACGAACCCGGCCAAGGCGCGGTGCATACGCATGTGCCCCTCCGGTCCCGGAACAGCCAGCGCTGGCGCGCCAGCGATACTGGCCGCAAATGCAGCCTCCAGGGTCAGGCCGCGCGCCGCCAGACGCGCCAGCGTGCTGGCCGCCAGACGCCCGTCGGCCCGGATCGGGGAGAAAATAGGCGCGAGACCGCAGGCCTCGACCCCGAGAAGCGCATCCACCGGGCCGGGTGCGGACAGCCCTGTCTCGATACGCGGCTCGGGCGCATCGGTTTCCACTGCGGCGCGCGCCCACGCATCGCGCGCGACCGAGGCGAGGCCGGGAATGACGTGGCGATGGGGGGTGAGCGGCAGCCGGTCGCACCCGAGGCCTTCGCGCGCCACCAGCGTCGCCAACGCCATCAGTGAGCATGCAGCGTCCCGACCTTCGTCGCTGTCGTAATCGAACCCGAGCGCAGCCAGGCAGGCGTCAAGATTGGTGAGCAGCAACTCGCCCGCGACCAGTTGAGGCTCGGCAAGCGGCAGAGCGGGTTCGGACGCCGCGCCGCCCTTCCGCGTCTCGTTCTTCCCGGCGCTGCGCAGCGCCGTGACCTTGCCTGACGACAAACCTTCCGGCGGTGGCGACTCCGCGTCCAGCGCCAGTTCACCGTTCCGAAGCCCCGCCTTTTCGAGCGCCTGCCTGCGCAACACGCCGCACAACAGCCGCAGGGCCGCAACGAACGTCTCGCCGGCAAACCCCTCTCCCGGCAAGGCGAACGCGGCGAGATTGACGACGAAACCGGGACGCCGATCAAGCTCGCCGCTCCAGAGGGCGAGTGTCGGCGCCGCCTGACGCAGAAGCAGCAGCCATGTCAGCGAGCGCGCGTTACCCTCGTCGCCCGGCTCGACCAGCATCTCGATCCACCGCGCAGACTCTTCGGCCACGGACACGGCGTCCTGGCCAGCCCCCTTTTGAACAGGAGCAATCTGCGCAAGCGCGGCGGCGGCCTCATCGTCCCAGTCAACCGGCAGGGTCACCCGGCGCGCGGGGGCGTCGGGATCGGGGGAAGCCATGACCGTGCGCATGCGCACGCCGTTCCAATAGCGTCGAGCGTTCATGCAGGCAGTTTATCGCGTCTGCGCGACGTGGCGGAAGCAGAACAAGACGCCGCTTATGGCCCGCAAAACGAGGATATGGGGGATAACTTTTTGACTCCCCGAGTCGCTGTGTGGAAGCACGATCGCTGCACAGCGCAACGTGAACACATTGATCGTCGCGAAGCGGTGGACGATGGCGCCGGGACTCCGTATCGTATCGGGCATGACTACGCTCGGCACGCTTCTGCACACCCGCCTGAAAGGGCGCCTCGTCGGCAAGGACGTCGACGGTCGCTCCTATTATCAGTCCCGCACGCCGTCCCGCATTGGCGGCGGGGAGCAGCGGTTCGAACGCTGGGTCATCTACCACAAGGGCGAGGACGCCTCCGCCGTTCCGCCTGAGTGGTGGAACTGGCTCCACCACGTGGAAGCCGATCCGATCCCGCAGGAAGCGCGCAAGCCCTGGCAGTTACCGCCGCAGCCCAACCTGACCGGAACGCCCGGCGCGTACCGCCCGGCTGGCAGCGCCTATCGCGGGGGACAGCGTCCCGCCGCGACGGGCGATTACGAGGCGTGGACCCCGGACGCCTGAGCCCAATCGGGTTCCGGTTTTCCGAGACCCTTTACTACGCGGAGCCATGGCGCGCCGTCCCTTCGGTCGCGCCCCCTGTTTCTGTTCTCGCTATCTGTTATTGATAACGACGTGACGTCCGCGCCGCCCCTCCATGAAGAGGGCGCATGCGGGGACGGGAAGAAACGACCCTCGGGTTCCGCAACTGTGGAAGTGAACGACAGCCCATGAGCATGGCCCAGACCTCTCCCGCGCCCCAGCCGGTCGCGCGCGCGCCACGTGAGCTGGCGGAACTGCTCGCCGGTTTCGTCGTACTGGCCGCCTTGGCCGCGCTGCTCGTGCTGGCGGTCATCGGAACAGGGCGACGGACCGACGCCGGGTATCGTCTGTCTGCGGACTTCGCCCATGTGGACGGCCTTAACATCGGTTCCGAGGTCAAACTCGCGGGCATCAGCGTCGGACATGTCGTGTCGGAAGCCGTCGATCCGAAGACGTTCAAGGCCAGCGTGACCTTCACGGTGCGTCCTGACGTCAAGCTGCCTGTGGACAGCGCCGCCATCATCACCAGCGACAGCCTGCTCGGCGGCAAATACATCGCGCTCTCGCCCGGCGGCGATACGCGCACTCTCGCAGCGGGAGCCACCGTGGCGGAGACTCAGGGATCGATCAGCCTCGAGCAACTGCTCAGCAAATTCATCTTCTCGGTCACCGACTCGCTGACCGCAGCCAACAAGAGCAAGGCCGGAACGGACGCTCCCGCGACAAAGAACGGCGGGGATTTGCAGTGACGGTCAACGCGGGGGCCACGCTTTCCAGCCGCACGCGCGAACGCGCTGCGACGACCGGACCAACGCCGGACATATGGCCGCAGGCGGACGGCTCCCCGGTGTCCTGCACCGAAAAGCTGATGGTGCTTCGGGAGAACTGGGAAGAACTGCGGGGCGTTCTTCGGGACGCGTTTGAGGACGCCGTGTTGATGGGCGTCGATGAGAGCGCCATGAAGCGCATGATCGTCGAAATGACGACCGACCTGATCTCTCCCCGGAGTCACATGTAATCATGACGTTGCGGATTTCTTCGTGGCGTGACCGTTTTCATGCACGCGCACTCCACGCTCTTTTTGTAAGCGCCAGTCTGGCTGGAGCCAGCGTCCTCGGAAGCCAGAGCCGCGCAGCGCAACCTCTCGCTCCGCCTGCGATGTACCCGGCGGACACCTGGCAAGGCAAAAGTGTCGCTGTGGTGCGCGTGTTGAACCGGCTCGACGCCCATGTCGAGACTCTCAACGTCACTGTTGGCGCCCTCGCCCACTACGAAAGCCTCGACATCGGCGTCGCGCGCTGTCTCGATAGACCGGCGACGCTGGCTCCCGACGCCGCAGCCTGGCTAGACGTGCAGGATCAGCACACGCAAAAAGTCGCCTTCCACGGATGGATGCTCGCGAAGGAGCCGTCGCTCGGCATTTTTGAGAGCCCCGTTTATGACGTCAGGGTCGTCAAATGCGACGGCGCCGACGTCGCGCCGTCTCCAGGCCCCCTCGCGCAGCCCGCCGTTCCCACCCTTCCCGGCGCCCCGCCGCCAGCAGCGACTGACGCCGCTCCGCAAACGTTGTCCTCACCCCCCGCCGGTCAGGATCCTGCGGAATCACTGCCTTCGACCGTTGCGCCGCTTCCCGCCGCCCCACAACAGGGCGCGCCTTCCGGCGATACCCAAACGCCGCAACCCTGAATGCACATCGGCACGCCTTCCACGTCGCCGGTTTTTTCTTTAACCGCATCTTTCATCGAATAGTGACGTTCTTCATCCATACGAGAACGGCAACCGACCGCGCGTGACGCGCGGCGACAGACGCGCAGTCCCGATCGCTGCGCACCTTGAGGTTGGCGCGCACGTTCGGCATCCTTGTCAGGGCGCTCCGCGAACCCGATGCCGCAAACTGTGACGCAGCCTGACCGCGCCAACACCATCACGCGCCCGACGGCGCACGCTAGCAGGGAAGGTTCTTCACAGTGACCTCGCCGAACCGATCGGACATGTCCTCCGTACACCCTTCCGAAGCAGCGTTCCTGCTCGATTTCGACGGCACCCTTGTCGATATCGCGCCGACGCCGGAATCGGTCGTCGTGCCACCCGATCTCAAGGATACGTTGCGCCGCCTGCGCGACGCATGCGGGAACGCTCTGGCCGTCGTAAGCGGTCGTCCGGTGTCACAGATCGACGAATTCCTGGGAGATATCCCTTTCGCGGTGGCGGGAGAGCACGGCATCGCCATTCGCCGGCGGCCCGGTGGCCCGGTGGAGCGGGTGGCGCTTCCTCCCGTGCCCCCTGACTGGATTCACGAAGCCGATGAGCTGGCTTCGGCATGGCCGGGCGTACGCGTCGAGCGCAAGGTAGGCGGCTTCGTGCTACATTTCCGCGCGGCCCCAGAGGCAGAGGCCGCGTTGAGAAAAGCAGCAGACGCATGGATCGCCACAACCGACGGCGCCTTCCATGTGCAGGCGGCCAAGATGGCGTGGGAGATCAGGCCGGCGGGGGTCGACAAAGGTTACGCCGTGGCCGAGCTTATGCAAAACGCCCCGTTCAGCGGACGCACGCCTGTTTTCGTGGGCGATGACGTCACGGACGAGGAAGGGGTGAAGGCGGCTGTTCGGTTGGGCGGCGCGGGTTTTCGCATCCCCGCCGATTTCCCGACGCCAACAGCCTTCAGGAACTGGCTGGCCTCCCTGACGGAGACGTCGGGGCCAAACAACAGCGGCGGGGAGGATGCGTGATCATGGGGCGCCTCGTTATTGTCTCAAACCGTGTTCCCGATCCGCACGAACTTGCACAGCCGGCAGGCGGCCTGACTGTCGCGCTCGCTGACGCCCTCCGTTCTGGCGATCCCTGCCTTTGGTTCGGGTGGTCGGGACGGCAGATGGAGTTCGAAGGCGACCCGACGCCCAACGTCGAGACCCACGGCTCCGTCACCTACGCGACCATTCCCCTGACCCCGGCGCAACACCGCGGCTATTACCAGAATTTCTCGAACGGCATTCTGTGGCCGCTGTTCCATTACCGGCTCGGGTTAATGAGCTACGAGCGCGCTGACTGGATTCGTTATCTCGAGGTCAACCGCCTGTTCGCGCGCGGCCTCGCGTCGCTGCTGGAGCCGGGCGACACTGTCTGGATCCACGACTACCATCTGTTCCCTCTCGGGCAGGAGCTGCGCAATCTCGGGTTCCAGGGACGTATTGGCTTCTTCCTTCATATTCCCCTGCCGCCGTGGAGTCTTTTTCGGGCGCTGCCGCCAGCGGAACCCATCCTTCGTTCGATGCAGGCCTACGATCTGATCGGCCTGCAAACCGAGGAAGACGCAAACAACCTGCGTGGCTGTTTCGAAGCCGAAGGTCTGAGCGGAGCCGACCGTGTGCGACCGTTCCCGATCGGCATAGATCCAACGCAGTTCGGCGCAGATGCCCGGTTGGCTTTCGCCGGAAAAGAAGTTCAGCGTCTTCGCGACAGCGTACATGACGAGCCGCTGATTATCGGCGTTGATCGGCTCGACTACTCCAAGGGTTTGCAGGAGCGCTTTCTCGGCTACGAAAGGCTGCTGACACGATATCCCGAGCATCGACGCCACGTCACTTATCTGCAGGTCGCGCCTGTTTCTCGCGGCGAAGTTGAAGAGTATCGCCTGCTTCGCCGCCAGCTCGACGAGACGATAGGTCGGATTAACGGCGCCTTCGCCGAATTCGACTGGACTCCGATCCGCTATCTCACCCGCCCGGTACCGAGGAGCGTTCTCGCCGGTTTTTACCGCCTTGCAGATGTGGCTCTCATCACGCCGCTGCGCGACGGCATGAATCTCGTCGCCAAGGAATATATCGCGGCGCAGGATCCTGAACATCCCGGCGCGCTGGTGCTCTCGCATCTCGCGGGCGCAGCGCCGGAACTGAGCGAGGCGCTGCTGGTGAACCCGCACGACGCCGACGCCATCGCCGACGCCCTTCACGAAGCGCTCACCATGAACCTCGAGGAACGGAAACGGCGGTGGGCCTTGCTGGATAACGAGGTTCGAAGCACCACAGCGGGCAGTTGGGCGCGTGATTTTCTGACCGCTCTGGACTCGGCGGACGCCAACGTCGATGGACAGACGCCAGTCTCTTGATCATTGTCTTTTGGAAGCGCGCAGACACATCCCGTTACAGGAGTCGGCGCGCCGCAACAACAACGCCGCATTGCGAACGGCGTGATCAGATATTCGGCGGGTAAGTTATGCTGACGCCCAAGCGCCGCATTTTCAGACGACACGTTCCCGGCTTGGTACGTCCCCCTGGATTCCTCCTGGCTCTGTCGGGCGTCACGGCGATGCTCACCGTCTGGTGGATGCAGGACGTGCTCGGCGTCGTCCCCTGTGGCCTTTGCCTGTGGGAGCGCTGGCCATGGCGGGCGATGATCCTCATCGGGCTGGCAGCCCTGCTCGCGCCGCGCCGCCTGGCCCGTGGCGTCGCATGGATCGGCGTGGCGCCAGTTTTGACGGCCGTGGCGCTCGCCGGGCTTCACCTCGGCGTGGAGTGGAGATTCTGGCCGAGCCCTCTTCCGGAATGCCAGGCGCCGCATTTTCAGGTCGGCTCCATCTCGCAACGCCTGGCGTCAATGCCGATGCATCCGTCCAAGCCCTGCGACCTGCCGACCTATCCGTTCGACTGGCTGCCGATATCGCTCGTGGAGTTCGAAGGCCTTGCCGCCCTTCTCGTGCTTGGCCTTCTGCTCGCGTCTCTTTTGTTTAAAGACGACGGCGGCGTCCGAAAATCAGACTCACGACAAACAATACGAGAAAGATGAAGAACAGGATTTTGCCGACATAGGCGAAATCCGCAGCCGCGCCGCCAAAGCCAAAGACCGCAGCGATCAGGGCGAGCACGAGAAAAACAAGCGTCCAGCGTAGCAAATCCATCGATCTCTCCAGCGGTATACGGACGGGCTTCACATGCGCCGGACCTGCCTTCGTGTTCCCGTACGCTCGTTTCATCAGGAAGCGTAGCCCGGACGCGGCGCGCTTTCGTAACGTTTCCGGCGGGTGCGGAGTTTCCTGCGGGAGCGCCCTCGCCGCGACGGCTTCTTGGCAAGCGCTTACGGGTTAGGCAGCATGCGCCGAAACAAGGAATTCTACATGATTTTTTTCTTTTCCGAGCGCGCCGCGCCCAAGCGTCGTTGTCGCATCCTGCCTCGTTCCGCCGCTTGTTTCGCAATGCTGACTTTCGGAACGGCGAACGGCTGGGCGATCGACAAGACAACCACGACAAAACCTGCCACCCCTGACGCCGAAGCAAAGAAGGCGGCGCCGACCTTCACGGGACAGGCCGCCTTGCTTCCCGCTGATTCAGTCACGCATCAGACCCTTACAGTCGGCGCCGGCAAGCTGTCCTATACAACTCATGCAGGCACGCTGACGCTGCGAGACGACAAGGGCGACCCGGCGGCTCGTGTGTTTTACGTCGCCTACACGCTTGACAGTGCGCCCGATGATCGACGGCCGGTTTCGTTTTTCTTCAACGGCGGCCCAGGCGGAGGCAGCGCGTTTCTCAACCTCGGCGCGGCCGGACCGGTCGCCCTGAATTTTCCTGCAGGCAATCCCACTGACGGCGCGAATGCGAAGCTGGCCCCCAATCCGGACAGCTGGCTCGGCGCGACGGACATGGTGTTCATCGACGCGGTCGGCACCGGATACTCCATCCCAGTAAAGCCAGAAGACGCCAACAAGACCTTCTACGGCACCAAGCAGGACGCTCGAGCGTTCGCCAAGGCGATTGAACTCTGGACCAGCCAGTTCGGACGTCATGCCTCCCCGCATTATCTGGTCGGCGAGAGCTATGGCGGCATTCGTTCCATCGAGGTCGCGACGGCGCTGCAAGAGCAACAAAATCTGATCCTCAACGGCATCGTCATGGTCTCTCCGGCGCTGGAGATGAAGTTTCTCGACCCGGCGGCGAACCCGCTGGCTGCGGCAATGCTGCTGCCATCGCTGCAGGCGGCCAATCTCGACGGCCAGCATAAACTGACGCCAGAGGCAGCCAATGAAGCCTATGGCTATGCTTTCGGTCCCTACCTTTCGGCGCTCGCGGGACCGCCCCCGGAGGGCGACGCCGCCCATAGCTTCTACGCCGATGTCGCGGGCCATACAGGGCTAGACGCCGGGATTATCGCACGCCAGCGCGGCGCGCTGGACCCACAAGCGCACGACGTCCGAAGCCGGGACGGACGCCTGTACTCGCTATATGACGCGACGCTTTCCATTGCCGATCCGTTTCCCGAAGGCGTCGACAACAGCGACAGCCCGGACCCGGTTCTCTTTGGCTTCGGTCGCGCCTATGGCAGCGCTTTCGAAGGCTATGCCGCACAGACGCTCGGCTTTCATACGGAACTCACGTACGATCTGCTGAATCTCGACGTCAATCGGGCCTGGGATTACCGCGGCGACGGCGAACTGATTGCGAGCGAAATTCCTGCCTTGCGCAAATTGCTCGCCCTTAACCCGACGCTGCGCGTTTTCATCGCTAACGGTTATTTCGATCTGGTTTGCCCCTTCGCCAGCTCGCGCTGGGTGGCGGAGCACATTCCCGTCGGCCGTGACCGTATCGCGCTGCATGTCTATCCGGGTGGACACATGCTCTATACACGGCCTGCGACGCGCACGGCGCTAAGCCGGGATGTAAAGGCGTTCCTTGCGCCATAAGCGAAAGGCCTGAGGCGCTCGCGGAGGCGCTTCAGGCCGACAGTTTGGGCGGGTCGCCGCGGCTGCGGTTTACAAGACCCTGTTGAGCAGACCTTGTCTGATCGGATAATGCCTTCACTCGCCCTTGCAAGGAGCAGAGTCGCTCCCGTCAGGAAGTCGGGGCCGCCTGCGCACGCCAGCCGCTCATCTCGTTTCTGGCCAACGTCTCCAGCAGGTCGATCGCTTCGACGGCGTCATTCAGACACGGAACAAGCGTCAACTCCTTGCCTCCTGCCTCCATGAACTCCTCACGCACCTCATTGCCAATTTCGTCCAGCGTTTCGATGCAATCCGCCATGAAGCCTGGCATGAGCACCGCGATGCGGGTCACACCGCGCGCCGGCAGTGCCGCGATGAATGGAGCCGTATAAGGCTCCAGCCATTTGGCTGGGCCAAAGCGGGACTGGAAAGTCAACGGTGCCTCGTCCTCATTCATGCTGAGGCTGGCGCGTAAAGCCGTGACCGTACGTTCGCACTCCTCTCGGTACGGATCGCCCTTGCGCACGTATTCGTTTGGCAGCCCGTGAAACGACGTCACGAGCATCTGCGGACGTTCCGACAACGCGTCATACGCCGTGCGCACCGACACAGCCAACGCGGCGATATACGACGGATGGTCGGCGAATGGCGGCAAGGTACGAACCGCCGGCTGACGCCGTAGTTTCATCAGATGGCGAAAAAGCTGATCGTTGGCGGTGGCCGTGGTCGTAGCGCTGTACTGGGGGTACAGCGGCATCGCGACAATACGGTCGCACCCCGCATGCAGAAGCTCGTCGACCGCGCTTGCGACGGACGGCGTTCCATAACGCATGCCCCACGCCACGACGATGTCCTCGTCCGCTGCGAAGCGTTGCGCGAGCCCCTCGGCCTGCGCACGGGTATAGACGCGCAACGGGCTTTCGTTCGACGAACTGTCCCAGATGCGGCGATAGGCCTCCGCACTGCGTCTCGGCCGCGTCGTCAGCACGACGCCTTGCAGGATCGGCTGCCATAGTGCTGGCGGAGCTTCGATCACACGCCGATCAGACAGGAACTCTGACAGATAGCGTCTGACGCCGACGAAGGATGTATCGTCGGGCGTCCCCAGATTGACTAGCAGGATACCGATGCGTCCGGAGCCCAGCGGAGCGGCGGGCGCGTCATGCAGATGAATGAAGGTCATGCGGCGTAATCTAGAGAGTTACGCACGCCAGCGAAATCTGCCGACAGGAAATACTTGTGTCAGCGACGGCGGCGAGCGCGCACCCTGATCGGCTCAGGCGTGACGGACGCAATACGCACAATCCACGCGGCGAGCGCTGACGTGGCTGCCAGCGCGAGGAACTCCACAGCGCCGACGGCGGAGGGGAAAGACATGACGGAAGCCGGAACGGACATTGCGAACTCTCCTGTCGCCTACGCCGCGCGCAGACGACCGCACCAGTTGTCTCCCGCAGCATGGACGCGCGACGCGCAGTCACGCAAGACAAAATTATCGACGCATTCGCTCACGCGACCCCGCGCATCGTAAAACAAGAAACTCGCAGATGGCTGCCCAGTGCTGAATTCCGCCGCGTCAGGCCGACTTGGACCGACCAGGGCGCGCACCTTGCCAAACGTTTTAGTGCAGAGCTGGTTTGCGGATCACGCCGCAGCTGGATCAGAGCGTCTTGCGACCATCGCTCGCACGGCGAATTGCGCAGCTCAGCCGCCGTCTTTGTCGCCCAGTGTTTTTTTGAGCGGGCGGATCAGGCGTTTCTGCTCACACTGAACGCCCTCTCATCATAGTCGCCGTAACGCGGCAGGAGCAGGGTGACGGCTTCCCCTTCAGCAACTGAACCAAGCGCGGCCAAAAGGGTCGACACACGCTCCAGAGGATAAACGCGGTCGGCCAAGCGCACCCGAAAATCGGACTCGACGGCGATATCTCCAAGTCTCTCGCCACCTTCATCGGTCAGCGTCACCCGACCCACGGAAAACAGCGCCCGACCGGCAGCGGCGGGCAGCGGCGCGAATTTCGTCCAATCCGGATTTGGAACGTGTCCGTACGTGATCGCGCCGTCCGGCGAACTGGAAAGGAAGCCGCTTTTCCCGCTGTAGGGGCCGTCGGTATCGAGAATTTGTAACGTAATCGTCGGTCCCCCGCTGCCCAGCGCCGCCGCCACTTCAGGCAACGGCATCGGCGCAGAGCGTCGTTTCTCCAGAGAAAACGGACGCTCCCGACAGTCAGGCCGCAGACGGAAGATCAGGCCGGGCGGGTCACCTCCGGTGTTGTGCGGCGACGTCGCTATCAGGCGATCGCTCACGGGATCATGGTCCAGAAATCGACCGAACGCGTCCAAAAGCCAAATCTCGGGATCAGTCACGCGCCTGTTTCGGTCCAATGTCATGCGTTTTCCCTTGCCGCCGGGCGGACATGGGAACGCCCTCTGCCCGAAGCGCCTCTCCAATCGTGCCGGTCAACCCCCTTTTGTCATCGCAAGCATCGCATTTTCCAGACATTTTATCATTAATGACGATATTCCCATATGAAGAATATCCTCGCCGGACAGAAAGACGCCATCGTCGTCAGCCGGGTTCAAAGCGAGCGGGGAGCGAGCCGCGTAGAGGTCGACGAATAAAGTGAAGTGCGTGAACACATGCTTAACCCGCCCGGCTGGCGCCCATGACAATTTGGACGACCGATCTTTCATCGGCCTGTATCCTGACGCTTCCTCCGCTGACCAGGAGACGTCCCGCCAGGGAGCGCCAGGCATTTCCATAGTTCCGCCCAGCAATCCTTCCTCCGGGCGACGGCGCAGTAAGAAACGTCCCGACGGATCAACGAGCAGAAAATGCGCCCCATATCGGGTTGGACGCTGCGCTTTGGGGGCCTTTCTCGGCAGATCGCCCTGTAATCCCTGCTGTCGGGCCGCGCACGCCTCATTCCATGGGCATGTCATACAGGTCGGGGTTCTGGGCGTGCAGACTCCGGCGCCGAGGTCGAATAACGCTTGCGCGAAGTCGGAAGGACGCGCCCGCGCCGCCTTCTCCCTATTCAGAGTGGCCGCTTTTTTTGCGATGAGCGTACGAGCGGCTGGAAGCGGCGCCTCCACGGCGAACACGCGCGCAGCGATCCGTTCAACATTGCCATCGACAGGCACCACTGGCGCGCCAAAAGCGATCGCGGCGATGGCTGCGGACGTGTACGCGCCGATTCCAGGCAGAGCGCGAAGCGAATCAACGTCTCGGGGGAAGCGTCCCAACGCCGCGAGTTCCTGCGCGCAGCGATAGAGGTTGCGGGCTCGGGAATAGTACCCAAGGCCGGACCATGCTGCGAGCACGTCGTCGAGCGGCGCGCTAGCCAACGCCTCAACGGTCGGAAACCGCTCAAGAAAACGATGGTAGTAAGGTATGACCGCCGTGACGGTCGTCTGTTGCAGCATGACCTCGCTGATCCAGACGTGATACGGGTCGGCGATCGCGCCCGCAGGAGCACGCCATGGCAAAGAACGACGATGCGCGTCGTACCAGTCGAGAAGCGCAGAAGCAGGAGGCATCACGGGGTGAGCTTATGAAGCCGGTCCGAAAAAGCGGCAAGGCTGCGGCCGCCGAAGCGCCTCCCCCGCGCGCCTACGCCGCGCGCAGCCTCTCCGCACTGCTGCCAGGCGTGACGCGCCCTGCTTTTAAAAAGCGGTCGCCAGCCTCCGTGCGGCTCTTTCTGGAATGGGACAGCGCCGTTGGTCCCGCCTACGGCGCCCGGACCGCGCCACAGAAACTTGCCGGAGGCACGCTTACCATCGCGTGTCAGGGGCCTGTGGCGATGGAACTGCAGCACATGCAAGCGACCCTGATCGACCGCATCAACGCCTGGAGCGGGCACACCCTCGTCGAGCGCCTGCGCCTCACGCAGAGCGTGCAGGCCGCGCCGCGCCAGTCGGGAGCTTCGAGAAAAGCTCCCGCGCCTGCCCCACTCTCCATACCCGAGATGCCCGAAGGACCACTACGCGACGCGCTGGAAGCTCTGGGAGGCCGCGTTCGCGCCAGACGCGGATAAAAAAGCGCCGCGGCGCCACCATTACGCCACGTTCCGGCGTTTATACCACGCCGCGACAGGGATGCGTCAGCAGCGCAGTCCTATCGATCAGTTATCAAACCATCACAAAACCATAACTTGGATTTTCTTACCCACGCCGCCTACACACACACCGAAAGTCCCGGCCGCCGTTGGCCGAAGCTGGCAGACGGCGCGACCAAGGCGCGCCGCGTAGAGCACTTAGAAGTTTCATCACGGTCGCAATTTACCCCTCAGAGATAAAGACATGCCATCCTGCCCCCCGCTCACTGTGACACTGCATCGCCTTTCACGGTCCGACGCGTCATTCAACTGAGCGACTTGCGGAGATTATCATGGACACGGCCTCGACCGCTCTCGCGGACGCACGCACACTTTCCGACGTCACCTTTTTGAAGGACTGGCGTCACGCGTCCGCCCGTGACACAGCCCAGCTTCTCAGAGCGAGCCTCCTCCGTCGCACAAATCCCGAACTCGTCCGCCGAATTACGCAGGAGACGACGTCTAACCTGCCCGCAAAACATCATGGTTCTTGCGGCTAGAAGGCTGCGAGGCGAAGCAATAGTTGAGTGGCCTCTATCTGTTGAAGCCCGCGCGGGTTGTCGTATGAAACCAGCCAATCGCTGCCGCCCACCATACCGTCACAAAATTCGGCCGAGCTGGGCGTAACGTGCTTGCCAAATTGCACCACGCGGCTTCCCCTACAACAGGGGATCTCAAGTATATTGTGTATTGAACATATGATCGCATCAGCATGCCGCAACCCAATGGTCGTTCAAGCGATCCGAGTCATGAGTTCGCCTGATATATAAATCGCAGCGCCGTGGCGCCATGCAGGCGGATATTTCTCCAAAGCACTTGTGGGCATTAACCCTCGAATCTCTCTACACCCATAAAAAATAAATATTTTTAAATTTTGTTAAGATAACAACACGTATCTAAATACAGACTAGGGCCAGAGAACGCAGGGAATCGTTTTTGTAACTTCTGTTCACCTGAGCCTCCCTCAAAGCGCCATTTCAAACGCCTTCAGAACCTTAGGAGCTGGCCTGCCGATATAGTATCCCTGCATCAGGGAACATGCCCTTTCGGCGAGATAGTCAAATTGCTCATGCGTCTCTATTCCTTCGGCAACAATATCGACACCTAAACCACGACCCAATGAGAGCACGGCATCCACAATCGCCGCCGCCTGATTGTTCGTCAGCATGTCACGTATGAAGGATCGATCAATTTTCACCTTGTCGAACGGGAAGCGTCTCAGGTAACTGAGGCTGGAATACCCAGTGCCGAAGTCGTCCATAACGATTCCAACGCCCGCAGCATGAACGCGGCGAAGAATTTCTATATTTTCTTCCCCTTGCTGCAAAAAAGTAGATTCAGTTATTTCGATATTTAACCTGCTGGCTCTCAGGCGCGTCTGACGAAGAGCCCGACCTATGACGCTCTCGATGTCTGACGTCTGAAACTGAATAGGAGAGACATTTACTGAAATATTCATGTCATTTCCCCACGACGCAGCTTCCGCGCAGGCTGTGTCGATAACCCAGCGTCCCAGGTCGCCAATCAACCCATACTCCTCAGCCACGCCAATGAATTCGTCCGGCGGAACGCGCCCGCGGATGGGATGCATCCATCGCACCAGAGCTTCGTAGCCCGTCACCTTTTTTGTCGCAGATTCGAGAATAGGCTGATATTCCAAGAACAACTCTCGGCGCTCCAGCGCAAGGCGAAGCTCGCCCTCCATTTTCGCGCGTTTTTGAAGCGTCAGGTCAAAATTGTTGTCATAGGCCTTGATCGAACCCTTACCGCTCATCTTCGCCTGAAGAAGCGCGATGGCGGCATGATGAAGCATTGCGCTTTCGCTTGTCCAATCCACGCCATTCACGATCGCATAGCCGATGCAGGTGGACGTAATCGGCATACCCTCACGCGCCGCCGCGAACTCATCCCTTAGCGCCCTTGCGATGGACGCTACGACCTCCTCCGCTGCCGCTTCATCCGGTGGCGCTACGCAAGCCACGGCGAATTCGTCTCCCGAAACTCTCGCAACGAGCGCCGAAGGCGGCGCGGCCCGATCGAGCGCACGTCCGACCTGACGAAGGACGGCGTCACCCACGGCATAACCTTGAGCTTCGTTGATCGCTTTGAAACGATCCACGTCAGCAAGAAGGAGGATGACGCATGCGCCCTTCTCCCTTGCTGTCAGAAGGAAGTCTCTCAAACGCGCAACCAGAGCGCCGCGATTGGCGAGACCGGTCAGCAAATCCTGACTGGAGACGCTTCTTACCCGCTCCTCCGCCGCCTTGCGGGCGCGCAAATCGAGAACCGCGAGAACCGTGCGTCTCTTGCCCCGCCATGTCACGCTCCGGACGAACACCTCGACCGGGATTCTGCGATTCCCCTCCCCGACGAGATTTGTCTCGTAACTGCGGTCTCGCTCACCCGACGCGACGAGCGCGTTATCCAATGTCAGGTCGGGAAAACTGTCGGCAAGTTGTCCGGCTGTGGACTTCGACCACCCGGCGAGCCTGCGGAAAGCGCTGTTCGCGTCGACAATTCTCCCTTCATCGACAATCAGCAACCCCTCCACCGTCGCCTCAGCGAATTCATGAGCGCGAGCATGTTCGTCCGCGATATCCCGTTTGCGTCGATATTCGCGCACACCGGACCAGAAGGCCAAAAGGAGAAACAAAAACGTTCCAACGCCGACCATATAGATCAGAGACACCGCGTCTTTAGAGGGCGGGGCGTCGCGCATCATTTCCATCGCAGAGAGAGACGGTGATGACAGCGCTGTGAAATGCAGGCCCAGCACTCCCAGAACCCATGGCAGGGTCGAAAGCAGGCGAGTTGCGCCCTTGCGGCGGCGAAACATTATGACGCCGAGGTAAAAACCCACGAAACCCACAACAAGAGCGGCCACGCCCCTTTGCGGAGAGGGGACGCAGCTGATCGCACCCTGCCCAGCCAGCAAGCCCACGAAGTGCATCCCACCAACCGCAACCGTCATAAGTAGCCCGGAAACCGGGGACAGCGACTGTCGCGGTGCCCTCAACTCGACCCGCCAGGCTGCGGCGAGGGCCAGCACGACGAACACGGCTGACACGACTGTCAGCGTCAGATCGAACTTCACCCCCATGACTCCAACGCACCCGAGCATTGCGAGGAAATGGGTCGCCCAGACGCCAGAACCGGCGGTGACGGCGGAAAAAAAACTTTTACGCGCGCGTTCACGTCCCCGCGACATGAGCGCGAGCCTCAGTTGCTGGCTTGCGAGCAACATCGAAAGGACGCACACACAGAGCGCGCACACCACGGCGCCAAGGCTCAGTATGAGCGCCGTGGCGTTCAGGGCGCTCTCGGCGCGCGCTCCGGCCATGTTCCAGACTTCCATGGGCGCCAAGGGAACCTCTTGCAGAACCGATTCAAATCGCTTCGAAGATGGGCCCTGATCGTAACCTCGCCGTTAATATTCGCCGCACAAACGCGGCGGAACCTGTGAAGCGTCGCCAGACGCCCACCGAAGCAGTTCGCCGGAGACCTGATGGTTAATAGCCCCGAATCTCACCCGCAGATTCTGATACGCGGCGCAGGCGTCGCAGGCCTTGTTACGGCCGTCACTCTGGCGCAACGCGGCGCTTTGGTGACGCTGGCGGAGAGCGGTGCGAAAATCGGCTCCGGCGCGTCATGGCTCGCGGGCGGAATGCTCGCGCCTTGGTGCGAAGCCGAATCCGCCCCCCCTGAAGTGACGGATCGTTCACTGGGCTCGCTCTCCTGGTGGAGTGAAAACGTTCCGGATGTCGCATCGAACGGCAGCCTCGTCCTCGCCCCGGCGCGCGACACCGGCGAAATTTCCCGATTCGCCCGACGCACGAGCCATTTCCGAGAGGTCACCGCTCCGGAGATCGCCGCATTGGAGCCAGATCTGGCCGACCGGTTCGCACGAGGGCTTTTCTTTCCGGATGAAGGCCATCTTGATCCGCGTCAGGCCCTGCCCGCTCTCGCCGAGCGGTTGATCATGCTTGGCGGGCGTGTACTCACGGATCACGAAGCAGCCGCTTTTACAGATGCATTTGACTGGGAGGTCGATTGCACCGGCCTCGCAGCGCGCCGGGAAATCCCCGACTTACGCGGCGTACGTGGCGAAATGATCCTGCTCCGTTGCCCCGATGTGACGTTCAGCCGCCCAGTCCGCCTGCTGCATCCGCGTATCCCGATCTACATCGTTCCCCGTGCGAACAATATTTTTATGGTCGGCGCCACGATGATCGAGAGCGAAAACGGTGGCCCCATGACGCTCCGCTCGATGAGCGAGTTGCTGAACGCCGCGTGGGTGTTGCATCCGGCTTTCGCCGAAGCGGAAATTTTGGAAATGGGGGCGGGTCTGCGCCCGTCCTACGCCGATAACATGCCTGCGGTGACACGAAGCGGGCGCAAAATACAGGTCAACGGCATGTACCGTCACGGCTATTTGCTTTCACCCTGGCTGGCTGGCGAGGTCGCAAACGTGGTGTTCGACTAAGCTCAGGACTCATTCTTTGAGATAGAAGATGAAGGATGCGGCGATGTG
>NZ_JOPL01000021.1 GCF_002153745.1 Acetobacter sp. DsW_063 | reverse complement strand
ATACGAGCGGCTTCACTCAGCTTTCTAGCACAAAATTTAGAGAATAAATACATCATTTTTTAGATATTTTTAGTGATTTATAAAAAACTTTTTTATATTATTTTGATTATTTGTGCATCTTTTTTCTCAAGATACAATATCGAATCTAACATCCGTTTATTTTTTATTATCACGTCAAGACAATAGAGAAAATACGCGTGATTTTTTGAAGAAAACGTCAAGACAAACACTCTATGAATACCCCACGTAAAAAATCATAAGTTTATAAAAACAGATTATAACTCTCTAGCTGGGGCTAAAGTTAGAGGATAAATAATCAGGTGTTCCATATCTGTCTCCGAGCTTACCTTGCGCTCGCCCAACTCACGATTTCCGACAGGTTTCCGATGCCATGAAGAGAACTCAGCATCCACGTTCTTGCCGCAGTCTTCTTTCGTCATCCCCACGCCCAGCTACATCAATATCGGACTGTTAAGAGCCGCAGACACCGCCCTTCCAGATAGATCGCGCCCCCAAAAAAATCCTCGCCCGAGCCCCCCTACCTCACACGGCGACCGATTGGTCGGATTTCGCTTCTGCGACGCCAATACGCTATGATGCGCCATGCCTGACGTAAGCCCCACCGCCTCCGCCCTCACCAATCCACGCCGCGTCTCCGTAGAGCTCATCCCCCGGGATGAAGCCAGCCTGCGCAATGACGCTGGGGAGGCTCTGGCCTTCGCGCCACAAGCCGACACGATCAACATCCCGGACCTGATGCGTTTTGATCTTCGCAGCTGGAAGGCGGTCAGCCTCGTACGCGACCGTGTCAACGCTGCAATCCCGCACATACGGGCTATCGACGTCGATCCCAACGAGCCGCTTCCTGGAACCGACGACCCCGCGATCCGCGAGGTGCTGGTAATTCGTGGCGACCCGCCGGCGGACCTCAATCGGCGCACATTCCCGAACTCCAGCGAAAGCATTATCAGACGCTATCAGCGCGAAGCCCCGGGGGTCGCCGTCTATGCTGCTTTCGATCCATATCGGCAGGCGCCATATCAGGAACTCGACGCCGTTCAACGCAAGCGCGACGCCGGAGCACGCGGGTTTTTCACGCAGCCTATATTCGACATGCGTATGCTCGATCTTTGCCGAGAGTGGCTGTCGGGCGAGAACGTATTCTGGGGCTTGTCTCCCGTCATCGGCCCCCGGTCCCGTTCTTATTGGGAAACCACCAACCGTGTAATCTTCCCGCGAAACTTCGAACCAACGCTCGACGCGAACATCGCGTTTGCCGATGCAGCCATTCGCTCCATACGAAGCGACAGCGGGTCGGTCTATATTATGCCTTTACGCGTGAAACTAGCGAATTATCTCACGCCGTTGGCAGCGGCTCTCTCATCTTGAACTGATTTGTCTGAGCGTCAGCTCACCAATCCATCTCGCTGACTGCGTTCAGAGAGATGGAGCAGTGCGCTTCACCAAGCCCCGCCAAACCCGAAGCCCCCGTCCTTCGCTCAGAAGCGACATACGCGCAAACGGCGGGACCGGATGCAGTCCAAAACTCGGGCTAAAGAAAAGCATCTTCCCGATCGGATCGGCGGCTGTGTATGTTGCCCGGACATACGCCTGCCCGCTTCACGCGCCGGACGAGGTCACCGACGATGTGGAGGAGGAGGCCGCGCTGGTTCCTGAGAAAGACGACACTTTCGACATATCGACCTGGGATGCGCCCATATCGACATAAATCACGCCGTCGCCCGAAGTGACGCCTGTGACCTTGCCTGACACGGTAAACGGCACCGCCGTGGTATTACCTGCAGAATCGCTGGTCTCGATCGCAATGTTGTAAGATCCGTCAGACAACTGATTTCCGCTGTTATCGACGCCGTCCCACGTCCAAGTGTTGCTGCCTGCGGCGGAGGTCAGCTCCTCTGTCTTAACCAGCGTTCCGGCGCTGTTGGTGACCGCAATCGCAATCGGCTCCGCACTCGTCGTCGTGAAGGACACGTTAGCGGCGCCGCTTTGCAGCGGCAGTTCGCTCGTCGTCGCAATCGCTGTTTCGCCAACAAGCGAAAGGTTTGAGGACTCCTGACCGTCCTGCGTCAGATCGATCAGTGTCTGAAGATTCGTGTTCGTCTGCACCTGCTGCTCGACGCCGGCGAACTGCGCCAGCTCCGAGGTGAAGCTGTCGCTGCTCATCGGGCTGGATGGGTCCTGGTTTTTCAACTGCGTCGTCAGCAGGGTCAGGAAAGTACTATAATTACTCGACAGGGACGCCAACGCATTTGACGACGAACTGGCCGAAGAAGATGCCGTGGTCGATACGGAAGAGTTTGTCGCCGCAGCCGACTGAGCCGCCGACATGGCTGCTGACAAGGCTGAGGTCGTCGAGGATGTGGTTGTCATTGGCGCCGTTCTTTCACGCTGTAATGTTGAGGGCGCCTAAACGCCGATAGGATGATGCAGCAAAAACTGATTCTACCGGGTCGTCGGAACGACCGCTCGCACCGGGGAAAGACATTCCGCCGGAAAGTCGACTGCCGCCGTCGCGATTGCTTCCGCCATACCCGCCGTCTGCAAACGCACCGGAGCCGAGATCGAACCCTCTGGACGCTCCGCTGTCGCCCCCTTGCGGCTGACCACTGGGCAAATCCTGCCGGGCGTCGCCACCGATATTTGAAGCAAGACCGAACGTCACCTGAGCGGATCGGACGTCCACACCCGAACTTTCCAATGCTCGTGTCAGTTCGGTCCGATCAGTCTGCAACGACTGCAAAACGTCGGCCGCACCAGCTTCGATATGAATACGCAAGCCCTCAGCATTGTCGCCTTTGCTGATCGCGACATTTACAGAGGAATCCGCTCCGTCGAACGGAAGCGTCATGGTGACTACGGAGCTTCCATCCGCCGATCGCGCGACATCGATCTGGGCCATCTCTCCGGAATTCGCCTGAGTCGCGTGCGACACCCCGGTGTCAGGAAATGGCGCCTGCCCAATAGTCGAGGCGAATTTCTGCTCCGACAGCACTGGAGCAAAGTCCATTTGAAGCGCGGCGGTAGCGCCCGGTGCGTCGCTCATTGCAATGCCCTGCCCGCCGGCAGACAACGACCGTCTATCTTCGTTTTGCCCGGAAGAGTCGCCACGAGGCCGATCACCTGCGGTGGCCAGCGGCCGCGTGCTCAATCCGGTCGAAACAGTTGAAGTTATGTCCGGACCATTCGCGGCCTGAACGTCACTTTCGTTGAGGTTCGCCTTCTTCGTCACGTCCGGTAGCGGCGAGACACCTCCACTCTGCTGCACTGCGGCGGCCGAGGCCACGCCAACTGTGCCCTGAGCCACTTCGGGAGACGTTACGGAGGCCGCGCTCACCCTTACAGCGCTCCCGACGCCCTCCGCGGATAGTTTTTGAGTAAGCGCGCGGACTCCAGATTTCGCGACGCCGTTGGACGTCGCCGGACCATCCGCCTGTCCGCCGCTCGCCTGCAGCGTCACAGCTTGTGCGCCGTCAGAGCTTCCTCGATCAGGCGAAGTCTGAGACTGTATGTCCGCCAAAGCTTGCGTATACGATGATCGCATATCTGCAGACATAGACGGAGCGTTCTGAGAACGAACATCAGCCACGACGTGCTCGTCAACCTTCAGCGCCTTCCCGGGCATGGCTTCGCTCGCCACGTCATCCGAGGTTACGAGCGGAGCATCTTGAACGTGCGATTTATCGTCAGTTATGGCCGCGAGTTGCGCACTCTGCATCACAGGCGCCTCCGGAGACGATAAGCCTGGATTCACCCCCCCGACCACATCGCCAGCGCTCGTGCCCCCTTCTTTCGTGAAAATCTGCGCGGCTGACTGAGACGCATCCGGCACGAGGATTATTGCGCCAGCAAACAGCTGCATCGCCGCCGCGCTCACATCACCCGAAGAGGCATCCTGCGATACGGAGCCGGATGAAGACACCGCTGCGTCGTCTTCATGACGCGTGTGATTTCCCTTCTCCGTCGACACGCCTGATTGGACCTGTACCCGCGCCGAAGCGACGACGCTCTGATTTGCGTCCTCCACGGTCATCGCCTGTAACGTCTTCTGATCATCGGCAGTCGTCGAATCGTCACTTTCCTCTCCCGGCTCCAGCGAGCGAGCCTGAACGTCGCCTTCCGTCGCATCGACTGCCCCCTGCCCGTCGGCCACCGATTTTGATCCATCCTGCGCGCTCGCTTCGACGGTCGCGCGGCCGGACGTCGTCGCCAACGCCGTTCCAAAGGAACCGCCGGGGGCGATCCGCGAAGCTGCGGTGGCGGGTTTGTTCGGTAACGACGCATCCTTAGTCGATACTATGCGGGAAAAATTTACATCTCGTATAGACGCAGTCCTGCCGCCATAGGTCGTCTCGTTGGCCAGCACGCTTGAAAACGACCGACGCGCCTGCGTCGCGGAAATCGAACGCGACGCGCCGGAACTGACGTCCGCGTCCTCGGACGAAGAAACCAACGGTAAAATTTTAGAGCCAGTCAAATGTACTATGGGCGTCATTAACGTTTCCGATCGTCCAGAACGTCTAGATCCCATGCAAAAATCGGGCCAACTCACATCCCGTAGTTCCGGTAAGGCTGGGCTGCACTCCAGCCGAACGTATGACGCTCCATTTTTGCCTACTGGGCACAAATTGCCGATCAATATTGACCTACCTGAGAGTTTTTAGGCGTCACATCGTCACCAATCGAGTCACTCTAACGGCATCCAGCCGCGAACAGGGCGTCGACGCGCGCTTCAGAAAAAGTTGGCACGATTCCTGCATAGAGTTTCAGCGTCGTGGTTCGGCGACGCTGGCCGCCACAAAAACCCGTCTGAGGAGTGATTCATGTCGATTTTCAATTCTTTGACCACCGCCGTGGCTGGCATCAACGCCCAGTCCACCGCCTTCACCAATTTGAGCAACAACATCGCCAACAGTCAGACGGTCGGCTACAAGGCCTCGACAACAAGTTTTCAGGATTTCGTCTCGAACTCCCTTAGCTCCAGCAGCTCGGACGCCGTGTCCGACGGCGTCGGCGCCGTGACGCACACCTCGACGCAGCAGCAGGGAACGGTCTCGGCCAGCACCAATTCGCTGGCCGTCGCGATCTCCGGAAACGGCTTTTTCGACGTCTCCAAGGAGACCGGACAAGCCACGTCAGGGACCGAAAGCTTCAGCGACCAGCAATACTACACCAGAAACGGCGATTTCTACGCGGACAAAAACGGCTATCTGGTGAATACTTCGGGCTATTATCTCGATGGATATCAGGCCGACGGGACCACCGGGACGCTCGGCACGTCGCTGACCCAGCTCAACGTTTCCAACGTCGTGTTCCGCCCCACAGAAACCACCAAACTGACCATGACGGGAGACGTCGGCAGCACGACCCTGCCGTCGAGCGGCGCCGCCACGACGACGACCAGTTCGACAATCTACGACTCCCAAAGCGGCAGTCACACGCTGGACGTCACCTGGACGCAGGATAGCACCAACCCGCTGAAATGGACCGTCTCCGCCAGCGACCCGTCGGATTCCTCCGCCATAAGCGCAACGCCCTATACCGTCACCTTCGACTCAAGCGGGGCTATCGCGTCGGTCACCGATTCTTCCGGCGACGCCGTTGGCTCCAGCTTGAGCGGGGCTACCGCATCCATCCCCATCACCGCCAATTATAACGGCACGTCCCAGAGCATCGCGCTGAATATCGGCACGATCGGCAGCAGCAGCGCCACGACGCTTTCAACGACCAGTTCAACCAGCACCACGCCGACCCTGACCAGCGACAGCGTGACCAGCGGAACGTATGAGGGCGTCGAAATGGAAAGCGACGGCTCGGTCATGGCAGAGTTCAGCAACGGTGATACGCAGCTCGTCGGTAAAATCGCCCTGTCGAGCTTCGCTAATGCAGACGGGCTGTCAGCTGTCGACGGACAGGCCTACGTCGGCACCGCGCAGTCCGGTTCCGCCACCACGGGCGTCGTCGGCGCCAACGGCACGGGCACGCTGGAGACCTCATCGGTTGAGTCGTCCACCACCGACCTGACGTCCGACCTGTCGGGTCTGATCGTCGCGCAGGAAGCCTACACGGCGAACACAAAAGTCGTGACCACGGCGAACCAGTTGCTGCAGTCGACGATCGCCATGATCCAGTAAATCAATTTCATATATTGTTTACGGAAGCGGGATAGGCTGACCCATCGCAGAATATCCCGCAGGCCCGTCGGGTTTTTATATCGTCTCTTGGAGCCCAGATCCGCCGAAAGAGCGCAGTGCCGGAGAAGGTCAGAATGGATCTGAACTCATCGCTCTCGATCGCCACCAGCGGACTGGAAGCCACCCAATATGCGCTGGGCGTCGTCTCGCAGAACGTTTCGAACGCCAGCACAACCGGATATGTCGAGGAAATTTCGCAGGTTTCCTCTCGCGACAGCGCTGGCGCCGGGTCCGGCGTGTCAATCGGCCTTACGACGCGTAACGTCAACAACGCCCTGATGGCCGGGCTTTATACACAGAACGCCAGCGTGGCGGCCTTGACCGCAACAAGCGATTCGCTGTCCTCAATCACGGCATTGCAGGGCTCGACCAGCGCGACATCCGGATCGAGCAACACGCTGTCCGACCTGCTGGGAAACATCTCCAATGATTTCACTGCGCTAGTGTCCAACCCGACGAGCGACACCGAACGTTCGACGGTTATCTCCGACGCCCAGACCCTGACATCGACGATCAATTCCCTGTCGAACGAGTATCAGACTCAACGTCAAAACGCGCAGGACACAATCGTCACCACTGTTTCCGACGTCAATACGGACCTGACGACGATCGGCGCCCTGTCGCAACAGATCATGAAACTTCAGGTCACCGGCGCCAGCGTCGCTGATCTCGAGAACCAGCGCGCCAGCGCAATGTCCGATCTCTCGTCGAAAATATCTGTGACATTCACAGAAACATCGACCGGAGACATGCTGGTCAAGACGGCTGACGGTACGGAGCTGCCCACGCAGCCGTCCGACAGTTCCAACGTTACGATCCCGACCTCCACATGGCCCCTGTCGACCGAATCCGCCTCCATAGACGCCACGAGCAACTATCCCGGAACGACATCCGGCTCCGCCATTCCTGGCATCGAACTCAACGGGACCGACATCACCTCCAGCCTCACCGGCGGAACTCTTGGCGCAAACATCCAGCTCAGAGACAGCGTTTACCCGAAGATGCAGGCGCAGCTCGATTCCTTTTCCTACACGCTCGCCAATCGCTTCAACGCCGCAGGACTGACGTTGTTCACCGATGGAACAGGCAGCATGCCGTCCTCCTCGACGACAGCGGGCACGCCAGACGGTATTGTCGGCCTGTCCAGCGCGCTTGAGGTCAATCCGAACATCGTCAGCGACACGTCCCAACTCTCGCCAAGCGGTTCGACGAAATTGGCGTCCGCAGTGCTGTCGACCGCCTTGGGTTCAGCGACAGACGATGTGTCCGGGACTCTCGCCGCGCCAAGCTCCGGGCTTGGCATGTCAGGAACATTGTCCACTGGATACAGTTCGACGCTCAGCCTCGCCAATCTCGCGACGACGCTGACATCCGCGCAGGCTCAGGTCGCGTCTACCGCATCTTCCAGCCTGACGACGGCGACGTCGGTCCAGACCAGTCTTTCGACGCAGGTTTCCAACGTGTCCGGCGTCAACGTGGACGACGAAATGTCAAAAATCGTCGCCTTGCAAAACGCCTACACGGCAAATGCAAAGATCGTCACGACCGTCCAAAGCATGTTCACAGCCCTTTTGGATGCGATCAACTGATCATGAGCACCACCATCGGACAATACGGAGCCTCTGGAACATTATATGTTCTCGAACAGGCGATCTCGAACCTCAACACTCAGGAAACCAATCTGAGCGGAGAAGCGTCGACAGGCGTCACCTCCACAAGCTACGCCGGGCTGGGCGACAACCGTTCGGCGGCGCTCAGCCTCGAACCTCAGATCACGGCTGTATCGGCGTGGCAGAACAGCATCACGACGGCTCAAGGCACGCTGTCCACGACTCAGACCGCTCTGACGCAGATATCGTCGATGGTGACGACGCTACAAACGAATCTTCTGTCCCTGAGCGGAAGTCTGGGGCAAAGCGAGTTGAAGTCGATCGTAAGCACCGCCACGAGCGACCTCGCCACTCTGGGCACTCTCCTGAACACATCGTCGGGATCCGGCTACGTCTTCGCTGGCACGGACGCCAACGACCCACCAGTCACCGACCCCAGCGGCCTGAGCACCAGTTCGCTCGCACAGGCGACGTCGTCCGTCGTCTCCACTCTGTCGTCGTCATCGGCTGCAAGCGTTCTTGAGCAGGCGACCGCTCTCGCGACCGGGACAGGTTCGAACGCAAGCTATTCAGTTTTCTCGTCCGCCCTCTCGGTCAATGGAACATCCGCGTCCTCCCTTCAAAGTTCCGCTGTTATCGGTTTGAACGACACAGTCAACGTTGGGATGATCGCGACCCAGGGCTCTGACGCCACGGCCACATCCACAGGTTCGCCTATCCGCGATTTGATCCGCAACCTGATGGTTGTCGCTTCGTTAGGATCCGCCGACACGTCCAGTACGCAGTTCTCCGACTTGATCAGCAGCCTGCAGACGTCAACTTCCTCCATCTCAACATCGCTGACGAATGAGGAAGGGACTCTCGGCATCAGCCAGAATTCGCTTTCATCTCAATCGACGATGCTGTCCACGATGAGCACGATGCTCAACACCCAATTGGACAACGCAAAATATGCCGACCTCGCAAACGTATCGGTGCAAACGACAGCAATACAGAATCAACTCGAAGCGTCCTACTCTCTTGTCGCAAGCCTCAAGAGCATGACGCTCGCGAGTTATATTTAAACTGACACAAAAACAGACAGAGAGTTCGCATTCGAACTGTTTTTTTCTCTTGCCATTCCTTGAGATTGCGCCGAGCAAGAATGCACCAAAAGCGCGCTCTCAATGCCAGGGGCCTTCAAAACAGATACGGGAGACCCCTAAACCAATACAGCAAGATCTTATCTCATCAATTGCTGTTGTCGCGCGCCTTCGTCACTTCCGTCACATCGACATGTCCCTGCGCATGCCCGATACTGGCGAGAACATAATTGGCGATGTCGGCGATATCGCGGTCGTCATAGCCATGACCGAATTCCGGCATGGAAGCCGCGCCGGTCTGAGTCTCAAGCGACGTCCCTTCGATCATGGCCTGCACGAGATTGCGGCCATCTGAGGCCCTTGCCGTATGGCTCCTGTGAATATCGCCGAAATGCGTATTGCGCCCGTCACCGCTTTCCAGATGACAGCCTATGCAAGCGCCCTGATACAAGCGCGCGCCACGGTCGATCGACGCCTTGTCGGCCGCAGCACGCTCAACGACGCCGATCTGCGACTGGGGCGGCACACTCCGAAGATAGGTCACCATCGCGCGAATATCGTCCTGCGTCAGGAAGCGAAGGCTATGCCCCACGACCGACCCCATAGGACCAGCTGCGGAACCGTGGTTCTGCGTATGGCCCGTCGAGAGGTATTCGATGAGTTCCGCATCGGTCCAGGCGCCAAGGCCGTCTGAGCGATCGGAGGAAAGATTGTAGGCCAGCCAACCATCCGTCACATTCCCGGCGAAGGCGCGGCCATCGGACGCCGCCATCATCCAGTTCCGCGGCGAATGGCATTCCTGACAATGCCCCAACCCCAAAACAAGAAAACGTCCGCGATTCCACGCGCCTGAACGGCCATGATCGTCAGGATAATCCGAACGCGGACCGTAGAGCAGGTTCCAGCCGATCATGGCGGAACGCACGATCCCGTACGCGAACACGCCTGTATTCTCGGGTCGCAGCGATCGAGCCGGAGGCAACGTCTTCAGATAAGCCCAGATAGCCTGGGCGTCTTCCACGCTCATCCTGCCGTAATCCTGATACGGCATAGCCGGGTAGAGACGTCCCTCCGGCCCTTTCCCTTCACGCACGGCCCGCACAAAAGCAGCTTCCGACCAGCCGCCCAGTCCGGAGTCCCGATCAGGCGTGATATTCCCGGAATAGATTGCGCCAAATGGCGCAATGTCGAACTTCAGCCCGCCGGCGAACGGAACGCCTCCCTTCGCAGTGTGGCAGACCTCGCAATCGGCTGCGCGGGTCAGATACTCGCCTCGCGCCACCAGATCTGCGTGCGTGTCCGCTCTTGCGAAATTTGCCGAACAGAACGACAGAACGAAAACGGCAGCAGTGATGCGTAACGAGCTCACGCCGCATAAGCGACGACGGTAGCGGTTCGTCTCCCAGGGCCCATTCATGCTCCTGCCGCCGCAGCATTGTGAATGGCGGCCCGTATACGGACATAGGCTCCGCAACGGCAGATATTTCCCGACATCGCCGTATCAATCTGCGCATCGGTCGGGTTCGGCGAGCCTCTCAGCAGCGCTATCGCGGCCATGATCTGGCCCGGCTGGCAATAACCACATTGCACGACATCAATATCCACCCACGCCTTCATCACAGCGTCAGCAAGCGTATCGCCCGAAACGCCCTCGATCGTTGTGACAGAAGCCTCGCCAATGGCGCCCACCGGCGTAACGCAAGCGCGCGCCGCCTTTCCGTCAATATGGACCGTGCAGGCGCCGCATTGCGCAATGCCGCAGCCGAATTTGGTTCCCGTCAGTCCGAGAACATCGCGCAACACCCAGAGCAACGGGGTGTCGGGCGTGACGTCAACCGGGGTGTCCTGTCCGTTGAGCCGCAATGTGATCATGTCGTCTCCGCTACCGCCCCAACGCCAAACAATGCACAGGAGATACGCCCGACGGCAAGCCGGATCGATTGCGCAACAAGCCGCCCGCACTGAACGCATCAAAACGCAATTCGAACATCTCACCTCTGACGAATAGCGTCTCTCGCGTTTCCCTACCGTAGCAATCCTCGCAACGCCCGGAAATCGCGAACCCGCACGACGTTTTCAAGATATGCGAGCCCGAATAGAGACGCGAGCAGCCCCCCTCGCACCGACGAATTCTGGAACACCCAAACGCTAAAAACGCGCGCTGGATAGCCTCCAACGCGCATTTCGAAGAACCGTTGGCGCCGGCGTCAGGAAGCGCCGGGCGCTGGCGCTGCCCGCCGCGACGCAGCGCTGACGAGGCGGCTTCCGCCGCCTGTCTGGACCTCGAAGATCGCCAGCTCGCGCGTCGTTCTTCCATCCGGCGTCAGAGCGAAAACGCCGTCAACACCAGCGAAACCCTGCTGCCTCGTCAACTCGGCTATCGGATATCCCCCGCCGCCGGTGGCCGTGTTCACAGCGCCGGCCAGCGCTCCAGCGTCGTAAGCCAGATCGGCAAGGGGCTTGGGCGTACGATGCGTCTGGGCTAGGAACGCCTGCACAAAGGCGCGGCGGTTAGCCGGATCAGGCGCGGCGTACCATGCCCCGGCCAACCCGCCCAGCTTGCCGGCAAACGCCGCCCACAGCCCCGGCCCCATAATCCGCACCTTGTCCCTCGTCACCTTGTTCGCTGCGAGGGCGTCGATCGTCGATTTCAGAGCGAGGCCGGTATCGCCAAGAAGCAGAGCGTCGAACGGCGGCGCGGCCAATTCCGCCGGGGTTGTCGCCGCAGGCGTAGCGACGGCTCCAGAAGCAGTGGGCGCCCCCCCTGCGGAGGCTGTGTCGTCCGATCCATCGAGGGGTTTTGGCGCGGCGATGGCCGAAGTGGCCCCCGGAGGATGATTGAGCGCCGCCGCAAGGTCCGGGGGAAGCGCGTCGGACGCGCTCGAAGCCGCGCCATTGGCGGCGTCGACCCTACTTTGATATGCGGAAAGCGTGGCGACGCCGGTCGTAATCGCATCGGCCCCGGTCGCGTGATAGACGATCTGGGCCGGGGCCAGGCCACGCGCCTGACAGGACCGCGACAACGCCTCACCAAGAGCGCGCCCGAGCGGATTGTCCGGAAGAAAAGCAGCGAATTGCCGCCGTCCCTCGGCTTGAGCCGCCGACACCAGCCTGTCGACCTGCTGCTCAGGCGTGACGCCCAGAATCCAGACGCCGGGCTGCGCCTGAGCCACATCGCTGGTGAACGCCAGCATCGGCGTTCCCGCCTGTCGCGCCATCGCCGAAATCTGCCCGGTATCCGCGCCGGTCAGGGGGCCAAGAACAATGCCGTCCCCGGAAGCCAGCGCCGCCTGCATGGCCGCCGCAGCGCCGCCGGTCGTGGCCGTATCGTGCGCATCGATCTGCAACGCGCCCGGATTGTTCCCTGCACCGCCTTGAGCGCCATGCCCTTGCGGGCCGACCGCGCGAGACACCGATCCCGTGACAGCCAGACGCGCGGCGGCCAGCATCTCGCTACCCAGAGCAGCGTTCGGGCCGCTTAGCGGAAGGAGCACGCCTATATTCCTGGAACCCGCCGCCCCTGCTGCTCCGGCGCCGGCTTCGCCGCCGCCATTCGCGCATGCTGAAAGGGCCGCCAGCGCCGTGACGGCGGTCAACGCCATACAGCGCCGCCCCACGGAAGCGCCGACAAAGCCGCCTTCGGACTTGCGCGCAGCCCCGGATGGGGCGACAGCTTGGATGGCCCCGCGCAACAGGAAGCCGCATGTCCGATCCATCTTTCGCCTCTTCTTCTGAACGCCTCAGCGACGGGGACGACGCCGACGCCGCCCTTCCCCATAGCGAAGGATTGCGGCCACGTCATGTCCGCGATGACTCAACCGAGACCGACGCAGGGGAATATCCTCTGGGTTACGAAAGCGAGGAACACGGACTTGACCCGGGATCACAACGCGGCGCCCTGACGCTGGTCGCAACGCCGATCGGAAATCTCGGAGATCTCCCCCCTCGAGCCGTCGAAGCCATGCGGGACGCGGATCTGGTTCTCTGCGAGGACACACGTGTCACGGCGCGACTGTTCTCCGAGCATGGCATCTCGCCACGATCAGAAGCCCTGCACGAACACAACGAGCGCCAGCGAACGCCAGCCCTTGTCGAGCGGTTGCGGCGGGGCGCGCGGATCGCGCTGGTCTCGGACGCGGGCATGCCGCTTCTGTCTGATCCAGGCTATCGCCTCACCCGCGCCGCCATTGACGCGGACGTACCAGTAACAGCGGTGCCCGGCCCGAACGCGGCACTGACTGCGCTGGTGCTGTCTGGTCTGCCGCCGCACCCTTTCCTGTTCCTTGGCTTCCCGCCGCCGCGTGGCGCGGCGCGGCGCAGCGCGTTCGCGACGTTGCGCGCAGCTGAACTGGCGGGGCTGCGGGCGACCCTGATATGGCACGAGGCGCCGCACCGGTTGGGCGAGATGCTCGCCGACCTCGCCGCCGCCTTTGGCGACGGACGCGCGGCCGTGGTGGCGCGGGAGCTGACCAAGCGTTTTGAGGAAGTGCGGCGCGGCGGCGCGGCGGAACTCGCCGCCGCCTACGCCGACAAACCGCCAAGAGGAGAGATTGTCGTAATGCTCGGTCCACCCGACGAGGATGAGGCCGGGGCGGACGACCTCGATACGAGCCTGTCGCAGGCTTTGGAGACGCATTCGGTCAAAGACGCCGCCGCACTGGTCGCCGCCGCAAGCGGCCTGCCGCGAAAGCTGGTCTACGCCCGCGCTCTTGAGCTTTCCGCCGTCCGCAAGAAATGAGGCCTTAAGCCGCCTTTCGTGGTCCCAGCGCATCGATGATGGCCGAAATCACGGTCCGGACTTCGTAAGGTTTGGCGATGACCGGCGCATCGCTAAACTCTTTCAGACTCTCGATGCGGTCTGCGTAGCCGGTTGTCAGAATGAACGGCACGCCACGCGTGCGCAGCGCGAACGCCACAGCCTCGCTGGTTTCGTCGCCGAGGTTGACGTCCAGCAGGACAACATCCGGCTCGGCGGCGTCTATACAGACGATCGCCTCTTCGACCGAACTCGCCGTCCTCACCTTGCAGCCTTCGAGTTCCCCCAGGTCCTGCTCCACTTCGAGCGCGATCAGCAACTGGTCCTCGACCACCAGGACGTCGAGCCCATCAAGCGAGATATGGTCTCCCGTTACGCCGCCCAGATCGGATCGTTCGTCATGAACGCCGATCCCGGCCTTCACGGGCGGGCCGAAACTTCCGGTCATCTGGGCTGCGTCAACCCGTTCGACCCAGTCGTCGCCGAAGCGCGCCTCCCCAGCGTAGCGGGCGGGAATTTCCAGCGTAACCTGCAAGCCGGCAGGATCGTAGGCGACCCGCGAAGCCCCCCCGAGTTCATACGCCATACCCCGCTCGATCAATGCGGAGCCGAAGCCACGCCTGACCGGCTCCCCAACCTGCGGTCCACCCTCCTCTCGCCAGGACAGGACCCACATCTTCCCGTCCGCCGACAGCCGCCACTGAATGCGCACGCCGCCGCCGGATACGCTGAGGGCGCCGTATTTCGCGGCGTTCGTGGCCAACTCATGCACAGTCAGAGCCGTGACAGAAAGCGCCTCGCCCTCAAGCCACAAGGCGGGGCCATCCAGCACGATCGACCGCCGACCGTCCGAGTACGGCTCAAGCTCGCTCTCCAGCATGTCCCTCAACATCCCCCCTCCGGAGGTGCGGACAATCTGGTCATGAGCGGAGGCGAGAGACCTTACCCGCCCGCGCATATGATGCAGATGCTCTTCCACCGCCCGCCCCTCGGGTGCCCGCTGCATAACGAGAGACTGCACGACAGCGAGGATATTCTTGACCCGGTGCGTCAGTTCCTCGTTCAGGGTGCGCAGCCGCTCGTCGTTTGAAGCCCGCTCGGCGAGCATACGCTGATGGTAGGCTCCCATGACTTCAATCAACGCGGATCGCAGCAACCCCGCGACCTCGACGTCCTCATCGCTCCACGGCAGAGCATGTCCGATAATGAAATCGCCGTAGAGAGTGAAGGAATTCTCCGCTTTCGCATCGCCGCCTCGCTCGCTTCCCGCCGGAGCGTCTTCGAGAGCGTTTTCCAGGACAATAGCGCCGGTGTCCCCGGATTCGTCATGCTCCTGCCGTGCTTCCTCGCGCAGCTTGTAGATGAGCTGCAGCGCCTCGTTACGAAACAGGAAAAGATAGTTTCCTGGTTCGGACGAAATCGGCACAACCATGACCCCGGCGATCCCGGGCGCAACAAGCGATACGTCGGAAAGTGTCCCGACCAGTTTGCGGGTGCTCCAAAGCTGTGAACCCGCGCGCTCGAGCGCTAGCTCCGCGAAAGGTCCGACCACGCTCGGGGCGGCCCCACACGGCGTCCACTCTCCGCCCAGCCAAAGAGCCGCGCCGTCACACGGAACAAACGCCTTCAGTTCCGCGAGCCGGGTCCGTAAATGCATCGGCATGTCGGAAGCCCGGGCGGCCTCCTTCAGAAATCTATCGATGAAGGCGAGCGTGCCGCGCGTGTACCGCAGTCGATTGGTCCGCAGCAACGTGACGATCTGAAGAGAGACGTACTCCCCGAACATCTTGACGAGAACACGTTGCGCCTGGGTCAGGCGCCTGGGCGTCCTGTGGTGACAGACGAACCCGCCCCAGGGCTCATCGTCTGCTATCAGGATATTGGATATGGCCGCCCGCGCATTCAGACATTCTAATGTCGCGCCAGCCCGTGTCAGATACGCAGGAGCAAGGCCGTCCGAAGTCGCTTCCGTAGCATCGACCAACGCGCGCTCACTCGACAGAACAGGAACAGGCTCAGCCCGCGTATCCGCCAGCATACGAAATCGTGTGCCGGGATAAGGCGGCAAATCGTGCGACGGCAGCAGGTTTTCGGCAAAACGCCGACGCAACAGGCTGGGCATTGCGGGATAGCGCGCTTCCGCCACCACCAGACTGAGCCCCTCTGGCTGATAACGGAAGAACACGACGCGATCGAAACGCAGCGTATCACGTAAAAGACGGACAACGGTGTCGAACAGATCAGGAAGGGAACTGATATCGCGCATCCGGTCGACCATTGTCCGGAGCGCCACCAGATAGGCTCCTGAATCTTCCCCGGGCACGACGGGTTCGAACTCGATCACCACGCGATCGGGTCCATCGAACGCCGAAACGTCGAACGCCTCGCCTGATGGCAAAGTCACGTGGAAGAACAAGACCGGGCGACGCACCCGTGGCGTCGCGCCCAATGCTTTCCTGATTGCGCGGGCCGCCTCGGCTCCCAGAAGCTGCTCGATAGAACGACCCGGAATATCCCCGGCTATCCCAAGCATTTCGGGCGCATTCGCCGAAAAATGCGTAGCTGCGCGCATAGCTGCGTCAAATGCGATGAGGCAACTGTGAGGCGGGACACTCGGCGGGATCGACCGCGTTTCCGTATAGGAACGAAATGTGGCGGTCGCCGCTCTCGTTATTTCCTCGTCAACCCGCATGTCCGTGTCGAAAGACCCGAACCAGCCCTGTCCGCCATCCCCCCTTTCGGCGGCGTACAGGCACGCGGAAGGACCAAGGGGGCTGCGCACATTCATGATACCACGAACTTCGAGGCGTCCGAGATCAGACTCCAGAAAGAGCAGCGCCTGAAGAGAGAAAAGACGGCACGACGTCGCCCGACCTTTCCGCCGTACTTTGGGGAAACTCTCCCCCCCCTCCAACTGATCGCCAACGCCCCTATAGTCATGCCCCCCGACATGTCGCCAGCAGCCGGGCGGACCGCCCCGATCCAGATCGCCCAGTTGCCTGCATTTTCAAGTTCTCATAACTCTCAAGACGGCACTTCGCAAATTCTTCGCATTTCCAATCGGCTTTCCTCTCCCTGCGCATAGTTCTCATGCGTCCTGTTCGCCTGCGTCCCTTCTGCAAGCGCCTGCGTCGCCGCATCTTCCGTCGTCACCCTCCCTACGCTGTCGCTTTACGCTCAATCGCCGCCATGCGGCTCACCGCACCGCTTAACGGAAGGGCCCGACAGCGCTATGAACAGAGGATGAACATCAGCAGGCATCGTCATGGCGTCAAACCGTAACGCCCCTGACCCGGGCGACGATCTCTTCGGCGAAGGCCCACCCACCCCCGGCGGCGTGCAAACTGGGGAGCGTACGCCGTCCACCGGCGGGCGTCACGCCGCCACCCAGCCGCTCGCCGACCGCCTGCGTCCGCGACGGCTGGAGGACGTGGTCGGTCAGGACCACCTGCTCGGCCCTGACGGCGCGCTGACGCGGATGCTGGCGCGCGGAACGCTCGCCAGCCTGATCCTTTGGGGAGGGCCGGGCGTCGGCAAGACCACCATCGCGCGGCTGCTCGCGGACGCAGCCTCCCTACGGTTCGTGCAGATTTCCGCGGTGTTCTCGGGCGTTGCCGATCTGAAGCGCGCTTTCGACGACGCGCGCCGCCTCGCGGGGACGGGGCGCAGCACGCTGTTGTTCGTCGACGAAATCCACCGCTTCAATCGCGCCCAGCAGGACGGCTTCCTGCCTGTCGTGGAGGATGGGACCATCGTGCTCGTCGGCGCCACGACGGAAAATCCCTCCTTCGCGCTGAACTCCGCCCTGCTTTCGCGATGTCAGGTGATGGTGTTGCGTCGGCTGGACGACGCGGCGCTCGAAGCGCTGCTCGTCCGGGCGGAAGAGGAAGCGGAGCATCCCCTCCCGCTCACCGAACCCGCGCGGGCGACATTGCGTGCGATGGCCGATGGCGACGGGCGATATCTGCTCAACATGGTGGAACAAATACTCGCGCTGAACGCTGTGGAACCACTCGACCCGCAGGCGCTCGCCTCGCTGCTGGCCAAGCGGGCCGTTCTATACGACCGGGACCGGGAGGAGCATTACAACCTCATCTCCGCGCTGCATAAATCCCTGCGCGGCTCGGACCCTGACGCGGCGCTCTACTGGTTCGCCCGCATGCTGGAGGGCGGCGAGGACCCCCGTTACCTCGCGCGCCGCCTGACGCGTTTCGCGGCCGAGGACGTTGGCATGGCCGACACGTCGGCGCTCCGGCTGGCCATCGCAGCGTGGGAGACGTACGAACGGCTGGGCTCACCGGAGGGAGAACTGGCGCTGGCGCAGCTGGTCGTGCATCTTGGAACAGCGCCGAAGTCGAACGCCGTCTACAAGGCTTACGGCGCTGCGCGACGGGCCGCCAAGGCGACCGGCAGCCTGATGCCGCCCGCTCATATTCTCAACGCACCGACGAAGCTCATGAAGGAAATCGGCTACGGCGCAGGGTATCAGTATGACCATGACGCCGACGACGCCTTCTCCGGCCAGAATTACTTCCCTGACGAGATGGAGCGGCAGAGTTTCTATCGGCCGACGGGGCGCGGATACGAACACGAAATCAAGCGAAGACTGGACACATGGACGCGAATGAGGGCAAGCCGCGCCTCCGAAGAAGAAATGTGAGGACGGTATTATGAGCGTGGCCATGTTGACGGTGAGCGAGGACGAGGCCGACATCCGGCTCGACCGCTATTTCCGACGCCACTATCCGCACCTCACACAAGGCGCGTTGCAGAAGTTGTGCCGCACGGGACAAATTCGTGTGGACGGCAAGCGCGTCGAGGCCAGCACGCGCCTCGCGCCCGGACAATCTGTTCGCGTGCCGCCGATCCCTGTGGCCGTCGGACCCGCGCGCGATGCGCCAAAGACGCTGGACCCGCGTCTGGCGCGCGAGATTCAGGGCATGGTCGTCTATTCCGACAAGCAACTCATCGTCCTGAACAAGCCCTCAGGCCTCGCGACACAAGGCGGCCCCGGCATCACGCATCATGTCGACATGATGCTCGACGGACTGCGCGAAGGGGGCGATCCGCGTCCCCGCCTCGTGCACCGCATCGACCGCGACACGTCCGGCCTGCTGCTGCTGGCCCGCACACCGGGCGTTGCGGCGAAACTCGCCGCCCTGTTTCGCGGACGCGACGTGAAAAAAACCTACTGGGCCGTGGTGGTCGGACGGCCCGACCCGCTTTCGGGAGAGATCGATCAGCCGCTCGCACGGTTGGGCGCAGGTCCCAACTCCATCACCATCCCCGCGCAGCGCGACGACGAGGACGCGCAGTTCGCTCGCACCGAGTACGAAGTGCTCGACTCTGCTGGTAAAAAATTCTCCTGGCTGAGCCTCTCGCCCCTGACGGGCCGGACGCATCAGTTGCGCGTGCATTGCGAGTCCATCGGCACTCCGATCCTCGGCGACCCGAAATACGGCGCGGAAAAAGCGCACGCCGACGGCTTTACGGATCGGCTGCACCTGCACGCGCGCAGCCTCACGCTGCCGCATCCCGCGGGCGGATGGCTGGAAGTCAGCGCCGAATTGCCGCCACATATGCGCGAGACTTTCCGCGCGCTCGGGTTCACGGCTGGCTCCACGCCAGCGCCGCGCAGGAGATAAGGCATGGGTTTGAAGCGCAGGATCGGCGTCGCCGCTGGTGGACTGGCCATCGTTCTGGTCGGCGCGACTGCGGCGTCGGCGCTTATGGACGCCGACTGGCTGCGCGCGCGCCTCGTCAACGCGGTGCAGCGCCAGACCGGACGGCAGTTGAGGATCGACTCGCTCCATGTCTGGCTGCTCCCCTATCCATGGATCGACGCCAAGGGCGTGGGGCTGACGGACATGCCCGATGGCGGGCGGGTCGAGATGTTCACGGCGGAAGAGGTGCGCGCCCGACTGGCGCTGACGCCGCTGTTCTCGCACCGGTTCGTGCTCGACGACGTGACGTTCATGAATCCCTCCCTGTCGCTGGAGCGGACTGACGACGGGCGCGCCAACTGGCGTTTCGCCGCGCCGCCTCAAGTCGCGACGACCGGTGAAGAAAAGTCCGATAGCAGTGCGCATGTGCGGTGGAACGTCGCCGTCGACGCCGTCCACGTGCGCGACGGCTCCCTTACCTGGGACGACCGCGTGCGTCGCATGTCCGGCGCGACGACGCTCGACAAGGCCGATATTTCAGGCCTGACCAACAACGTCGTCTCCCTCGACATTCATGGCCACCGCGCCGCCGCGACCTACACGCTGGCAGGCTCAACTGGCCCGTTTCCACCGCCTGCCGCCGCTCCGGGAACCCCGCCCTGGCCCGTTCACCTGACCGCCGCTCTGGCGGTGGACAAACGCCCTTCCGGGACATTGCATGTCGATGGCGCGATCCAAAACCCGGCGAACGCCACCGGCTACGCATTACAGATCACCGGGACGCTCGACGACCTTCGTTCCCTGAACGCGTTGTTTCCACATGCAAATCTACCGGAGTCGAGAAACGTCTCCCTTCAGACAGCCGTCAGCGGCGACGGCGCGGCCGTGGTCCTGAAGACTCTGCATCTGCACGCCGGATCGACCGACCTCGACGCTGTCCTGCCGAATCTGCGGACAAACAGCCTGACCTTCGACGCTTCGCAACCCACCGACCGCGTTGCTGTGGCGGTAGACGGCAAGCTGGGAGACCAGATTGTCAGTTTGCACGGCCTGCTCGGGACGCTTGAAGAAACCGGACGAGCATTGCGCGCGCCTGACGATCAGGCCCTACCGGTGAAGCTCGCCCTTGTTGAAGGACAGTCGTCGCTTACGCTGGACGGCGTCGCGGGCGGGCGTCGCACCGCGCTGGATATCCACGGTTCACTGCCATCCCTCGCCTTCGGTCCAGAAAAACCAACGCTGAACGGCTTGAAAGCCGACGGTCACGTCTCGAGCGACGCCTCTGTGTCGGTCCTGCGCGCGCATGACCCGGCGGCGCTGATGCGCGCGACACAGGCGACGCTCGATGTCGGGGCGCAGCGCGTGACTTGGCGTTCAGTGGCGTGGACCGACGTTTCGGCGCACGTCACGCTCGACAAGGCCGTTCTGACGGCGGACCCCATACGCGGCTCCGGCTCCGGCGTCGCGCAGATGGCCCGCTTCACCTACGACGCATCAAACGAAACGCCGCATCTGACCATTAGCGCTTCCCCCATAGTCGTCCCCTCGACGGCCGCCGCGTTCTGGTCGGGCGCACAGGGCCTTGCCGATGGATCGCTGCAGATCGTAGGCGACGTATCCGCCGACGGCGCATCCGCAGCAGCGTGGCGAAGCAGCCTGACCGGACACGCCGGAGCGTCGATGGTCGGCGGTCGCGTGAACGGCGCGGTGCTGGCCAGCCTGATCGGCCAGAGCATTCCCGTCCACGGCAATATCGGTCTGCGCTGCTTCGGCGCGCATATGCAGTTCGCGGACCAGCGGGCGACGATCGACCGGCTGGGGCTGGAAGCCGACCTCCTGTCCATGAGCGGACATGGAACCGTGGGCTTGGCCGATGGGGCGCTGGACCTTCACCTGCTGCCACATATCGGCGTCGGCGGCGCGTCCGCATCCTCCCCCGTTGGCGTCGGCGGCTCGCTCGCCTCTCCGTCGCCGCATCTGGAGCCGGGATCGAACGGACGCTTCGCCATCACCGTCGGCGGAAGCGGCGGGGAGGCGGACCCCTGCCCCGATCTTCTGGCCGCAGCCCGCGAGGGAGGTCCAGGTCCCGCCGCGGCTCCGGCCTCTACCCGGAAAGCTGACAAGCTGATGAACCTGCTACACGGGTTGTTCCATTGACGCACCCGACGAACGGACGCCCATGAGTTCACGCCCTGTCCCCGGCTCATCGTCCGGCCTGAAAAAACGCTTCTGGAGCGAAGCGTCCATCGTTGACGAGATGGAGGAGTTCGGCGTCGCTCTCGACGGTCGCCCTGTCCGGCTTCCCGGAGGGGCGCCATTGCGCGTGTCGTCTCGGGCGCTGGCCGAGGCGCTGGCGGAAGAATGGAGCCGCGCGGGGCAGGACGATGTGGAGAAGCGCTTCGGGCCGCTCGACCTGCCGCTGACCCGGATCACCGGCACAATGATAGAGCGCGTCGCGCCGGACCGCACCCATTTGATCAGCACGCTTATGGAATACGGCAAGAACGACGCACTGTGCTACTGGACTGACGAAGGCGGAGCGCTTGCTGAGCGGCAGCAAGCCGAATTGGCGCCGTGGCTTGCGTGGAGCGCCACGCGACTGGGCGCCAATCTGGTCAAGACGACTGGCCTGATGCCCGTCACGCAGCCACAGGAAGCTCTTGAGCGGCTCGAAGCCGCGCTTGTTGCGGCGTCTGATTCCGATCTGGCTGGTCTGGGCGTGGCGGTCCCGGCGCTCGGGAGTCTCGTGCTGGGTCTCGCGCTTATGGACGGCGTCCTGCCCGTGGACGACGCCGTCTCCCTGACGACTCTGGACGAGCAGGTGCAGATGGCGCGGTGGGGCGAGGACAGTGCGCTGCTTGACCGGATTGCGACTATCGCCGCCGACCTTTCCGACGCTGCGCGTTTTATGACTCTTGCGCGCTGAAATCGCGCCCACAAGGTCTCGCGGGCGAAAATTATTCCGTCGTTTTGTAACGAACCTGCTGTGACGTTTCTGTTTGCGCCCCGATTTTAGGATGTGTTCCTGAAGTCGTCGGGGGCGAGATTGGCACATCAGAGCTTTTTATATGGCTGAACATTTGCAGCTTTTGCTTCGCTCCTGATCAGCCGTCACTCGCATTGTGCGTCGGCAGGATCAGCGCCCGCACAGCAGATTACGTCACGCCGCGACGCCCCTACGAGCCCTTGCGTTCAGCATGGTCAGCGCTCCGCCGCAATTGATCGAAATTCGTCACAACTTCAGGGACCGCGGCGCTTATCGTCAGATATCGATCAAATCAAGGCATTGAAATAAAACGCATATATTTATTTCCTCCGCGCAGTCGACATCTTTTTCTGCTACACTGGCCGCTCTCTCGACACCGCCCAAGACGCCGCGAATCACTCCTGTCATCACGCAGGCAAAACCGCGAGGCGCCGTCGCGTCCTCCCCGCCAACTCGTAATGTTCGAGAGATTTCGCGTCCATTTCCATGAATGGGCTAAGGTCGCCGCAAGGTATTGATCCGGTACGCGCGCGTTCTTCTACCGACGTCACAGAGAAAAGATGTCCGTCATCTTACAAATACGCCACGATTTCGCCTTAGAGCCGCGCTTTATCTCACAAGACAAAATAACCGAACCGTCAGAGACAGTTGGTAACTTGCAACTCTGACGCAGCCGGGAGCACGGTCGGCGCGAACGCAACGGCGGCGCATCGTCGGGACGGGCAGGAAAGGGAACATGATGGAGCACTCCGCATATCAGACGCCCGGCGACACTCTCGCCACGCGAGCGCGCAACTCTTGGCAAGTCGGGAAGATGGGAGGCGTGACGCGCAGCACGCCGGAGCGCATCCGGCGCAAGGCCGCGCATCTTTTCGCCACCTTCGCAATGGGCGCTTGGCTGTTGCTGGCGGTGGTTCCGTTCGTCGTGGTGCTGGTCGAGATCGGCTGAGCCTGAACGCGAACTCCGCCTGAGGCATTGACGATCTCCCTCAGGCCGAAGTTGTCTTCCGCGCCTTTCCTCGCCCCGAAGCTCCGCCGCGCCTTTTCGAAGGGTCGTAGCCTCCGCCCCCCGGCCCCAGCGGCGTCGGGGTAAACTCCTTCTTTCGTCCCGACGGCTCGCCCTTACGTCCCTGACGCGACGCCGCAACAGGCGGCGGTTCGAGCCCAAGTTGCAGCGCCTCGAGCCGCTTGACCTCGTCGCGCAGCCTCGCGGCGGTCTCAAATTCCAGATCCGCAGCGGCGGCGCGCATGCGCTTCTCCAGTTCGGCGATGCTGGCTTCCAAAGATTTGCCGACGAACTCCCCGGCGCCTTCCTGCGTGGGCGCGACCGTCACGTAATCCTGTTCGAACACCGAATTGACGATCGAACCGATCTGCTTGCGAACGCTCTGCGGCGTCACCCCGTTGGCGGCGTTCCACGCGGCCTGCTTTTCCCTGCGCCGCGCCGTCTCCTCGATGGCGTATCGCAGGCTGTCGGTCATCTTGTCGGCATAGAGGATCACCCGGCCGTCAACGTTGCGGGCGGCGCGGCCGATCGTCTGGATCAACGACGTACGGGAGCGCAGGAAGCCTTCCTTGTCCGCGTCCAGAATCGCGACCAGAGAGCACTCAGGAATATCCAATCCCTCGCGCAGCAGGTTGATGCCGATCAGCACGTCGAACGCGCCCAGACGCAGATCGCGGATGATCTCGATCCGCTCCAGCGTGTCGATGTCGGAATGCAGATAGCGCACCTTGATCCCGGCCTCGTCGAGATATTCCGTCAGATCCTCCGCCATCCGCTTGGTGAGCGTCGTGACGAGAACCCGCCCGCCTTTCGCCACCGTATCGCGGCATTCGGCCAGCAGGTCGTCCACCTGTTTCTCGACGGGGCGCACCTCTGTTACCGGGTCGATCAGCCCGGTCGGGCGAATCACCTGCTCGCTGAACGTCCCCTGCGTCCGTTCCATCTCCCACGGCCCCGGTGTCGCGCTGACGAAGACGGTCTGCGGTCGATAGCTCTCCCACTCCTCGAACTTCAAAGGACGGTTGTCGAGGCATGACGGCAGCCGGAAACCAAATTCCGACAGGATCGACTTCCGCGCGTGGTCTCCGCGCTCCATCCCGCCAATCTGCGGCACGGTGACGTGGCTTTCGTCCACGATCAGCAACGCATCCTCGGGCAAGTACTCGAACAAGGTTGGCGGTGGTTCCCCCGCTTTTCGACCCGACAGATAGCGCGAGTAGTTTTCAATGCCCTTGCAGACGCCCGTCGTCTCGATCATCTCCAGATCGAAGGTCGTACGCTGCTGGAGGCGCTCGATCTCCAGCAATTTGCCCTGTTTCGTGAACTGGTCGAGCCGCTCGCGAAGTTCCTGCTTGATGGAGACGACGGCCTGATTAAGCGTAGGGCGCGGCGTGACGTAGTGGCTGTTTGCGTAGAGACTGACCTCCTGCAAATCTGCGGTCTTCTCGCCTGTCAGCGGATCGAATTCGATGATCTGGTCGATCTCGTCCCCGAACAGGGTCACGCGCCACGCGCGGTCCTCGTTCTGTACGGGAAAGATATCGACGCTTTCGCCGCGCACGCGGAACGAGCCGCGCACGAAAGCGGCGTCGTTACGCTTGTACTGAAGCTCAACCAGCGCCTTGATCAGCCTGTCCCGGTCGATCTCTCCTTCGGCCTCCAGACGCACGACCATGCGCGAATACGTCTCGACCGATCCTATGCCGTAGATGCAAGAGACCGAGGCGACGATGATCACGTCGTTCCGCTCCAGCAACGCCTGCGTGGCGGCGTGGCGCATACGATCAATCTGCTCGTTTATCTGGCTGTCTTTTTCGATGTAGGTGTCGGTGCGCGGCACATACGCTTCCGGCTGGAAATAGTCGTAGTAGCTGACGAAATATTCGACCGCGTTGTTCGGAAAGAACTGTTTCATCTCTCCATAAAGCTGTGCCGCCAGCGTCTTGTTCGGGGCAAGGATCAACGTCGGTTTCTGAGTCGCCTCGATGACCTTCGCCATGGTGAAAGTCTTGCCGGACCCGGTGACGCCAAGCAGCACCTGATCCCGCTCGCCCTCCATGACTGCCTTCGACAGTTCGGCTATGGCCTGCGGTTGATCGCCCGCTGGCTCATATTCCGAGACCACCTCCATCCGGAAGCGCTTTTCCTTCGCCGGAAGCCGCTCGGGCTGGAACAGAAGCGCTGGATTAGCTTGCAGGGAGGATCGGGAGGGTGCGGCCATTGAAGAAAAATGGGCGCTTCGGTCCGACGCCGCAAGCCATCTCGCACGGCTTCGCAACGGTTTTATGGTCGGGATGCAGTGCCCAAACCAAAGCGTGGCGGAAGATGGTCGTCCATGGTTTTTAGAGCCGTGGACGACCAGTCTGTTTGGCTGCCTACCAGCCCGTTAATGGCCGACAGGAAACAGGCTCAGCGCTTCCACCAGCCGGTGCGCGCCTTGCCCTTCGGGGCGTCTTCGCCGATCACCACCGGCTCCACGACGACAGCGTCACGCGGGGCGGGCTTCGTCGCAGCCGGAGCCTCGACTTCGGCAACGACCGCCTCAATCGGCGTTTCCGTATCGGCCGTCTTGGCGCGGCGCGTGCGGGTCCGGCGACGCGGTGCGGGCTCCGCCGCCTCACCCTCAGCCGCCTCCTGCGCAGGGGCATCGGCGACTGCGATACTTTCCTCTACCGCGGCTTTAGCAGAACGGCGGCGACGGGCCGGACGACGCGCAGGCTCTTCAGCGACGGCGGGTTCCGGCGTCGGCTCGACGGCAGGAGCTTTCACCTCGGTCACCAGCGACTCGGCAGGCTCAACCACGATGGGGGCCTCGATTTCGACAGGAGCCGGCTGAGACGTGCGCGGCGGCGGGGCCTCCTCACGCTCGGCCTGATCCATCATGTCGAAAATGTCGAAGTTGCCGCCAAACGGGTCCGCCGGAGTGGGGCCACGCCAGACCGGGGCCGCAGTCGGGCGCGGTTGCGGCTGACGCGCGGGGGCCGGCTGGAAAGCGGGACGGGCCGGAGCCTGAGGCTGGCGTTGCTGCGGCCGCTCCTGAGCGCTCTCGCTTTCCGACTGCCCTTTACGGGAGTGACGCGTACGCATCCGCCCCGGCACGAGGTTCTCGGCCGCACGTGCGGCGTCTTCGCCATTCGGCGCGTCGGGCGCAACAACCGGAGTCTCGTCCGCGTCATCGTCGTCGTCGCCCTGCTCGTCCAACGCCTCGTCAACCTGACCAAGCTGCGCCTGCTCGCCACTCTGGCCGTTGTCGCGTTGCCCGCCACGACGACGGCGGCGGCGACGACGGCGACGCGGCTGCTCGCCATCCCCCTCCTCTGAACGCGAAGCGGCAGGAACTCCGGAGCGAGCTTCGGCGGGCGCGTCCACCGAAGCGTATTCGTCCTGCTCATCCGCAGCCACGACCGGCGGTGCGTCCGCAATCGGGATGGAGCGGGCGGGCCGCGACTGTGTCGGCCGCACGTCATCAGCTACGACGTCCGGGCGGTTCTCAAGAGCAGCGACGGTGGCTTCCGTCGTCACCGGCGTCGCGACAGCCTCGGGCGCGTCGAAACGCGCGGTCTGCGGCTTGTGACGCTCGATCCGCACCTGAGGCGGCGGCAGCGTCGCATCGGCTGCGAAGTAGACGCGCATCTTGTGGCGCGTCTCGATGCCGTTCACCCAGTCGCGCTTGTTGTTGAGGATGTAGAGCGCGATGTCAGCCGCCACATGGACGGTGACTTCCGAAGCGCGGCGCAGCGCCCCTTCGTCCTCCACGGCGCGCAGCACATGCAGCGCAGAGCTTTCGATCCCGCGAACAATGCCCGTGCCCTGACAGTGGGGGCAGGCCATGAACGCCGTTTCAGCGACCGACGGGCGAAGACGCTGGCGCGACATCTCAAGAAGGCCGAAATGCGAGATTCCACCGACCTGAATGCGCGCCCGATCGTTGCGAAGCGCATCCTTCAGACGCCGCTCGACCTGCGCGTTGTGACGGCGGGACTCCATATCGATGAAGTCGATGACGATCAGCCCAGCCAGATCGCGCAGACGCAGCTGACGCGCGACTTCGTCGGCGGCTTCGAGGTTGGTCTTGACCGCCGTCTCTTCGATGTTCCGCTCGCGCGTCGCACGGCCAGAGTTGACGTCGATCGAGACCAGCGCTTCAGTCTGGTTAATGACCAGATAGCCGCCAGAGCGAAGCTGCACGGTCGGCGACAGCATCGCGTCGAGATGCCCTTCGACCTGATAATGGCTGAAGAGAGGCTGGTGCTCCTTGCGCCACAGCACGACCTTCTGCGCGCTCTGCGGCATCAACATGCGCATGAAGTCGCGCGCCGAGCGCCAGCCGGGTTCGCCATCCACGACGATCTCTTCGACGTCGCGGGTGTAAACGTCGCGGATCGCCCGTTTGACGAGGCTGGCCTCTTCATAGATCAGCGTCGGCGCGACCGACTTCATCGTGTGCTCGCGAATCTCGTCCCAGAGATGCAGCAGATACTCGCAGTCCCGCATGACCTCGGGACGCGGACGCTGCGCGCCAGCGGTGCGAACGATCATGGCCATGCCGCGCGGAAGCTGCAGCTCGGCGATGATCTCCTTCAGGCGCTTGCGGTCGCTGACGGCCGTGATCTTGCGGGACACGCCGCCGCCGCGCAGGGCGTTCGGCATCAGCACGCAATAACGACCGGCGAGCGAAACGTAGGTGGTCAGCGCGGCGCCCTTGTTACCACGCTCCTCCTTCACGACCTGCACCAGAAGAATCTGACGGCGACGGATAACTTCCTGAATCTTGTAGCTGCGCAGGAAACGCGCCATGCGCTTCTGGACGAGGGCTTCTTCGCCCGTGTCAGTCTCGCCACCCACGTAATCCGGGGCCGACCGCGTATGGTCGTCGGACGCAACCGGTTCGCCGCCCTCCGCCTCGGTCGTCGCTTCGGCGGACGGATCGACCTCACCGTCTTCGGCGGGCGCTGCCTCGCTGTCGGCAGCCTCTTCGGCCTCCTGCGCGGCGGCTTCGTCTTCTTCCTGAAGCGCCAGCAGCTTCTCTCGGTCAGCGACCGGAATCTGGTAATAGTCGGGATGGATTTCGCTGAAAGCGAGGAACCCGTGGCGGTTGCCGCCATATTCGACGAACGCGGCCTGCAGGCTCGGTTCGACGCGGATCACCTTGGCGAGATAGATATTTCCCTTGAGCTGTTTGCGGTTGGCGGCCTCGACGTCATAATCCTCGAGACGGTTACCATCCATCACGACGACGCGGGTTTCTTCCGCGTGCGTCGCGTCGATCAGCATACGCTTGGTCATAAAAAGAAAAACTCCGGTGCCCGCGCGTTCTTCCAGCCGGGCGCAACCGGTCGGACAACGACCGGGCTACGCGGGGGAACGCGTCGGGAAAATCGACTGAACGATCAGTGGTGGCGTTGGCGATCGCGGTCGGCGGAGCGTTCTTGAGCAGTGCGGACAGAAGCGGCGCCGGGACCGGGCGAATGTCGCCACGACCTGCCTTGCGCGCTGTCAGCCTGATCAGACTAGCTCTCATCCATCCTTACGATCGGCAATAGGTCTGCGCCGACCCGTAACCGCGCCATTCGCCGGAAAACGGCGACAGGCGGTGTCAGAAGGCGGCCACGCGGCAGGCCTGTGATCGACCATGCCACATGACAATACCATGACCGAAATGGACGCCCTGCGCAAGCGGCGCGTGACGCGCCTGCCCCGGCAGGTCTGTCGTGACATCAAGAAACCGCCACAAGTGCATGAATTAATGACTTAGGCATAAAAATATGAAACTGTCCCCCTGTCATACACCGGAAGGCCAGATGACGAAAAACGAGAGAACATGCGCCCCGGCCTCGACCGAACCTGCTGCGCAAACCCGGCAGTTCAAACAGGGGCTGCTGGACGGTTGCGGCTCGAAGGGGATCGACGTCGCCTCCCGGTCGACTGAACGCGTCGATCTTATCCGCCGCGCGACCCTTTTCGTGGGTCTCGCCCCTCTGGTCCCGACAGCGGCCCTCGCGCGATCGCACCCCCACGCCCATACATTAAGCGCGCCGCATTCATCTCCGACGCATACCGCCCCCCTGCATGCGCCTGCGGTGATCCGGAAAGCCGCCGCCCCCCTTCCGCTCGTCATGCTCGATCCGGGACACGGCGGAAAAGACCCGGGCGCCATTGGATATTCAGGCACCTTCGAAAAGCACGTCGCCGAAGCGGCCGCCAATGAACTTGAACGGCAATTGCTCGCCACGGGCCGCTATCGCGTGGCGATGACGCGGACTGGCGACCGTTTCATTCCCCTCGAAGGGCGCGTCGATATGGCGCAGGCCCACAAGGCGGAACTGTTCATATCGATGCACGCTGACGCTCTGCACGACGCCTCCGTCCGGGGCGCCAGCGTCTACACCCTGTCCAGCAACGCCTCCGACAGCCAGACCGCGACGATCGCGCAAAGCGAGAACAGCGCGGACCTGTTCGGCGGACCGCATGTCCATGCGACGTCGCCCGCCGTGCAGCAGATTCTGGCGAGCCTTGTTTCAGAAGAGACAAGGCGCGGATCGGCGCATATGGCCAGTTCCGTCGTCTCCTCCCTGTCGTCCCGCCTGACGATGCTCAGCAATCCGCACCGGCATGCGGCCTTCGTTGTCCTGAAGGCGGCGGACATCCCGTCCGTGCTTGTCGAGATGGGCTTCATGTCCAACCGCATGGACGAAGCCGCCCTGCGCGCCGCCGGACACCGCGCCATGGTGGCGGGGGCGATGCGCGACGCCGTCGATCGATACTTCATGTCGGCGGGCGTTGGCGTCGGCTGAACGCCGCACCTTCTGACTCCCTACGATATGGGGCCGTCCACGGGCTTATGCGTCGCAGACGCCTTCGAGACGACCGACCGAACGCCCATCATTCTCCCGCGGCCCTTCGAACGGCAGAACGGGCGTTATCGACGACCCAACTCGCAATCTCACCAACGTCGCTCAGCCTGAATGTCACAAGAGAGGGCGGCAGGTCGGCCAGCGCATCGCAAGCGTCACCAAGAGCGACGGCGCGCACAGCAGGATGTTCGGGCCATAGCGGCGGCTTGCCGACTTCCCGACGCCACACCTCCAGAGCGACTGGCAAACGGGCGCCGAACCCTTCGACGAGAATGATGTCCACCGGCTCCATGCGCCCCGCCAGACTGTCGATGTCTGGCTCTTCCTGCGTCGACTGCTGCTCATGCATCAACGCCCAGCGTGAGCCTGTGGCCAGCATGATCTCACGCGCGCCCGCTTCCCTGTGGCGAAAACTGTCCTTTCCCGGCCGATCGAGATCGAAGCCGTGATGGGCGTGCTTGATCGTCGACACGGTCTTTCCCAAGGCGGCCAGCGCCGGAATCAGTCGCTCGATCAACGTGGTTTTGCCCATTCCGCTTCGCCCGGCGATTCCCATCAGCAATGGAGGCTTCATCCGTTACAGCGTCCTTTTCACCCCATGCGCTCGCCCGTCAGGGCTGCGTAATCGCAGCGCAGCGCGTATGCTATTTCAGGAACGGGTCTGTGGCGGCAAGGACCACCATTGCTCACGGAGGCGATCATAAGGCAATGCGCGAACTTCCTGCACGCATCCGGAAGGACGACATGAGCGACGACCGCCGCCCTGCCGCGCTCATTCTTGCTGGCGGCGAAGCGCGGCGTTTGAATGGCGTCGACAAGGCCAGCCTGGATCTCGGTGGCGCGACGCCCCTGTCTCTGCTCGTCGCCGCCTTGCAGGACGCGTGCGACGCCATCGCGATCAGCACGAACACGCGGAACCCGGCGACGGCGGCCCTTGAAAAGCCCATGCTCGCCGACCCGATCCCCGGCGTCGGCCCTCTTGGAGGCGTGCTTGCCGGACTTGAGTGGGCGCACGGCGAAGGCTTCGCCAGACTTCTGACCGTACCCGGCGACACGCCCTTCATCCCGTCCAGTCTAACCGGGAAACTGGCTGCGCCGCTCTCCGTGGCGTCATCGGGCGGGCGAACCCACCCACTAATCGCTTGCTGGCCGACATCGGCCGCTCCGACGCTTCGGAACTGGATCGAGGAGCGCATAGCGGACGCTCGGCCGGACGCAGGAAAATCGGCAGTGTGGCGGGGCCGTGGTTTTTTT
>NZ_JOPL01000020.1 GCF_002153745.1 Acetobacter sp. DsW_063 | reverse complement strand
TTACGGGCCAAGCGCATCAATCAACGGCTCTTCGATCCCTCCAGATGCGACCGTGCGCTATCTTCCGCCCTGCAGATCCGATTTCAATCCCATTGAAAAAGCCTTCCTCAAACTCAAGGCCCATCTCCACAAAGCCGCAGAACGCACACGTGATGCTCTGCGGGACAGGATCGGCACACTGATCGATCAGTTCTCGCCAACAGAATGCGCAAACTTCTTCACCGCAGCAGGATAAGAACCAGATTGAAAGGAAAACGCTCTAACGTTGCCCAACGAGATTTTAAAGGCGGTCGCTGCCGGGACGATCATTTTACAGTTTATCCATCGCAGATAATCGAGGCTCGAAGAAGCTTTCCCGTAAAGATCAGGCACCCCAAAGTATATTGGGGCGCCCTTCCGTCCGATTTTGTAAGATCGGTCGAAGTAATCTCGGGTTCAATTAGTGACGTGAGGGATAACCGTAGGTGAAGGACTGGTAGGGAGATCCTCCGGTCAGGATTGAACTGACGCCGCCAATAATCCCGCTAACGGCTGTGCCGACCCCGCCGAGGATTCCGCCGACGACAAGGCCGACGCCAGCGAGGACTCCATTAACGGCGTAAGCGACGCCGCCGAGAAGCCCGAAACCGCCGGACACTGTCTCTAATTCTATTGTTGTAAGTTCACGCATGACGATTCCTTTTCGAATCTGAGAAGGGCGTTAATTCGCCCACGGTCATCACGACATAAAAGCCGTAAAGTTTCAATAAAAAGAAAATATATCAAAAATCATACAAATTGGTTGACGCGTCTCCATTTCGACGACCCGAATGTTTTCTTCAATGATTACGTGATGGTAAGCGGAGACATCAGGTTTTTAGATGTCGCCGTGACTGCGGGCTACATCGGGCAGGCAGGATGATCTGAAGGGCGGTCAACGTAAAACCGGCCGTCAGCGAGTAGCGTTTATCGACAAAAAAAGGCCACGGATCGCTCCGTGGCCTTTGATCGTTCCCGCCGAAGCGGGAACAGCTCCGTCCAGACTTACTGGGCGGCGTCGACACCGGTGTGGGTCGACGGAGAGAAGGTCCATCCTGCGCCATAAGGCTGCGGCGCGAAGAAGCCCCAGGTCGAGTTCGTCGACGTTCCTGCATCCCAGGCGCGAGCGCTGATCGGGGTGCCCTTGGTGCGAAGCTTCTGGATGTCCGCAGCGGTGACGTTGGCCGGAGCCTTGTTGCCCCATGCGCCACGGATGAAGTTCACAACGTCAGCAATCTGCTGATCGTTGAGGATCTTCTGGTAGCCAGGCATCGCGACCGCCGACGGCGCCCAGTTGGTCGGAGGCAGCACGCCGCCAGACACAACGACATGAGCCAGCGAGGTCGGGTTGTCGGTCACGACGACCGGGTTTCCGGCCAGCGGCGGGAACATGCGGGCGACGCCGCCGCCGTCGTTCCGGTGACAGATCGCGCACTGGTTCAGATAGGTGTCTGCTCCGGGAACGCCAGCGGTCTTGCCGGAATCGAGCATCTGGGCGGTGGACGCGTCGTACGTGTAGTCGCCACGCGCAGGCGGAACCGGCGGCAGGCTTTTCAGATACTTCGCGATCGCCTTCAGATCGTCGTCAGTGAAATACTGCGAGCTCCACGCGACAACGTCCGCCATGCCGCCGAATACGGCGGAGTGGTCGATACGGCCTGAACGCAGGAACTGCACCAGATCGTCTTCAGACCAGCGCCCGAGACCGAGAACCGGGTCGTTACGCAAGCTGGGGGCGATCCAGTTGTCGATCGGCGCGCCGCCGGCGAGGAAGTCCGCCCCGCCAGCCGCGTCGTAGGCCTTCTCCTGCATGGAGAAACCGCGAGGCGTGTGGCACGCGCCGCAATGGCCGGGGCCGGTCACGATGTATTCGCCGCGCGCGATGACCGGGTCGGTGCCGGGAGCAGGCGTGAACGCCTTCGGCGCCGGAGCGAAAAGCTTCGCCCAGATGCCAAGCGGCCAGCGCATCGACAGCGGCCAAGTGATGTCGGTCGGGCGGTTCTGCTGCGCAACCGGCTTCACGCCGTGCATGAAGTAGGCGTACAGCGCCTTGATGTCGTCATCCGTCATTCTGGCGAATGAAGGATACGGCATGGCCGGATACAGCGGCGACCCGTCCTTGCGCACGCCGCGACGGACAGCGTTGTCGAAGTCCTGCAGCGTGTAGGTGCCGATTCCGACCGTCGGGTCCGGCGTAATATTGGTCGAGTAGATCGCGCCGATCGGCGTCTTGATCTCAAGTCCGCCAGCGTAAACGCTGCCGTGCAGGCCCGTATGACAGGCCACGCAGTCGCCCAGACGGGCGACATAGGCGCCTTTTGCGACCAGGTCGCTGTCGACGGTCTGCGCGACGGCCGGGGCGGCGTCGAGCGCCGTCCCTGCCAGAAGTCCGACCACCGCCGCGCCGAGCGCGGCTTTAAATCCCTTAATCATCGCTATCACCACCGCGTCGCTGTTTTGTCGAATGAGGTCATCATCGGGAAGTGGCAGGTCACTGGGTTATGCCCAGTGACGCGGCATCGGGGATCGTTTTGTCGTTTTTACGGGCGTCGACTTCACGCTGATACGTGTCGTTGGCGCGCTTGATGATGAACTGACGGATGCTCTCGATCTGATCCGGGGACATCGAAGCGTCGAAGCGGTCCATGCCGTAGGCGGTCAGCGCGCCGCGACCGACGACGTTGTAGAAGCCGTCCTTGTGACGGATTGCGCCCGACCAGCGCAGATCCGGCAGAACGCCGGCGCCTTCGGAGTTGTCGCCATGGCAGGCCGCGCAATAGGTCTGGAACTCGAAGTAGCCCTTGTCCGTGACCTTCTCGTCATACTTCTCAGGCGGCTTCACGGGCAGGAAGCCCATGTCGTTCTGCGGAGGCAGCTTCGCCTTGCCGTCGAGCGAGAATGCGACCACGCGGGAGTGGTTGACCGTCCAGCCCGATGTGCGGGCCACGCCGCCAAGGAAGAACGGATAGATGCCGCCCCAGCCCACTTCAACCGCGACATACTGCTTGCCGTTGGCGAGGTAAGTCACCGGCGGCGCGATGATGCCGCTCTGTGCGTCGAAGTGGAACAGATCCTGACCGTTTGTCGCGTCGTAGGCGTGGAACTCGCCGTTCGCGAGGCCCTGGAAGAGCAGGTCGCCGCCGGTGGCCACGATGCCGCCGTTCCACGGACCCTTGTGGTCGATCTTCCAAGCCGCCTGCTGCTTCACCGGATCCCAGGCCACGATCCAGCCCTTCAGGTCCTTGATGAACGCCGCTTTGGCTTCGGGGGTGTCCGGCAGGCCGGCCTTGCCCATGTCGATGCCGAGGTTCCAGGAGTCCGGGTGCGCCTTGAAGCCGCCAACCTGGCTCTTGTAGAGGAACGGAACCTGCTGCGCCGGGATGTAGACCAGGTTGGTCTTCGGGCTGTAGGCCATGGCTGCGAAGTTGTGGCCGCCAAGATCGCCCGGGATGGCGTACCATTCCTTGCCGTTCAGCGTCCACAGGGCGTCGGGGTTGTAGATCGGACGACCGGTCTTCGGATCCAGGCCGAGCGCCCAGTTCTGGTAGACGTAGTTGTTGCCCGAGATGAACTGGCCGGTCTTCGCGTCGATGACGTAGAAAAAGCCGTTCTTCGGAGCATGGACGATCACGTGGCGGGTTTCGCCGTTAATCGGCAGATCGAGGGTCATGATCTGCTGGACCGAGGTGTAATCCCACTGGTCCATCGGGGTTTCCTGGAAGTGCCAGACGTACTCGCCGGTCTCAGGCTTGACCGCGACAATGCTGCCGAGGAACAGGTTGTTGCCCTTGCCGTCGGTGCGGTACTTGTAGTTCCAAGGGGAGCCGTTGCCGACCGCGATGTAGACCAGATCGGTCACGGGGTCATAGACGAGCGAATCCCACACGGTGCCGCCGCCGCCCTGCTTCGTCCAGGCGCCCGTCGGGCTCCAGGTCTTGTAGGCCTTGTTCATCAGAACGCTGTCGGACGCAGCGTGGTCCGGCTCGTTCTTGTTGTTCGGCACGGTGTAGAAGCGCCAGTCGAGCTTTCCGGTCTCGGCGTCGAAGGCCGAGATGAAGCCGCGGGCGCCGAATTCCGCGCCGCCGTTGCCGATCAGAACGCGGCCCTTGGCGATACGCGGAGCGCCGTCAACGGTGTAGGAGCGCTGCTGCCCGAGGGAGGCGTCCTTGGGAATCGTGTACGTGCTCCAGACCAGCTTGCCGGTCTTGGCGTCGAGCGCGATCAGGCGTCCGTCGAACGTGCCGAAATAAACCTTGCCGTTCCAGTAGGCGAGGCCGCGGTTGACGGTGTCGCAGCAGCCGCGGTCGGCGACGTTGCCCGGAACCTTCGGGTCGTAATCCCACAGAAGCTGTCCGGTGTCGGCCTTCAGGGCCTTGATCTTGGACCAGTTGGTCGTCGCGTAAAGGACGCCGTCGACGACGAGGGGCGTGCCCTCCTGACCACGGTTGGTGTCGAGATCGTAGAACCACGCCAGCTTCAGGTCGCCGACGTTGGAGCGGTTGATCTGATCCAGCGGGCTGTAGCGCTGCTCGGAATAGGTGCGACCGTAGGTCAGCCAGTTTTCCGGGTGGTCGTCAGCGTGGATGATGGCTTCGCCAGTGGCGCCTTGTCCATCATCGGCGCGGGCCGACGCTACGGGGTTGCAAAAAGCCGCGGCGAGAAAGGTGCCTGCGGCGAGCACGCCGAGCAGCGGGCTCCTCCGGGAGGAGAAAGGGCGAATCATATTGTATCGTCCTCGACAGATCATCGATTTGGGCCAAAGCCGCGAAAGCAGTGCGAATTTGGTGTTCGCGGCAGTCAGCCTAGATGACGTGATCATGTCAATCGTGTCATCTTTGGGTACGCTTATGCGTAAAGAGTGAGCATCGCAGGACGTTTGGTCAGGCTAACAGGCGCGTACGTCACCCTGGTGATCGTTTTTTCACAACATCGGATCCTGAGTGAATGGACGCGTCCCTTCCGGCGAACTGCGTCATATGTGGCGTTATTTCGCGTAGTGTAGGAAAATAGACGCGTCGCGCCCTCGCTGTTCCGGGCGGTATCTGCCGCCATGGAGCATCAATTTGGGGGCGCTGGCATGCGGTTGGTTGTTCGGCCTGCATCTCTTTGTCGTGGCGGTCATGGGAGGGGTGCTCACGGAAAGGTGACCATTCTGTTATGCTCCCGGCGGCGTGCGACACACGCGGCAGGGGCGTCGAGACGCCCAGAGGGGAGGCCTCGTCGTGCGCAGGACTCTGTCGTGCATGCGTTACGGCGATTCCTGCCGAATGGCGCCGGAGTTTGGGGGAGAGGGGATGACTCACCTTTAATTATGGTTCGTCTGCGAGTGTCTGCTAATTAGGCAGGACTTGAATTGGCGATCTGTCGCCAAATATATTCAGTTGTCGTCCGGCTTGGCCGGAGGGGAGAGAGGTAATTATGTCGTTCACTCGCGACTTTCGTTCGTCGCCATCTGCATCTGGGGTGCAGTCCGCCGTCGTCGATGCCGGTCTGCGCGCCTATATGCTTCGCGTTTACAACTGGATGGCGTCCGGGCTCCTTTTGACGGCGCTGGTCGCTTACGGAATCGCCAATACGAGCGCACAGGCCCTTTTCTTCCGCCGCGCCGAGGATTTCTCGATTCATCCGACCGGCCTTGGCTTGCTGGCGATGATCGCTCCGCTCGGTTTCGTGCTGGTCATGTCTTTCGGGGTCAACCGCCTCTCAAGGCAGGCCGTGCAGACGCTGTTCTGGCTGTTCTGCGCCGTGATGGGCGCGAGCCTCTCGAACATCTTCCTCGTTTATACCGGCGTGTCCGTAACCCGCGTGTTTCTGGTGACGGCGATCACGTTCGGCGCGACGTCGCTCTGGGCGTATTCGACCAACGCCAATCTGATGCGGTTTCAATCGTTCTTCATGATGGGGCTGTTCGGTCTGGTGATCGCGGGTCTCGTCAACATGTTCCTGCACAGCCCGGCGGTGTACTTTGTATATAGTGTGGTGGGCGTGCTGCTCTTCACCGGCCTGACTGCGTTCGACACGCAACGTATCAAGGTGACCTATCCGCAGTTCGCCTATTATGAAGGCCCGGATCAGGCGGCGAAGCGCAGCGTTTACGACGCGTTGAACCTCTACCTGAACTTCATCAACCTGTTTCAGTTTCTGCTTCAGTTCATGGGGGTCCGGAGCACCAGCGACAACTAGAGTCGCGTTGCGAGTCCCGAACTGCCTGACCCGGTCGCCTCGGCGGCCGGGTTTTTTTGTGTCCGGATTTTGGCTCGAGAATGACGAAACGCCTGCCGAATTAGCGTGTCTGCGTCGCGTAAAGCGTCTGGGTGGTATTAAAATATCTCTTATTCGCGGCGAGGTGGCTCGGTGCTGGCAAACATGTGAAAGCTTTAGCCCAGAAAAAGCCTAGATTTTGGCTGCGCTAGCCGAATATTCGCTGAAATTGAAATATATCGAAATAATCCGTGAACACTTGTCCCGTAAACCTTCTCGGTCGGATAAGGGGAGGCGTGGAAATTCCTCGCGTGCTGGACGGATTGTGATGCCAAGCTTGAGGGATTATTGATTCGCCGTAAGGCAATGCGATCCGCCTGTTGGGGCGGACTCTAGTGTCCGAGACGATGGACTGCGGCGTCGCGGCCCGGCGTCTGTTTTTTGAAGGCTTGTAGGTATGTCAGAACCGAGGGGCGTACGATGATAAATAGGTACCTGAAGGGGCCAGCCCGGCTGGGCGGTCTGGCTTCAGTGCTGCTGCTGGCGGGATGCAACCTGGATGTGTTGGATCCCAAGGGCCCGGTAGGAGAGCAGCTGAAGTTTCTGATCGTTGAATCAACGGTCGCCATGCTGCTTGTGGTTGTCCCGACAATCATTTTGGCGTGCTACTTCGCATGGAAATACAGGGCGTCGAATACGAGCGCCGAGTACCTTCCGAAGTGGTCCCATTCGAACAAGATCGAAGTGGTGATCTGGGGCGTGCCCAGCATCATCATTCTTTTTCTGGCGGTGATCACTTACCAGACCTGCCACTCGCTGGACCCGTATCGTCCGCTGGACACCGAGGCGAACGCCAAGCCGCTGCACGTCGAAGTTGTCGCGCTCGACTGGAAATGGCTGTTCATCTACCCCGACGAGGGAATTGCGACGGTCAACCAGTTGGCGATCCCGGTCGGTACGCCAGTGGACTTTGTCATCACCTCCGATTCCGTGATGAATTCGTTCTTCATTCCGCGCCTTGGTTCGATGATCTACGCGATGGCGGGCATGCAGACGCAGTTGCATCTGCTGGCGTCCGAGCCTGGCGATTACGCTGGCGAGTCCGCGAACTACAGCGGTCGCGGTTTCTCCGACATGAAGTTCCGTACGCTCGCCATGCCGGCTGATCAGTACGCTTCATGGGTTGAGAAGGTGCGTTCCTCTTCCGATCAGCTCGATAACGAGACCTACGGAAAGCTGGCCGCCCCGAGCGAAGCCGATCCGGTGAAATACTATTCGCATGTAGCGCCGAGCCTCTTCGACGGCATCGTCGCGAAATATAATAACGGCATGGTCATGGACAAGAACACGGGCAAGATGATCCGCGTGCAGTCCGCGATGTCCGACATGAATATGAAGGAGTAGGATTCATGCTAGGGAGATTATCGTTCGCGGACATCCCCGTGGATGTGCCGATTCTTGTAGGCACGTTTGCGGGCGTTGCGGTCATCGGCATCGCCGTGCTCGCGCTCATCACCTATTACGGCAAGTGGGGCTATCTCTGGAAAGAGTGGTTCACCTCTGTCGATCATAAACGCCTCGCGGTCATGTACATCGTGCTCGCGCTTGTCGCGCTCGCACGTGGTTTCGCCGACGCCATCATGATGCGTACCCAGCTCGCTCTCGCGTATGCTGGCAATCCGGGTTACCTGCCGCCGCACCACTACGATCAGATCTTCTCCGCTCACGGAACGATCATGATCTTCTTCCTGGCCATGGCGTTCATGACGGGCCTGTTCAACCTCGTGGTGCCGCTTCAGATCGGCGCGCGCGACGTTGCGTTTCCGTTCCTGAACAACCTGAGCTTCTGGATGACGGCGATCGCCTTTATCCTGATCAACGTCTCGCTGTTCATTGGCGAATTCTCGCAGTGCGGCTGGCTCGCGTATCCGCCTCTGTCGGAGACGCAGTTCAGCCCCGGCGTTGGCGTTGATTACTATATCTGGGCGGTTCAGCTTTCGGGCGTCGGCACGCTGCTGACGGGCGTCAACTTCTTCGTCACCATCGTCAAGATGCGCGCTCCGGGCATGACCTGGATGAAGGTTCCGGTGTTCACCTGGACTGCATTCTGCGCGTGCGTTCTCATCATGGTCGCGTTCCCGGTTCTGACAGTCGTTCTGGGTATGCTTGGTCTTGATCGTTACCTGGGCATGCATTTCTTCACCAATGACGGTGGCGGAAATCAGATGCTCTACCTCAGCCTTATCTGGACCTGGGGCCATCCTGAAGTTTACATCCTGATCCTGCCCGCCTTCGGCGTGTTCTCGGAAGTCGTGCCTACGTTCTCCCGCAAGCCGCTGTTCGGTTACGCAACCATGGTCTACGCGACCTGTGCCATCATGGTGCTGTCGTTCCTGGTCTGGCTGCATCACTTCTTCACCATGGGCGCCGGCGCTGACGTCAATGCGTTCTTCGGCATCGCCACGATGGTCATCTCGATCCCGACTGGCGTTAAGCTCTTCAACTGGCTGTTCACGATGTACAAGGGCCGCGTGGAGTTCCACGCCACCATGTACTGGGCCGTCGGCTTCATGATCACCTTCACCATCGGCGGCATGACCGGCGTGATGATGGCGATTCCCGCAGCTGACTTCGTTCTCCACAACTCTCTGTTCCTGATCGCCCATTTCCACAACGTCATCATCGGCGGCGTGTATTTCGGGTATGTCTGCGGCATGAACTACTGGTTCCCGAAAGCGCTGGGCTTCAAGCTCAACGAGGCGTGGGGCAAGGCCGCGTTCTGGTTCTGGTTTGTCGGTTTCTATGTGGCGTTCATGCCGCTCTACGTGCTGGGCTTCGACGGCATGACCCGTCGTCTGAACCACTACGACAACCCGGCCTGGCACCCTTGGCTGCTGATCGCCGAAGTTGGCGCGGTTCTGGTGTTCTGCGGCATCGCCTGTCAGGTCATCCAGCTCTACGTCTCCATTCGCGACCGCAACCTGCCGCAGAACGTCGACGTCACGGGCGATCCGTGGAACGCTCGTTCGCTCGAGTGGTCGACGTCTTCGCCTCCGCCGATCTACAACTTTGCGATCACGCCGCATGTCCATGATCTGGACGCGTTCATGCACGACAAGGAGAACGGCATCGACACGCGCGGCGCAGGTGGCCCGTATGCTCCGATCCACATGCCCAAGAACACGGCTGCAGGCTTCATGGTCGGCGCGTTCAGCCTAGTGCTTGGTTTCGCGGCTATCTGGTACATCTGGTGGCTGGCTGCGATCGGACTGATCGGAGTTTTCGCGACAGTGATCATCCGCAGCGCAAATCAGGACGTGGACTACTACATCCCCGCTGAAGAAGTCGCCCGGATCGAGAACGAGCACTCCCGCAAACTCATGGTACAGGCGGCTGAGTAATGGCGCACGATACTACTTTTCACGACGCGCATTCGGATCACGAACACCACGCTCCGCCGACGGTGTTCGGGTTCTGGGTGTATCTGATGACCGACTGCATCATCTTCGGCACGCTGTTTGCTGTGTTTGCGACTTTCCGCAACCAGTACGCTGGCGGCCCGACGGGGAAGGAGCTCTTCGAGATCTCCGGCCTCGCGATGGAGACGGCGCTGCTGCTCGTATCGAGCATCACCTACGGTTTCGGAATGATCGCCGCCCACAAGGGCGCGATCAGATCCGTTCAGCTGTGGCTGGCCATCACGTTCCTGCTTGGCCTGGGCTTCGTCGGTCTTGAAATCAACGAGTTCGCACACCTGATCGGTGAGGGCGCGGGCCCGGATCGCAGCGCGTTCCTGTCCGCTTTCTTCACACTGGTCTCGACCCATGGTCTGCACGTGAGCTGCGGTCTGATCTGGATCGTGACGCTGGTTGTGCAGCTTTCGCGGGTTACGGAGATTTCGGAGCGGATGATGAACAAGCTCACCATGCTGAGCCTGTTCTGGCACTTCCTCGACATCGTCTGGATCTGCGTGTTCTCGTTCGTCTATCTGGGGAGCATGATCTGATGAGCACGCATCACAGCGGTCATGACGACGCGAGCCACGGCAGCGTGCGCTCATATGTTATCGGGTTCGTTCTCGCGGTCGTTCTTACGGTCGCCGCCTTCATGGTGGCCACCAGCGGCGCCCTGTCTCCGACTGGCGCTCTGACGGCGATTTCGGTTCTGGCGGCGGTTCAGGTGGTCGTCCACCTGATCTACTTCCTGCACATGAACACGACGGCCGAGAACCGGTGGAACAACAACGTGTTCCTCTTCACGGTGATGGTCGTCGCGATCTTCATCGTGGGTACGGCCTTCATCATGACCAATACCTCGGCTCATATGATGTCGCGGTAATTCCGGTCGTCGGCTTCCGGTTTGCAAAAAGGCCTCGCACGGTGCACGTGCGAGGCCTTTTTTGTTGACGGAAGTAGCAGTGTAGCCGTGGCGACAACGTACCCTGCGAGGGCTATCTGACGCCTAGGTATGCATTCTCGCGCGCAAATGGGTCCGGGCCGGTTAACGAAGACGGGACTGTGATGCACGTGACTTAGGTCGCATACTCAGAATAATGGGTTGTCGTCTTGGGAGTTTGGGTGCGGCCGATTTAAGGCCGTTCGCTGTAAAGTTTCACGGCCCATTTGCCTGTGCATCGTGACGCTGTCGGGCGCGCAGCATGGCGGTGAATGTCTGCGCCAGACGTATGCAGACTGTAATGAGCCTGCTTTGTACATGCTGCTCGATTGAGGGTCCGGGTTAAGTCCTGCGCGTCTGACGCCAGACGCAGCGACGAACCGGGGAGCGTTGATCAAAGAAAAGAGGCCAGCGTGTGCCCATGAGGGGACATATGCTGGCCTATAGTGGCGTCAATCTTTGTGGGGCGCAGACGACAAAAGCTCTTTCTTGTTCGGCTTGTCTTTCCACTCCTCCGCGTCGGCGGGCTGGGTGCCCTTGCGGGTGATGTTTGGCCATTGCGTCGAGTAGTTGGCGTTGATCTCGGCCCAGGCGGCGGCGCGGTCGTCGCTGTCCGGGAAGATGGCTTCAGCCGGGCATTCCGGTTCGCACACGCCGCAATCGATGCATTCGTCCGGGTTGATGACCAGGAAATTCTCACCGGCGTAGAAGCAGTCCACCGGGCAGACTTCCACGCAATCCATGAACTTGCAGCGAATGCAGTTTTCAGTGACCACGTAGGTCATCGCTCTCTCCGATCGTCAGAAGGTCGGCGCATCGCCGACTTTGGTGTCGCGGGGCGGTCGCGTGGACGGCTCCCATTTCTCAGGACGGGTTGATATGCGAGGGTTTTGGCCGCGAGGCAAGCCCGCGTTTTAGGCGCCTCCGGGCCAACCGGCGCAAGGCGCGGCCCGGGCGGACACATTCGGAACGGATTACGACGCAAATGAGCGCTGCGTTAAAGGCCGCTTCCTGCCCCAAGCAGACTCGAAAGTGCGGCGAATGGACCGTCTTTCACTGCGTTCGGCCGGGCGGACGCGCGCTTTGGCTCCACCCGGCGGGGCTGTTTTCGGCGAGAGAGAATCAGCGCCGGAGAGGGCCCGAACATCCCTGCGGGCAATGGCGGCGGCGGCGCGATTTTGAAACCGATGGCCAGCAACGCATCCCCCAGAAATTCACGTCTGAGTCCTGAAACCTGAAGGATATTGGCGGGGGCTGCGACCGCGCCGTCGCGGGTCAGCGCCGCAAGGCGATTTGCAAGACGCTGCGCTGCGTCGAGCCGCATGCGCACCGGCCCCAGTTCGGGCCACCCAAGTTTCGTCAGCAGCCGGTGCGGAAACTGGTTGGCCGGGACGACTACGGCGCTGTCGGGGGGGAGTTCCGGCGGCGGCGCATTGTCGTGGATCGCCAGCAAAAGGGCGCGCAACCGGATGCGGTGCGGCTTGAGCAACTGCGGGAGATAGAGCGCGTCGAGCGAGCCCGTTCCTTCCAGAGCGGCTATCCCCAGACGGGACAATCGGCCGCGTTGACGCAGCGGTTGTGTCGGTCGCGCCTGCCCGAGACCTTCGGTTAACTGGTGGACGACGCCCCTCATGCCCGGATCGGATGCTGCGTCGGTGGAGGCGCGAAACAGCGGGGCGAGGTCCCGCTCGACAATTGTGCGAAGGAAGGTCCCTGCGCGCGTTTTGATCCGGTCTTTTTGCTGGCTGTCGAGCAGCCCGTCTCCACGCGTCTCCAGCGCGGGATGCAGTGGGTCGCGACCGGAGCGCAGGCGAACGATGACTGCTCCGTCCCACAGAATCTCGCCGCGCCGTTCGTCCAGCGAAAAAGAGGAATCGAGGGCGTTGCAGCAGGCGGCGACCCGGGCTGGCAGCTCGGTTCGCATCGCCCGACGCGCAGCTCGGCCCAGCGTGGCGCGGTCGGTCTCCGGCAGGTTCTTGTCGAGGTGAAGTTCGAAGCCGTGGATGCGTCCCACGGCGTGGCCTTCGACGACCACCTCTCCGTCTTTACGAACGGCGGACAACAGGGGCGTCCGGTCATCGCCGTCCAGCAGGCGTATCAGATGCGCGGCGCGCCGATCGACGAAGCGGGCGGTCAGCCGCTCGTGCAGAGCGTCCGACACGGCGTCCTCGACCGCGCGGGTTCGTTCCTGCCAGAGCGGGGCGTGGGAGACCCATGTCTCGCGGGTTGCGACGTACGACCAGATGCGGATGCCCGCCAGGCGCTGCATCAGCGTGTCGACGTCGCCCTCGATGTTGTTCAGCCGTGCGAGTTGCTCTTCAAGAAGGCTGCTCGGCAGGCGCTTGCCGGACGCCAGACGATCGTAGATCCGGGCGCAGAGCTGCGTGTGATTCTGCTCGCCGAGTTTGCGGAAGTCGGGGATCTGGCACACATCCCACAGCAGTCGTGTTCTGCCGCCCGTCGCCGCCGACGCTGCGATCTCGGGGTCCGCCGCCAGAGCCGCCAGCGTCAGGGCGTCGCTGGTCTGCGGACTCGCTTGCAGGCCTCGTGCGGGCGACGGACGGGACAGGCTGCGGAGCAGTGCGGTGGGTGAAGCGAAATCCAGATCGATATTGCGCCAGTAGAGTCGTTGCAGCGGATCGAAGCGGTGCGTCTCGACGCTTTCGATGATTGCGTCGGGAATGGCGGGGCATTGTCCGGTGGTCCCGAACGTGCCGTCGCGCGCGCCACGTCCGGCGCGTCCGGCGATCTGGGCGACTTCGGGCGCGAGGAGATTGCGGCGACGCAGGCCGTCGAACTTGGACAATCCGGCGAAGGCGACGTGGCCGATATCCATGTTCAGCCCCATGCCGATCGCGTCCGTGGCGACGAGGTAATCGACCTCCCGGTCCTGATACAGCGCCACCTGCGCGTTGCGCGTGCGGGGCGACATCTGTCCCATGACGACGGCGCATCCTCCCCGCCTGCTGCGGATCAGTTCGGCGATGGCGTAAATCTCGGCGGCGGAGAACGCGACGATCGCGGTGCGAGGCGGCAATTTTTCCAGTCGCGTCGCGCCCGTCGCGGTCAGCGCCGACAGGCGGGGGCGCGTTTCTATGGTTGCGTCCGGCACAAGCTGGCGCAGCAGAGGCGCGATGGTTTCCGAACCGAGGAAGAGCGTCTCGTCCTGTCCGCGCGCATGCAGCAAGCGCGAGGTGAAGACGTGCCCGCGTTCAGGGTCTCCGCAGAGCTGGATTTCGTCCACAGCAAGAAAGGAGACGCTGCGGTCCGTGGGCATTGCCTCGACCGTGCAGGAGAACCAGCGTGCGCCGGGAGGGACGATTTTCTCTTCGCCGGTGATGAGGCCCACGCGCGCCGCTCCTTTGGCGGCGACCATGCGGTCGTAGTTTTCCCGAGCAAGAAGACGCAGTGGGAAGCCGATGACGCCGGACGGATGGGCCAGCATGCGCTCGATGGCGTAATGCGTCTTGCCGGTGTTCGTCGGCCCGAGGATTGCGTGAGGAGGCGGCGCGCCAACATCGTCGGATCGTCGCGACGCTGTGCGTGCGGCGAAGGCAGGGGATGCGGCGCCGTTTCGCGCCGGGGAGGAACCGTTTTCTGAGATCCGCGCCGTCAGGCCCGGAACCCGTCCGCCATGCGACCCTGTCATAGCGCCATGGTGGACTGGTTTTCACGAATTGCAAGCGTCCTTTCTGCTTCTCGCACATCGCCGGTCGTCCGCAGGCGCGCCGACGCATTGCGTGAACAGCCCGGCCGAGGCAGCGTGCCGGATACAGATCGGATATTTGGAGCGCGGGAAGACTATGGCCGTAAGGGAGATTGAATGCGTTACGACGGCGCGGCGGAAGGCGTCGCGCGTCGTTCACGGACTCCGCAGGAGCGACGTGAAGACGCTGACGCGTGTCGTTGGAGAAGCAGGCGCCGGATTCGCGACCGCTGTGGGGTTCACCGCGCGTCCCGGCGAACTGGTGATCGTGCCGGACGGGAAAGGCGGGGTTTCGGCGTTGCTGGGGCTGCCGCCCGAGGGCGTGTCGGACCCGATGGTTTTTGGCGCGTTATCTGGCGCGCTGCCGAAAGGCGCGTGGCGACTCGATCTCCCGCCCGACGTCGACCACTCGGCGGCGACGCTGGGTTTCGCGCTTGGCGCCTATCGATTCTCGTTGAGGGAGGGAAGCAAGTCGGCGGTGGCAACCCTGGTGGAGGAGAGTCCTGACGCCGAGGCGCTGGAGACGGCCAGATCGATCTGGCTGGGGCGGGATCTGATCAATCTTCCGGCGAATCTTCTGGGGCCGGCCGAACTGGCGAAGGCTGTCGTCGGCGCGCTCTCGCCATTCGGCGCGAAGACGAAGGTCGTGAAGGGCGAGGCGCTGGCGAAGGAATATCCGCTGGTCGCGCATGTTGGAGCCGGATCCGCACGCAAACCGCGCGTGGTCGTTGCGTCATGGAGCGGGTCTGGCGCGGCGGCTGACGCGCCGCTGCTGTCGCTTGTCGGCAAGGGCGTGTGTTTCGACACCGGCGGCAACGATATCAAGCCGTCGGCGGGCATGTTGCGAATGAAGAAGGACATGGGCGGCGCTGCGACGGTGCTGGCGCTGGCCCGCCTGATCATGGCGCGCGATCTGCCGATCCGGCTGGAGGCGCGGTTCGCGTGCGTCGAGAATTCGGTGTCCGGTTCAGCCATGCGCCCGCTGGATGTCGTAGAGGCGCGTAACGGGCTGACGGTCGAGATCGGGAACACCGACGCAGAGGGGCGTCTGGTCATGGCCGACCTGTTGAGCGAAGCCTGCGAGGCGAAGCCCGCCTTGCTGCTGGACGTGGCCACGTTGACGGGAGCGGCGCGGATCGCTTTGGGACCCGATCTGCCAGCTTTGCTGAGCAACGACGACGGAGCGGCTGAGGCGCTTCTGAAAGCCGGTCGTGCGGTATACGACCCGTTGTGGCGTCTCCCGCTATGGGATGGATACCGTGATTGGCTGCGCAGCCCGGTCGCAAATATTAACAATGTCTCATCCAAGCCTTTCGCGGGGGCAATAACCGCGGCTTTGTTTCTTGAACGTTTTGTCGACCCAGCTGTGTGTTGGGCACATATTGATAGCTACGCATGGAACGATAATTCGCGTCCGGGACGTCCGGAAGGCGGAGAAATCATGGGGTTACGTGCGATTTTCGCCGCGTTGCCGACGTTGCTGAACCTGAACGATATATTACATTCGTGAGAATAATGATTCCCATGAAGAACTATTTATTCGGGTGCGGTTTATTTTCGCCAGAGACGTTCTATATGACGTCGCATGTGAAGCGCCGGTCTCGACCGGCCTGACCGGGATAACGACTCCCGGCCCGAAAGAGTTAAGGAGTTTACTATCATGGCTCAGACCAAAACCGCCTCCATCAAGGGCGCCAAGGCTCAGAACAACGCCGCCGCCGACGCCCTCGTCACCACGCTGCGCGAGACGATCGTATCTCTCGTTCGTCGTGACGGCCCTGATCTTTCGGCGCGTCAGCTCGCCGTGTTCCTTACCTGCTACCTGCAGGAAGAAGGACACACGGTGCGCGGTCTCGCCGCAGAGCTGAATGTTTCGAAGCCTGCGATCACACGCGCGCTCGATCGTCTCGGCGAGCTGGATCTGGCTCGCCGCAAAGTCGATCCGCTCGACCGTCGCTCGGTTTTGGTACAGCGCACGCTGAAGGGCGCCGCTTACCTGCGCGAAATTCGTTCGATCATGGGCGAGTCCGCCACGCCGAAGAAGGCTGTCGAAGAGAAGACGGTCCGCGCCCGCGCAGCCTGATCGCGCTCGGGACGCGTCCTTCCCGTTTGGAGATTTTTCCGACGGAGTGACGATCCTGCAGTTCGGACACTGCGTTTTGAGCAGCGTTGTTCGAGCGAATATTCAAAAGCCGCGTCCCTCAGGGACGCGGCTTTTCTTTTGGCGTCGATGCGCGCCAATCGATTGCCTGAGGAGATACGTGCGTCCGAAGGGGTTGGATTTCCTCAAACTTTCTTACGCGATCACGCGGGAGCGGTCTTTTTGATTTTTGCCGATCAGAGAATACTGAGGCAGGCGCGCCATTCATTCCGCTGAAATCAGGGAATAGGCCAAACTCTTGCAGGCCCCGGAACAGCAGCGTCCGTGAACCGGTTTCGCGTATCGGTCATCAGGGGAATGCAGGACTTTCGTCCCGGGGCTACCAGCTTCGTACAACTGAGCACGGTTCGCAAAACGCATGGGCGCCTTTCTTTTGACGTCTTGCGGGCGCACAGAAAGGTATGCGGACTCGCATTGGCGGAGGCGCATCGTCACATTTTCTGCAAACCTCTCATGAGGAGCGTCAGAATATGCTTCGGGGCGGGTTCGTTGCGTGCCTGTAGGCAGAGAAAGCGTTTTTTTAAACCAGCGCTCTGTCGTGAAACGCTTCGTCGCCGCAAACCATGGGCCGGTGAGAACGTTGAAATATGATGTGCGCTGAAGCTGGGCGCGGGTGCGCTCTCAGCCGTGCTCCGATGTGTTTTCGCACAGACGGGAACAGCGTCGGCAAGATTTAAAAAGGAAGACCATCATGCGTTTTGCACCGATCGCCGCTGTGGCGGCTCTTTCTCTCGCGACCATCGCCACGCCGTCGGTAGCGGCAGGCGACGCTCTGGGGTCGCCGACCGCCACGGTGGTTCTTACGGCCAAGTCGGCGGATATTGGCGTTGGTTACACTTGGGGCGACGCGACTCTGACCTATAACCACAAAAAATATCATTTCTCGGTGACGGGCGGCACGATTGCGGCCGTTGGTTATTCCGAGGCGACCGGCAAGGGTACGGTTTACAACCTGCACCGCGCCGAAGATTTCGCGGGAACATACGCCGCTGCGGCTGGTGAAGCGACGCTGGGCGAGGGCATCGGCGGCAAGGTTCTTGAAAACAAGAACGGCGTGCGCATCAAGATCGAGATGGCTTCCAAAGGCGCCCGTCTGGCCGCCGCCGCCAGCGGCATCACCTTCACTCTCAAGCAGTAAGACGACGCTGTCCGGGCGGAGCTTTTCCGCCCCGTGGCGCCGCTTGCGGCGTCACCAGCGGCCGACCGGCCGACGGCGTTCCAGAGATACGACCACGCCCGTCCAGATGAGTTGCGGCAGGGCGATCAGCGCCAGAAGCAACAGCAGGCCGCTGAGGTGGCCGCCTTCCTCCATGGTTGTGCTGCCTGTAGTGACGCACGTCGTAATCAGCGATGGACGCAGCAGCGTAAACCATGTCGCGCCCCACAGCACGAAGCCCCAATGGATCAGCGCCACCGTCGTGCGCGGCATGCCGACGCGATAGGCCACTTGATACAGGTGACCACGGTGAGCCTCCAGCAGGCGCTCTCCTGCGAGAGCGCGGCGACAGAGCGTGATACCCACATCGTAAAGCAACCCGGCGGTAAGGCAGAGAACCTCGATCGCTGTCGAGGGATCGAAGAGGCCGCTTGCGTCGAGACGAACGCCTGAGAGCGCGGCCGCGCCGACCAGCAGCCCGCAGCTCTGGCTACCCACGTCGCCCATGAAAATGCGCGCGCGGGGAAAGTTGAACGGTAAGAAGGCGAGCAGCGTGCAGGCGAGTAACGCCGACTCCGCGCGCAGGTCGGAAGCTGCGGTGGGTGACGGAAGCAATGCAAGACAGGCGAAGGACAGGCACAGAACGCCTGAGACCAGCCCGTTCAGCCCGTCCATGAAGTTCACGGCGTTGGTTACGAACAGCAGCCACGGCAGGGCGATGGCGGCTCCGATCCACAGGCCAAGAGGTCCGGGAAGCGGCGGCGAGCAGGCTGTGACCAGCATTGCTGCGCCAATCTGCGCCCCGAGCTTTACCCACGGCGACCACTGCTTCACGTCGTCGATCCACGACACGATCGCCAGCGCTGCGACAGCGACCCACAGGACGCCGACGGGCGTTGTAAACGCGGGCAGTCCGAGCGTCGCGCGCAGTGGCGGAAGCACGAGAAGGAACGCGCCGATTACGCCCACGCCGCCGCCCTTGGGTGTCGGCTGCGTATGCGCGCTGCGATGAACCGGCGTGTCGAGGACGGCCACGGCGATCATACGGCGGATCAGCAGCGCGGAGACGACAGCAGCGAGGAAAAGCAGGGCGATGGAGGGGAGCGTTATGGGCATCGGTCGCTTTCAACCGGGGGCAGCGGGCGGCGCGAAGGGCGGTCGTCCGCGCTCTTCGGACTATGTTCGGGGCGTCGCCGGGCTGGCCCTTCGTGTCGGGTTGGCCTGCGCCGAACGGCCGACGCAGAGGAAAGCTGCGTTGGTTCCTTCTAGCCAGCGCGAGGGTGGGCTATAGGGCTATGGTGATGGCACCGCAACGTCCGGAAGTCGCGCCGATAAGCACCCGGCTGCGGCCGTTCAACCGCATTCTTGTCAACGTCCTGCTCGACGGGACGGTGGCCGCGCTCGCTGCGCCGGTCGCGCGTTGGCTTGCCGCGCCGCAAGAGGGGCTGCTGCATCCGCTCTGGCTGCTGGCTGGGGGCGCGATCACATTGTTGGTCAGTGGTCTGCCGTTTCGGATGCCGCAGCAGTACTGGCGGTTTTCCGGCATCTCCGACCTTCTGGGGATTGTCGGGGCGTCGATCGCCAGTGCCGCGCTGTTCACCGCCGGTCTGGCCGCCACGGGTTATCCGCTGCCGAGCCCTGCCTTCCCGATCATCTATGCGCTGACGCTGATTGTCATGCTCGGCGGATTGCGCGCGGCATACCGCATATTCAACGTTCTGGGCCGGCGCGGTGCGGCACAGCAACGGGTGGTGCTGGTTGGCGCGGATCAGGTCGCCGACCTGTTCCTGCGTGCGATTGCCCGCAACCCGGGCTCGGACGTGCGAGTCACCGGGCTGATCGGGCAGGGGACGAATCAGGCAGGGCGGCGCATTCATAATGTTCCAATTCTGGGGCACGTCACCGAAATAGCGGCGTTGCTTGACGGTATGGCGCAGCGCAAGGCGTTGCCGGACAGTCTGGTGGTGACCGACCCGAATTTCCGTGGCGAAGGGTTGAGCCGGGTGCTGGACGCGGCCGAGGCGCACGGCGTCGAGGTCATGCGCGCGCCCGTGCTGACGGCGCTTACGCCTGCGGATCGCGTGGAACTGCGGCCGGTGGCTCTGGAAGATTTGCTGAACCGTCCGCAGGTGCCGCTGGATCGCGAGGGCATGGATCGCATGATCCGCGACCGCGTGGTGATGGTGACGGGCGCAGGCGGCTCGATCGGTTCCGAACTGGCGCGCCAGATCGCTTCCTTTGGACCGAGTCGCCTCGTTCTGGTCGATAACGGCGAATACGCGTTGTGGCGTATCGACGTCGAGTTGGGCGAGCAGGCGCACCCCGCAGCGCGCGACATTGTCGTCGCGGACGTGCGTGACGCCGGACGGATCGAGCGCGTGTTCGCGACTTATCGCCCGGCGCTGGTGTTCCATGCTGCCGCGCTCAAGCATGTGCCGATCGTCGAGAGCAACCCGTGCGAGGGATTGCTGACCAATGTGCTCGGCACGCGCATCGTCGCCGACGCAGCCGCGCGGCACGGCGCGCAGGCGATGGTGGTGATCTCGACCGACAAGGCGGTGAATCCGTCCAGCCTGATGGGCGCGAGCAAACGCGCCGCCGAGATGTATTGTCAGGCTCTCGACATCGCCGCGCGAACGTCCGGACGCCGGGACGCCATGCGCTGCGTAACCGTGCGCTTCGGCAATGTTCTTGGTTCGACCGGATCGGTTGTGCCGCTCTTCCGCAGGCAGCTTGAGCGCGGCGGCCCGCTGACCGTCACGCATCCGGACATGCGTCGCTACTTCATGACGGTGCCGGAGGCTGTTGGGCTGGTGTTGCAGGCTAGTGTGCGGGGCGCCATCGTCGGACTGGACCATGAGGAAAGCGGCACGGACGCCATGCTGCGCGATGGCGGCATCTTCGTGCTCGACATGGGGCAACCCGTGAAAATCGTCGATCTTGCGCGCCGCATCATCCGCCTGGCGGGGCTTCGGCCTGACGAGGACGTGGCGATCCGCTTCACCGGCCTGCGTCCGGGCGAGAAGCTTTTCGAAGAGTTGTTCCACGGGCGTGAGGCCCCGGCGCCGACAGATGCGCCGGGCCTGCTGATCGCCACGCCGCGTGTCGTGGATTTGCGGCAGGTGTCGGCGGCCGTGGACAGGATCGCGGCCTGCGCGCATGACGGCAATGCGGCTGAGGCGATTGCCGTGCTTACCGCCCTTGTGCCCGAATTCGTTCACAACAGCACGGGCGCGACGCCGACGGATGCGGGAGAAGCCGCTTCCGACGCCGCGCCCGGAACCGCCTTGGGCAGGGAGAGACTGGTTTCATGAGCACGTCGTCAGAGTTGGCTCCAATCGCGTTTCTCGACCTCGCGGCGCAGCAGCGCAGGATGGGCGAGGCGCTGCGCGCGCGGATCGACGCGGTGCTGGCGCATTGCCGCTTCGTGATGGGACCGGAAGTCGTTGAGCTGGAGGAAAAGCTGGCGGCCTACGCTGGCGCCGGGCATTGCGTCGGCGTGTCCTCTGGCACCGATGCGTTGCAGATCGTCATGATGGCGGAAGGGATCGGGCGCGGCGACGCGGTGTTTCTTCCTGCGTTCACCTACACGGCGACGGCCGAGGTTCCGCTGGTGCTCGGCGCCACGCCGGTCTTCGTGGACGTCGATCCGGCGACATTCCAGATCGATCCCGTGAACCTGCGCGCGCGCATCGCCGACGTTCGCAAGGCGGGCAAGCTGAGGCCGTGTGCCATCGTCGGCGTCGATCTGTTTGGTCAGCCCGCCCCGTGGGCGGAGTTGCGGGACATCGCGACAGAGAACGATCTTTTCCTGCTCGACGACTGCGCGCAGTCCTTCGGCGGCTCTTATGGCGGGCGCAAATTGGGACGGGAGGCGACGGCTACGACGCTGTCTTTCTTCCCGTCCAAGCCGCTGGGCGGTTATGGAGACGGCGGGGCGATCCTGACCGACGATGCGGAGCGCGCGGCGCTGTATCGCTCGCTGCGCACGCATGGCGAGGGCGGCACGCGGTATGAGGTCCTGCGCACCGGCATGAACGGTCGGCTCGACACGTTGCAGGCGGCAGTGTTGCTGGCGAAGCTGGACTTCTTCGAGGCGGAACTGGCGCGGCGTGAGAAAATCGCCTGCGCTTATGACGCCGGATTGCGCGACGTCGTGACTGTGCCCGTGCGCGTGCCGGGCGGCGCCAGCGCCTGGGCGATCTATGCGATCCTGCTGTCGGACACGGCGGCGCGGACGGCGTTGCAGGAGCGATTGAAAGCGGCGGGAGTTCCGTCTGCGATCTATTACCCGCTGCCGTTGCATCGGCAGCCTGCGTATCGCGACCATCATGACGGCGCGACGCTGCCTGTTTCGGAGTCTTTGGCCGAACGCATCCTCGCGTTGCCGATTCAGCCTGAACTGACGGACGCGGAGGTCGCCCGTGTGATCGCCGCCGTGCGCGGCTGATCGGACGGGAGCAGGTCCATGAGGAAAGAAGTCGTCTTCATCATCGCTTTTCTGGTGTTCACCATCGGGACGGCAAGCGTCATCTGGCTGGCGGCGTTGCCGAATTTCAAGCCGGTGACGTTTCCGCAAGTCACGGCCGGGAAAATTTTCGTGGGGCCGATGCGACGCGTCCGGCAGCTGAACGCGTCTGAGATCGCGACGGTGAACGACTGGCTTCAACACCACACGCACGGGTGGGGGCCGCTCAGCCAGACGCCGCCTTCAAGCGGCGATGCGCGGCTGGAGCTTCAGGCTCAGCGGGATGGCAAGTCCGACCCGATCGCGCTGACGCTGTGGACCGGGATCAGTGCAGCGGACTGGAACGATACGGTGTTCGTCGAGGCGCCGGACGGAAAGAAAGTGCGTACGGAAACATTCAGCGATGCGGAGTTTGCGCCGTTGGGCAAGCTGGTCGACGGCGGCGCGTATCAGAAGTCCGCTTTCCCATGATCGAGATTTCTGACGACGTCGCCGCGCTGATTTTTGATTGCGACGGAACGCTGGTCGACACCTTGCCGCTCTATCTGGCGGCGTGGCGCGCCGCTGTGCTTGAGGTTGGCGGGATCGACTTGCCACCGGAATGGTTCAGGGGAAAAGGTGGCTACGCCGAGCGCATGCTGTTGGCGGCCGTCGACAAGGCGTTCAACGTTTCTCTCGATCACGACGCGATCATTGCCGCCGCCCGGCGTGGCGTGATCGATCGTCTGCACGCCGTGCGTGAGAACGCGCCGGTAGTCGCGCTGGCGCGGGAATGGCGCGGCCGCCTGCCGCTGGCCGTGGCTTCGAGCGGCTCGCGTGAGGTTGTCGAGGCGTCTTTGACGGCCATCGGGCTGCGGGACGCGTTCGCGAAGATCGTGACGATCGAGGATGTCGCAAACCCGAAGCCAGATCCGGAAATTTACCTTCTTGCCGCGCAGAGACTGGGTGTAGAGCCTGGCCGCTGCGTGGTGTTGGAGGACAGCGACGAAGGACTGAAAGCGGCGCGGGCGGCCGGGATGCGGGCGTTCGACGTTCGTGGGTGGTGACGGTCAGGCGGGTGGTCAGACGGCCGTTTGATGGCGACGCCGGATATATGATCGTCGACGCGTCGAGTCCCTGATTCCCCATGCGTGGCGCGTGAGTTGTTTTCACAATGGAATCGCAATAATTTCCTAGACGTTGCTCCATTGAATGAAGCTTCTCACAAACGAGGTCATCATGCGCTACGTCGCTCCCGTCGCCCTTGCAATGCTGGTTTCCACGGCTTCGCACGCCGCTACAGTCGAGCATTTCGCTCCTGAGGGAGTGCCAGCGAGTGTCACGACCGCTCCGCCGTTCAGCAGCGCAGTTATGGCTGGCGACACGCTCTACATCTCCGGCACCACTGATCATGACCCGGCCACGGGCAAACCGGCCCTCGACGCGACCGCCGGCGCCAAAATCGTGCTGGATAACATCAAAAAGACGGTCGAGAAGGCTGGTCTGACGATGGACGACCTCGTCTGGGTGCAGATATTCGCCTCTGACCTCAAGAATTTTGCGGCCTTCAACGCCGTTTACCGGACCTATTTCAAGGGGCCGATGCCTGCGCGCGCTTTCATCGGGGCGGGAAGCCTGCTGGGCGGCGCTCACTATGAGGTCATGGGCATCGCCGTCAAACCGAAGTGAGCGCCACAAAGTCAGGTCGTTTTAAGGTGGGGCGGGACGCAGCTGCGTCCCGCGTTCTCGTCTGTTGGCTGTTATTTAATTTGTGAGGCGTGATACTAGTCGGTGATATCAGAGGCGAAATATACCTATGTGCGCCAAATGGAGGGTGTATCGATTTTCGTTTTTGTAGTAGTTTAGGATAGCAAGATTCGTAGTGTATGTGAGTTGTGGGCACGAATTTCCATAAATGGTATTTGATCGATATTTTCCCGCGCAGCGTTTATAGCCCATTCAGGAAGAAATGTATTCTCTTCTAAGTCGCGGAGATATTGATCTCGCATTTCATTAAATTCTCTGCTTTCCATCTCTCGGAACCACGGCTCCGCGAATTCCAGTACAAGAGAACCGCCGATGAGCCGACTGATCTCGAAAATCTCTAGGAGTGTGCTCGCAAAAGGTTTGAATGGCCCCTTCTTGCGGTGGCGATCGAAAATTTCCTCTGGTGCAATAGCTCGAACGTGATTTGATATGACTGTGCCTGAAGAGGCTATGTCCATGCCGCGATGGATAGTAGCGTTACGTAGCTCTCGCAAATATCCTTCATTATTTTCTCCAGTTTGACCTCCGGTGCCATCCAGTTTTTTAATGAACTGCTGCTTAAACAGCGGACCGTAAAACTCTACTGCGAGGTCTATGAGGGACATAAAATTGATAATGAAAAGCGAGTGATGAAATCGTACGTCTCTGGCTGGGGGACTGAATCCGCGGATCTCCGCCAAAGCCCTATTCATACATTCCGCATACCAAGCCAACTGGCAAATATTTTCGTCGATATGGTGCCCCATTTTTTGCCCTTTGGAATAGAAATTCAATATTTATATCATACCTTTAATGGTGGTCGAGTGCCTATAACGATAGATGCGCTTTATCTTCATGTTGTTCATCTCGTGAGCGCACGATGTACGTAGCGCGTATTGTCCGTTTTGAGGTGGTAGTCATGGTGGTGTAGACGTCATTAAACCGATATCGTAATAAAAAATATATATTATGGATGTTGTTACCATGAAAACAGTTCCTTCAGCGTGGACGAACGTCATCGAGCAACGCGACGCTGGAAAAGCGGAGCTTCTGGCGCGCGTTTATGACGGCGCGCTGCCCCCCGCCCGGCAGGTCGAGGTGTTCTCGGCATTGCGCGACATTCTGCCATGCCGCGTTGTCAAGCATGGCGAGCCGCGGCCGCTGGTTTACGATGACGGCGCGTTGCGAAATCTGCTCGGCCTGAAAGTGGAGACTGCAGGCAAGGTAAACGATTTTTATGACTACCTCTCCCTAAACCGGGTTGCGGGAATGCTGATCGCGCATGAAGGTCGGGTCGTTCTGGAGCATTATGACCTCGGGGCTGGGCCGGACACGCTCTGGCCGTCCATGTCCGTCGCCAAGTCTGTCAGCACCACTCTGATCGGCATGGCGATCAGGGATGGCCTGATCGGCAGTCTGGACGACAGGCTTGAGCAATACCTGCCGGAGTTGAGGGGCGGCGCTTATCAGGGCGTGTCTGTCCGCAATCTGTTGCAGATGACATCAGGCGTTGGGTGGAACGAGACCTACACCGACCCGACGTCTGATCGCCGCAGGATGCTGGCGCTGCAATCCGCTGGTCGCCCCGGCGCGATCATGAATTTGATGACGAGCCTGTCGCGCGTGGCGGAGCCCGGTGCGGTCTGGAATTACAGCACGGGTGAGACTTGTGTCATGGGCTATCTGCTGCGTGCAGCGCTGGGGCGGCCGCTATCGGAGTATCTTTCGGAAAAACTGTGGAAACCGCTTGGGATGGAGCATGACGCGCATTGGTGGCTCGACAGTCCTGATGGGACGGAGACGGCGGGTATGGGTCTGAACGCGACCCTTCGTGACTTCGCGCGCTTTGGGCTGTTCGTCCTGGATGGCGGGCGCATCGACGGAAAATCCCTTCTGCCGGACGGATGGTTTGAGGAGGCGGGTCGCCCGAGGACGCTTTCGGGCGGTGATCGGCTGGAATACGGCTACATGTGGTGGCCGACGCCGGACCGTGATGGTGGATTTTCGGATGGCGCCTTTTCCGCGCGAGGTATTTTCGGGCAACGTATCTATCTGAATCCGAAGCGGAGGACGATGATTGTGGAATTGCGGGCGCGCTCCAAGCCGATCATGGAAGATCCTGTAGATTCGAACGCGTTTGCACATGCGGTCATGGATGCTTTGGCGGAGTAAAATATCCTCATGTTTTTCTAAGAAATTTTCCTTTTATTTTTATTTTGTTTATAAAATTTTTAAACACCGCAGGTTTGTAACTTGGTGCGTCAGGAACATATAGCTGTTCATGCATCCACTCACGAGCGTTGAGTATTTGGATCTGATATTCATTGTAGTTCTGCATCAAAATAGCTCCTATCGATTTTATTTCTTGTGAGAGAAAGTCTAAATCTCGTGTCATCGATTGTTATTTTTCTTCGGTTATTTTTGCAATGTTGTTGATACCGCTAATTTCGCGTTCTCTTTCTTGGTAAGAAAAACATTTTCTTTTGTATAATAAATTCATGGTGTTGTAAGTCATGCAGGCGTCGATGGCGATTCCGATGGGGCTGTCCTCTTCGAATTGGCTATAAAAAACACGCATGCAATCGTGAAGGATATCCTTCAGAGCTATCGTTGCTAATGGTTGATCAAGAATGGACGCTACTTCTTGAACTTTATTGCAGTAAGATTCGAATCTCTCCATTCGTTTTTCGTACAACGATATTTTATATTGATTTTCCGCAATTTTCATCTGTCCATTGGTTGCTCGCCAAGACATGGCTGATACGACCAACGATAGAAACGACACAAGAAGCGTCAAAAAATCATTTTTGTGAGATAGTGTCTTTGTAATTAGGTATAAAAATACCGAATTATCGGCTGCAATTTGATGCGCAGACATGGCGTGGTCCCGAGTGGAAAAATTTTATCGAAAAAGTTGTGCGCTTTCTAAAACTAAAGTCATGCTCTCTGAAACTATTACAGATGCGCCCAGCGTGTCGCCAGTGTATCCACCAATCTGTCGCCGTGCCTGCATTGTGACTGCTCCGGTTGCGGCAATAGATATGGCCCAGCTTACAAGCCCGTGGGAGGGGTTGGGCGTACTTAGTAAGAACGTGAGCGGCGCAACCAACCCAAAAACCACTGCGAATACCGGCGGTTTGCCAACAGACCGCCCCAACCCATCCTCGCGCGCGGGCTGCAGCAGGGTCATGACGAGCGGCAGCGCGCCGCGCGAAGCCGCCGATGCAAGGACCAGCGTCGCCAGCGTCATGTTGACGGGAATCGCGGCCATAGCGCCGGCGCGCAGCATTGTTGTCAGGACCAACGCCAGCGCGCCGTAACTGCCGATACGGCTGTCGCGCATGATGGCGAGTTTCCGTTCCCGATCCCGCCCGCCCCCAAAGCCGTCTGCGACATCGGCCAGCCCGTCCTCATGCAGTCCGCCAGTCAGCAACGTCTGGACAGACAGCGCGCACAGGGCGGCAACCGGCGCTGGTATCCCAAGAGCGCGCAGCGTCTCCATCGCGCCGCCACCGATCAGCCCGATCAGCCCGCCGATGAGTGGCCATGTCCAGGAGGAGCGCGCCATCGACATGGCCGCGCCGTTCACCCCTAGCCATCCTGTTGGTAGGCGGGTCAGAAGCCCCAGCCCGCAGGCGAGGTCGGCGCGGAGGGCTTGCGTCACGACGCGCGGGCGTCGCTGGTTGTGGCGACGCCCGCGGAATCGAAAGTCGCCATCCCGGTGTGGCAGGCGATCGCCGCCCGTACGAGCGGCGCCGCGAGCGCGGCCCCTGACGCTTCGCCGAGGCGCAGGCCAAGATCGAGCAGAGGCTCCATTCCAAGGGCGGCGGCGAGCCGTGCATGTCCAGCCTCCGCCGAGCGATGGGACACCAATGCGTGGTCGAGGCCGTCGCAGCTCAACCGGGCCAGAGGGGCGGCGGAGGCCGTGCAGACGAACCCGTCCAGCAGAACGGGCACGCCGTGGCGTCGGGCGGCGAGCGTTGCGCCCATGATTGCGGCGAGTTCGTAACCTCCCAGCCTACGTGCGGCTTCCAGAGGATCGGGTGCGAGACCACCATGCAGTGAAAGCGCGGCGTCTATGGCGCGCACCTTGCGGGCCAACCCTTCGTCGTCGATCCCGGCGCCACGTCCGGCCCAATCCGCCCCGCTTCCGCCAAACAGGCCGGCGGACAGAGCAGCGGCGACAGTCGTGTTGCCGATGCCCATCTCTCCCAGACAGAGCAGGTCGGCTTCCGGCGACACCGAGGCGTAACCGAGATTCACAGCGGCGAGGAACGCGCGCTCTTCCATCGCCGGACCGGCTGTGAAGTCCCGCGTCGGCGCCAGATCGGCGACTTCGATGACACGAAGCGTTGCGCCTGCGACGCGCGACAACTGGTTGATCGCCGCGCCGCCGTTGCGGAAATTCTCCACCATCTGCGCGGTGACGGCGGATGGCCATGCGGAGACGCCCTGCGCCACGACCCCGTGATTGCCTGCGAATACGAGGACGTCGATGCGCTCCAGCACCATGGGCCGTCCACGCCTCCAGCGGGCGTGCCATTGGGCGATGCGCTCCAATCGTCCGAGGCTGCCGGGCGGCTTGGTCAGTATCCGGTCGCGGGCGGCGGCCTGGGCCTCGGCGTTCGCGTCGCCGCGCCAAAGCGAGGTGGCGGCGTCGCGGAGGGCGGCGATGGTAAGGAAAGATTCTGACATGTCCCGGTATGTGCGGCCTTCGGGCGTGGGCGGCAAGCCAGAGTGGGGCATTCGCTCGCCTGTGATACAGGGATGAAGATGCTTGCGGACGTCAGGTTGCGCTGAGTCAACTGCAAAGATGGCGTCAAGGAAAACATACTCTAAGTTATTATTTTATCGATGATATTTACCCGTTCAAACGAGTTTTTTGAACGAAACCCGCTCCAGCCCCCTCTAGGCAAGAATGCTCACCCCGTTCCGAATGCGACACAAAAAAGCCCGGAACCTACATCATCAAGTGCAACACACTTAATCCCTCAACTCAGGCGGAACACATGCGACGTCGGCGCTTGCTTCAGTATGGCTCGGTATTGCTGGCCTCTCCTGCTTACGCGCTGCCGCCCCCGCCACAAGCGATCGGGACGTACGAGCGCGAGAGCGGCGGCCACATAGGTGTTTATGCCGAAAATCTTGCGACTGGCGGCAAGTTGCTGTGGCGGGCCGACGAACGTTTCGTAATGTGCAGCACGTTCAAGGCTTCGCTCGCCGCCTGTGTGTTGCGCCGCGTCGAGCGAGGGCAGGAGAAGCTCGATCGAAATGTCGCCTATACGAAAGCGGATGTGCCGGACTGGTATGCGCCTGTGGCCAAGGAGAAGTTGGCGCGCGGGTCGATGACGGTCGCTGAGATGTGTCGGGCCGCTGTGGAGCAGAGCGACAACACCTGCGCCACGCTGCTTCTCTCAAGTGTTGGCGGCCCGGCGGCCCTGACGGCGTTCTGGCGTTCGATCGGCGATACGCAGACGCGCCTCGACGATCCGGAACCGTATCTCAACCGGACGCCTCTCGGCGGCGTTCGCGACACGACGACCCCGGAGGCGATGGCGAAGGTCCTGCAACGCGTGGTGCTGGGGGACGTGCTGTCGGACTCGTCGCGGGCGTTGCTGACCGGGTGGCTGGTCGGGTGCCAGACTGGCGGAAACCGCCTGCGCGCCGGTCTTCCCAAGACGTGGCGCGTGGGCGACAAGACCGGCAACAACGCGAAGGATGCGGCTGGAGACATCGCGGTGCTGTGGCCGAAACCGGACGCCCCGATCATTGTGGCGGTTTATACGAGGGGCGGAGCGCCGACCGACGCGCAGCTGACTGCGGCTTTCTCTGGCGTCGGCGCGCTTGTCGCAAAGACGCTGGGTTGAGGCTCCGGGCGGGTTGCGTGGCAAGATGTCGCGGCGCCTTGGAGTAGGAAAATTACGCGCGGCGTCCGTTCGAGAAAAGTCGCGTGGCGTGTGGGGAGCAAGCGGTTCTGATGACGCCTGAGGTGGTTCTGACGCCCGTTTTGACGGGGCTGGACGGAACGGTTCTCGTTCTTGGCGGCGCGCGCTCGGGCAAGAGCCGGTACGCGGAGGCCCTGATCACCGCAATGCCCGCGCCGTGGGTTTACGTAGCGACCGCGCATGCCGGAGATGACGAGATGGCGCGGCGGATCGACAAACATCGCGCGGATCGGAAAGACGGATGGCGGACCGTCGAAGAGCGTTTCGATCTTCTCGGTGTTCTGGACCGGGCGGGAACCGCTCCGGTGCTGGTGGACTGCCTGACGCTTTGGCTGACGAACCTCATTTTAGATGATCGCGATATCGCGGCGGCGTCGGAAGGGTTGATGGAGGCGCTGGTCCGGCGTGCTGCGCCGACGGTTCTGGTCGGGAACGAGGTAGGGTTGGGGCTGACGCCGGAAACTCCGCTCGGCAGGTGTTTCCGTGATGAAGCGGGATTGCTGCATCAGCGCATCGCGCGTGACGCGGGACAGGTCGTGTTTTTGGCTGCGGGGCTTCCGCTGCGTCTCAAATAGGAGTCAGGACGGCCCCGGCGCGCTGAACGGGCGCGAGACGCCGTTATCGACCTCCCGGCTGTTCAGATTGAGATCGTAATCGTGCAGATCGGCCGCGCGCGGACAGGCCTTTGCGACGCCGCGCACCACTTCGTCGCGATACATATGCAGGCTGGCCTCTCGGAAAGGATGGGCGCGCAATCTGGCGACTTCCTCCTCGGTATAGGGTTGGGCGCCCTGCGGGGCGCTGCCTGCGCCCAGCCTGAACACGACGAAATTCATCATCGTCGCCAGATCCGCTGACGACAGGTTGGCAAAGGCGACGTTGGGCAGGCGGATCAGATACTCGCGCCCGGCGGGAGTGCAGAGGAAATAACCGACATGTCCGGCAAGATCCGGGACCACGCTGCGGCCGGAATGTCCCTGCACGCCGTGGCAGCCGCCGCAACCGGTCAGATAGTTCCCCTGAACGCCTGGCAGAACGGGGACGGAGGCCATGGGAACCGGCGCCACGTTCACGGAATTGTCGCCCGCAAGTGCAGCGGCGCTTCCACCGAGCAGCGTCGTCCCAACGAACAGGGCGGCGAGCCAGCGTCCGGGCGCGCGGGACACCGCAGTCGTTTCAGAGCTGGTTGTGCGCCGGGTGTGTCGCCGGACAGGAAGCGCACGCTCCATAAACGGTGCCCGCAGGCGCGACGCGAAGCGGGGACCGAACATGATGGAGCCTAGCTGGCCTGACCGATGATCGCCGCCGTTGAGCAGTGATACGTGGTGGATTTGGTGCCAAAGCACCAGATGATGTCGTTGCTCGTCTGCGGGCGGTAGATCGGCATTTCACGGTCGGACGTATTGCAGTCGCACTCCTTCGGCACGTTGCACATATTGCGACCGCAGCAATCACGGTAGGCGATGACGTAGGAACGGCCGTCCTCCGGGTTGCGGCAGGTGCCGATCCATGAAACCGGGGAGGGTTCCGTGCCCGGAGGGCAGGTGTGCACGCCGCCTCCGCAGCAGCCGCACAGCACGCCGTCGATGGCGCAGTGCCGCCAGTAATCGCAGCGATCCGGATCTTTGGACTGCGCGTTACGCTCGAAATCCGTCAGAGTCGGCGGCGGGTTCGGCGCCGACGCTTCTGCACGCGTGACGGGCAACAGCGGGAAGGCGGGGGCGACGGCCATGGCCGTGCTCACCTTGCCGAGGACGCTGCGACGGGAAGAGTTGACGGCAAGGTAACGGGCGAATTTCTCGCTCAGTGTGTCGAACAGCGACACGGACATGCTTTACTCTCCCCTGACCAGTTCGAACTTCAGTTCTGCGGGCGCCCCGAAGGCGCCCGTCAGGACCGGCGATGTATGTGCGACACCGCTGCGCGTCAGATCATGCCGCATGGGCGTGACCGGCGTGCGACCGCGCTGCGAGATAAGACTGGACCGTCGCGAAACCGGTCTCGTGCGCTGTCAGCAGGCTTTCCAGATGCTCGCGGCTGTTGACCAGGCCTTTCGCCACGATCGCGCCTTCCGTGCCGAGCAGCGCCGCGAACGGCAGCTTGTCGACGCCAATCATGCGGCCATAGCGGTCATCGTTGACCATCTGCCCGCGCGGCAGGCCGAACGACGCGACCAGACGCTCCTGCGCTTCAGCGCTGTCGTCGCCCATGAACACCAGATCCAGCGCTTCCCGCCGGGCGAAATCGCGTGCGATCGGCGCCAGTTTGCGCGAGATCGGGCATCCCTCGCCGACGAAGAGCAGGAGTTGCATCCTGAATCGCGGGCCACCGAGAACGACGGGCGTTCCGTCCAGGGCGGAGCCGCTCCAGGTTGGCGCCTGCGCGCCGGGGGGAGGGCCGCCTCCCGCCATCAGGGCGCCGGCCGGGGCTACGACGCGATAAAAGCCGCGCAGGGATCGGAACAGCAGGGCCATCACGACCGCCACTGCAGCCACGAGCAGCCATATCAGCGCCTGCGCTGCGGCGAGCGTGATCATGCGGACGCCCGCCCGGCGGGGCTGGACGACTGCGAAGCGTGCGCCGGAATGTGGATCGATTGAGCCATTCCGCTCACATATCCGGCACGATCGACATCCCGCCGACGCGCGCCTCGACAGTGCGGCTCACCTGTCCGGTGGCTGCGTCGATCACGGTGATGGGGCCGTCGTGGTCTGCCGTTACGTAGACGAGGGAGGCCTTGTCGGGGCTGACGGCGACGCCTTTCGCGGGCGAAGGCAGGTCGATTCTGCGGAGCAGGACCTGTTGCGTCGGGTCGAACTCCCACAACTCCGTGCCTGCAGTCTTGTGCGTCCAGTGGTTGCCGGAATGCATCAGAACGAACAGATGGCCGGTAGCGCTGTTCCAGGCGAAAGGCTGCTGGCCACCCGGACGCCACGCCAGTTCCTGTACGCCGGTTCCAGCCTGCGGCAGGCCAGCGGCTTTCTGTAGGGACCATGTGGCGTCGATCGTCGGATTCTGGCCGAGCGTGACGTTATAGACCTTGCCTGTGTAGCTGATGAACAGCGCCTTGCCGGATTTGTGATCGACCAGCCCCTGTTCGAAGACGGGGTCGTTATTCGCGTCGAAGAACGGCTTGGTGTGGGTGATCGTGGGCTGCGATCCATCGTTCACGCCGACATTGGTCAGAGAACCGTCGCCGCAGAGGCTGGAGAAACCGCCGGATTTCCATGGGAAGATCAGAGCGCAGCCGGGGATGTCCACAGTCCGCGCGACAGAGCCCTTCGAAAGGTCCACCAGGGTGACGGCGGTCGCGGGGCTCATGTCGAAAATATACGCCCAGCGGCCGTCGCTGCTGACGTCCAGATCCTGCTTTTTATAGACGGCGAGGGCGCGGGGCGGCAGCTCGATCTCTTTTGTGAGGGCGAGCGTTTTGGCGTCGTAGACCTGAAGCAGATCCTGTCGCGTGCCATGATCGACGCGCGAATACATCGTGTCCGCGACGTAGATAACCTTGTGATCCGGGGAAATGGCGATGTTCGCCAGCATGCTCGCGGGCACGGTGCCCAGCATCCGCCCCTTGTCCATGTCGAAAATCTGATAGGTGTAATCGGTCGCGGACGGGATGAACCAGTGCGGCCCGATCGGCGGCAACGTGGCGACGTCGTTCTGTTCCGCCTGCAACACCGGGTGGGCGCCAGTAGCCTGAGCCATGGCCGGGGTGTGTGACAGCACGGCGGCGAGACCGAACCCCAGCGGTCCTATCGCGCGGCGGGCGCAGGTCTTCAGCCAATCCGTCATCTCGGTCCTCCACGTAACGCGTGCAAGACAAGCCGAATTACGGGACGCCGCCAAGGGGATGAGAAAAAAAATCTTTCACGATCGCAACAATACCTTCGCGATCAACGCCACCTGAGCGTTTAACTGCGCCTTCGTCGTCAGGCCTTGCGGATGAACAGGGTGCCTGAGCCGTCGGTCTCGTCGCGCTGCGATATGATCGCGTGGCCCAGAGCGGACGCCGATCGGGACACGTTTCGCAGCGGCTCTTCCCCGCGCAGCGTCACTGCCAGCAACTGCCCGGAGCTCATGGTGTCGAGCGCGAGACGCGTACGGACAAACGTCATCGGACACGTATCGCGCGTGATGTCGAGGGTTCGGTCGACGTGACCGACTCGGGAATAATTTTCGGTGGCCGCCGGGGTCGGCTTGGTCGTGTTTTCAGGCGCTTGCATGCCGAGAAAATGGGCGCAAGGCGCCGGTTCGGCAAGGTGTCGAGAGGCTCGCCCTCGTCGAAGGCGGGCTGAAACGGGAACGGCGGACGATGGCGCGGACGCGCGTCTTGGTAATGTACCAGTGGACAAACTTCGGTTGAGTCGGCTACGCGACTTGCTCATGGATCGCAAACAGGTCGGCGATAGGATAAGCGCCGTGAACGCACGTTCGATCGTATCGGAAGACGCGCCCGTCCACGGGACGAGCGCAACGTCTGTACAGGAATCTCGAATCGCCAGGCTGTGCGTTGAGCGCGGCCTGAAGATGACCGGCCAGCGTCGCGTGATCGCACGCGTTTTGTCGGACGCAGAGGATCATCCGGACGTCGAGGAGCTTTACCGCCGGGCGACTGCTCTGGACTCCCGTATTTCGGTGGCGACGGTGTATCGCACCGTTCGCCTTCTTGAAGAGAAGGGCATCCTTGAGCGCCGCGATTTTGGTGGCGGCCGGGCGAGGTACGAGGCGAGCGAGCATGGTCGCCATTACCATCTGATCGACATTGACACCGGCAAGGTGATCGAATTCGAGGACGAAGAGCATGAGGCGCTGATGCGCCGCATCGCCGAGCGTCTGGGCTTTGACCTGGTCTCGTTGCGGATGGAGCTGTTCGGTCGACGCGTTCCCGCGCAGGAAAGCGCCGGTGCGGGCAAAGCAAGCGACAAGGCGGGCGCGGCGGGGCGCGAGCGCAAGACGCCTGCCGCACGTGGCGGGGGAAAAGCCTGATGAGCGCTGAAAAGCCGAGAGGTTCGACACTTTCCACGCTGGACCTTGATCGCACAGGGTTCCACGAGCTTCGTGGCGGCAATCTCGGTGTGCGCATCGCCACGACGGACGCGGAGAAAGACGCGGCGCAGGCGCTGCGCTATCGCGTGTTCTTCGAGGAAATGGGCGCCCATCCCGACGCGCAGGCGCAACGGTTGAAGCGCGACGTCGACGAATTCGATGATTATGCGGATCATCTGCTGGTTATCGATCACGCGATTTCCTCAGGGCCGGAGGGCGTTGTCGGCACCTATCGCCTGATGCAGGGAGACGCGGCGTCGAGACTGGGACGCTTCTACAGCCAGAGCGAATTCGATATCTCGCCGTTGACCGAATTTCCCGGAAGGCTGCTTGAAGTCGGACGCTCCTGCGTTGACGCGCGTTATCGGGGGCGGGCGGCTATGCAGCTGCTCTGGCGTGGCATTGCGTATTATATCTTTCTGCATCAGATTGATGTCCTCTTCGGCTGCGCGAGCTTGCCCAGCCCGAATCCGGACGATCTGAGCGAAGAGCTGACATATCTGTACCAGAACCATCTGGCGCCGCCCGCGCTGCGTGTTCGCGCGCTGCCGGAGCGCCGCGTGGAGATGCTCCGGCGCGACCCGCTGACCATCGACACGCGAAGCGCGCTCGCCAAGCTGCCGCCCTTGATCAAGGGGTATCTGCGGCTGGGCGGTTATGTGGGGGACGGGGCGGTCGTTGACCCGCAGTTCAACACTACCGACGTCGCGGTCTTGGTCAAAAGCGAGCTGATGGCCGACAAGTACTACCGGCATTACGAGCGGCGGCTGCGCGACGCGCTCGACTAAGTCGAGTCCGGCGCTTCGCGGGTTGTTCGTAAGAGTTTAGGCGAACGCTTCATTCAGAATGGGCCGCGTGCGGTCCATCTTTTTTCAGGATTGGCATCGCTGCATGAACGCCCCCATCGCGGACACGCTTTCGTCTAGGGCGAGGCGTCCGCGTTTTTTGCAGCGCCTTCTTCCAAAAGCCGGCGTGTTTCTGAAGTTGGCGGCCTCTGGCGCTGTCGCCGCCTTGGCTTTTCCTCCCGCGCATCTCGTATTTGTGCTGCCGTTCGCATTTCTGATGCTGATGCGTGCGATCAATGGCGCGCGCGACATGCGGCAGGCGGCATGGGCCGGGTTCGCCTTCGGACTGGGGCTGCATACGGCGGGGCTATACTGGCTGACCAACGCCATTCTCATTCGTGCGAGTGAATTCTGGTGGTTCGTGCCGCTGGCGGCCCCCGGTTGCGCCGTCATTCTGGCGCCGTTCGCCGCCGTGCCCGCAGCCCTGTCGCGCCTCGCGCCGCGCGGCTGGCGGCGTGGCGCGTTATTCGCCGGGGTTTGGACGCTGTGTGACATGGGGAGGGCGTTCCTCTTCAGCGGATTCACGTGGAACCCTCTGGGCAGCGACTGGGCGTTCCATGGTTTTCTTGGCGATGTGATGATCCAGCCTGCGGCGTGGATCGGCGTCGACGGGTTGACGCTGCTGACGGTTCTGCTGGCTGTGCTTATGCCGCTCGGACGTCGGGAAGCGCTTCTGGGCGTCGTCGTCTTATTCCTTTGGGGCGCGGTCGGCGCCTGGCGTTTCGAGACTGTTGCCTCGGGCGTGAAGACCGATGAGCGTGTGTCGCCGATCGTGGTGCTGGCGCAGGGCAATGTGGCGGAGAAGGACAAGATCGGCCGCGCTGATGTGCGGACGGTGTTCGAGCGCTATCTGCGCCTGACTTCGGAGGGCGTGAAGGCGGCGGTGGCTGAGGCGGCGTCTGCCCAGGGTCCCGCGCGCCCGGTCGTCTATGTCTGGCCGGAGACCGCGTTTCCGGGCGTACTCGAGGAAGAACCGGTGGCGCGTTCCATGGTAGCGCGAGCGGCTACCGGCGCGGCGGCGGGAATGATCGGCTCCCTGCGGCAGGCGAGCGACGGGCACTGGCGCAACTCGGTCATCGCTCTGGATGATAGCGGCGCGGTGAAAGGCGCCTACGACAAGGCGCGGCTGGTGCCGTTCGGCGAGTATCAACCGGCGTTCATCCCCCTGCAGATTGTGCCGGGCGGGGGCATGACCCCGGGACCGGGCCCCGTGACGTGGCGTTTGCCGGGGCTGGCCTCTGTCGGTCCGCTGGTGTGCTACGAGGTCATTTTTTCCGGCCATGTGGTCGACCGGCGCCATCGACCGGACTGGCTGGTCAATGTGACGAACGACGCCTGGTATGGCGACAGCGCGGGCCCCCGTCAGCATCTGGCGGCAGTCAGGATGCGTGCGGTGGAGGAGGGATTGCCCGTCGCACGTGCTGCGAACACTGGAGTCAGCATCGTATACGACGCGCGCGGTCACGATATGGGGCGGCTGGAATGGGGACGCGAGGGCGTGCTGGTCCGGGCCGTACCCCCCGCCTTGCCGCCACCTTTTTTCGCGCGGTTCGGGCAGGAGATACCGCTGGTTTTCTGTGTATTGACGATCGTCGTTGCGGTTTTTGGGCGTCGCCTCCCGCCGATTAGTCGATAAACGGTTAACAAACACATCTTTTGGTTGTAAAATTAGCATCTGTTTGAATGTTTTGCCGCTGTGCGGTCGAAGTTAAGGATGCTGAACGGGGATGGGAGAAGAAACCGGGCGGAGTACGGAGCGTGACGTTCACGTTGGTGGGCGTATCCGCTTGCGTCGCACGCTGCTTGGCTTGTCGCAGGAAAAACTGGGCGAGGCGATCGGGCTGACCTTCCAGCAGATTCAGAAATACGAGCGGGGCACAAACCGGGTCAGTGCGTCTCGCCTCTACGATATCGCTCACGTTCTCGATGTGCCGATCGGCTTCTTCTTCGATGACATGAACGCAGATGCGCCGCCTGCTCGTCCCGTGGCGGGGGGCGGTCTTGTGGCTGGTTTCGCTGAGGCGCAGCAGGGTTTTGGTGGCCCGCCTGCGGGCGGCGCCGGTTCGACCGGCGTTGATTCCGGCGTGCTGAATCGCCGAGAGACCATCGAACTGGTGCGCGCCTATTACCGTATTCCCGATGAAGGCGTTCGCAAACGGGTCCTCGATCTGATTCGCTCCATGGCGCCTGCGGAATAACGCAGCGAAGCATCGTCCACTCGTAACTTCCGTCAACTGCAACGCGGCGTGACGACGATGATCAGCGTGAGCCGGGTGCGGGGGGAATGGGCATCCAGTGGGTGGCCCGCGCCTTCGGGGCAGTAATCCAGCGGCCGTATTCCGGGTCCCAGCGGTCCAGCCATGTATAATCGCCGCGCCCGTCGATGTGGTTGAACAGCAGCACCGCCGTCCCGTCTTTCGGGGCGCTTGCTATATCGCGCCAGAGGGTCGCCACGAACGTGTTCAGGGCCAGCCGCATACGGGTGCGGTAGAGCGACTGGGCCATCGGGTTCAAGGTTTCCCAAGATCCCTCGCAATAGTCGTAGTAAGAGCGGGCTGCAGCTTCCAGTTGTTCTTCAGAAATCATGCGTCACTCTCTCCGAACCTTTGTCCTGCCGGACGGGCTGCCGCGCCGGGCGTTCCCAAACGCTGGCGTCTTTTCGGTCGACAGGGCGGAGGCGGGCGAGCGGTCGGCGTGCGTCCTGAAGTCTGAAGTCGCGTTTGAAACATTAGGCCGAATGCGTCGGTCAGGTTCAAGACGAACTGCGTCACGTTACGTTTTTATAGCGTTAAGCCTTAAGAGGCGGTTTCCGGCGAGCGGGCGCTTTTGCCCGGCCGAGTCCGCCTCGCTCATTTTCGAAAACCACGGGACGCGGGATGTCACGCATGTTCGTCGCCTGACCGGGGATGCAATCCTCTGACCGGCTTTCATGCAGCGGGCGGCGTTCACGCAGAGGGTAGGGCTGCGCTCGGGTCGTCTTTAAGATTTACGCCTGTGCCGCCGATCCTGACCGCTTCACGCAGCAACCATGCGAGTTTGTCAGCCGCCGACTCCGGCGAAAGGCCGCCTCGGGGTTGGATGTTGGAGATGCAGTTCCGTTCCGAATCCGCGCGTCCCGGACGCGGGTTCGCCGTGATGTAGAGGCTGAGGCTGTCGGCCACGCTCAGCCCCGGTCTCTCGCCAATCATAATGACGACGAAACGGGCTGCGAGCCTTTCGCCGATCTCGTCGCCCAGTGCGACGCGCGCCTGATGCGCGACGACGACGGGAGCGACGCTCCAGCCGGGCAATGCTTTGAGGCAGGCGGCGAGAACGCCAGGGGCTTGTCGCGTGACGGCGGTTGCGGAGAGACCGTCGGCGAGGACAAATACGACGTCATACGCGCCGGGCGGCAGACGAGGGGCGTCCTTTTCGGCCAGTTGGCGTCCGAGATCTGGCCGCTGGAGAAAGGTCGCTCTGTCTGTCGCGCGACTGTGAACCTCGACAACGTTGTCCAGTCCAAGGGTTGCGGCGTCGAGCGTCGCGCCGACGGCGTTGCGCGCCTGTGCGTGGGCGAGTTGAAATGCGAGCACGTCGCGAGCCGGGATAGCGTCTCCGCATCGACCGAGACCCACTCGGGCGATGGTCAGATCCCGCAGATCGGCCCACGGATCGACGCCCCTTGGCTCCGGCGTCCGATCGTTCATGCCACGAGGCCTCCCGTCGGGCCGAGCACGCGGCCAAGCTGCTGCGGCGCGGAGACGCGCATCCTGCCTTCCGCCGTCAGCATGTCCTGACGACGCAGCCACGCCTCGAATTCCGGCGCGGGCGGGCGGTCAAAGGTGGAGCGGAGCGTCAGGATGTCATGGTACGACAGGCTCTGATACCCCAGCATCACGTCGTCAGAGCCTGGAACTGCGATCAGAAAATTCACGCCCGCCACCGTCAGAAGCATCATCAGGTCGTCCATGTCGTCCTGATCAGCCATCGTGTGATTGGTGTAACAGACGTCGCAACCCATCGGCACGCCAAGCAGCTTGGCGCAGAAATGATCTTCAAGCCCGGCGCGGATGACCTGTTTGCCGTCGTAGAGATATTCCGGGCCGATGAATCCGACGACGGTATTCACCAGCAACGGACGGAATGCGCGGGCGACGGCGTAAGCGCGGGCCTCCATGGTTTGCTGGTCGACGCCGTGATGCGCGTTGGCGGACAGAGCGGCGCCCTGTCCGGTTTCGAAGTAGAGCGCGTTGTCGCCTACCGTCCCCCGCGCTAGCGAGCGCGCTGCGTCGTCCGCTTCGCGCAGGATGTCGAGCGTGACCCCGAAGCCCGTATTCGCGGCCTGTGATCCGGCGATCGACTGGAAGACCAGATCGACCGGCGCGCCGCGCTCCATCAGCCGGATGGTGTTGGTGACATGTGTGAGCACGCAGCTTTGCACCGGCATGTCGTAGCGCTCCCGCACGCCGTCAACCATGTCGAGAAGGACTTTGATGTCCGGCAGGCTGTCGCTGGCGGGGTTGATGCCGATTACCGCGTCTCCGACGCCCATCAGCAGCCCGTCGAGCATCGATACCGCGATGCCGCGCACGTCGTCCGTCGGATGATTGGGCTGTAACCGCGAGCCGAGCCGACCGCGCAGCCCCTGCGTATTGCGAAAGGCGGTTTTCACCTCGACCTTGCGAGCGACAGTGATCAGGTCCTGATTGCGCATCAATTTGCTGACTGCAGCCACCATCTCCGGTGTAAGGCCGGGCGCCAGCGCGGCGAGGGTCGGGCCGTCAGCGTCGTAACCGAGGAGCCAGTCGCGAAAGGCGCCGACCGTCATATGTGCGACGGGCGTGAAGGCTGCGCGGTCGTGTGTGTCCACGATCAACCGCGTCACGTCGTCGGTTTCGTACGGAACCAGCGGGTTTTCAAGAAAGTCGGTCAACGGAACATCCGCCAGTGCGTAACGCGCAGCGACCCGTTCCACATCGTCGGCTGCTGACAACCCGGCGAGTTGATCGCCGGAACGCGCCGGGGAGGCGCAGGCGAGCAATCGCTTCAGGTCTGTGAACGCGTAGCTGGTTCCATCAAGTGCGGCGCGGTAGGTCATGACCGTTTTTCGTCCGGGCGCAGGGGCGATGCCTGATTGTTTCGGGTGCGACGTTATCACGCCGTGCCGATTCTGCGACCCGCGATGTCACGCAGTTGCGACTTCAGGCTCGACTGGCGCCTCCGCCTCCAGTACAGCAGGCGCAACGGATACATAGCAGAGCGTAAGGGACGGCCCATGGCAGGCAGCGTCAACAAGGTGATTCTGGTCGGCAATCTGGGCAAGGACCCGGAGACCCGCACCAGCCAAAATGGCATGAAGATCGTGTCGTTGTCGGTCGCGACCAGCGAGACGTGGAACGACCGCGCCTCCGGCGAGCGCCGCGAGCGTACGGAATGGCACCGCGTTGTGGTCTTCAACGAGCGTCTGGCCGACGTCGCCGAGCGGTTCCTGAAGAAGGGCCGCAAGGTCTATCTGGAAGGCACGCTGCAAACCCGTAAATGGACCGATCAGTCAGGGCAGGAGCGCTACACGACCGAGGTCGTGCTGGATCGCTTCCGTGGCGAACTGGTGCTGCTTGACGGTCGCGGTTCGGGCGATGGGGATGGCGACGAGGGCGGTTACGGCGGCGGTAGCGGCGGAGGCGGTGGATATGGCGGCGGTGGAAGCCGCAGCCCTGCCGCGCCGCGCCAGATCGGCGGTCCTGGCGGCGGTGGATCGCGCGGCGGCGGCGCTCCCTCCAGCGGTGGATGGGACGCGCCGGGCGGCGATCTGGACGACGAAATTCCGTTCTGAGGAGCGGCGGCCGAAAATATTGTTGGGGTGTTTCGGGGGCTGCGGAAACGTGGCCCCTTTTTTGTGCAGTTATGAGCCGCCGTAATCTGGACGGGCGGTATTTTTTGACTGAGGTGATTGTCCAAGAATTGGAAAAATTATTTTAGCAAAGGCCTTTGTCGATTTTTGTGGCTTTTTCTGAGCGATCCTGAGGAGGAGGTTCGTCGTCATCGCTGCTTTTTACGAACGCAGGAAAAAGTAGGGTGAGTTCATGAGATTAGGAAAAGCGGCAAAAGGAAACAGGAAAAATCTTTTGATAAAAATAAAAAAGGTTGTATGCGCGGAATCGCGTTGTGATGATCGGTTTACCTCAGGAAAATAACAGCTCTCAGGTTCTTTCGTGTTCTCCTCAGCGTGCGGCCGGTTGATCTGATGCATTCACCATAACTCCTCGATCGTCGTCTCCAGATCCTCTTGTGATGGTGTCGCGATGGGAAAGTCCCCATTCAGCCATAGACTGCATGACGGGTCGCAGCGTTTCCCCCAGATTGGTGAGGCTGTATTCCGTCTTTGGAGGGATCACGGGATATGCCATGCGTGACAGCAACCCCCACTCCTCCAGCTCACGCAGTTCTTTTGTCAAAATACGATCACTGATCGGCGGGCATGCTCTTCGTATTTCCGAGAACCGTAGTGGTTGGCCGCGTATGAGTGACCATACGATACGAGCTTTCCATCGTCCGCCTAATATTTTCGACGTAAACGCGACAGGGCATGGGGTCGTGAGTTGCATGGTCCCGACACTAACAAATATATCCGCACTTGTGTAAAATTGGCGTTCATACTTCGTTGTCCCGGAAGACGATTTTCATAAAATCGACCGAAGGGGATGCGAAGATGAAGGCGATTTGCGTAACGAAAACCCGGCAGCTTGAGGTGCGCGAGGTCCCATCGCCAACGTCGCCTCCTGACGGCCATATTCTGGTGGATATTGCCGCTGCCGCCATCAATCATGGTGATAAAACTTTTCTCTCAAGGCCGACGATCGCCGCAGGTTTGAAGACCAGTCTCAATGAAATCTGGGGAGCTTCCGCTTCAGGAAGGGTGCGCGAAATCGGCAACGGCGTGCCAGCGGAGTTCTTGGGAAAAAACGTGGCGCTCTATCGGTCGCTGACGTCAAGCCCGCACATCGTCGGGTTATGGTCTGAGCAAGCCGTCGTGCCCTGCACCAGCGCCATCATTCTTCCCGATTCTGTCTTGGTCGAGGATTATTCGGGGTCTTTGGTCAATACGATAACAGGATACGCGTATCTGGAGGAGGCTCTTTCGGAGGAGCGCGGAGGCATTATCGTAACGGCGGGAGCGTCTGCGACGGGGCTGGCGATCTCGGCGATCGCTCGCAGAAAGCAGATTCCGGTGCTGGCTCTTGTGCGCTCTGAGCAGGCTGGTGAAATCCTGCGCAGATCAGGCGCAGAGCATGTTCTCTGTACAAAGGCGAATGATTTTGAACGTCATTTTTCGTCACTTGCTGATCGGCTCGGCGCGACGGCTGTCTTCGACGGAGTTGGGGGCGAGTTGATAAATCGGATCGCTCCTCTGTTGCCGTCAGGATCTACGGTGTCGTTTTATGGCTTCCTTGGCGGAGCAAGTCCTATCTCGATTCCGTCTGCGCTTTTTGTAACAAAGACTCTGGAAATGAAAGGATTTAGCAATTTCAACAGCGTCACGGTCAAAGATGCAGGCGCGCTTCGTGGCGCACTGGCGTATCTCGAAGGCATCATCATTGATCCGCTGTTCAGAACGCAATGTGGCGAGAGATTCAGCTTTGATGAGATTGAAGACGCCATGGCTTATGAAACAAGGCATGGCGCACGAGCAGTTCTCGTCCCGAAACTATGACACGTGAGCGACAGGAAGTTAGAGACGCCACGATGAGAATATAGCAGGCGCGCAGTCAGAGCCCAGATAAGCGGGTGCGCGTCGCGTCCATGACGCGCCTGGGAAACATTTCACCCCGCAGCGAGGCCCCGCTTCAACCTCGCGATGGCGCCAGGCAGGCCGCGCACCGTCAGCACACGACCTATCTCGTCATGTTCCTCAGACAGAACCCGTGCGCTTTCGTAAATCTCGCCGATCAGGCTTTGCTTTGCGTAAGGCAGCGTGAGCACGTCGTCCACCATTCCGGCTTCGAAGAACGCGATAATGGTTTCGCGCAGATCGCTGACGTTTTCGGGGTTGTGGGCGGAGAGCATGATTGCGCCCGGATGTTTCTCCATCAGAGCGGCGCGCTTTTCGGCGTCCACGCGATCCATCTTGTTCAGAACGAGCCGGGAGGGGACAGCATCTGCGTCGATTTCATGCAAGACGCTGCGGCTGACCTCAAGCTGCGCTTCGTAAGTCGGGTCGGAAGCGTCGACCACGAACAGCAGCAATGACGCCTCCAGCGCTTCGGACAGGGTCGAGCGGAACGAGGCCACCAGATCGTGGGGCAACTGCTTGATGAAGCCGACTGTGTCGGAGACGAGCACGCGCGGTCGTGTTTCGGGCTGAAGAATGCGAACTGTCGTGTCCAACGTTGCGAACAGCTTGTCCTGTACGAGAACTTCGCTTCCGGTCAGGGCGCGCATCAGCGACGATTTACCTGCGTTGGTGTAGCCGACCAGAGCGACGCGTAATTGATCCCGGCGAGTGGATCTGCGGTGGTCGCTGTCCCGCTGCACGACTTCCAGCTGGGTTTTTATCTCCGCCAGTCGGTCACGAATCTTGCGGCGGTCCAGCGAGAGGTCACTTTCACCCGCGCCGCGTCCCTGTTGCCGCCCGCCGCCGCTAGCGGATTCACGCAGACGTGGCGCGACATATTTCAGGCGCGCCATCTCCACTTGCAGCTTCGCTTCGCGGGTGTTGGCGTGGCGATGAAAGATTTCGACGATGACGCCTGTGCGGTCCAGCACCTGCGCGCCCGTGGCGCGTTCGAGGTTGCGGATCTGGCTGGGCGACAGTTCGTGATCGACGATGACGAATTCGGGTTTGCGGGTGGCGCCCGCAGAGGTTTCGGCTGGCTCGTCCGGTTCGTCGGCCTCCTCGGCCTCCTCGGCCTTTTCGAACCGACGTCGGGCCTTGGTCATAGGGGCCGTCGCCATGGACGTTACGACGCCGCTGCCTCCGGTTATCGCCGCCAGTTCCTCCAGTTTCCCCGCGCCCAGCAAAAGTGCGGCGCCCGTGCCCTCGCGTTTTTGCGACACCGAGCCGACGACCTGATAGCCCAGCGTTTTCACCAGCCTTCCCAGTTCTTCGAGGCTGGCTTCATGCGCGATGTCGTCCACATCGGGCGTCTGGATGCCGACAAGCACGGCGAGCGGAATTGGGGAGGCGGTTTCCATAATGCCCGCCATAGCACGGAAATGTTCGGGTCCGTAGGGCGCCGAATGGAGGCGAGCGACCGCTCCCCGCTGAAACGGCTACGGCGATTGGTGCGCGTTTGCGGCAGGAAAGAGCCGCACTGCGGAGGCGTACACGAGGCGGCTCCGTCAGGAGGCGGGCGAAGACCTGCGTAAGAGCACGTCAGACCGGCGTCGGGAACGCAACTGACCACTTGGCTGCGTCACGGCCCCGGGGTGGCGAGCGGCGCCAGTTATAACGGTATCGAGTGTAGTTCGACGCGGGCAGGGAGACTGCAGGTGAAAGCTGACGACCCGCTATTACGGCTCGCCAGCGGCTCCCCATGCGCCCGGCGCGTTGCGGCCGTTGCCCGGCTGTCCGCCGTAGGTCGTGTAGGTAAAGGCGCCGTTATAGGGCGGCACCACCGGCGCGGTCACGTGCAGGGTATATCCCCCCATTGTCGCGAGCGGCGTCGAACTGCGGTCGTCGCGCGGCGTCTGCTGGGCGTCGACCGGGGCTAGGCCGGGACCTCTATGCGCCGCGATCTGCGGGGAGTGCGCCTCGAGCACCACGTCCATGTCTTGAACCGGCACGTAACCATCTGGCGGCGGCGGGGCCTGCTCCTGCGATTCCAGCGATTGCGGCGAGGAATGATCGGACGTCGACGCGACTGCCGTGGATTGTGCGGAGCGGCCGTGTTGCGCGCCGCGCGCCCGGACGTGCTTCGTGGCGCTTCGTGCGGGGGCCTGTGTAAGCGACGAATCGGAAGGCTGCATCGCATCGTCAGGGGCGGCGAGCGCGTTTGTCGAGGACAGGGCGGTAGCGGCGCCGAGCGCAAGCAGGACGGCGAAAGTCTGCGGGCCCATGCGGCGCGTTAGGGCGCCGGATTCGCCGGGAGCGTTCGTTGTTCTCGCGGTCAAGCCAAGTATGTGGCGAATCATGATGAGCCTCCCTCAAGCGCTCCCGGTTTCTACTGGATCGCGGGCGACGCGCCAGCCCCCGCCCTGAGCGTCGCCGTGTAAGCCCGGCATGGTCGACACGTCGCCTGAACTCACGATCCGTCTTCGCGCAGGGCGAGGTGGATGAGCGACGTTTCGAACCAGCGAACAGGGTTCCACCGTGCGCCTTTAACGTTGGTTTCGCAACGCTTGCGGTCAAGGGGCGTTTCCGCAACCCTGAGTGGGGTCTGCGCGCTATAATCCACTCTGGATAAACAACTCCGAATCATCGATTCTGGCGCGCGCGACATAGTGAGACAGGACGGACTTACATGAATCTCAGCACGGGAAGCGACCTCGCTCCGCTGGCCCTTACGGGCAATCAGATCGCGGAGCTTGAACGGGCGCTCGATCAGGTGGAGTCAGGACGGGGCGTTCTGGTTCGTCTCGCCGATTTGATGGGCGGCGCCGTCGGTCACGCCACACGGCTTGGTCTGCGTGGGTTGGGCATGGCCCCGAACATGCAGGAAAAGCTGCGCGGGATCGCGGAAACCGCGATTGCCCGCGCCTTCGACATGGCGATCCTCGGACTTGGCGGCCCGGCCGAGACAACGCCCCGGACAGGCGAAGGGGAAAGTCTTGCGCCGTCGTCCGGCCGTTCCATGCGCGGGACGGCGGTGCAGGCGGCTGTCGCGGTGTCGGGCGCTGTTGGCGGCTTCGCCGGGATCGCCGGGCTTGCGCCGGATATAGGGTTCACCACCCTGACGATCATGCGTGAGATCGCGCGCATAGCGCGCGAGGAAGGAGAGGATTTGTCTGATCCGGACGCGCGTCGGGCGTGTCTGGAGGTGTTCGCGCTCAAGGCGTTCCCGAATGCTGGCGAAGGGCGGGAGAGCGAACTTGGCTATTTCTCCGCACGGACGGTGTTGCGTGGACGCCCCGTGGTTATGCTGATCGCCGAGGTCGCGTCGCATTACGGCCTTGCGATCGGGCAGAAGATTTCGATGCAGTTGATGCCTGTGGCGGGCGCGTTGTGTGGCGCGTCGTTGAACGCGGCGTTCCTGGCGCATTACAGGGCGCTTGCACGGGCGCATTTCACGATACGGCGGCTTGAGCGCGAGCACGGGCCAACGGTTCGTGAAACAGCCCTCGCGTTGCGCGATCAGGCGTTCAGCCGCGCGGGCGGCTGAACCCGCTTTTCCGGGCCGAATTTTGAGTATCTGAATGTCCGTTGACGACGCGTTCATACGCGCGGTCAACGGACTGCCCGGGCAGGGTTCGGAGGCTGCGTACGCCTCATCGCGCGGGACATCGGCGTGCGGGACGTTTCGCGTGAAACATCGTTTCGAGGTGGCGTTTGAAATCAGTCCCGGCGTCTGCGTTGGTCAGGCGCGTTCGCGTAGCGTGAACACGGCGGCCGGTATTCCCAGAATCATGTAGACGACGCAGGCGACGTCCGCAGCGTTCGCGTAGTGCGGCGCGACAAGGCCGACCACGCGACTCCCGACGATACCGATCAGGCAGACGATAAGCATATGCATTGCGTGGTCTTCCTTCGTCTCGAACGCCGGTCGGGTTCACCGGGCGCGAGTGCGACGGCATAAATCCAACCTGTCGGATTTATGCCGCCACGTCAGGAATATGGAAATACCTGAGATCAGACGGGGGAGGGCAGAGGCGCGTCGGCGACCGCCGCCACGACGTTGTCGAGCGCGAGCATGCCCATCGCCGTTCGCGTCTCGACGGTCGCGCTCCCAACATGAGGGGTCATGTACACGTTCGGGGCCGCGAGCAGCCGAGGGTCGGGGTTTGGCTCGTTGCGGCACACGTCCAGACCAGCCGCAGCGACTTGTCCTGAGGCAAGGGCGGCCAGCAAAGCATCCTCGTCGACAAGGCGCCCGCGCGCCGCATTGACGAAGATTGCCCCGCGCGGAAGAAGCGCCAGCGTTTCGGCGTTGATCAGGGAGTCAGATTCAGGGCCGCCCGGCAGGTGCAGACTCAGAATCTGCGTCTTCGGCAGCATCTCTCGCAAATCGGCGACCCATGTGGCGCCGTGCTCCAGTTCCGGGGAAAGGCGACGGCGGTTGTTGTAGAGCACGGTCATGCCGAAGCCCTGCGCGCGGCGAGCGACAGCCTGTCCGATCCGCCCCATGCCGATAATGCCAAGCGTCTTGCCTGATACGCGCTGGCCGAGCAGTTCATCCATGGCGAGTGTCCGGCCCCAGCCGCCGCGCATTACCGCGGAATATTCGCTCGCGCGCCGCGCGGCGGCAAGCATGAGAAAGAGCGCGAGGTCTGCGTTGCATTCAGTCAGCACGTCGGGCGTGTTCGTCAGGGCGATTCCCCGCGCGTGAATGGCGTCTACGTCGAGGTGATCGAGACCGACGCTGACCGTGGCGATCAGCTTTACGTCGGGTGGCATGCGATCGAGAACGTCCTTCGTGATCGGCGTGTGGTGCGTGACCAGCAAGGCGACGGCTTTTCTCTCTCGCGCGGCTTCCAGCAGCGCGTCGGTGGACAACGGCGCGTCTGGCGGCGGCGGGGCGTCGAATTCGGCGGCGATGCGGGCCTCGACCGCATCCGGAAGGCGAAGGCTGCGGACGATGCTGGGGCGGCTTGCGGACATGACTGTCTCCGATCTCGGGATATGCGGGGGCGGGACCCGACGGCGCTTTGCTACCCTATGCAGGGTTCTTCCGTCGCCTCAACACAGTGTAAGCATGAGTTTGCTGTTTCGTGGTCGCCGGGAAGGTTGCGGGCCGGCGGGAGGCTGGGATTGCGGTCGGTGTCTCCGGTAGGCGCCGGAATCGTTCGTCGTCCCGATGGAAACGGTCCAGAGGACGATGACGCGGGATAAAATATTCACTGAAGGCATTTCCCTTTAACCGATGTTTCGTGAAAATACTTTGGAGCGGATCGGGCCTCCCGCTGGTCGGAGATGTGCGGCTGCTTGGCTGCCTGCGAACCGAAATGTAGAAATCCGACCCGGGTATTGACGCAATCGGATGCGCCCTTCGGAGGTGAGAGACGCGATGCGTATGCGGCGAATGCCATCGTTGACGCCCGCAATGATGTTGCGCGCCTATGCCGCCGGGCTGTTTCCGATGGCCGACGGCGCCGATTCATCGCGCCTGCGCTGGTACGACCCTGATCCACGCGGAATCATGCCGCTCGACGCCTTTCATCTGCCGCGCAGGCTGCGCAAGACGGTTCTGGGGCCTCGTTTCACGGTGACGGCTGATCGAGCGTTCGAGGAGGTGATGCGCGCCTGCGCGGCTCCAGCGCCGGGACGTGAATCGACCTGGATCAACGAGGACATCGTAAGGGTGTTCTGCGCGCTTCATGAGGCGGGATGCGCACATAGCATCGAGGTCTGGCGAGACGGAGTGCTGGTTGGCGGATTGTACGGGGTTTCCATCGGCAGGGCTTTTTTCGGCGAAAGCATGTTCAGCCGCGCAACCGATGCGTCCAAAACCGCGCTCGTGCATCTGGTCGCGCGGCTACGACTGCGGGGCTTCGTTCTGCTCGATACACAGTTTGGGACTGCGCATCTGGCGCGTTTCGGGGGGATCGAGATTCCGGCGAACGATTACAAGAAGCGACTGGACTTGGCGGTGACGGCGCCGCCTTGCTGGGAGCGGTTTGAAGATCTCGATCCGAGATTGGTTGACGATGAAATCCGCGCGATGGGTGGCCGGCCGGAAGTCGACGCCAGATCCTTACCCTGTTGACTTCCTGTCTGTCCGCGCGTTGCCTGCGCTGAAACATGTGGGAGGAGCGTCGTGAAAATACAGGGTCACATCCCCCCGGAGAACGGGGTGTCGCGGCGGTCGGCGGCAAAGAGGCGCGCCGTTGCGTCGGGGCTGCTTTCGTGGGGATTCGCACTGGTGGCGGTATGCGCGTCCGTCGGACAGAGCCGTGCGGATGTTGATCATCCTGCGCTGATGCCAACGCGCGACGCAGTCGTCACATACGAGGTGCGCGCCGACGGTTCGCAGGAGCCGCAGAGTGTGAAGGTCTGGTTTTCGGCGCAGGGCGCGCAGCAGCGTATCGATTCGCCCGACGGCTCCGGCTCAACGATTCTCAACCGCACCAGCAAAGAAGTGGTCATCGCGCTGCACAAGCCGAGGATCTACACGAAGCTCGAACAGCGCGACGGCGTACGCAGCCCGTTCCTTCTCGATGTTTCGATGCAGTTCAAGCGCGAGGGTGAGTCGACGATTGCAGGGACGCACTGCACGGACTGGACAGTGACGTCAGGCAGGGGGCAGGCGACTGCGTGCGTGACTTCCGATGGTTTGATCCTCCGCGAGAATGGCGTGGACGCGGACGGGATCAACGGCGCCCTCGTCGCCAAAACGATCAGTTACGAGCCGATACCGCAGAGCGTATTCTCGCCGCCTGCCGGTTATCAGGAAGTTCACCGTCATCGTATCGCCCCCGGAGGCGGCGCTGGCGCGCCGGTGCTTGGCCCGGCTGGTGCGGCCGGGGAGGGGGAGGCGACTGTGGCGCCCGTGACGCCTGCTGCCGGACAGTCAGGCGCGGTAGCGAGTGATGCGGCGTCAGGCCGTTGATGCCGAGAGCGTTCCGTAAAGGGAAGCTGGTTCTTCTGTTTGCCGCCATGTGTGGGGCTGCGTCGATCTCTCATAGTCTGGCTGCGGATGACGCCGCGACGGGGCCATTCGTGACGCCGTCGGTTGATGTCGATGTGCGGTATGAAATGGCGTCTCCCGACGGCGGGAAGCCGGTCGGCCAGCGTATGCGCTGGCAGGTCTCGTCGCTGCGGCAGAGAATCGATCCGGAAGGATCGGCGGTCTACATGGTCACCTCCTGGCGCGACGGGACTCTGGCTGTCGTGGACACGCTGCATCGCCGACGGAGCGTCATGCCAGCCCCCGGCGCCGCCTTGACGCCGCCCGGGCAGGTCGCCCCGGGATCTTTTCAGCGTCTGGGTTCGGACATGGCGGCTGGCCAGAGCTGCGTCCTCTGGCGCACGGCGGATCAGGACGGGCGCCCTGTGGACGCGTGCTACACTGCGGACGGGATACTGGTTCGCGTATCGCAGCAGGGGCAGGTAAAAGTGAACGCCGTATCCGTCTCCAGAACAGCCCAATCCGATGACGTGTTCGCTGTGCCGTCTGACTTTGCCGTCGCGGCTCCGGCCCGCTGATATAACCCGGACAAGTCCGCAAGAGTCTTCGGCGGGGAAGGTGGAAGCGCCGTAGGCGGGAAGTCGGGTTTTGAGTCACCCGGCGGGATATCTGTGCAGGCGGCTTTCAATCTTCGAAGACCGCCTGCGCTGTGATGTCAGCCAGGGCCGTGGCCGCCAGGTCCTTGTCCTCCGCCGCCTTGCCTGTCGCCCCCCTGTCCCGGTCCACGTCCTCCTTGTCCGCCGCGATCGTCTCCTCCTTGGGGGCGGCCCTGATCGCCGCCGCGCGATCCGGGTCCCATTCCGCCGCCTTGCTGGTATCCGGATCTGAATTCTGAATGCTGGCCCATGCCGCCCATGTTGCCGCGTCCGGGCCCTTGCCCGCCGCGATTGTCCCAACCGCCACCGCCCCACCTGTCACGATCGGAAAACCATGGCTGTGAGCGGTAGTGGTTGTTCCAGTAGGAGCCGAACGCGAACGAAATGAGCGGCAATCCCATCATCGCGCCATAGGTCATGGGCGACCCCATGCCCCCCTGATAGGGCAGTTGAATGTTCTGCCCCGGAACCCATCCGCGCAGAGGCCCAACCGCGACGTCGCACCACCCCCATCCGGACAGGCAGCCGAAGGTAGCGACTTGGGTTCCGGGCTGAAGAGAACCGACCAGCGGGTAGGAAGGGTCTGGGCCGGAGTAGAGATAGCTACCGCCAGGAATGAACGCGGGCGTCTGTGCGTGCGCTGCGTTGATCGCGGCGGGCAGGGTGGCGAGGAGCGTGGCGGACAACGCTACGAGACGCATCCGGGCCTGAGGAGTTTCAGCGTATTTTCTGAGCCGTGGCATGAAGGGCGTTCCTGATCTGTCGCGCCGCGCCCGTTGATCACGGTGCGGCGTGGGCATGATTTCGCGATATTATGGCGGGACGATGAACGCATGTTCGTCGTGGCGGGACGCGGCTTTTGCTCCCGGTGTCACAGGTCCGGCGGATAAAGCCGTGTTTGCATTTATGGAGAGGTGGGCGGGCCATATGTTTCGGTCTGACGGTCGTGGCCTGAGAGGCTGCTCGTCGTCTGGAAAATCGTTCCACACTGTAAAGATGTCAGTAAGCACGCGACCATGTTTCGCGCGAGAGGCGTTCTGCGTTCGTCATTTATGTTCATCGTGAGGGTTGGTGCGAGCTCAGCCGGCTGTTGTGAAAATTGACCCGTTCCGCCGAATTCCGCCCCGTGAGGAGAAGCAGATATGTCGTCGCTGTTGTCTGGATTGCATCCGCCATTTGGGTCTCGGGGGATTTACGCACTTTTGTGCGCAGTCCGGCGCGACGCCGCCCAACTGTGACGTGGACTATTAAATGCAAAAAGGCGGCCCGAAGGCCGCCTTTTATCGAATCTGGCGTGTCTGACGTCAGGTGCGGTTGTAGCTATCCTCGATACGCACGATGTCGTCTTCTCCGAGATATGAGCCCGTCTGGACCTCGATCAGCGTCAACGGGATTTTGCCGGGATTCTCCATGCGGTGGATGCAGCCCTGGGGCAGGTAGATGCTCTCGTTCTCACGAACCAGAACCTTGTCCTCGTCGCGAGTCACCAGCGCTACGCCGCCGACGACAACCCAGTGTTCCGCGCGGTGGAAATGCTTCTGCAGCGAGAGCTTCTGGCCAGGTTGGACCACGATCCGCTTCACCTGGAAACGGTCGTTTTGGATCAGGCTCTCGTAGAAGCCCCAGGGGCGATAGCAGCGGTTATGAACTGCCGCCTCGGGACGCTTCTCACGCTTTAGACGATCGACAACTTTTTTGACGTCCTGTGCCTTATCGCGATGCGTGACCAGTACGGCGTCTTCCGTAACGACTACGATCGCGTCCTCGACGCCCGCCACCGCCGTCAGCAATTTATCGGACCGGACGTAGCAGTTCGCCGAATCTTCGATCAATACGTCGCCGATGCTGACATTGCCGTGCGAGTCTTTGCCGCTGATGTCCCACAGAGCGTCCCAGCTGCCGACGTCCGACCAGCCGAGATCGGCTGGCACGACCGCAACGTGTGCGCTCTTTTCCGCGATCGCATAGTCGATCGAGATATCAGGCACGCGCTTGAATTCATCTGCGCCAAGGCGCTCGAAATCCAGATCGCTGGCGCGGGCGGCATAGGATGCGCGGACGCCTTCCATCACCTTCGGCGCGTGCTGCTCCATTTCACGGATCAGGGTGTCAGCCCGGAACACGAACATGCCGGAGTTCCAGAGGTAATCGCCTGAGTCGATGAACTCTTCGGCCTGTTTCACGCCCGGTTTTTCCCGGAACGCTTTGACTTGCGACAGGCCCGGGACGCCGGGCACCGGCGCGCCCGTCTCGATGTAACCGTAGCCGGTTTCGGGTCGTGTCGGGTGCATGCCAAAGGTCACGACCATTCCGCGCTCCGCGCCGGCGACGGCCAGATCCATCGCTGCAGGCAGGGCGCCGGGTTTGGTCATCGCTGCATCGGCGGCCATCATCCAAAGCACCGCACCGGGGTCGGTCTCTGCAACAAGCAACGCGGCGGCGGCGATGGCGGGGGCGGAGTTGCGCCCTATGGGCTCCAGCAGAATGCGTGCGTGCTCGACTCCTGCTTCCCGAAGCTGCTCGGCGATCAGGAAGCGATGCTCCTCGTTACAGACGATGATTGGTGAGGCGAGGGAGACCTGTCTGGCTCTCGCTACCGTTTCCTGAAGCAGCGAATATTCGCTCAGCAGCGGCCAAAGTTGCTTGGGAAAGCTGGCGCGCGACATCGGCCAGAGACGCGTTCCTGATCCTCCCGAAAGGATGACCGGAACGACAGTGACGCCGGAACCAGGCGTCGGTGACGTCTGCTCGGTCAACGGCTTCAGTTCGGGGGAATCAAGCATTGCGTTTCATTCTCCATGCGCGAAACGGAAAGTCCGCTGAGTATCCTGCTAGGTAAGATTTGCGCCGCAGGAACTGGCCGTACATGACGCGCTCAGAAACCCGTGCGGTTCAAAGAGGAGGCTGGCGGCCTGCCGAATTCAGGGTAACAGAATCTTTTTTTGGCTGCGAGTGCGCCTGACAGTCAGGCAGCGATAATTACGCGTCAATATTATCCTCGATGTCGGGCGTGTTTTCCCGGCATACACCGCCCTTTGGCGTCAGTGTAATACATCGCGTGACCAACTGGGGCGAAAAGTCGCCCGCCATGGCCGATCGGACGCATGGATCGGTTATGGGCGGGAATCACTGCGCCTGCAGAAAGGCACCCTCGCAGCATGAAGTGGTGTTTCTTCGAATGAATGTGCGCAGCGCGCGTGCGCGCCGTGGTGTGAGCGTCTGCGACGCTGACGGTCAGCCACAAAATGGCGCAAACTGCGAGGATAGGGATCGCCCGCGCCGGATCATGGAGCGCGGCTATTATCCACCGGCCAGACGGTCGGTGGAGCGGTGGAGCGGTCCAGAAGGTCAGGCGTGACGGACGAATCATAATCCCATGTCTCAAATCGACCATGAGGTAATGACGAGCAGCGCGCCCTGTCTATATTTTTATTATTCGTGACGGGGGCAGGTAAGCACTTTACGCTAAACAGGCCAAGCCGCGGTCAAAAAAAGCGCCATCCGCCAACGTCAGGCTATCGAGTCAGCCTTCTTTCTTGGGCAGGCCTCCGGTATTGACCCGTTCGCGGAGTTCTTTGCCCGCCTTAAAAAACGGCACCACTTTCTCGTCTACGACGACAGTGTCGCCAGTGCGGGGGTTGCGGCCAGCGCGTGCGTTGCGTTTCTTCACTGTGAACGCGCCAAAGCCTCTAAGCTCGACGCGATCGCCGCGCGCAAGAGCTCCGCCAATCTCGTTGAAGATGGTGTGGACGATCAGCTCAACGTCTTTAAGAAGAAGATGCGGATTTTCCGCAGCAATCTCGGCCACGAGTTCGGATCTGGTCATCGCGTCCCTCTCGATGGGGGCTAAGGTTTCCAGATCGCAACGGGGCCGTCAATGCCAAGCGTTTCGTTTTGCAGCAATTCTTCGGCGCCGAAACCGAAAAGTGTGGCGAAGGAGCCGCCGATCATACCGAGCAGGCGGTGGCGGAGAGAGAACTGTTTCGACTTCTCGCCGATTGTCTCAATTTTTGCATCTTCTGGAAGCGCGCATAGCTTGGCAAGGGACGCTTTGGCGTCGTCTTCGTCACCGAGGCTATCGATCAGGCCGAGAGCAAGAGCCTGCTGGCCTGTGTAGGGCCGTCCATCCGCGAGTGTTTTCACTTTTTCTTCCGGCATATGTCGCCCGGTAGCCACCATGGTCACAAACTGTTCAAACAGGTTGTTCACCACCCCCTGAAGCATGGTTCGGCCCTCAGGAGAGAGAGGTTTAACCATTGACGGCTGTCCTTTGAGCGGACCGGACACGAGTTCGTCCACCGAGACGCCCACCTTGTCCAGAAGGCTGGACACATCCGGCGATTGCATCAGAACGCCGATCGAACCGGTCAACGTGCCCCGCTGGGCGAAGATGCGTTTTGCGGGAACGGCAATCATGTAACCTGCCGACGCGCCCATTCCCCCCATGGTCACGACGACAGGCTTCATTTTAGCGAAACGTTCGACAGCGTCGTGAAGCGCCTCTCCCCCCGTGACGGCACCCCCGGGACTGTCGATATCGAGTAAAAGTCCCTTTATGGAACTGTCTTTTTCCGCGGTTTTCAGCGCGCGCGTCATAAGCGACACGTCGGAGCCTATCGTGCCGTGGACCTTAAGACGCGCCAGATGCGGGCCGAGCGGCGATGCATGTCGGTGGACGGAGACGCCTGCGACAAGTAGCGCGACGCTGAACGCCGCGACAGACGCTCCACGCCACAGCCGAAGACGACGCCGATAAAGGGCGCTGACCACGGCTGCATCGACATCCTCGGTCATACGAACCATTTACTCCAGTTTCTGCACACAACGCGTGATCCGGACGCTCGTTTAAGAGCGCCTGAACCGTCAAGGCTGCTGTTTAGCCTGCCGACTGAGGCTTGCGTCCGCGTTTGCGCGGAGCGACCGCCTCGTCGTCCTCGCTGACGCTCGCCGCAGGCGCGCTGGTCGCCGCGCTGATCTTGCGGCCAAGGCCGATCTCGCGAGCGAGTGTCGAACGGCGCTCGGCGTAATTCGGCGCGACCATCGGATAGTCGGTGGGCAGGCCCCAACGCTCGCGATACTGCTCAGGGGTCATACCGTAGGCGCTCTGAAGATGCCGCTTCAGCATCTTGAGCTTTTTTCCGTCTTCAAGGCAGACGATGTAATCCGGGAATACCGAACGCTTGATGGGAACGGCGGGCTGCAGCTTCTCGGGCTCCGGCGCGGCCTGACCAGCGGCCTCAAGAGCTGTGTATACGTCGCGGATAAGGGCAGGCAAAGCTTCCGACGCAAAAGTATTGTTCGAAACATGCGCGGAAACGATCTGTGCAGTCAGGTCAAGAAGGGGGGAGCCCTGCTTTATCTCAGTCATGAAAAACTCCGTTACGTTCGGATGACTTGGCTCTTCGGTCAGAAGAGCCATCAGTTTTTGGAGAAAACGTGGAATCGAACGGTTGACAAATAATCGCAGCGCGCTTTCACCGCAATACCGTTTGGGAAAGTTTTTCGAGATACTTTTTCTGTTCTGCGATATCCGAATTTACACCGCATGAAGCGAAAAAACATGATCAAACCGCCACTGAAGGGTGATTGTTCTATGGGTTGAACAGTTTTTTGGATGACTTCAACCGCTGATTTTCTTCCGACGGCATGCCATGAATTTGAAACGAAAAGGAATTTTGTTGCGCTGTCGGTGTAAAATTTTGCTTATGTCGGAGAGTTTTTTGATATCTCTCGCAGAGACAAGTTCGTTGTGACAGTCAATTACGACTTGCGCATTGTCTGAAAAATTACGAATAAACGGTAGTGGGTGGATATTTTTGGGTTAAGGATTACATATTTTTACTTTTTATCGTGCGCGTGCGATTGATTACTGTCGGTTTCTGTTTTTGTTTTGTGTATTTTTTCTAAAATATTCAATAAATAATACCACCCGTCATGTTTAATTCGATCAATTATTTCCTTTTCCAAGGTATGTCATTGAAGTTGTCGATAGATAGCAAATTTTTTGTAATGGTGCAGGGAATGCAGGCGCCGGCTGGATCAGCTCAATCGAATCAGAAATACGCTTGAGTGGTCATTGCTCACTCTCTGGGTTTTTTTGGCGCGTCGTTTGCGCATGAGAGCAAGGCAAAGATTTATTAAGAAAATTTTTAAATACAAAGAGCGATCCCGGCGGCCCAAGCAGACGCGCGCGAAGCTGCGCCGCAGCGGCATTGTAATTCAGAATATTTTGCAAGGGGTTGCATAAATTTTCCACGCCGCATCGCGCAGTCGAAAGCGTTGGCGTGATCAGGTCGGATAATCAACCAGCTTGATAGGCTGGGCCATCCGACCTGCGCGTTTTCTGGTTACTCTTTGCTGCGTTTTTTTAGAAAAAAGAAGACAGCGGCTCCGGCGGCGACAAGCCCCAGAACTTTCCTGCAGCAACGGCGGCCGGTGGTGTTCTCGCCGTTCTTGGAGGACGTTTTACAGCACTTTAACATAGGGCGTACTTCTCTTCCGTCATGTGGCTGTAGAATGTAAAGCAAACATGGCGCGCCGTCGTCAACGCGGCGTCACGCCGCTATATTCACATCTACGTAGTAAACTTAATGTATTGGGCAGCATCCGCCAATTGTGTAAAAAAAAATTATAAATCTATACAGAAAGCGCGTTAAGCAGGTTTGGAGCGCAGTGTCCTCGTTCCACCGTCAGGTTTCCGCCAGAGTCCCGCGACGCGTCGTCTCAACCCTTCCATCAGTAGATAAACGGCGGGTGTCGAATACAAGGTCAGCAACTGACTCATGGTAAGACCGCCAACCACGGCGATCCCGAGAGGGCGTCGCAGCTCCGCGCCATATCCGTTGCCTAGAACCAGTGGAACCGCGCCGAGAGCGGCGGCGAGCGTCGTCATCAGGATTGGTCGAAACCGCTTGTGGCAGGCTTCGCGGATCGCCGCCTGCGGGGTCATGCCGCCCTCACGCTCGGCTTGCAGCGCAAAGTCGATCATCAGAATCGCGTTCTTTTTGACGATGCCGATCAACAGGATCACGCCGATCATGGCGATCAGCGAGAAGGACTGGCCCGTGACCCATAGAGCGAGTACCGCCCCAATCGCGGCCGAAGGTAGCGTGGACAGGATCGTCAGTGGATGGACGTAGCTTTCGTAAAGCACGCCCAACGTCACGTACATCGTCGCCAGGGCGGCGATGAAGACAAGGAGCTCATTGATCAGCGTCTTGTTGAAATCCGCCGCCCGGCCGGTGAAGCCGCCCTGAATTTCGGCAGGCATGTGAATGAGGGTCCGCACGCGCTTGATCTCGGTTTCCGCATCGCTGATTCCCTTGCCTTTAGGCAGGTTGAACGAGACCGTCCCCGACACGAAGCTGTCGGTGTGGCTGATGCTCAGCGGCGTCGGCAAATACGATAAAGACGCGACGGTCGTGAGCGGCACCATTGTTTCGGAGGACGACGAGACTGCCGACCCGTTTGAGGCGCCGTTTCCGCCCGCCAGTCGGTTGGCGATCTGATTGCGGAAAGATTGCTGGCTAAGCGAGGCCTGCTTGGATTCCGTGGTGTCGGGGAGTTTAACGCGTATCGAGTTCGACACCGTGCCGCCGCCTGCCGTGCCGCCAGAGGTTGAAACCCACATACTGTTGAGGATGTCGGGGCTCTGACGGTAACGCGCCGCGGCCTCCATGACGACATAATAGGTCGTAAGCGGCGTCGAAATACTGGACGCCGTCCGTTGGCCGTAAGCGTCCTCAAGCGCGTTGCCGATCAACTGGGGGGTGATCAGGCGCCGCGCGGCGTTGTCGCGATCGATATTCACATGAACCGAAGCGCCAGTGTTCTGGATGTCGGTGCTGACGTCCTTGAGGATCGCGTTGTTGCGCAATGCTTCCGCCAGACGGGGCACCCAGACGTAGACGTCGTCTGCGTTCTCGCCGTGGAATACATAGTTGTAATTGCCTCTGTGCTGGCGCCCGCCGCCGCCATTCACGTCGCCGGAGTTGGAAATATGCGCGTCCAGCCCGGCAATGTCGGCGACGCGTTTCTGAACGCGCGCAGCGATGGTTTCCGGGGTTTCGCTACGCGTGGATTTGTCAGTCAGTTCCGAGAAGGCTTCGGCCTCGTTCGCGGCGTCGTCTCCCGTGAACGCGACGACCGACGTGACCTGTCGGTCCTTCATCATGGCGTCGACCACGGCGCGAGTCTTTGTCGACACTGACGAAAAGGAACTGGTTTCGTCCGCATGCAGGTAGGCGGAGAGCAGCGCGATGTCTTCGGCGGGCAGGATGGTCTTTGGCATCACAATGATGACCCCGACCGTCGCCACCAGACTCAGCGGGAGAGAAGCGAGAACCAGCCAGCGGCGGCGGAGCGTGCGGTCGAGCGAGCGCATATAGAGACCGACCATCGCGTTCAACGTGTTCTCCACTGCGTCGAACGCCAGATGCGCCAGCCGCGCCAGACCTGAGCCCTGCTGGGCCGGGCCGCCATGGTGCACCTCAAGGAGGTATGCGCACATCATTGGCGTAAGGCTGAGCGAGAGTAGGAGTGAGATTGAGACTGCGGTCGCCAGCGTCATCGCGAATTCGAAGAATATCTTGCCCGCCGTGCCGTTCAGCAGCAGCAACGGCAGGAACACCGCGATGAGCGAGATGGTGATCGACAGCACGGTGAAGGATATTTCTCGCGATCCGAGAATCGCGGCCTCCATTCGGTCCATGCCGTCTTCCATGTGACGGGCAATGTTTTCGACCACGACGATGGCGTCGTCGACGACGAAGCCGGTCGCGATGGTCAACGCCATCAGCGACAGAGTGTCGAGCGAGAACCCGAGCAGATGCATGATCGCAATGGAGCCGGCCAGCGACACAGGTACGGTAACGGCCGGTATGAGCGTCGAGCGCCACGAGCGCAGGAAAGCGAGCACGACGATGACGACCAACGCCACTGAGATCAGCAGTGTCAGCTGCGTGTCCGCCAGCGCTGAACGGATGCTCTTTGACATGTCGTCGAGCAGTGTGAGCTTCACGTCGCCGGGCAGCACGCTCTGCAACATCGGCGCGTGCGCCTTGATCTGATCCGTGACCTCAATGACGTTCGCGCCGGGTTGTGGACGGATGATGGCGAGCACGGCGGGATGACCGTCGAACCATGCGGCCTGCCGTTCATTTTGCGGGCCATCGCTGACCGATGCGATATCTGTCAGACGGATTGGACGGTTGTTGCGATACCCGACGATGAGGTCGCGATATTGCGCCGCCTCACGCGCCTGATCGTTGGTGGCGAGCGTCATGCGCAGGCCGCCGGCGTCGATGAATCCCTTCGGCGTGTTGGCGTTCGCCGACGCCAGCGCGGAACGGATGTCCTCAAAACCGAGCCCGAACTTGTAAAGCGCGTAGGGGTTCATTTCGACCCGGACGGACGGCTTTGCGACGCCCTCTGTCTGCACCCAGCCGACGCCGCGAATGCCTGCGAGTTGCGGCATAAGTCGTGTTTCGGCGAAGTCGCGGAGTTTGATCAGCGGACGCGTGTCAGAGGTCAGGGCGGCGACGATGATGGGATTGTCGCTTGGGTTGGCCTTGTAATATTGCGGATTGTCGATGAGCGTGCTCGGCATGTCCTGCCGCGCCGCCTGTAACGCGGCCTGAACGTCGCGGGCGGCGCCGTCGATATCCCGATTATCGTCAAAGAAGAGTAGCAGGAACGATGATTTGTCCGTCGTGTCGGACGTCATCTGCGTCAGTCCGGCGATGGTCCCCAGCCGCCGCTCCAGCGGCGTCGTCACGGCGCTCGCCATCTGTTGCGGCGAACTGCCCTGCTGGTTCGCGATCACATAGATGACTGGCACCGAAATATTCGGCAGATCGGCAATTGGCATTAATCTGTAAGCCAAAGCGCCGGAGACGAGGAACGCCAAGGCCATCAGAGTCGTCGCGACCGGCCGAAGAATGAAAATGCGGCACAGGTTCAAATGCGGGGGCTCCCGAAGCGTGCAGTCGCGTTCGATTTCGGCGCGGGCTGATTCTCCAACCGTTACGGCGGCCGACCGTGAACGGAGAGGTATCCATGAAAGGATACGCCTTTGCCGCTCCGTATTTCAAAAACGTCCGGATCGGAAGGCGTGCCTGACAAATGCTTCTGAGCGTATCTGTTTCGGGAGTTTGAAAAAACCGGATAGTGAGTTGGGCCGAAGGAGAGGTGGGACGCCGGCCCCACCAGGGTTTCTCTACCCGCGCAGGCCCATTTCGCTGGTGAGAAAGTCGCGAAAGACGGCGACGCGCTTCGAACTGCGCAACTCTTCAGGGTAAACGAAAAACGCCTCCACAGCCGGGTGCTTTATGTCCGGCAGGATTTTGACGAGGTGTGGGTACTCCGCCGCCGCGTAGCCGGGGATGGACCCGATGCCGAGCCCGGAAGCGATGGCGTCCGCCATGGCGGCCATGCTGTTGACTTCAAGGCGCGCCGCGCGGCGCGTTCCGTCGTTTAACCCGGCTTCAAGCAGCCAGTTTATGTGGGGCACCGGAGGATGGTAGCCGCCAAACGCCACCAGCTTGTGCGTCGCCAGATCGTCGAGCGACGTCGGCATGCCGTAAGATTCGATGTAGGACGGCGCGGCGTATACCGGCAGTGGGAAGTCGGCGAGATGACGCTGGATCAGATCCGGTTGACGGGGCGCGTGCATGCGTACTGCGACGTCTGCCTCCCGCATGCCGAGATCGAGGTCGTTATCCTCGAGGATCATGGTGATAGCGATCTCGGGATTCTGCTCCATGAAACGGTGCAGGCGCGGCATGAGCCAGCAGCTTCCGAAGCCGGTCGTCGTGGTGACGCGAAGCCTTCCGGCTGCTTTTTCCTTGCTCTCTGTCAGGAGAGTCTGGGTCATTTCCAGCTTGGAGAAAACCTCGCGGACGGTCTGGTTGAGCGTCTCGCCCTGCTCGGTCAGGATCAATCCACGCGCGTGCCTGTGAAACAGCGGAACCTGAAGCACATCCTCAAGCGCAGAAATCTGCCGGGATACGGCGGACTGGCTGAGGTTCAGAACTTCCCCCGCGTGAGTGAATGACCCGGCCTCTGCGACCGCGTGGAAAATTCTTAGTTTATCCCAGTCCACATCTGTCTCCCTGTCTGGACGCGGGTCGCCTGCGCGCCGGACGCCCGAAAACACGATGCCTGTCGTTCTCGTGCAGGAATCGGCGGTTCAGGTCAAGCGTTTGCAACCCGCAGGCGTAACGATTTCAGACTGCGGCGATTCCGGAGAGGAACCGCTCGGCGTCGAGAGCCGCCATGCATCCCGAGCCCGCCGCCGTGACGGCCTGGCGATAGATCTTGTCCTGCACGTCGCCCGCCGCGAATACGCCGGGGATGGAGGTGCGCGTCGAGCCGGGCTGGGTAATAATATAGCCCTCGTCGTCGAGCATGAGCTGATCGTGAAACAGCGCGGTGTTGGGGGAGTGGCCGATGGCGACGAACACGCCGTCGACGTCGATGGTCGACATTGTTTCGGTCAGCGTGTCGCACAGACGCACGCCGGTCACCGCGGGCGGCGTTCCGTCATGAAGGATGTCTGCGACGACCGAGTTCCAGACTACGGAAATCTTCGGGTTGGCGTGCAGGCGGTCCTGCAGGATCTTTTCCGCGCGCAGTGAATCGCGACGATGGATCAGCGTTACGTGTTCCGCGTGGTGCGTCAGGTAAAGGGCTTCTTCCACGGCTGTGTTGCCGCCACCGATAACGGCGACTTTCTTGCCGTTGAAGAAGAACCCGTCACAGGTCGCGCATGCCGACACCCCGGCGCCCTGCAGGCGCTTTTCATTGGGCAGACCGAGCCATTTCGCCTGCGCGCCTGTGGCGATGATGACGCTGCGGGCGTGCATGACGTCGCCGCCGTCGAGCGTGACGCGGAACGGGTCGCCGTGGCGAAACTCCACCTCGGTCACGATGTCATGCACGATCTCGGCTCCGACATGCTCCGCCTGCGCCGCCATCTGCTCCATCAACCACGGTCCCTGAATCGCGGAGGCGAAACCGGGATAGTTCTCCACGTCGGTCGTGATCATCAGCTGGCCGCCGGGTTGCAGGCCTGCGACCAGAACCGGTTTGAGGTTGGCGCGGGCCGCGTAGATCGCGGCGGTATAACCGGCGGGACCGGCGCCGATGATTAAAAGGTCGGTCGTGACGGGTTCGTTCATGGGGTCGATTATCCGTGGGCGTCTGCGTGCGGCTTGGCGGATACGCCGCCGGGCGCCGACGAAGTGACTGTGAGTTACATATGGCGGCGTGAGAACGTCCCGGCAAGTCGCGCCGGGTTTGCGCGCCGTCACAGTCGGGTCATCTGCGCCGTCACTGAAGGCGGCTTTGCGCAAGCAGCGTCGTTCGTCCTATACCCGCCGCCGAACCGTGCGTGAAAAGGCGGAATCTTGTGACGGAACTGGATGCGGTCGACCGGCGGATCGTGGCCGAACTTCAGGCGGACGGGCGCATGACGAACGTGGAGCTTGCGCGCCGCGTCGGCATCTCGGCGCCGCCATGCTTGCGCCGCGTCCGCAGGCTGGAGGAAGAAGGCGTCATACGAGGGTACCGCGCCGACACTGATCCGCAGGCTTTGGGGTGGCCGATCACGATGTTCGCGCTGATCGGACTCGACAGTCAGAAGGAAGCAATCCTGTTGCAGTTCGAGGAGATGATCGCCGCATGGCCGGAAGCTTGCGAGTGTCACATGCTTCGTGGCGGCGTTGATTTCCTTGTTCATCTGGTGGCTCGGGATACGGCGCATGAGAACCGGTTGACTCGTCGTCTGACCGAAGCGCCGCATGTCGCGCGCGTTCAGACGCTTCATACGATTCGCACCAGCCTGTCTCAACCTGCGAGACCGGCAGATCTGAACGAGGCCGCGTTATGACGGTAGAGACTGTAACGCCGATGGCCGCCGGACGCTCAGGCGGGCTCGAAAACGGAACGTATTTCGCTATCGAGACAGACGCGGAGCGTCACGGCGGCCCGGAGATCACAGTCGTTGTGCCGTGTTACAAGGAGGCGGCGAACGTCCGGCCTCTGGTGGACGCGCTGACCGTTGCGCTTGAGGGGCGCGACTGGGAAGTGGTGTTCGTCGACGACGATTCACCCGACGGTACGATCGACGAGGTCCGCGCGCTTTCGGAGGAGAACTGGCGCGTGCGTGGAATCAGCCGTATTGGGCGGCGCGGCTTGTCTTCGGCGGTGATCGAAGGGGCTCTGTCGTCGTCAGCCCGCTACGTCGCCGTCATGGACGGGGATCTGCAGCACGACGAATCGCGATTGCCCGCATTGATTGACGCCTTGGCGGAAGGGCGCTGCGACATCGCGGTCGGAAGCCGCCATGTAGAGGGCGGCGACAACAGCGGTTTGGCGAATGCCTGGCGTCATGCCTTGTCCGATGGCGGCATCCGTCTGGCGCAGATGGTGTTGCCGGTGAAGGTCGGAGACCCGATGAGTGGCTTCTTCGCGTTGCGCCGGACGCTGTTTCAGCGCATTGCGCCGAGGCTATCGGGGCAGGGCTTCAAGATCCTGATGGATCTGATCATGTCTGCCCCTGAAAAGGTCCGGGTCGAGGAAATACCGTGTGTGTTCCGCCCGCGCGTCGCTGGCGAAAGCAAGCTGGACGTTCTGGTTCTGCTGCAATTCGCCGGGCTTTTGCTGGACAAGCTGTTTCATGGCTGGCTGCCGGTGCGGTTCCTGACGTTCGCCTGTGTGGGCGCGATCGGCGTTGCAGTGAATCTGATCGTCATGAACGTCATGCGTATTGGGGGCGCGGATTTCGAGGTCGCCCAGACCATAGGCACCGTCGCCGCCATTCTGGCGAATTTCTGGCTCGACAACACGTTCACCTATCGCGATCGACGCCTGCGTGGTCCGCGTCTTTTCGGCGGTTTCGTAGCGTTTCTTCTGGTGTCGTCGGTGGGCGCCTGGGCGAATATCGGCATAGCGCAACTTTTCCGTGCGGGCGGGGACGGTTGGGGACAGGCGAGCGCTGCGGGCGCAGTGATCGGCGTCGTGTGGAACTACGCCGTGTCGTCGACCCTGATATGGCGGCCGAGGTGACGACTGCGCGGCTGGACGCCGGCTGCAAGAGAAGTCGGAAGTCGTCGTGAAAATCCGCCAGACGGTTCGCTCGCCTGCGGCCTGGCTGGCGGCGGCAACCCTGTTGCGCCTTATCGTGGCTGCGCTTCTGCCGGTGACGCCCGACGAGGCTTATTACTGGGTCTGGTCGCGGGGGTTGCAAGGCGGATACCTCGACCACCCGCCGATGGCCGCCTTGTGGATACGGGCGGGCACAGACCTTTTCGGCGACAATGCATTCGGGATTCGGGTGCTGGCTCCGTTGGCGACGGCGGTGGGCACAGTCATGATCGTAGCTGCGGCGCGTGATCTGTTTCGTCTCGTGCGGCCAGACGGGCGGGAGAACGCCGGCGCGATCATGGCGGGCGTTCTCCTGAACGCGACTCTGGCGCTGGGCGTCGGGTCTGTGACGATGACCCCGGACACGCCACTGCTGTTTTTCGTGGCGCTCTTTCTGTTGGCCTTGGCGCGCCTGTCCCTAGATGGCTCGCCGATGTGGTGGCTCGCTGTTGGCGTCGCTGTCGGGCTTGGCTTCGACAGCAAATATACGATGGCTCTGCCTGCTGCGGGTCTTGCGGTATGGCTGGTGCTCACGAAAGAGGGGCGAGGCGGGCTTGCGCGACCGTGGCCATGGTTGGCGGCCGTCACGGGAGCAGTTTTGACTGCGCCGGTCTTCTGGTGGAATGCGACGCATGGCTGGGCGAGTTTCGTCAGGCAAGGCGGACGGGCGGCGGACTGGCGACCCGCCCGCGCAGCGCAGTTTCTGGGGGAGTTGCTTGGTGGGCAGGTCGGCCTCGCGACGCCCGCGATTTTCGCCCTGTTCATCGCAGGCGTATGGGTCGCGTCGCGTCGGCGCGACGCGGCCGACAGGCTGCTGCTTTGTCTGGTTGGCGTCCCGCTGGTGGTGTTTGCGCAGCACGCGCTTGGCGACCGGGTTCAGGCGAACTGGCCGGTCATCATATATCCCGTTTTCGCTGTTCTGGCCGCGCGGGTGGATGTCCGCTGGCGGTTCGCCGCCGCGTTGACGGGCGGGGCGCTGAGCGTGTTGGTGATTCTTCAGGCTCTGACTGCGGTGTTTCCGCTGGGACGTCATCTTGACGTCGCGTTGCGGCAGGGTGGTGGGTGGCCCGCCTTCGTGCGGGACGTCGACGCACGAACTGCAGGCGCGGCTTTCGTCGCCGCCGACGATTACGGACTGGCTTCGGAACTGGCGTTGCGTCTTCCGGGACGCGTCGTAGCGGGGGCCGACGATCGCTGGGCATATTTTGGTCTTCCCCCTGTCGCATGCGGCGGCGGCGGTTATCTGCTGCATAACGCTCGTCGTGATCCGCCCAGGAACGCGGGGTGGATGCGCGGGGCGGAAACGGTGGCGACGGTGGTCCGCGCACGACGCGGCGTCGAGGCCGAGCGCTACGTTCTTTACCGCCTGTCGTGTCCGCAGGCGGGTTTCTACCGCCTTCCGCCCGCCCGTTAAGCCGCCCTTAAGCTGCGCCCGCCAGCATGTCGGCGGAGGCGTGGGAGCGGATGGCGAAACGGAACGGACATAACAAGGGACCGACGATCATCGTGCGTCGCGGCGGCGGCGGCGGCGCCGGACACCACGGCGGCGCGTGGAAGATCGCCTACGCCGATTTCGTGACCGCGATGATGGCGTTCTTCCTTGTCATGTGGCTGATCAACGCCACGACCGAGCAGCGACGGCGTGGCATCGCCAATTTCTTCAACCCGATGGCTAATAGCGGCTCGCCCGCCTTGCAGGTTCAGCCGCAGGACACCCCGACAAACGCATCGTCATCTGACAACAAGCAGACGGCGACAAGCGCTGACAGCCGAAGCGCAGGCAGCGCGGCGAGTGCGGGAAGCGCCAGTGCGTCCGGCGCGGCGGGCGTAGCAAGTCTCCGTGCCGCGGCGAGTAAATCGCTTGGTGTGATCGCGGTGTCCGAGCCTGGGCGGGTCGGAGGATTCGGGCCCGAGCCCGGAGCTGTTCCCGGACGCAGTGACGCAGGCTCCGGCCCTGCGCATGAGGAGCGCGGAGCGATGGTCGCGCCGCAGCCGTCCTTCCTTGACCGCAGTCTGGGTCGCCAGACACTCGCGCCACCAGCGATCCTGCGCATCGTGCCAGTCGGCGGTGATCGGGCAGGACCATCGATTGCGGTTGGGGAGGCGGATGCGGCCAGAGCGGAGCAGAGGGCTCTGGAGGCAGGGGCAGATCAATTAAAGCGGGTGCTTGCCCAGACGCCGACGGTGGCGGCGGATGCGGGGCAGGTCGCCGTAGCCGTTATTCCTGCCGGGTTGAAGATCGAGCTGAGTGAATCTGATCGCAAATCGATGTTCGATAACGGTTCGGCGCGGTTGACCGACCGCGCGGTCGCTTTGTTGCGTGTCATAGCTCCGTATCTGACGGCTTTGCCTGAGAAGCTCTCTGTCTATGGATATGCGGATGGCGCGCTCTATCGCGGACGCAAAATGTCGAACTGGACACTGTCTGGCGCGCGGGCGGACGCGGCGCGGCAAATTCTGACGGACAATGGTTTTCCGGACCAGAGGCTCAGAGAGGTGGTTGGCGTCGGAGACCATGACCTAGCGCGTCCCGATGATCCTGGCGCGCCGGAAAATCGCCGCGTGGTGCTTATCCTTCATCGCGATCATCTGGCCCCAGAAAGCGTAGGTACGTCGGCGGCGATCTCTGGTGCAGGCGCCGCCAAATGACGCGAATGGTTTCCGTTTCAAATAGTAATGGCGCTCAAGAGTGGGATTTCAGTAAATGCTGGTGATCGGCGGCCTCGTTTTTCTGCTGCTGTGTGTGTTCGGATCGTTTGTAGCGTCAGGAGGGGCCATCGCGCCGCTTCTGGCCTCGATGCCTTTCGAGTTGCTTACAATTCTCGGCGCCGGAATTGGTACGTTCATCATGGCCAATTCCATGGGTGATCTGAAGCATGTGCCCGCTGCGTTCAAATCCGCGTTGAAAGGGCCGAGCTATGGCAAGCGCGATTATATGGATTTGCTCGGCCTGCTGTTCTTCTTCACACGTCTGGCGCAGTCGCAGGGTCTGATGGCGCTGGAGAGCCACGTCGAGACGCCGACAGAGAGCACTGCTTTCGCTGCCTATCCCAAGATTCGTGACAATGAGCGCGCTCGCGACATGATCTGCGATTATCTGCGGATGATGAGCATGAATATGGACGACGCATTTCAGATCGACGACGTCATGACGCGTGAGTTGGCGAAAAACCTGAAAGAAGAAACGCATATTTCGCATGGCATGCAGCAGCTCGCTGACGCGTTGCCTGCTCTGGGCATTGTCGCCGCAGTGCTGGGCGTGATCAAGACGATGGGTTCGATCACTAAGCCGCCAGAGGTGCTTGGTGAAATGATTGCGGGCGCTCTGGTTGGAACTTTTCTCGGCGTGCTGCTGGCTTATGGGATCGTGGGGCCAATTGCGACACGTATGCGCAGCGTCGCCGAAGAGGAGGCCAGTTACTACGATCTCATTCGCGTGGTATTCGTGGCTCATCTTCAGGGCAACGCCCCGCAGGTCAGTGTCGAGATCGGTAGAAAGGACATCCCCGTGCATTACATGCCCAGCTTTCTGGAGATGGACACGGCGATCAGCGAGCAGGCGATCGGCTGACGTCGGACGTTGATGTGAAAGGGTTGGGTGTATGACCGCCGCCGCGCCCGACGCTGGCGCCGAACTGGCGCGCTACGTGACGCCGGGTGGCTTACAGACGATGCGGCTGGAGCTGACGCGTCTGCTGAAGCAGGAGCGGCCGTCCGTGGTCGAAATCGTGTCGTGGGCGGCTGGCAACGGCGATCGTTCCGAGAACGGCGACTATATCTACGGCAAGAAGCGACTTCGTGAGATTGACAGGCGCATCCGGTTTCTCACGCAGCGCGTCGAAAACGCCATTGCGGTCGATCCAGCAGCCCAGACCAGGCGGGATCGCGTGTTTTTCGGCGCTACGGTGCTGTATGTCGATGAGAGTGATCGGGAAACCACCGTGACTATCGTCGGCGCCGATGAGGCGGATTCTTCTCAGGGGCAGGTCAGCCTGCTGGCGCCGGTCGCGCGTGCGTTGCTCGGGCATGGCGTTGGGGATGAGGTGGTTCTGAACACACCGCGCGGGCCCGAGCGACTGGAGCTGCTGGAGATTTCCTACCCGCCGCCACAGGGCTGAGCGTTTTCGGCGGGACGAAACTGTTCTAGTGTCGACCGCTCAATGGAGGAAATTCGGCTATGGCCCGTAAGCTTGACGTCGGGGTGCAGATGGACCCCCTCGAGGGGATCGACATCAACGGCGATTCGACATTCGCCCTGATGCTTGAGGCACAGGCCCGGGGCTATAATCTTTTTGTCTACGGCGTTGAGTCGCTTGCGTTGACGGAAGGCGCCCATACTCCGGGGCGTGGGCGGACGAGTCGCGTCACGGCGAGCGTGCGACCGGTCAGTGTGCAGCGGGAAAAGGGCGATCACGCGCGTTTTGGCGCCGCTGTTCGTCGTGATCTGGGCGACATGGACGTGATCCTGATGCGTCAGGATCCGCCGTTCGACATGGCGTACATCACCGCGACGCATCTGCTCGAGCATATTCACGGAACCGGTCCCGGACGTGCGCTAGTCGTGAACGATCCCCGGTCGGTGCGCGACTCACCGGAGAAGCTGCTGGTCACGCACTACCCGGAATTGATGCCGCCGACGCTTGTCACGTGGGATGTGGCTGAAATTCGTGCGTTTCGCGCCAGATGGCGGGACATCATCGTCAAGCCGCTGTTCGGCAACGGAGGTAGCGGCGTTTTCCGCATTCGCGAAGACGACCAGAATCTCAACGCTTTGCTGGAAATGCATTTCGCCCGTTCTCGCGAGCCGCTGATGATCCAGCGTTACGAACCAGCTGTACGGGCTGGCGACAAGCGAATCATTCTGGCGGATGGGAAGCCTATTGGCGCCATCAATCGCGTTCCGGCGGAAGGCGAGGCTCGGTCTAACATGCATGTAGGCGGCGTTGCTCAGAAGGTCGACCTGACTCCGCGTGACCGAGAGATATGTGAGACGATCGGCCCGATGCTTCGGGAGAAGGGTTTGATTTTTGTCGGCATCGACGTGATTGGCGACTGGCTGACAGAGATCAACGTTACGTCGCCGACCGGTCTGCAGGAGTTGGCCCGGTTCGACGGCGTCAACCCGGCGGGGCTTCTCTGGGATTGCATCGAAGCCCGCCTGTCAGCGGGTTGACGCGGGCTCAGGCGCCGTCCGGCCTCGCCGGAGGCTCTGGCTGCGCTGCGGTGTGCTCTGTTTCCGGCACAGGCCCCTTGGGTTTGTCCGAGCCGAAACGGTCCCTCAGATCCCACAACTGTTGGCGGAAGTAGTAGCCGAACATGCCGCTCCAGATGATGACGCACAGGAGGGGCATAATGATTTGCAGCATGAGTGTCCTCGCGTTTCCGGGCTGTTTCGCTCAGGTCCGTGTTCCGGGCCAGCGCGGGGGCTTCCATTATGCTGTAGGTCGGTCGCTGCGTTTGCAAGCGCTCGACGAAGTGTAACGATACGCAGCCTCTTGTAGAACTTCGCGGTGGCGGGCAGATAGGGGGCATGAGCGAAGTCTTGCAAGGCGTCCGCGCCGAGTCGGTGGAAGTGGCCTCTTCGATACCCGAGTCTCATGGACCCAAGGTCGCCCTCGACGCCGACGCGGTTAAGGCCGCCTATAAGCGTTGGGCTTCAGTCTATGACGCTGTGTTTGGCGGGGTGTCCGCGTTTGGTCGCCGCCGCGCCGTGGCCGCCGTCAATGCCCTGCCGGGTGAGCGCGTGCTTGAGGTTGGCGTAGGCACTGGGCTTGCGCTGCCGCATTACGTCCCGGGTAAGCGGATCACTGGGATAGACCTGTCTTCCGACATGCTGGCCCGCGCCAGGGAGCGGGTTCGCCGCGAACGCCTGAACAACGTCGAAATGCTTCTGGAGATGGATGCGGAGGACACGCGCTTTCCGGATGCTTCGTTCGACATTGCAGTCGCAATGTTCGTCGCTTCGGTCGTTCCGCATCCGCGCCGTTTGCTGAAAGAACTGAAGCGCGTTGTTCGGCCCGGCGGTCATATTCTGTTCGTGAATCATTTTCTTGCGCCGAACGGTCTGCGTGGCGCGGTTGAGCGCGGCATGGCGCGCGCGTCCCACTCTCTGGGCTGGCATCCTGATTTCGCCATGGAGGCGTTGCTGCCGCCCGAAGACATACGCCGCGCCCGGATCGAAGCTGTTCCGCCGGCGGGGATTTTTACTCTGGTGACGTTGAAGCACGAACAGGTCGCCGCGCCGCAGCCTGAAGGCGCCTGACGCTACGCATCGGTTTGTTGGGATTGGCGTGCGCGTAGGTGCAATGTCGGTGATGCAGGTCTGTCCCGCTGACGCCGTCAACGGGCTTCATGGCGACGTGAAATCCCGTTAAGGTTGATGAAATAGATGCGATGACGCCGCGCCGCTTCGTCGAACAGACGTGGGTGGCGGTTCAGGAGGCGTATCGTCGGAGGTGGAGAGACACTCGGCGCCATGTCTGAAACAGTAGACGCTTTGTCCCGTTCGATGTCCGGGTTGACCGCTGAACGGTCTTCATCTCCTCGATCTGGCGTGGGATATGTAGTGTTCTCCTGCGCGGTCGGAGCAGCGGCCGGCGCGGCTACGCTCGCGTCGCAATTTGGCCTTCTTCCCTCCAATCTCGCAAAGAAGGCCGGTCAGGCGCATTCGATCGCAATGGTGCTGTATGTTGCGCTGCCTGCGTTGCTGGGCGGTTTCGGAGCGCTTTTGGCTCCGGCGGAGCTGCGACGCGGTGTTGGCGCCAGCGCGATTTGTGCTCGGCTTTTATCGCTGTCTCTCGTGTTTATGATCGCCAGTCTGCTGCTGTTCTTTGGTGCGGCAGGGGCGGCGACAAGCGTGTGGGGCGGGCTCGTGTGGTGTCTGGGAGCCGTCGTGATGGCGACGTCGGTTCTCAGCAGAATTCTGGATAGCCGGACATCTGTCGCTTCCGGTGAACGCGGTTCGGTGCACCGTTTCTCCCTGTTTTTATGGACGCAGGTCGCGGCGGCAGCCGGGTTGTTGTTCTCGGTTCCGGTGCTGGCGGCAGGCTTGACCCGAACGCTGGTGTCTGGAGCGTCAGCGTCGGATGCGCTGACGTCTTTCGAGACGCCCGCGATGATTGTCGTGCTCGTTGCGGCGCTTGGTCTGGCGTCACGTGCGTTCGAACCCGCCGCAGGTCAAGACGATGATCGGGGAGCTTCTGCTCTTGAAAACCACGTCGGGCGCGCTGTGGCGGTGGCGGCAGGCGTCGGCGGGCCGGTAATTTGGGCTCATGCGATGATGACGCATCAGGCGCTGGCGCCGGTCGTCTCTTTCGAGACAGGGCTGGCGGCGTTGTGCTCGCTCACGTTTGGCGCCCTTTGGATGTCGCGTTTGTGGCGACGGGCTGTCTCGTTTGCGGGACGCGGAGGCGTGCAACTGTTATGGACGTCCGGTTTCTTCGTCGTGCTGCTTTCGGGCTGGACGGTTGGTGTGGCCGAGGGTGACAGCGTTCATGCCGCCGTACTGAGCGCATCCGCTCTGGCGTTATTCGGGGCCTTTTACGGTTGGCTCGATAGCGCCGGGCGTTGGTACCCTGCCGCCGCGGCGCGATTCCAGTTTCTGTTTATGTTTGCCGGGTCCATTCTGGGCAACCTGGCGGTTTCGCATGCTGGAGGGGTGCTGCAAATCGTCAGCGGCGTCGCGTTCGGTCTGTCATTGCTGGCTTTGGCTGTTGTTGCTCTTGGTGTTTTCCTGGGTGAGCGATCGACTGATGGCGCGACGATTGCGCAGGTTGCGCGATGAGCGGCGCGAGCCTTGTCGATCGCGCTGCGCGGCCCCGTTTTCGCGCTGACCGCGTCGGGACCCGGGCGCATGACTGGGTTCAACTGTTAAAGCCGAGAGTGATTTCTCTGGTGGTCTTTACGGGGGCAGCTGGCCTTGCTGTCGCGCCCGGCCCGGTGAATCCCGTTCTCGCAGCGATCAGCATTTTATGTATTTGCCTTGCGTCTGGCGCGGCCGGGGCGATCAACATGTGGTACGACCGCGATATTGATGCGGTCATGCAACGTACTGCGACGCGCCCTATTCCCGGTGGTCGTATTCCCGCTGATGAGACACTTGTTTACGGCGTCGGTCTTTCCGTTCTTTCCGTTGCATTGATGTGGCTGGCGACAAACGCGCTGGCGGCCGGGATTCTGGCGTTCTCGATCTTCTTTTACGCGATTATTTACACGATGTGGCTGAAGCGTTCGACGCCGCAGAACATCGTCATCGGTGGGGCGGCGGGCGCTTTTCCGCCAATGATCGGCTGGGCCGCCGCGACGGGATCGCTGTCGGTGCTGCCGGTCGTCATGTTTCTGATCGTGTTCCTGTGGACGCCGCCGCATTTCTGGTCGCTGTCGCTTTACGCCTGTAAGGATTATGGGCGTGCAGGCATTCCAATGTTGCCTGTCGTGCGCGGAGCGCGGCACACGCGCTGGCAGATTCTTCTCTACACGCTGATTCTTCTGCCGGTGTCGCTGACGCCTTCCGTGCTGGGGCTTTGCGGCTCGCTCTACACCTTGACGGCGACTTTGCTCGGTCTCGGGTTCGTGGCCTGCGCCGTGCGGGTGCTGCTGGAGAAGCAAGACGATGCGGGCGTCAGCCTCGCGGGTGATCGTGCTGCGCGGGTGTCGTTCCGGTTTTCGCTGGCTTATCTTTTCTTGCTGTTCTGCGGTTTGCTCGGGGATCATGCACTGACATGGTGGCTTTCATGAGCATGATCGAACAGCAACCCTCCGTCAGCTTGACGGAGGCTGAGTTACGTGAGGCTGATCGTCGCCAGCGTGGCCGGATTGTCGGCCTTGTGAGCTTCACGCTGGCTATGGCGGCGATCATCTATGTGATCGCGCTGATCCGTCTGTAGAATTTTTTCTTTTACTCAATCGGCCCGAATCAGTTCGTAGAGGCCGACCGCAGCCGCTACGGAAACGTTCAGACTTTCCATATGGCCCGGCATGTATACGCCGGCGATCTCGTCGCAGGCTTCTCGGGTGAGGCGTCGCAACCCGTCTCCTTCCGAGCCCAGCACAAGTGCGGCGCGTCGCCCGCCCAGCGACGACCCGTTGAGGCGGCTCCCTCCTGCGTCGAGGCCGATCGTCCAGATATCCTGACGCTTCAGCGTCTCCAGACTCCGCGCAAGATTAACGACGCGTATCAGCGGCACAATCTCAAGAGCCCCGGAAGCGGCCTTGGCGAGCGCGGCGCCCTCATCTGGCGCGTGGCGATCCTGCATGACGATACATGCGGCGCCGAACGCCGCGGCTGAGCGGAGAATCGCGCCGACGTTGCGGGGATCCGTGACCTGATCGAGCACGAGCACAGGGCCAGGGCGCTCCAGAGCGTCCTCAAGATCCATGGATTCCAGAGGTTCGACCAGCGCCGCGACGCCCTGATGTACCGTTTCAGCTCCAAGAAGAGCCGCGAGATGCGCCCGGTCTGTGGTCTCAGCCAAGGCGGGGAGCGGCGTTGACAGTCTCTCGATGAAGTCTGGGCGGGCTTCGGTGGTCAGCAGGACGCGGAGAATGGTGCGCGCGGGGTTTTCCAACGCGGCCTGCACCGCGTGAACGCCAGCTAGCCAGTACGGCCCGCCGGGCTTACCCCCTTGCCGCCCACGGCCACGATGCTCGCGAGGCGCACGCTGGCCCTCGTTGCGGGAGGCTGATGGCTGCCCCGGGTGCTCATGCGGTGCGGCGCGTTCTGAGCGCCTCTGCTGGGGGCGGGAGGAGGTCTGGGGGCGGGGAGTTGATGAGCGGGGTTTGGGCATGAATGCAGCTATACGATTACGGTGCGCGTCCGTCATCATTCCGCGTGTCCCCTGTTCGCCTGCACACGGAATACGTTTGTGTGACGAAACCGCATTGACAGGAGGGGACGAGCGCCGTAATTCGTCTCCGCGTCGGAAGGGTGCCCGAGTGGCTAAAGGGGGCGGACTGTAAATCCGCTGGCGTACGCCTACGTTGGTTCGAATCCAACCCCTTCCACCACGATCTTGAAAATTCAATGAAATCAGCGCATTACACTGTGTTGTCGGTAGTGACCAGCTACCTCGGCGGTAGTTGTCTGGCGGTAGTCCCTCATGGCTAAAAAGGGACCGGACATGCATGGTTTGAAGCGCACCGTGGGCGGCACTTGGCAGGCTCGGATGCACATCCCCCGTGACCGGCGGGCGGACGTAGGCAAGGCGCTGGGCATTGCATCCGGCACCCGTCAAGACATGCTTGGAACGCTTGAAACCCGAGACCTGAAGACGGCCCTGCGGAGGCGTGACAAGAAGCTGGCGGAGATGCGGGAGAGCGTTGACCGCAAGCTGATTGGAGCGGGTTTCAAACCTCTTCATGAGGATTGGGTGTCGGGTTGGAGCCGTGAAGGCAGCCTGACGGATGAGGCGTTAGAAGCCCGCAGGCTGATTCAGACGACCTCCGACAAGCCGGATTACCATGACGACCTGTATGGTCCGATCAGCCCACGCGACAGGCTCCGGGATGGCATGGCCGACTTCCTAGAGGAACGGGCCGCCCGTCTTGATAGCCAAGGCAAGGATGGGGCGGCATATGCCGAGCGGTATCGGGAGATAGCCGAGGGCGACGTCACGCCCTTTTCGGCCTTTCTGGATCGGTGGATCAGAGAGCGTGAGCGCGACGTGTCGCCGTCTATGGTCGCGATGGACCTGACCACGCTTCGGCACTTTGGAACCTATCTGTCTTCCTGTCAGGGACTAGAGAAGCCCGCCGATCCCGTGGCCTTCCTGCGGACACAGGCCGTCGAGGATATCCCAAAGGCCGTGCTAGGCGAGTTCGGGGAGTGGCTGGCGGATCAAGACCTGTCGCCCAAGACCGTGAGCCGCATTATCAGCCCGCTCAAGGTGATGTGGGATTGGGCAATCAGGCATCATCTCATCGACGGGCTAAACCCGTGGCTTGGCGCGACGGCTGGGCTGAAGAAGCGTGCGGAGCGGGACGGGCGGACAAAGATCAAGGGACGAGAGTTCAGCGAAGGGGAGTTGATCAAGCTTCTCACCGCCGATCCGAACGAAGGACACCGGGGCGTCTGGTCATGGACAGCACCGCTCACGGACCTGATGCGCATTGCTCTCCTGACGGGAGCGCGTGAGAACGAACTGTGCAGCTTGACGGTGAGCCGCATCGTGAACCGTGATGGCGCTCATGGGTCGCTATGGGGCATCGAAGTGACCGAAGAGCACGCCAAGACTGATAACTCCGTCCGTAAGGTTCCGCTCCATCCGCTGCTGATGCCTATTATAGAGAGACGCTTGCGGGATGCCGAAGCCACGGGTGAGCCTGACGCCGTTCTGTTTCCTGAGTGCAGGCCGGGCGGTGTGGGCAAGAAGCGCGGCCATGTCTTCTCGCAGCGCTTCACGGGCCTGCGGCGGGCCGTGCTGGGTTTGGAAAGTGACGGCGTGGTGAACTTCCACAGCTTCCGGAAATCGTTTGGCACCTTCATGCGCCGGGCGCACTTGGCTGGCGTGACTGAGTGCCAGCTTTCGGTTGCACAGAAGCTCATCGGGCACAAACCCCAGACGCTCACCGAAGCCGTTTACATGGAGCAGGAGCTACAGTGGGGCATTTATGAGCGGGCCATCATCGGCATGGTCGAGAAGGGTATGCCGGAGGGCGTGCTGGCAACTTTGACCTGAGCTCTAGCCCGCCAAGGCATTGAACGTTGGTACAGGGCTGACATACAGAAGCAAAATGGTCTACCACCACGTTTCGTTACAAATCGAGACACTGGATTGCAAGGTGATCAAAAAAGTATCTCTCGTTTCTCTGCTTTCACTTTCTGCCTGTTTTTCCCCAGAACCAATTAATGATGGCTCTACCGAAGGTATTCAAAAGTTGCGAGCGGCGGAAACCGCTTGCGTCAAGCGCGTGCAAGGCAACGCACCTTCGATACAGATCGGTCAATTCACGGCGGTTTCCACGTGCGACCTTGATGCTCTCAACAAATATGGGAAGGACGCTTTCGGAGAATATGTCCCTGCCCATAGGCGAGCCATGATGCGCGAATTAGACATCACTACCCTCGTCGATACCGGACGCATCTCCATCAAGGACGCGCAGGTGCTGCTAAATCGTTCAAATGCGTTGCTCAGTAATGATCTTGGGCAATCAAAAGATAACTTGATCAAAGAGCATCAAGACGCCGCCGACGAGCAAAGAGCACGCTTCTCCGCAGCGATGGCAAACCTGTCGCAGTCTAGCCTACAAGCACAGCAGCAAATGAACACGAGCGCACCCGCGTCTTACACGATTCAGCAAAATGGGCCATTCACGAACATCTCTGGTTCAGACGGTAGCAGCACGACCTGTAATCGCGTCGGAACATTCACGAACTGCACGCACATGCCATAGAGCCCCACCTTCCTGATCGTCGGCGTGCCCGGCAAGTCGCCCAATCTTGGAAGAGGGCGTGCATTGGGTTTGGCTACCCTAAGACAGACTTAGGGTATCAAACATGGTGACGAAGGCGTCCGCTTTGGGCTGTATGCCGAAACGAGCGTCAGCACTTCGCCGAGAAACAAACGCACGGACAACATATTCGATCAAATTCTCCCAGCCAGCCCCCTCAATCCCCAGACCCACCCCGTCGAATTTTCGCAGAGGGTAACTGCGGGTTCTGGGGGGATAATTGCTGGCCCACAACCGGGGCCTTTCGGAATTGTATGAAACACTAGGGCCGACTGCGGTTTTTTAGGCGTTTTTGGCAGAAACCACACCCACTAGACAGAACAGACCAAAGCAATGAAGACAGAACAGACCCCTTTAAGGTTCCTTTAAGGCTTCCTTTCGGATGACGATGTGTGTGGTTGTCAACCACCACAGATTACGGTTCCAGATAGGTCTCCTTAAAGACCCTTAAAGACCCTTAAGGGGCAGCTCTGCATTGCTCTGAGGCGAGCCGTAAGGCCCGCATGACCCTCACAAGTCCTCTCGGGGAGCCAATGCCACTAGACAGAGGCGAGCAAATCCGGCTCCGCGTCTGCCCCTTTTTTCGATGGTCATAGCGCCCCCGGCCTGACCTCCAAATAATCCAGACAGGATCACACAATGCCACATCAGGACACTTCGGCCCCCAGCCGGAGCGATAACGCACGCCTACACGCTGGGCCGCCCCAGCCTTTCACCACGACCACCACACGCAAGACACGCTCCGACAAGGGCATCCTGCGCGGCCCTGCGCGGCCCTGCCCGCCCCCGACAGGCTTCCTACCCGGTTCGCCATGCTGATCACGTCGCAATCCCGCTGACTGGCGCTCACGGTAACGGGCATCGGCTCGAACTGGATACGGCAGACGCCAAGATCGTCCTCGCCATGTCCGACGAAGGCCGAAAGCTCTACGTGGTCCAGAACGGCGACAAGACAGCCGAGACGGTCAGGATCGGCGGCCCTTGCGCTCAGGCGTTCGCAGGCAGCACGAACCGTCAACACAATATCACCGTCGCCCGTCTGCTTCTTGGCGAAACCCATAAGGGCAGGCGCGTCCGCTTTCATGACCACAACCCGTTCAACATGCGTCGCGCCAATCTCTACCTTGAAGTGAACGCCACGAGATCACGGCACGATATCGACTGGATCAAGGCGGAGCAGAGGCGGGCCGGACTGGTCGAGTATGCGCTTGGCTCGGTTCATGGCTGACGACACATCCCCACCGAACTTTCTAGGCTCAGGACTCATTCTTTGAGATAGAAGATGAAGGATGCGGCG
>NZ_JOPL01000019.1 GCF_002153745.1 Acetobacter sp. DsW_063 | reverse complement strand
TCCTCGAACAGCGTGCCGCCGGTGATCATGCCGCGCGCGTATTCCTCGGCCTTCTTGGCCGTGCGCTCGAGCCGGTCCGGCAGTTTCTTCACGAACTTCCCGGCGAGGTCGCGCAGTCCCATGAACTGGCGTGAGGACATCAGGCGCGAGAGGTAGTTCGACATCGAGCCGACCGGCGGCGCGATGGACATCTCGTTGTCGTTGAGGATGACGATCAACCGCTCCGCGCCGGGGCCGGCCACGGCGGCGTTGTTCATCGCCTCATACGCCATGCCGGCGGAGATCGAGCCGTCGCCGATCACGGCGATGACATTGCGCTCGCGGTAGGATGGATCGTCCTCGGCGCGCAGATGGTGCGCCACCGCCATGCCAAGGCCGGCGGAGATCGAGGTCGAGGAATGCGCCGCGCCGAACGGGTCGTATTCGCTCTCCGAGCGGCGCGTGAAGCCCGACAGTCCGCCCGGCTGGCGCAGCGTGCGGATGCGTTCGCGCCGGCCCGTCAGGATCTTGTGCGGGTAGGTCTGGTGCCCCACGTCCCAGATCACGCGGTCGTCGGGCGTGTCGAAGACCGCGTGGATCGCAACCGTCAGCTCCACCACGCCAAGCGACGACCCGAAATGACCACCCGTCGTCGAAACCGTGTCCACGGTCTCCGCACGAAGCTCGTCCGCAACCTGCTTCAGCTGCTCAATCGACAGGTTCCGTAGGTCAACAGGAACATCAACCCGGTCCAGCAACGGAAAACGACCCCGTGTGGGG
>NZ_JOPL01000018.1 GCF_002153745.1 Acetobacter sp. DsW_063 | reverse complement strand
ACAGGAACATCAACCCGGTCCAGCAACGGAAAACGACCCCGTGTGGGGGGCTGGATACGCGTGCGCTCCGTTTTTTCCGGAGTCCTTGTGGCTTTGGCGCCATCTGTCATGGGGATATCATCCGTCGTTGCTTCTCCGGCCGCACATGACGCACGGATACCCGGATAAAACTTCGCGTCCCTAAGGCGATCCGCGCTTCCGTTGGGAGAAACGTCGGTCGCGCGCCGCCGGGAGCGAAAAGGGCGGCTTTCGTACCGTTCCTTCTGTTGTTAGTGTTAACGGCGTCTGGCAAGCGTGAATTGTTAAACGACCGTCAAGTGTGTTGTCCTTGCAACAAAATGTCGATCAGGACTTGAGAGGAAGAACGGGACTATCCTATAGCGTCGGGATAACGCGCAACAGCGCCCCCTGATATTCGCAGGCGCGCCATGTGTCGCCCGCAAGTCTGAACCACACGGGCTTTTCTATTATTTTTCTCCGGCATAGCCATATTGTCCCGGCATGTGTCAGGTAGTCGGCGGTTTTCCGCACTTAGGAGCTAGAGCGTAATGGCGGTACCCATAATGCAGGCCGTCCGGGTCGGCGGATACGTTGTCAAACAGCACATCTCGGGCAGGAAGCGGTATCCTCTCGTGCTTATGCTGGAGCCGTTGTTCCGTTGTAATCTGGCCTGTGCGGGCTGCGGCAAGATTGACTACCCGGCCGCGATTCTGAATCAGCGGTTGAGCGTGCAGGAATGTCTCGACGCGGACGCCGAATGCGGTGCGCCCGTCATCGCGATCGCCGGCGGTGAACCGCTCCTTCACAAAGAGATGCCCGAAATCGTGCGTGGCCTGCTGGCGCGCAAGAAATACGTTTATCTCTGCACAAACGCGCTGCTGCTGGAAAAGAAACTCGACGATTACAAGCCTGATCCGTTCTTTTCATGGGACGTGCATCTAGACGGCGATCAGGCGATGCACGATTCGTCCGTCTGTCAGGACGGCGTTTATGACCGCGCCGTCGCGGCGATTCGCAAGGCGAAGGCCCGCGGGTTCCGCGTATCCATCAACTGTACGCTGTTTGATGGCGCCGATCCGAAGCGCGTCGCCGCATTCTTTGACGAAGTCATGGCGATGGGCGTGGATGGCATCATGACCGCGCCGGGCTATGCCTATGAGCGGGCGCCGGATCAGGAGCACTTCCTGAACCGCCAGAAGACCAAGCAGCTGTTCCGCGACATCTTCCGTCTGGGTAAAGGGAAGAAGTGGCGCTTCACGCAGTCGCCGCTGTTCCTCAACTTCCTGGCGGGCAACGAGACATACCATTGCACGCCGTGGGGCAAGCCGCTGCGCACGGTCTTCGGCTGGCAGCGTCCGTGCTATCTGCTTGGCGAAGGCTACGCGAAGACCTTCGACGAGTTGATGAGCGACACGAAGTGGGACGACTACGGCACCGGCAACTATGAAAAGTGCGCCGACTGCATGGTTCATTCGGGTTATGAGTCTACGGCCGTCATGGACGCCGTGCGTCGCCCTTGGCACATCGCGAAGGTCGCGCTCTTCGGGCCGGAAACCGAGAAGCCGATGGCGCCGGAAATCTCTCTCGCAAATCAGCGTCCGGCTCAATACGTCTACGCCGAGCATGTCGAAGAGAAGATGAAAGACATCGCCGCCCGCAAGAAGCCGGCGAAGCCGCCGCGTGTGACGACGGTTTCCGGCGCCAGCGCGCAGGCCGAGCAGGAAGCTGTTCCTGTGGACGCCGCCGACTGAGCCTTGGGTCATTTCGACCATGTGTTATAGAAAAAGGGTGGAACCGGCCGGTTCCACCCTTTTTTATTTCCCGAACCCGCCGCGCCGATTTGCGGCCTCTCTATGGCTACAGGCCTCAGAACGGACTTCATGACTGTCTCGATCCTTGTGATTCTCCTGCTCGTACTGCTCAACGCGGTGTTCGCCATGGGGGAATTGGCGCTTATTTCCGTCAAGCGACCAAAGCTCGTCTTGATGGAGCGGAACGGAGTGCGTGGAGCCGATCGGGCGTTGCGGCTGGCCGACGATCCGCAAAGCTTTCTTCCGACAGTGCAGATCGGCATGACGCTGGTGTCGATTCTCGAAGGCACGTTCGGCGGCGTGAAGATTGAGGCGTCGCTGACGCCCTGGCTCGCCAGTTTTCCTTCGATCGCGCCATTCGCCTCCGATATCTCGATGGTTGTCGTGGTGGTGGCGATCACGGGGCTGATGCTGGTTCTTGGCGAGCTGGTGCCCAAGCAGCTGGCGCTAAGGCGTCCGGAGCAGATCGCGGCGACGCTGTCCCTACCGCTGGAAATACTCGCGACTGTCGCGCGGCCGATCGTCCTGCTGCTGCGGCTCTCCTCCAATCTTGTGTTGCGTCTGATGCGGGTGCCGCCAGCCAGCAAGCAGGCCCTGACCGAAGAAGAACTAAAGGCGGTTCTCGCCGAAGGCGCGCAGTCGGGGGTGCTGGAGCACGAAGAGCGGACGATGATCGAACGTCTGCTGCGACTGGCCGATCGACCGGTGCGCGCAATCATGACGCCGCGCAACGAGATCAGTTGGATCGAGCGTCACGCCGGGCGCGCGGCGTTGATAACCGAACTGCGCAAGACGACATACTCGCGCCTGGTCGTCTGCGAGGGGGGCGTCGACAACCCGGTCGGGGTCATTCTGGCGAGTGACATGCTCGACCGGCTTCTCGACGGCATGCCGGTCTCCATCGAGGCGGGGCTACGCAAACCGGTCGTTGTGCCGGACACGATCTCGGCACTCGATATGTTGGAGCGGATGCGTTCGATCCCGCTCGGTATCGCGCTGGTTGTGGATGAATACGGGTCGTTCGAGGGCATTGTGACCGCGTCAGACCTGTTTGACGCCATCGTTGGCGAGGTTAGCGACCATGGGCAGCATACGCGCCTTGAGGCCAAAGCAGGCGATATGCTGGTGCTGGAAGGGTCGGAACCTGCGGATGAGGTGAAAGATCGTCTCGATCTCGGCGAGTTGCCGGGGGAGGGAGATTATCACACGTTGGGCGGTCTGATTCTCGCCCTGCTGCGCCGCGTTCCCGCGGTAGGCGACAAGGTGGTGTTTTCGGGGTGGCTGTTCGAGGTGCTGGAAATGGAGGGACGGCGCGTCACGCGTGTTCGGGCCAGCAGGCAGGCATTGGCGGAGAACTGACGAGTTTCCTTATTTCTCACGACGTTGTTGTGTTTTGTAGAAAATAGAATTCATGAAGTTTTCGTCGGGAAAAACTTTGGCTGGCTATTGTATGTGTGATCGTTGTTTTGGCGCTGCAGATAATACGATCATATGTAATGAAGCCTGTGGGGCCGGACGGGCGTCAAAACAAAGTTGAGCAGCGGTATATTTTCCTGATCAATTCGCACGCCCATGCTTGATACACGCCTGAGCACGGCTGAGGCTATTTCGATAGACATGGTGGCGACAACGCCAATCGTCACGTTGCCCGAGAAGGTTCTGTGACGCTCAATGGCTTTGTAATTGCGGTAATTGGTCTTTGTCTCGGATTGTTCTTCTCCAGCCATTATCTACGATAGCTGCTTTGGCGTCGCAAGCGAACGTGGAAGTTCTGTTCTGCTGGCCAATGGCGTTCATCCATGCTCCGTCATTTTCTGTGTGGCGACAGATGCTTGTGCTGTTGGTGGCGCCTTTGGCGTTTTTCGGGGCGTCCGAAGCTATATGTGCTTTTCTGCTTTGGTGGACAGTTTGTTTCCGCTTTCAGACGGATAGGGACAGCGGCTCAAAACGGGCTTCGGCGGATGGATACCTGTCCGCAGCGAGAGGAACGTTGACGAACATATAGTGAACATATAGTGTCCACGCATGGTAGGTAAATCTCTGCGCGATAAGCTGGCTATCCTGTCGGATGCAGCGAAATACGATGCGTCATGCGCTTCCAGCGGAGGCGAGAGGCGGGATTCACGCAAGGGTGGTCTGGGGTCGTCGGGTGGTAGCGGCATTTGTCACGCCTACACTCCCGATGGTCGCTGCATTTCTTTGCTGAAAATACTGATGACAAATTTTTGTATTTTCGATTGTTCTTACTGCATAAACCGGGTCAGCAGCAATGTCGAGCGTGCGCGTTTCTCTGTGGAGGAGGTCGTTAATCTTACGCTGGAGTTCTATCGGCGAAATTATATTGAAGGATTGTTTCTCTCGTCGGGAATTATTCGCTCTCCTGACCAGACTATGGGCGATATGGTGCGTATTGCGCGCTCTCTTCGCGATACTCACGCGTTTAAAGGTTATATTCACCTCAAGACAATCCCGGATGCCTCGCCCGACCTTATCCGTGAAGCTGGACTTTATGCAGATAGATTGTCGATCAATGTCGAACTGCCGCAAGATAGTAGCGTCCGCCGATTGGCGCCTGAAAAGCGGCCAGAGACGATAAGAGCTGCGATGGCCCAGGTGCGCCTGGAGGGTGAGGCGTCTAAGGAAAAAACCCATACCGGGCGATCTGCACGGAAATTCGCTCCTGCAGGACAAAGTACGCAAATGATTATCGGCGCTGACGATACGGATGACGTGGCCATTTTGAGCAGTGCATCGAGGCTCTACACCGGATATCGCTTACGCAGGGTTTATTATTCGGCATTCAGCCCCATACCCGACTCATCCGCTGCACTGCCTCTAATCAAGCCGCCTTTGATGCGTGAGCACCGCCTGTATCAGGCTGACTGGTTGCTCAGGTTTTATGGCTTCACAGCAGACGAAATCGCCGCCGGCGCCCGCGACGGGCGCCTGGACTTGGCGGTAGATCCAAAGCTTGCGTGGGCGTTGCAGAATCGCGGTCTCTTTCCGCTGGACGTCAATCGCGCATCGCGGGAGATGTTGTTGCGTGTCCCGGGCTTTGGCGTTCGCACGGTGGACCGCGTGATTGCGGCGCGCCGAAATCGTTCGCTTAGATATGAAGATCTCGTCCGTATAGGCGCCTCCATGAAGAAGGCGCGTGCCTTTGTAGCGCTTCCGGGGTGGCGAGCGACCGGGCTGATCGATAGTGCGACTCTTCCGAATATTTTCTTATCTAAACCAGAACAGTTGAAACTTATTTGATTTACGCTCCATTTTTGCCTGAGAGAGGAGCCTTCGACGCGTGGCGCAGCGCCGCCCGAGTGTTGATGAGTCATCGCGTGCCGCCGGACGACGTCGATTGGTCTGGGCGACCTGGGCTTTTCACGCCGCAGGAGATTCCTGGGTTTGCGGGGCCGCATAACGTAAACGTAACTGGAAATTTTTTAAAACTTGCCGAATCGGTTATCTGGAATTCCGATCCGGAACGATTTTCTTTACTTTACAGGGCGCTTTGGCGGCTGTGCGTTCGAGACGGCGACCCTTTGTCCCAGTCGGACGTTCTTGGGCGCAGGCTGCAGCTTTTGGCGAAATCGGTGGGGCGCGACATCCATAAGATGCATGCTTTCGTGCGGTTTCACGAACTGCCGTCCACTGCTCGTCGTCGTTTTGCCGCATGGTTTGAGCCGGAGCATTATATCCTTGAGCCGGGCAGCCGTTTCTTTATGAAGCGATTTGCCGACATGGACTGGATGATCGCAACGCCGCGACTGACCGCCCGATTCGAAGGTGGGGTGATCACTTACCATCCGGGTGGAAGCAAGCCCTCGTTGCCGGTGGACGCTTCAGAAGAGCTGTGGGCGACTTATTTTGCAAATATTTTTAATCCGGCTCGTATAAAAACAAATGCGATGCGTTCGGAGATGCCGAAAAAATATTGGAAAAATCTTCCTGAAACCCGATTGATTCCTTCTATGCTTGCTGGGGCCGAAGACCGCGTCGGTCGCATGCATGTGGCTGGCGCAAGCACGTCCCGCCCCGGCGCAGCGATAATATCAACGCGCTATAGAAACTCTATAGAAAAAACAGAGGAAAATCCGGAAAATTTATCTGATGCAAAACGTTCTTCCCGACAGTGCCGCAGATGCTCCTTGTGTGAGTCAGCTACTCAGACTGTCTGGGGAGCCGGGCCAGAGAACGCAGCTTTGATGATTGTCGGGGCACAGCCTGGAGATAGGGAAGATTTGACGGGCAGTCCTCTGGATGGCGACTTCGGCGCCCGGTTGCGTGAACTGGTCACGGGCGCGGGCTTCGATTTGTCGGAGACTTACGTCACCGCTGCAGTCAAGCACTTCAAGTTTAGGCCCGAAGGCGGGCTTAGAATTCCTTCGGCCCCAAGTATGGCTGAGATTGAACACTGCACATGGTGGCTCGACATGGAACTTGCTTTTATCCGGCCACAATTAGTGATGGCTCTTGGGGCTGCGCCAGTTTTTGCTATGACTGGCGACGACACTGCGCTTGAGCGCAGGCGAGGGACTTTTGAAACTGGACGGCACGGAGGCCAGGTTATGATAGCCGGTGCGCTTTTAGCAAAGCGTGATCGCGCCCTGAAAAAGCGGGACGACGTCTTTGCTGCCGATACAGTGGAGGATTTTAAGAGAGCTTTTCAGTATTTGAAGACCTGAATTTGATGTTTCTTGATGGCGTCATCGATGCAATTTGCCGTCGGCGTCGCCGCATATCGGCGGCTGCTCGCTGTCACCGAAAACGACCGCGCCAATTCCCAAGGCTGCGTTTTCGAGATTAATCTTGAGAAAGCATTGGCATCGGGATGACTGTCGCCAACTTCACTAGAGCGCTGCTGAACCTAATTCTGCGGATACGTTTACTCCGTCTTTGAAGCGCCGGGTTTCTCTGGGTAGGCAGATTGCAGTGTAGATGGATGGAAACGGCGACTGCCGCCGCTATGAGCGGATGGCGACATGACGCAAGGCAGTCGAGGCCAGGATCCAGCCCTGCGCTGATCGAGGCGCGTTGACTGACGCACGTTGAAAAATGACGGACAAGGAGCAGGTGAGCGATTTGGTGGAATTCCAGGGACTTTGAATGACTGGAGTGATGGGGGGAGGTTAAAGCGTTTGAAACGGGGGCGCTCTCCCTAAATCAGGGGGGATGTGTTTCAAGCCGAGCGGCGTTCCGTCGATATATGTCGCACGGGGTAAAAATACGTGCAGGCCGTGCCATGGGATTGAATTCGGTTCTTTGCGATCTGGACAACGCTTTGGGCGCATGCTTCGTCTCGGTCGCCGCCCTCTTTGAATGACTGCCCGATGAACTCCGATCTCCCCGCGCTTTTACGACTGTTTCGAACCGAAAACGTCGGTCCGGTCACATGGCGGCGGCTTATGGACGAATGCGGCTCCGCAACGAACGCGTTGGCGGCTCTGCCGGAACGGGCGAAACGGGGAGGGCGACGCGCGCCGTTGGCGATTCCGGATCTGGATGTGGTCGAGCGCGAAATAGAAGGTGTGATGAAGCTCGGCGGGCGGATGGTGACGCTGTTCGACCCGGACTATCCGCTGCTCCTCGCCGAATTGCCTGACACCCCGCCGATCCTGTCCGTGCTGGGGTCATCGGCGTGTCTCGCGTCAGGCGGCGTCGGCATCGTGGGCGCGCGCAACGCTTCTGCGGCAGGCATGCGCTTTGCTGAGAGTCTTGCGACCGAACTTTCTCAGGCGGGTGTGACGGTCGTCTCGGGGCTTGCCCGAGGGATCGATGGCGCCGCTCATGCGGGCGCTCTGGCGGGGCGTCCCTTCCCTGAATGGGGTGGCACGGTGGCTGCGATCGCGGGTGGTCTGGATATCGTCTACCCGCAGGAACATGCGGCGCTACAGCGCCGGATCGCCGAGGGCGGCGCGGTGGTGACGGAAGCCCCGTTGGGGACGACGCCGCAGGCGAGGCATTTTCCGCGTCGCAACAGACTCATCGCCGGGCTCAGTCTCGGGACGGTGGTTGTCGAGGCGGCATTTCACTCTGGTAGCCTGATCACCGCAAAACTGGCCGATGCGTATAGCCGACAGGTTTTCGCCGTTCCCGGTTCGCCTCTCGATCCGCGATGCAGGGGCAGCAATAACCTGCTCCGCAACGGCGCGCGGCTGGCGGAGGGGATCGACGATATCCTGCCTTGCCTCCGGAACGCGCCCAACGCGGTCGGCACGCAGTTTGGCGGATTTGCGGAGCGGCCATCCGCATGGGGAGCGCCAGGCGACGACAGGAGCGTCATCGGGAGCGCCGATCTTGACAAGGCGCGGGAGAGGGTGCTGTCGCTGCTGTCGTACGCTCCCGTCCCGGTTGACGATCTGGTTGGGCGCTGCCAGTTCTCCGTCTCGGTTGTGCTTTCCGCATTGGCCGAACTCGAACTCGCCGGGCGGGCTGAAATCCTTCCCGGAGGGAGCGTTATTCTTTTGACGCCGCCTGCCGCGGACTGATGCACAGACCCGCTCGCACGCTGGCCCGGAGTGACAATGACTGACGTCGTCGTGGTTGAATCGCCCGCCAAGGCTAAGACGATCAACAAGTACCTCGGGGATGGCTACACGGTTCTCGCGTCGTTCGGCCATGTCCGCGATCTGCCCCCGAAGGACGGCTCGGTTCGCCCCGATGAGGGGTTCGCCATGGACTGGCAGGCCGATGAGCGCGGTCAGAAGCAGGTCGCGGCGATCGTGAAGGCCCTGAAGGGCGCCGACACACTGTATCTGGCGACTGACCCGGATCGCGAAGGCGAGGCGATTTCCTGGCATGTGCAGGCGATGCTGGCCGAGCGCAAGGCGCTTGAGGGCGTGCATGTTCGCCGCGTGACATTCAACGAGATCACGAAGGGCGCGATCAAGGAGGCGATGGCGCATCCGCGCGATCTCGACCTACCGCTGATCGAAGCCTATCTGGCCCGTCGCGCGCTCGATTACCTCGTGGGCTTCACGCTCTCTCCCGTGTTGTGGCGCAAGCTGCCGGGATCGAAGAGCGCGGGTCGCGTCCAGTCGGTGTCGCTGCGCCTGATCTGCGAGCGCGAAGCCGAGATCGAGGTCTTCAAGGCCCGTGAATACTGGACTGTCGGCGCGACGTTCATGACGCCCGCAGGCGCTCCGTTCACCGCGCGCCTGACGCACCTCGACGGCAAGAAGCTGGAGCAGTTTGACCTTGCGACGGAAGAGCAGGCGTATGCCGCGCGTGACGCGGTCGCAGCCGGGAGTTTCTCTGTCCGCTCGGTCGAGCGCAAGAAAGTCCGGCGCAATCCGCCGCCGCCGTTCACCACGTCGACCTTGCAGCAAGAAGCCTCCCGCAAGCTTGGCATGGGCGCGCAGGGAACGATGCGCACGGCGCAGCAGCTTTACGAAGGCATGGACATCGGCGGCGAGACCGTCGGTCTGATCACATATATGCGAACTGACGGTGTCACGATGGCGAATGACGCCATCGCCGACATCCGCCGTCACATCGGATCGGACTTCGGCGCGAATTACGTGCCGCCGCAGCCGCGCGTCTACACGACGAAGGCCAAGAACGCGCAAGAAGCGCACGAGGCCGTGCGTCCAACGGATGTCGGCCGCACGCCGGCGTCGATGGCGCGGTATCTGAACGACGACCAGCGCCGGTTGTACGAGCTTATCTGGAAGCGCGCGGTCGCCAGCCAGATGCAGTCGGCTGAACTCGATCAGGTGGCGGTGGACATCGCCGACGGCGCGGGACGCGCCACTCTGCGCGCCACCGGCTCAATCGTCGCGTTCGACGGCTTCCTGAAGCTGTATTCCGAAGGTCGGGACGAGACGGACAAGGCGGCTGACGACGAAAGCCGCATGTTGCCGCCGATGGCCGAGCGCGACCCGCTCAAGCGCAGCGACGTGACGGCCGAGCAGCATTTTACGCAACCTCCACCGCGTTATTCCGAAGCGTCGCTGGTCAAGAAGATGGAGGAGATCGGCATCGGCCGTCCTTCCACCTACGCGTCGATCCTCACCGTGCTGCGTGATCGCAACTACGTGCGGTTGGAGAACCGACGTTTCGTGCCGGAGGACCGAGGACGCCTGGTCACGGCGTTCCTTGTGTCGTTCTTCGAACGCTACGTGGACACACAGTTCACGGCGGGGCTGGAAGAGCAACTCGACGATATCTCTGGCGGACGCGCGGATTGGCGCGCCGTGATGAGCGCCTTCTGGGATGCATTCTCGGCTGCGGTCGCGCAGACGAAGGAGTTGACGATCACGGACGTGATCGACGCGCTCGACCGTGATCTTGGTTCGCATTTCTTCCCGCCGCAGCCGGACGGCGCGGATGCGCGCCGCTGCGTCGCCTGCGGGTCGGGACGGCTGGGGCTCAAATTGGGGCGTTACGGCGCGTTCATTGGCTGCTCGAATTATCCTGAATGCCAATACACGCGTCGTCTGGCCGTCGATGGCGGCGAGGGCGAGGGCGGAGACAGCCTCAAGGACGGCATGCGGCTTCTGGGCCAGCATCCTGTCACGAGCGAAGATATCACGGTCAAGCGTGGCCCGTGGGGTCTTTACGTGCAGCAGGGCGAGCCTGACCCTGCCGACAAGAAGGCGAAGCCGAAGCGGGCGTCGCTGCCACGAGGACTCGATGGCGATTCCATCACGCTGGAGCAGGCGGTCGGTCTGCTGGGGCTCCCGCGTATCATCGGCGTCCACCCGGAGTTCGGCGAGTCGATTGAAGCCGGTCTTGGTCGCTTCGGACCCTACGTGAAGATGGGTGCGATCTACGGATCGCTCGACAAAGACGACGATGTGCTGAGCGTCGGGCTCAATCGGGCCGTGGACGTTCTCGCCAAGAAGTTGGCGTCGGTTCGTACGCTTGGCGCTCATCCGAAGGACGGTGAGCCGGTCATCGTCCGGAAGGGCAGGTTTGGGCCGTATGTCCAGCATGGCCAGGTGGTGGCGAATCTGCCGCGCGGCGAGAGCATGGACGACACCACGCTTGAGGGTGCCGTCGAATTGCTGGTCGAAAAGGGCAAGCCCCTGAAGCCGAAGGGCAAGGCTGGCGCGAAGAAGGGGGCCAAGGCGAAGCCCAAGGCGTCTGCGAAGACGTCCGACGATGCTGAAGCGAAGGCTCCGCGTAAGACAGCTGCCAAGGCTGCGCCTGCGACAAAGAAGCCGGCCGCGAAGGCGAAAGCTCCCACCAAGCGCAAGGCGACGCCGAAGGCTTCTTCTTCCGAAACTGCGAAGGCAGACTGAGCGGTCAGCCGCAGCGCTCCGCCGCGGTCTCTTCCCCGAAACCGGGGCGTGAGGCCGTGTTGCAGGTTCTGTCTCGGACCGCAGGCGCACTCGGTCCGGGCGATTTGTTGCGCGCATTAGGGTTGGGGCCGGGCCACAAGGCTGCGCTCCGCACTTTGCTGCATGACATGGCGTTGGAAGGCGCGTTCGCCAGTTTGGATCTGGCGGAACGCATACGCGGCGTGAGGGATTTGCCCGACACGGCGTATGTCGTCGTGACGGGATTTGATCGCAACGACCGTCCCATCGCACGGTTTCTCGATCCTGAACGAGCGAGGGGCGAGGGGCGTGCGGGAGCCCAGCGTGAACCCGTCATTTTCATGGCGCCGGAGCAGCCCGGGCGACCGCCGCTTACGCCGGGCGCCAAGGTGTTGGCGCGTCTTCGCAAACTAGGCACCGGTCGATTCGAAGGGCGCACGCTCCGCACTTGCGACGTCCGCCGTCTCGTCGGGCGCCTGAGCGCTTCGTCCGGGGAGGAGCGACTAACCCTCGACGCGGGAAGGGCGGGGCTCTGGAGCGTTGAAGCAGGTTCGTCCGGGGACGTCGGGGATGCTGTCGTCGCAGTGGCGGAGCCGGTCTCCGGCGCTTCCGGACGGGGTGGTCGCGCACGTCTTCTCGCTACTTTTGGCTATGCCAACGATCCGGCGGTTCTGACGGCGATGAGCCTGCATGAACACGGGCTGCCCGCCGGGTTCTCTGACGAGGCCATGACCGAGGCGGAGGCGTTTGGCGACGTCGATGCTGCCGCCGCACTGGCCGATGGGCGCGTAGATTATCGAGATACGCCCTTCATGACGATCGACGGCGCTGATTCACGTGATTTCGACGACGCCGTCTGGGCCGCGCGCGATGGTGACGGTTTCCTCTTGCGGATCGCTATCGCCGACGTCGCGCATTACGTTCGACCCGATGGTGCGCTTGATCGGGAAGCGCGTGAGAGGGGACATTCTGTTTATCTGCCGGGACTGGTGGTTCCGATGTTGCCGCCGCGCCTCTCCGACGATTTGTGCTCGCTACGTCCAGACGCGGACCGTCTCTGCGTGGTGTTCGAGATTCCGATCGACATTCACGGGCACGCTGGCGAGGCGCGGATCGCAAGGGGGGTCATGCGCAGTCGCGCTCGGCTGACTTACGAACAGGCGCAGGAAATGCACGACGGAGCGATGGCAGGGGCCGCGCCCGGAAGTGACGTCACGGCGTTGTTGGGCGCGTTATTTGCCACACATGACGCGGTACGCTCCGCCGCGGTCGCGCGCGGGGTCAGCGTTGTGGAACGACAGGAACGCAAGGTGACGTTCGATCCACTATCCGGGCGCATTTCGGTTCGCGTCGCGTCGCGTCTGGACAGCCATCGATTGATCGAATCCTTCATGACGGTCGCGAATCATGCGGCGGCGCGGATCATGCGTCGTTGCGCCGCGCCGGGCCTGTTTCGCGTCAATCCGCCGATTCCGGATGCTGACGCGGGGATAGAGGCGCAGCGATTCGCCGCCGCGCGATACAGTGCGTCGCCGGCCCCCCATGCCGCTCTGGCGCTGGACGAGTACGCGCATGTCACCAGTCCGATCCGCCGCTATGCGGACCTGCTTTGTCATCGCGCGCTCGACGGCAGGGCGAACCGTTGCGGGAAAGACACGTTGGAATCGAGAACGGTGCTCGCGAGTCATCTTCGTTTAAGCGAAGCGAGAAGCGCAGGCGCGGCGCGTGACGCGGAGGAGAGGCTGATCGTCTTCCATCTGGCAGGTTTGTTGGGCGCCTCGCTCGACGGTCATGTGTCCGGCGAGACCCCGTCAGGATATCTGGTCACGTTGACGGACACTGGCGCAATCGGTCTGTTGATCGACGAAACAGCGTTGCACGATCACGATATGCCGGATTCGATCAATCGCGTCGCCTCGCGCTCTCGCGCGCCAGGAGGGGAAGACACAGTTTCGGGCCCATCCCGCCCTTTGCGTCTTGCAAAGGGAACGGCTGTGCGCGTGCGTTTAAGCAGCGTCGACCCGGTCGCTGCGCGATGCCGGTTCTCTCTTGTGGCCGTCAATTCATGATCGTGTCGTTCGTGTCGCACAAATGGATGAGCTGTAAATCGAGTGTCTGCGAAGGCATTGCAGCCGGGCAGGTCGCTCCTGAATTGGGGTCGCCTCGGCAAGGCTCGATTTCTCCATCGTTATTCCGACGGGTTTCGGTCATGCAGGCGTCGAGCACACGTGGAGGCGCTGCCTCCGCCTTGGCGCCGCTGATGCTCGTGTGGCTCGCCGCCGCCGCGCCGGACCCGACGCCGACCACTCAAGCCGATCTTGACGTGCCGATGACACGTTCAGTCCTGCTGACCGCCATGGAGTTCCTTTCCTCGCGCACGCTGGCCCCGCATACGGCGAAGGAGTTCAGTCTCTGGGGATTGGGCGGAATCAGCGCGCTGGATCCGGGGCTGCATGTAGAGGAACGCGGTCACGCCGTGACTTTGCTTTCTGGGCAGACGGCGACGCTCAGCCGCGACGAACCAGCCGAAGGCGACCTGCGCGGTTGGGCGGAACTGGACACGGCGCTGCTGGCGAACGCGTGGACCCAGTCAGGCACGATACGCGCCGCGCATGCCGACGGGGTGGTCCAGAGTTTCTTCGACGAGCTGTTCAATCATCTCGATCCCTATTCACGTTATGTCGGTCCCGCGCCTGCGAAGACCGATCGGGAAGAGCGCAGCGGCGGTGACGGTGAGATTGGGGTCTCGCTGGGTGAAGACACTACGGTCTCGTCGGGCGGCAGGAGGCGGGTGCGCCACGAGCGCGAAATCATCGTCACGGCGGTCAACGCGAATGGGCCAGCATGGCCTGCGGGCGTCGATATTGGCGAACGTCTGATCAGCGTGGACGGGCGGAGCGTTGCGGGTCGGGCTCCGACGGAGATCGAGCAGTCCCTGCGTGGCGCGCCGAACTCTGTCGTGACGCTGCGACTGGCTCCGCCGTTGGGTGGAGCCGCACGCAACGTGTCGCTGCGGCGTGCGCAAGTACCTCCGGAGACTGTGTTTGCGTTCGCCAGCGATCCGCTTGTGGTGCTGCGAATCACCTCCTTCTCCTCAGATACGGCGGAGGAGATGAGCCAGTATCTCGATCAGGCAGCGCAGGACGGAAGAATGCGCGGTCTGGTCATCGATTTGCGCGGCAATCGTGGAGGCGTGCTGCAGCAGGCGGTCACAGCGGCGGCGCTGTTGATGGACCTAGGCGTCGCCGTCGTGACGCAGGGGCGGGATCCGCAATCGAATCATATCTGGGCGGTTCAGGGCGGCGATATGACGAACGGCGCGCCGATTGCAATTCTCGTCGACGGACGCACGGCGAGCGCGGCAGAAATTCTTGCGGCCGCGTTGTCGGACCATCGACGGGCAGTTGTCATCGGCAGCGCAACTCTCGGCAAGGGGCTCGTGCAGACAGTGGCGCAATTGCCTGATGGCGGAGAGTTGTTCGTGACATGGAGCCGCGTCATCGCCCCGCTGGGTTGGCCGCTGCAGGGGTTAGGCGTGATGCCGCAGATATGCACCAGCCGTGGCGCAGCTGACGCGCAGCGACAGATGGACGCTCTGCGTGCAGGACGGGCGCTTGATTCCCGAAGCGTCGTGCGGTCGCGTGAGGTCCGTTTGCCCGACAGCGTTTCGCAATTGCTCGACATCCGTAAGGCCTGTCCGGCTGCGCTTGGCGGAGATAACGACCTCGATCAGGCTCGGGCGCTTCTGGGCGATCGGACGGCGTATCGTGCGGCTTTGGAGATGGTCCCGGAAGGGACGCAGACTGCGGCGCCGAAGGAGTAGGGGCGTGACGGAAGCGCGACTAAAGACAGGTGTGTGGGTCAGCGCCGCGCTGCGAGCCGGCGCACAGGGTGGTCGTTCCGCCATGCGGCTGCGGCGCGGGGACGAGGATGCGGGCGGCGTGCTGGCGGTGCTGGTTGATCGGAGCGGCGGTTCGGTCGTGTTGACGCAGACTCGCACTCAGGATGGAGAGCGGGCGTGGATGCGCGGCACCGGTGCGGAGCCTGTATCCGCGGCGGACGCTGACGCTTATGTCGCGCGGCAGGTGGCTCGGGACCCGGATTTGTGGGTTCTTGAGTTCGAGAGCGATGATTTGACCCCGCCGTTTGAAGCTCATGTATTGTGAGGCGCGAGCAGTCGAGCGTTGCGACCAATCGAGTTTGATCGCGTTGATTTCGGTTGCGGGGCGCTGCGCTGCCGCAGTGTTCGATGAGTGACGGGCGACGGCTGGGAGGCGATTTCGTGACAAGGGGGACGGGCTGGCGCAGAGTCGGTGAGTTGCGCGATCCGTCACTTTCGGCAAATAGAATGCGAAACGATGAACAGATACAGTCGCGAGGCCCTGTCGGGCGCGGCGGGGCCGGCGTTCGAGCCGGTGGGATGAGGAGAACCAGATGAGACTGCGTTATGGGTTTCTCGCAGGATCGATCCTGTCTGCGCCGCTCGCCGCCGCCGCTCTGCCCTCCGCGGCGTTGGCTCAGCCCGTGCAGGGCCTGTATGTGGCGGGCGAAGGCGGTGCGACCTTCAATCAGGATCAGCGCGTCCGATCGAGCTCCATGTTCCCGGACGGTCGCGACCGTTGGAAAACCGGCGCGGTGGGGATCGGGTCGATCGGCTACGGTCTGGGCAACGGTTTCCGTGTCGAGATCGAAGGCAATTACCGCAACATGGGTTACGATCGCTTCGTGTCCGGCGGCGTGCAGGGCCGCGCCGACGGACGGCGTCAGACCTATGGAGCGATGGCGAACGCGCTGTTCGATCTGGACATCGGCAAGAGTTGGCTGTTCCCCTATTTCGGCGCGGGTGTCGGCTACGGTTGGACGGCGATGAATACGTCGGTCACGGCGCCTGGCAACACGTTCGCGCAGCATATTGGCGGCACTTACGGCGCATTCACCTATCAGGGCATCTTCGGTCTTTCGATGCCGATACCCTGGGTGGTCGGTCTGTCCGCTACGGCCGAGTACAGATTCTGGACCATGCTCGGGCCGCAATCACATGGCGCGACGGCGTGGGGAACAGTCGGTGGGCGTGACGTCTCCAAGGAGTACAGCTTTGCCTCTGGGCATCGCGACACCGTCACCGACTTTAATCACTCTCTGATGCTGGGCCTGCGTTACGAGTTCAATCCTGCGCCGCCGCCTCCGCCGCCAGCGCCCGAGGTCATGCCTGCGCCGACGCCGGCGGCGGCAAGGACCTATCTTGTGTTCTTCGATTGGGATCGATCCGAGCTTACTGCTCGGGCCCGCTCAATTGTGGCGGTGGCCGCGCAGGCGTCGGTGCATACGACGGTGACGCGGATTGAAGTGTCGGGTTACACGGACAACTCCGCCGCTCATCCGGGTGCGCGCGGTGAGAAATACAACATGGCGCTGTCAATGCGCCGTGCGGACGCCGTCAAGGCGGAACTGGTGCGCGATGGCGTGGCAGGATCGGTGATCGACGTCCACGGGTATGGGCAGTCGCATCCATTGGTTCAGACGGCGGCTGACACGCGCGAGCCGCAGAACCGTCGCGTCGAAATTATTCTTCGCTGACGCCTGAACAGCCACGGCCCCCTTTGTGGGGCCGTGGCGACTGTTTCAAAGGCCGTTGAACAGGGACGTCGACAGATAGCGCTCCGCGAAGGAGGGTGCGATCGCGACGATGGTTTTGCCCTCGTACTCAGCCTCACGGGCAAGTTGCGTCGCTGCGTGCAAGGCCGCCCCGGACGATATTCCAATTGGCACGCCGTCGATTCTGGCGCAGCGGCGGGCAGCCGAGATGGCCTCCCTTTCTGACACAGTCAGCACGCCGTCCAGAGCGGGCAGATCGAGCGTTTTGGGGCAGAAGCCGGGGCCAATGCCCTGAATGCCGTGTGGGCCGGGCTCATCGCCGTTAAGAACAGCACTTTCGACAGGTTCGACGCCAAACACTTTCACGTCTTTCTTGAGCTGCTTAAGGGCGTGGGCGACGCCAGACGCCGTGCCTCCCGTGCCGACGCCCGCGACCACGACGTCCACGGCTCCAGCCGTATCCTCCCAGATCTCTCGCGCCGTCGTTTCCTGGTGCACGAGTGGATTCGCCGGGTTGTCGAATTGTCCGGGCATCCATGCGTCGGGCGTCTCGTCGAGAATCTCGCGGGCTCTGGCGATGGCGCCCGCCATGCCGAGGCGCGATGGGGTCAGTTCGACCTGCGCATCCATCAGGCGCAGCATTTTGCGACGCTCCAGAGACGCACCTTCCGGCATCGTCACGATCAGGCGGTAGCCCCGCGACGCCGCGACAAAGCCGAGAGAAATTCCGGTGTTGCCTGACGTCGGCTCCACCAGAACGGTTCGACCGGGACGAATGCGGCCTTCCTGCTCGGCGGCGATCACCATCGCGGCGCCAATGCGGTCCTTAACCGAGCCCAGAGGATTGAAAAATTCGAGTTTCAACAGGATGCGCGCGCGCAATCCGTCTTCCTGGGTCATGCGCGGGAGGCCAACGAGCGGGGTTCCTCCAACCACGTCGACGATGGAATCGAAAATTCGACCCCGTGGGGCCGCCAGGCCGAAATCGCCGGAGCGTGAGGCGTTGGTTTTGGCCATCTAAAATCCTTTCGAAAAGCCCACGGTCGTTTGGCGGCGGGCGCTGGAGGCTGAAATAATGGCGCCTCCACCCAAAGTTGGTTCACGATGTGGAGCAGCATAGCACTACTCGACACCGTGGATAATCCGACATAATCTTCTATCTACATTTTTAATTATCTATATGCGACCGCCGCTGCCGCAGGCGCCTCGATTCGAGGTTGTCCGGCTTGGACTGCGCCGCGAAAAGGAGAAGCCATGCTGTTGCGACGTGATCGAGCGATCACTGCAGTGCTCATCATGCTCGATGTAGCGTTCTACGCCAGCCGGAGCGGCACGGTCAGCGCCGCGGACATCGCCGAACGGGCGGGGCTGGCGAGGCGTGGCATCGAGCCGCTGCTGCAGGCGTTGTCCCGATCCGCTCTGCTGGAGAGTGTGCGCGGGCCACGCGGCGGGTACAGGCTTGGACGTCCCCGGCGGGATATTTCCGTGGCGGATATCGTCTCGACCGTCGTTAACGCGGATGCTGAGCAGGAAGACGGGCCGGAAGGACCGTTGTTTGCGAAGGTCGTCGATCCGGTGTGGAAGGATCACGACGAAAGAACGGTAAGCGCCTTGCGCGAGGTCAGTCTGGACGACCTCGTGCGGCGTGCTGAGGCCAGCGGCTTGCGGCGTCCGGTGGCCGAGCCTATCAGTTTCTCGATTTGAAGTAAAACGCGAGGGCCTGAGCGCCCCGCGCGGAAGATAGTCTGGCTTTCAGGCGGAACCAGAAGGTTCCGCCTGACGGTGTCAGCTGTGCTTTTTGGTCGTCCGGCGCTTGCTGGCGGCGGCCTTGCCCTTGCTCGGCGTCGGCGCTGTGACGGCGGGAGTGGGGATTACGACGCCTGTCGCGTCCGCCGTCGCTGTAATCGTAAGTTTTTGACGCTTCTGCGCGCCGGACTGGTCGGCGGTCGGGATCAGGATGACGTCGAACGTATCCTTGCCCGCATAGCCGAGCGTCGGCGTGTACGTGATGTGCGTAAGGCCATCATGGTTGTAGAGGAACGCCTTGCCGTGCTCGGGGGACGGGAGGACGCCGAACGAGGCGTACGAGCCGCCGCCAGGCTGGCTGACCGTCAGGCCGCACATGCCGTCATCGCTGCGGACGGTCATCGTGGTCGTCTGGTCGCCGTTCGGACCAGCCTGCGGTGAAGCCACCTGGCACACGGCGGACCGCTTCATGTTGCCGAAAGGGTCGGGCGTGGAGAGGGACGGACCCTGCAACTGGCCCTGATTACATCCGGCCAGAAGGCCGACGGTCAGCGCAGGAAGGGCAAAAACTCGCAGTCGCACGCGCACGCTCCGCATTCTGTTTAAGGACGGCAGTGATGATTCGACCCACGAGTCGTCGCGTGGTCGATGGGACACACGCTGTAGAGCATCGTGCTGCCGGTTGAAAGATGCGTCGATCGGGGCTTTCGCCTCATTGGGGACATACAGAAGCTGCACGATGATCGGAGGAAGGAAGGTTCCCGTGTTGGCGCCGTGTGAAACATGATTTGTCTTGCAAAACGGATATATACCCGGTTTGGTTCACACGCTGGTTTGAGTTTCGTGCGACGTCCTCTTTGCAACCGTGGCTTCGGGCGATCGCGACTCTTTGGAGAAACATATGTTTGTTGCTTTACCGCGCCTTGCAGTGGCGGCCTTGTTCACTGCGGGGATCGCTTGTGGGTCGGCGGCTTCGGCAGCCAGTTGCGGTCGCACTTCCGCGCATGAGGCCTTCGACGTTCAGGGGTTGAAGAGCGAATTGATGGTGACGGCGCTGTCATGCAATGCGCAGGAACGTTACAATTCGTTTGTGGCGAAGTTTCGGACCAAGCTTCTCTCCGAGGAAGATCGGCTGAACACCTATTTCCGTGCGACTTACGGCAAGTCGGCTCAGCGCGAGCATGACGACTACATCACGCAACTCGCCAACGTGCAGTCCGAGCGTGGCCTGCAGGCGGGCACCATTTTCTGTAGCCAGCGTATGGCGATGTTCGATGAAGTCGCGGCGTTGAGCGACGAGCACGATCTCTCCAACTACGCCGAAGCCAAGGATATCGTGCAGCCTGCGACGTTCGAAACCTGCGAGGCTCCGGCTGTCGAGCGGGCTACGTCGAACAGCCGCCGTCGTGCGCGCAGTACGCGGAAAGCCTGACATTTGACATGACTTCTGTCGGGAGGAGAGCTCCCGGCAGAAGGTGCCTGACGGCTTTTGACCAGCGCAGTTGCCCCGCCCGTCATCATGTTGCGGCATTTATCCATTGCCTTCGACGTGATCCATTCTTGACGAATTTTGCGTTGCGGGAGAGAGACCGGGCATGAGCGATCTCTTCTCGTCCGCAGGTTCTCCCCCGCAAAAGCCGACCCGCCCGGAACGTGCGCCGTCTACCGGCAAGGCTGACACGCCTTCCCAGCAGTATGACGCCAGCGCCATCGAGGTTCTTGAGGGGTTGGAGCCGGTTCGTCGCCGGCCCGGCATGTATATCGGCGGCACGGACGAGACGGCGCTTCATCATCTGGCTTCCGAGATCCTCGATAACTCGATGGATGAAGCAGTCGCCGGGCACGCCACGACCATCGATGTGCGGCTGGAGAAAGATAACTGGCTGACTGTCCGTGACAACGGACGCGGCATTCCGGTCGATCCTCATCCAAAATTTCCTGATCGCTCGGCGCTCGAGGTCATCCTCACCACCCTGCACGCGGGCGGAAAGTTTTCGGGCAAGGCGTACGCCACCTCGGGCGGTCTGCACGGTGTCGGGTCGTCTGTGGTCAACGCCTTGACGACGTCCTTAGAAGTCGAGGTCGCAAAGGATCGGGAACTCTGGCGGCAGAACTACTCACGCGGAATTCCTCTGGGGCCCGTGGAAAAAGTCGGCGCGGCACCGAACCGGCGCGGGACGCAGATACGGTTTCAACCTGATCCCGAGATTTTCGGAACACATGCGTTTCAGGCTGCCCGCCTCTACAGGCTGTGCCGCTCCAAGGCGTTCCTGTTTCGGGGCGTCACGATCCGCTGGTCCTGCGATCCGGCGCTGATCAAGGCGGGAGACGCTACTCCGTCAGAGGCAGTGCTCCATTTTCCGGGCGGTCTCGCGGACAGCCTTAGCGACGAGCTTGGCCCGCAGGCGCCGTTGCTTGCGCCGATCTGGGCGGGAGACGCCGACCTGCCAGAGACGAACGGCGTCTCCAACGGCAGGGTTGAGTGGGCCATAGCCTTTCTTGAATCGGGTGAGGCGCGCTTCGTCTCGTTCTGCAACACCATTCCTACGCCGCAGGGCGGCACGCATGAGACGGGGTGCCGGGCGGCTCTGCTCAAAGGTTTCCGCGCCTGGGGTGAGCAGCGTTCGGCCAAACGGGCGAGCATCGTCACCGCCGAGGACATACTTGGCGCGGTCGCCATTCAGTTGTCCCTGTTTCTACGGGACCCGCAATTTCAGGGGCAGACCAAGGAGAAGCTGACGAGCGCAGAGGCGTCGAAGCTGACCGAAACTGCGCTGCGCGACCGTTTCGATCACTGGCTGTCGGCAAACCCGTCGCAAGCGGACGCGCTTCTAGCTTTCGTGGTTGAGAGGGCGGAGGACCGGCTGCGTCGTCGTGAGCAGAAAGACACACCGCGCAAAAGCGCTACGCGTAGATTGCGGCTACCGGGCAAGCTCACCGACTGTACGCGCGAACGGGCGGAGGAGACTGAGATCTTCCTCGTCGAAGGCGATTCCGCTGGTGGGTCGGCCAAGCAGGCGCGCAATCGCGAAACCCAGGCGGTTCTGCCTCTACGCGGCAAAATTTTGAACGTCGCCAGCGCTTCGACAGAAAAGTTGAGAGCAAATCAGGAGTTGAAAGACCTGATCGAAGCGTTGGGTTGCGGCGTAGGAGATCGTTTCGATCTCGACAAACTCCGCTATGGTCGCGTGATCATTATGACGGACGCCGATGTCGATGGAGCGCATATCGCTTCATTGTTAATGACCTTCTTCTACCGCGAACTGCCGGAATTGATCCGTGCAGGACGCCTCTATCTTGCGCAGCCGCCGCTTTATCGTCTCACGCAAGGCGCCAAAACAGTTTACGCGATGGATGACGCCGATCGGGAACGCAAGATCAAGAGCGCATTCAAGGCCAACGCGAAGGTTGAGGTGTCGCGCTTTAAGGGGCTTGGTGAAATGCCGCCGGGAGATCTGAAGGAAACGACAATGGATCCGGCGCGTAGAACCTTGTTGCGGGTGGTCGCTCTGCCAGAAGACCGCGCTGTGACGCGTGAGCGGGTGGAGAGTCTTATGGGACGTAAGCCGGAACTGCGGTTCGCATTCATTCAGGAACACGCCCGCTCTGTTGAGGTATTGGATATCTGACGAGAGGAAGGCGCGGTTTGGGGCTGCGCCTTCATGGCGATCCGTCAAATTGACGTCGCTGCTATTTAGAAGAGCGAGAGTGGTAGTTTCTTTATGCTGCGACGATTTCTGCTCGCAGTGTACGACTGATGATTTTCAGATCGAGCGTCATTTTTTGTAATGGCGTCGACCAGTCAAGTGGCGTTTCCTGCTGATACAAGCGCAGGCTGGCGTACCAGGGGGAGTCGTTACGACCCGACAGCCAGCGCCAACACTGGTCGTAACGGGACAACATCCAGGTCGGTTTGCCTTGTGCGGCGGCGACATGCGCGGTCGAGGTGTCCACGGCGATGACCATATCAAGCTGAGAGATCAGGGCCGCAGTATCATCAAAGCTCTTCAGGAGCGCCGTATGATCGATGAGAGACATGCCTGGGGGCGGAGATTTCGCCTGAGAGGCGGCTTCGCCGATTTGCAGACTATAAAATACCGCGTCCGGAACTGCCGCGACCAGCGGTGCAAGGGTGTGGAGCGTCGTTGAGCGCCTGCTGTCGACGAAAGCGGCGTCTCGAACGCCGCGATGAGGCGCTCCGGCCCACACCAGTCCGATGCGCAGCGGCGGGGAGGAGAAGCCGAGGCTTGTGTCATCGGCCTGAAGTATGTCGCGCCACCGGGCGGCCTTGCCGGAATCTGTGATGAGGTAGCCAGCGGGGAACGGAATCGTCTCCAGGGTGGTCCCCAAGGCCAGCGGCAAGCTGAGCACCGGGATTTGGATGTCGTAGTCGGGCAGGGGATCGCTTTCCATTACGATAAGATCTGGCGTCGTCGACCGTTCGATCAGCGCCGCAAGTTCCGAACGTAACCGGACGATGACACGTCCGCCACGAGCTTTGGCGAGCGGAATGAACCGGGCGAATTGAAGCATATCGCCGAACCCGCCTTCGGTATGGATCAGCAGCGTGCGTCCCTCAAAAGGCGCGCCGTTCCACGTTGGGCCGGGTATCCCGTGATGTTCGGTCGTGCGGACGCGCCAGCGCCATTCGTACTCCTGAAGACCCGCCGGGTAATCACCTGCGGCGAGGAGAGACAGTGCGTGGTTGGTGTGGTTCTCCGGGTTATTCGGCGCAAGACGCACGGCCACCCGGTGAAAATTTTGCGCGGCTGCGTGCTCTCCCTTTGCATCCAGAGCCACCCCGAGATTGCTGAGGGCCATGGTGTGTTCAGGGCTTTGGCGCAGGCAGCGGGCATAAGCGGCGATGGCGTCGTCATAGCGCTGCATCTGCTGCAACGCGTTTCCCAGATTGCACCACGCGTCGGCCAGATCGGGGGCAAGCGAAACTGCTCGGGATAGGAAAATGAACGCCTGATCGAAAGAGCCTTTCGCTGCAAGCAATCCGCCGTAGTTGCTGAGGATGTGCGGGTCATTCGGCGTTGAAGAGAGTGCGTGTTGGTAAGTTGACGCGGCCTCTTCGTATTGGCCGGCGAGTTGCAACTCCGTGGCCTTGAGGTGGAGGGTTGGGTCGCCAGGGAGATGGGCTGCGTTCGCGGTGTCGCCTGTCATGGGGCGGAGGGTAGGGGGATATTTTTAAGAAACCGTCACTGCCCGCGGCCCCGTATGGTGTGGCTTCACGCTCGATGCCTGCATTGACGACAGATCAACGGCGCCGTTCTCGAAAAAAGCGTGGTCCTCGCGTAGGGAGGCGCGACGTGAAAGGCCCGGCGTGAGTTGCGCCAAAGAATCGGCTTTTCCGGGGAGCCATAATGATCGTCACCAAGCAGCCTCTGTCGTCGCGCCGTTTCTTGGCTGTCGCCCAGATGCTGGCGTCGGTGGTCTCGCTGCAATTCGGGTCGTCGCTGGCGAAATCCCTGTTTCCTATATTCGGCGCAGTGGGCGTCGTCAGTATGAGGATTGGTTTCGCCGCGATTCTTCTGGCTGTGATCGTGCGGCCTTTCAGCCGAATGACACGGGACTCGTGGCGGCTCGCTGCCCCTTATGGGCTTTCGATGGCTGGCATGAATGTCTGCTTCTACCTTGCGCTGGACAGGTTGCCGATGGGTGTGACAGTGGCGATCGAGTTCATCGGGCCGCTCCTGTTGTCGCTGTCGCATTCTCGGCGGGTTCTCGACATTGCCTGGCTCGCGTTGACCGTGGCGGGTTTGACGCTGCTGCTTTATCCCCATGGCGGCGGGAAGTTTCCTGACCCGGTGGGGGTGTTCGAGGCCGCGCTGTCGTCTGTGTGTTGGGTTCTCTACATTATCACGGGGAAAAGACTCGCTGGCCGGGTCGATGCGACGATAGCCGCCGCATCGGGGCTTTTTATCGGCGGGCTGGCGATGGCGCCATGGTTCGCCGCCACGGTCGTTTCCGGGCTGTCGCAGCCGTTGTGGCTGGGGGCGGGCGTGCTGGTCGCCGTGTTGTCCTCCGCCTTGCCGTATACGCTTGAATGTCTGGTTATGAAGGTTCTGTCGGGGCGGGATCTGGGCATACTGTACAGTTTGGAACCAGTGGCTGCCGCCTGTGCAGGATTGTTGCTGCTCGGGGAAGCGTTGTCGCTTCAGAAGGCGCTGGGAATCGTCTGCGTCGTCGTGGCCTCGGCTGGCGTCGTTCTGAATGGTCAGGAAGAAGATATCCTCGACCCCCCGCCCTAGAGCAGTGCTACTGCCTGGCGGTCGGATCGGCTTGGCGCCGTGGCGATGCTGTGCATCATGCTTGGACGCCATTTGAGGAGTAATCAGGCATGACCGTATTTTCGTCCCGCATCAGCCGGCAGGCAGTTCGTTCCACATATGGATTGGCCTCTCGGACTGCGTCATCTCTGGCTCTGGCTGCGACGCTGGTCATGGGCGCTGGAGTGATGGTCGCCCCGACGGTTTTCGCGTCTTCGGCTTTCGCCGCATCTGCGCCGTCGGCTGATACGCCGCTGACGCTCAAGACGCTGAAGATCACGGGCAACAGCCAGGTTGCGACCAGCGACATCGATGCAGCGATTCCGTTTCACGTTGGCGACACAGTGACGCAGACGCAGATCGCGGCGGGCCTTCAGGACGTCATGGGCGTCTACAAGGCGAAGAACGTTGGCGCCAGTTTCGGCCAGAAGCTGAAGTTCATCGGCAAGAACGTTGAAGTGGAGTGGCAGATCGGCGAGCAGGCGGCTGCGGGACCTGCGAAGCTGGTCGTCGACAGTGTGGCGTTCTCGGGGAACAAGAAAGTTTCGAGCGACGAACTGGCGGCTGCGACGAAGCTGCGCCCGGGCTCCGAAGTGACGAATGAAAGCGTCAGCGCAGATCAGCAAGCTATTCAGGGCGTTTATAAAGCGAAAGGCGTTTCAGCTGGCATCGGGATGACGCCCAACTATCCCAGCCCGAACCATGTCGTCATCACCTGGACGATTACCGAAAAATCCGGAGACTGAATTCCGCCGCTGTCGTTGCGACGACGACAGGTGTTTTGACCGCTTTGACACGCCCTCGGCGCGCATGTCGCGTCGGGGCGTTTGTTTATTTGCTATCATGGATCGACATCGCGGAAGCGTAGAAACTCGGTCTGCTCATCGGCTGGTAAGGCCCGGAGAGCGAGTGCCTCGGACGAAACAGGCAGCTTCGCAATGTTTTGATTTTTTCCAGACATGTAAGTGTATGAATTTATATTTGGTATGCCTCGCGGGAGGCCCTGTGATTGCTTTTACGGCGGCGACAGGTTCAGCGATTGCGTGTTGTTGATTGAGAACCTGAACGCGAGGCAGGGGCATCGTTGCGACGATTTTACAAATATCCAGCATGATTTCGTTAAACGAAAAATCATACTATTTTTCTGTTATTATTGAAATATTTTGCAAGAATAATGAACGTTGGAATGAAAATCCCAACTATTTTCATCAGAAATAAAAATTTCACATTGAATGGGGTGCTTCACGTGTAGTTTCCGCGATGACGACGCAGGAGGCATATGCGATGCGGGGCTTATCCGATTTGACGCCGCGCGCTTCTGCTCCCGGGAGCGCCTAGCTGTGGGGAACGGTGAAATTGATGCAGATTGGTCACAGGTGAGATGCAATTTGGAACGGAGCCTCACCCTTTCGTTGCTTGCATGTGCGCTCTCCGGCTAGGCTCAGGACTCATTCTTTAAGATAGAAGATGAAGCTTGCTGCGA
>NZ_JOPL01000017.1 GCF_002153745.1 Acetobacter sp. DsW_063 | reverse complement strand
AGGCTCATAACCTGAAGGTCACAGGTTCAAATCCTGTCCCCGCAACCAACGATACCGACACTCCCGTGAGCCCAACTCCGGGAGTGTTTCTTTTTTCAGCCTTTCCAATGGCTTGCCGCTGTAACATCCATGCGCATCGAGTGGGGTGCTGGCAGGCCGGAAAGGGCGCGAATCGGCGAAGGAGCCCCATGTTCTCCTAGCCCATGGTCGGTTTTGCCAATAAGCCAGCCGGACAAGTGCCAGAGTTAATGATCGCGGCGTGTGTTGTGCTTCCGACGAACGTAGTATCTGCCCAAAAAGAAAATGCAGAAAAAATCAGAGACACTGGAACGATTACGTGGATCAAACCACTGTATCGCAGAAAACTATTTCTCGGGCGAATTATTTCGACACAGTGTTTTATAGCCAGCATAATAACAGTCATAGAAAGAGATATGCTACTTAATGTCATCGAGATGGAGGGATCGAAGAACCGTTAATTGGTTCACCTTCTGTCTGCTTTCCGGTTTTCAGTATGTTGATTGCTGGTTCCTGGCGCTGATTTTCGCTCTGCGCCCTGAGTGGAGAGAGGATTTCCTTCTCTGGCTTGCCAAGCGGCGGCGCTGATCCGCTGCAGGAAGAGGAAACGGCGCATGTTGTAGACGATATTGGCCAGTCCGATCAGCCTGAACATGAGCGGGACATTTCTTCCTTACAAAGCGTTCTAAAGCACGATCTCTGAAGGAAGAGTTTTTCTTCAGGGATGCCAATGTGGCCGCGTCGAAGTTGTGTCGACGCGGCGTCGGGTCGCTCAGGCCGCCGCTCGCTCGGTGGCCAGATGGAGAGCCGTCGCTTTAGGGGGCGCGCCGATAGGAAGGACTGCGTGGCCCAACTGTTCTTCGATTACCTCAGCCATAGCGAGGTATAGCGCTGCGGCGCCGCAGATCAGGCCTTCGAATCCCGCGAAGCGGGTGATCGCGATATTGCCCGTGGCCTCTCCAGCCGCGAGGAGGAAAAACAGGACCGCCAAAGACGCGAAAACAAATTGCAGGACGCGGTTGGCGGCCAAGGTTCCAATGAACATGAACCCGGTGAACACGCCCCATAACGCGAGGTAGGCGGCCATCGCCGGCGCGGTGGCCGCTGCGACGAGCCCAAGTTTCGCCATGAAAATCAACGCGACGAGAGAAATCCAGAAGGCGCCGTACGAAGTAAACGCCGTCAGCCCGAACGTATTGCCCTTGGGGTATTCCAGCAGTCCGGCGCAAATCTGCGCAGCGCCGCCGAAGACGAGGCCCATCGCGAGCACCGATGAGTTCAGCGGCAGGAAACCCGCGTTACAAAGATTGAGCAGAATGGTCGTCATTCCGAAGGCCGCAAGGCCAAGCGGCGCGGGATTGGCGAGGGGTTTCATGACCCGATACTCCGGCGGCGCATCTCGTGTGACCCGACTATTCAGAGCATCCACGGGCGCTTGCCCATTCTTCTGCCTTTTGCCGTTATTTATCAACGCATGAGATAACTTCTATTAGCATTGTGACGTTCACAAAATAGCGCACACCGTCCGAGCTACTGCGACAGCGGCGCGGCGACGCCTCCACGCCCGGAATTGGCCAGCGCCTGAACCCCAAGAGCGACCCAGTGATCGCCCTGATGCGTCAGGACGGGCGCGCCGCTGCTGCCCCGCGTCGCGGCGCAGTCATGTGCGATCATTGGGTGTCCTGCCTGATCGGAAATGAGGGCCGTAACCTGGCAGTTTTGGTCTCGGATCAGGATTTCCTGATAGTCCTGTTCATAACCGCCTATTGTCACAGGCGTCCCCGGCTGTGGCAGGCCCTGCGTCACTGTCAGCGTCTGCTGCCTGTCTGCGACGGGCGCGTCGAGAAACAGGGTGACCCGATCATACGCCGCCGTCGCGGCCTCATTTCGCGGATCGTAACCCGGTGGAACGAGGAAACGTGCGACACGTGCATGAGCGGCATATCGCCCGCGACTATAGGCGCGCAGGAAATGTATGTCTTCCGGCTGAATGTAGTGTCCAGTTTTGGGGAGGTAGAGACAGTGCGCAGCTGTTTCCACGACGTCGGGTGCAATCAGAAATCCTGTGCAGCGGCCACCGAGCGCTGTCTGAACCCGCCCCTGAGCGCTCCACGGGGGCAAGTCCGGGTTGGCGACGCTGCGAGCGTCGGAGGCGCCGACGCCGGGGAGGGCGGGCGACGCTTGGGCAGAATGGGCTGCAAGCGCATGCACCACTCCCGCCATAAACGCCGCCAGACAGCGTCGCTTCAGCACCGGTTCTGAAATCCCATTTAATGCAAAACGTAAGAGGAAATATAAAACTTTCTCAACTCAAATTCTCAGGTCCAAAGCTGTCGGGGAGCAACTCTGCCAGACTGCGGACAAGCAGCACGCGCCCCGAACCGTCGACCATCGTGACGTTTAACGTCGAGGTCCCAAATTCTCTCAGTTTCTGCCGGCAGCCGCCGCAAGGCGGGCAGGGCGCGCCGTCGCCGCCACAGACGACGGCTTCGACGATCCGCCGCCCGCCATTCGCCACCATTGCCGAAATGGCGCCCGCTTCGGCGCAGACGCCTTCGGGGTAAGCCGCGTTCTCGACGTTGCAGCCGACGAAAACGCGGCCGTCATCACATCGCAGGGCCGCGCCGACATGAAAGCGGGAATAGGGGGCATACGCCCGCTCCCTGATCGCGACCGCCCCGCGTATCAAAGCGTCGAGCGTCGATCCGGCATCGGAGATGTCAGTCGATAAATATTCATTCATCGCCGTAGCCTACCGGATGGTCCTGCCGCCATGCGAGAGCCGTCGCGACGGTTTTGTCCAACTCGGTATATTCCGGGCGCCAGCCGGTTTCGCGCATCAGCAGGGCGGGGCTGGCGACAAGGCTCGCCGGGTCGCCGGGGCGTCGCGCGCCAAGGTTCCACGGCACGGTGAGGCCGCTGACACGCTCCACACTGCGAATGACTTCTAAATTCGATGCGCCACGTCCGGTTCCGACGTTGAAGGTGACGCTACGTTCCTTGAGCAGTGGCAACACTGCAAGATGCGCCTGAGCCAGATCGGAGACATGGATGTAGTCGCGGATGCAGCTTCCGTCAGGCGTCGGGTAATCCTGTCCGAAAAGCGTCAGGGCGTCGCGCCGTCCCAGCGCTGCGTCGATGACGAGAGGGATAAGATGCGTCTCCGGTCGATGGTCCTCGCCCGCGCGTCCGAGCGGGTCGGATCCCGCTGCGTTGAAATAACGGAGGCAGGCGCTGCGCAGTCCGTGAATCTTGTCGGCCCAGTAGAGCGCTCGCTCGACCACCAGCTTGCTCTCGCCGTATGGCGAGCCAGGATCGATGTTCGTGGTTTCGTCGATCGGCGCGTCCCCGGCGGAGCCGAACAGGGCTGCGGTGGAGGAAAACACGAAGCGCTTCACCCCGTGCCGCACGCATGCGTCGATCAGGTTGAACCCCAGCGCGCCGTTGGCGGACATATACATCAGTGGCTGCGCCATGCTTTCCCCGACAAGGGAGAGGGCCGCGAAATGCAGGACGCCATCCCATGGCCCGTCAGCCAGAACGCTGTCGAGCAAAGGCAGATCGGCCAGATCGCCGTGAATAAAGCGTACCTGTGGCGGCACTGCGGCGCGATGGCCGGTGCGCAGGCTGTCGAAGACGACGACTTCGTGACCGGCGTCCAGCAGGGCAAGAACGACGTGACTGCCGACATAGCCGGCGCCGCCAGTGACCAGAAAGCGGGAAGGGGTCATCGGTGTCGATTTCTCCATTGGCGGCGGCGACTCCGCCCCGCCGAGGTAGAGCGCATACATCGGCGCGCTATCGCCGATCCGCTCGCCTGTGGCTGGGCTGTCTCCGTGGCCAGAAAAGCGGGCGTCACCGGCGCGAAGGAAACGTCGCCGTCCCGCCGCCCCCGTAACAATTCATGATTTTATAGAAGCACGAGCCCGGAGCGGTGTCATGCCCTTTACCGGTCGTGGCGAACACATCGCCTGTTCCAGGCAAAACAAAAGTCGAATTAACGGCCGCGCGGGGCGGAGCGTGGTTCGAGGCCCGATATTCCAATACCGAGAACCCTGTGGTGTAACCGCAAGGCACATGTTGCGACCGCAGCATGAACGACCGCTGTTGCGACAGCACGAGCACAGGAACGAAAGCGCCGCCATGACGACCATCGAAGGGCATGTCGTACTCCCGGATCAGGTGCTCCCGGCACGCGTGACTTACGACTCCGTCATTCGCTCGATCGAACCGTTTCTGGCCGCGCCACGCCGACTGATCCTTCCGGGATTCATCGATGGACACGTGCACGGCGGGGCCGGCGCGGACACAATGGACGGGCCGGACGCGATCCGTCGCCTTTCGCGATTCCATCTTGCGCACGGAACGACCACCATCCTGCCGACCACCATCACGCGCCCCTGGGCCGACGTCATGTCGGCGCTGCGCGCTGTCGCGGAGGTAAAGGCTCAGGGTGTCGAGAACGGTCCTGATATTTACGGCGCCCACCTCGAAGGCCCGTTTGTCAGCCCGCACAAATTGGGCGCGCAGCCGCCTTTCGCCGTCGCCCCTGAGCCAGCGCTTGTCGAGGAAGCTCTGTCCACGGGCGTCGTAAAGGTGGTGACGTTGGCCCCTGAACTGGACCACGCGGAAGACGCGATCGGCAGATTTTCGCGCGCCGGAGTACGGGTCAGCCTGGGGCACACCACGACCGATTACGAAGGCGCCGCGCGCGCCATCTGCACGATCTGCGCGGCGGGCGGCGTCCCCGGCGCCACACACCTGTTCAACGCCATGTCGCCGATAGAAGGCCGCCGCCCCGGTCCGGTAACGGCGCTGATCTGCAGTGACGCCGCCTATGGCGAGATGATCTTCGATACGCATCATGTCCATCCAGCTACTTTCAGGCTGGTCGAACGCAACATGCCCGGGCGCTTGCTGTTCGTGACTGACGCCATGCGCGGCGCGGGCGGTCCGGAAGGAGAGAGCACGTTGGGCGGGCAGGCTGTCATGATCCGTGATGGCGTCGTGCGTCTTCCCGACGGATCGCTTGCGGGCAGCGTCCTCACCCTCGACGTCGCTTTCCGCAATGCGGTGACGGCCGGTGGCATGTCGCTGCCCCGCGCCGCGGCATTGGTGAGCGGCAACGCGGCGCGTTATCTGGGGCTGCATGACCGTGGCCGAATCGCGCCGGGGCTGCGGGCCGATTTCGTCGTGATGGATGAGGACTTCGTCGTGCAGGAAACGCATGTTCGCGGTATGCGCACGACCTGAGACGCAGGCAACCTGATGGCGCTTCGCACAGTCTTGTCGTATCCATTCGCCGCCTTTCCTCACGGGTAGGAAAGCTGTTCCGCAAGGATAGAGAACGAAATGAAGCTGTATTACAGTCCCGGAGCGTGTTCCCTCGCGCCTCACATCATTCTCAAAGAGATCGGCGCGCTGTTCACTATTGAGAAAGTCGATCTCCGGGCGAAGACCACGGAAACCGGGCAGGACTTCCTGAAGATCAATCCTCGTGGCGCGGTTGGAGCGCTTGAGATCGAGCCGGGCGTCGTCCTGACCCAGAACGCCGCGATCATGCAGTATCTTGGCGACCACAGCGATGTTGCGGCGTTCAAGCCTGCTTACGGTTCCATGGAGCGTGCGCGCCTTCAGGAAGCTCTGGGCTTTTGCGGGGACCTGCACAACGCGATGAGCGCGCTGTTCGCGCCGAATCCCACGGAGGAGGCGAAGGCCGCAGGCGCCGCCAAAATTGAACTGCGCCTTACGCAGTTTGAGGCTTTTCTGAAGCCCGGAGCGCCTTACATCCTTGGCGAGACGTTCACGCAGCCGGACGCCTACGCGTTCGTAATCCTGAATTGGGCGCGCGCCAAATCCTTCGACATTTCCCGCTTCGCTACGGCCGAAGCATTCAGGGATCGTGTCGGCGCCAGACCGGCGGTCATTGCGGCATTGAAGGATGAGGGGCTTATCTGACAGCCTGACTTGTCTGGGAGGGCGCAGCGCGCTTCTCCCAGGCGGAAAGGGTGAATATCTCGAATCCGGTCTCCGTAACCGCGACCGTGTGCTCCCATTGGGCGGACAGCCCGCCATCCTCGGTTACGGCGGTCCAGCCGTCCTCGAGAATTTCGACGCTGTCGCCGCCAATGTTCAGGATCGGCTCGACCGTCAGGAACATGCCCGGGCGAAGGATCGCGCCCCGTCCGGGCCGCCCGTAGTTCAGTACGTCCGGCGCTGCGTGATATACGCGTCCAACGCCGTGTCCGCAAAAATCCCGTACAACGGTGAACTGCGCAGACCGCGCACATTTTTCCATGGCCCAGCCGACTTCGCCGAGTCTTGCTCCAGGGCGGATAAGATTGATTCCCGCCATCATGGCGTCGTAGGTCGTCTTGATCAGCCGCATGGCCTGAGAACTGATCTTGCCGACGGCGTACATCCGGCTCGTATCGCCGTGCCAGCCGTCGACAATGACGGCGAGGTCGATGTTCAGTATGTCGCCTGCCGAAAGAGTTCGCGAACCAGGTATCCCGTGACAGACCTCCTCGTTCACCGAGATGCAGGTCGCATGGTTGTAGCCCATATACCCGAGTGACGCCGGTATGCCGCCATTCGCTACGACGAATTCGTGGCAGATGCGGTCCAGTTCGGCGGTGGTGACGCCTTCGCCCACATGCTCGCCGATCATGTCGAGCGCCGCAGCGGCGAGGTTTCCCGCCAACCTCATGGCGGCGAAGTCGGCTTCAGTGTGAATAACGATATCTCGCATGACTCTCTGTCGTCGTTTTGGAATAGGGCAGGCGACGCAGGAGGCTGAGGCCCGCGACTCGCTGATTCATAAATTGGATTTTTGACCCGGTGGCTGCATCTGTCGAGATGACGTAGCGATTGGTGTCTGATCAGGATTGTCGCGTTGGCAATGAACCAAAGACAAAGATTTTTTTAGATAACGTAATAAATAAATGGTAGGTTTGTGGTATCTGTAAATAAAATTTTGTGCATCGTCGTTGATGTGCGCAGTTTCGTTTTGACGTTGACTTATATGTCCGTGCCGGGAATTGGTAAGCGTATACATTAGAGCAGGCATGGCGCGCATTCCATGCTGGCAAGGAGCATGGCGTATGAGCGGATTTTTGAAAGGTCTTAAAGACAAGGCGCTGAACAGCGTGGCCAACAACGACGCAGTGGCTGAGGCCGTGCGCAAGATGCTGGCGTCAGAGCACGGAAAGGCCGGCGTCGAGCATATTGTCCAGCAGTGTGAGAAAGTCGGACTTGGCGATAAGGCCCGGTGTTGGACGAACGGTCAGCCGACGGAGCCTTTGACGGTCGGGGAAGTCCAGCGCCTGCTGACGTCCGATCAGGCTAAGTTTATCGCCAGTTGCACTGGGTTGCCGCTTGCGCCCCTGTTGCCGGTCATTGCGAAGACGTTGCCTGTCGCCGTCGAGCGCCTGGCGGCTCGCGCTCGGGTCGAAGACGCCGCTGCGCCAGCAGGTGGCGCCGCAGAGGCTTGAGACTCTGGACGCGCCATGACGGGAATTGAAGCGGAAGTTTCAGCCGGAGATGGCTGCTCTCAGTTCCCGTTTTCCGGTGTCGCGCTTCCCGCTTCGCCAAAAACATCATGCAAAGACGTGTTGAACTGCCCCGGCGCCAGAGGCTTAGGCTGGCTGGCGGCAGGCGCCCAGGCGCTCATCACGGCCATATGCAGAGGCACGGAGAGTGCGTCACCCTCGGGCGCTCGCTCCTGTAACGCCGCGAGTGCGGCAGGGAAAAGAGACACTGGCGGCGTCCTGTGATCGCGCAGGCGCACGGCATTGGTTTCGCCCGCCGCCCGCAGATCCGTCAGCAGCGCCAGCGCCGTGCGGTATCGCAGATCCAGTAGATCGGCGTCGACGACCGGCAAAGCGAAGCCGACGCGTTGCAGCAACGCCGCACAATCCCGAAGGGCTGGAAACGGAGACACCCGCGCCGATACGCCGTCGCGCAATGCGAGTTCGGTTTCGGCGAGCGCCTCCCGGAGGCCCGATAATGTCGGCAGGACCGGCATGCTGGCGAGAAACAGGCCGTCGGGCTTCAGGACATGACGTATCTGCGCCAGAGCCCCCGGAAGGTCGTTCACCCAGTGCAGCGACAGATTGGCCACGACGAGATCGAACGAAGCCGGCGCGAAGGGCAGGACCTCCTCGTCAGCGCAGACGGAGCCGGGACCCGCCAGACGCGCCATGCGGGGCGAAAGATCACAACTCGTGACCGCGACGCCGCGCGCCCCCAGGCCCGTGGCGACCGCGCCGCGGCCCCCGATGTCGAGTGCATGGGAGAAGCTGCGTGTGATGTCGTCCAGCCGTTCGAGCAGCCGTTCGGCTGTCTCCTGCAGAACAGGAGAGACGGTGCCAAGCGTCGCGGAAGCGCGATCCCGATGCAGGCGGACGGCCCGACGGTCGAAAATGAGATGATCTTCGTCCATGAAGCCACCATGTGCGCGCGCTCCGCGTCTGTGCCAAGAGGAGAGGCGGCGCGCGCCGGGAGATAGGGGCGCCGAGTGTCAACTTGCGCGCCCGCAGGAGAGCGTTGATGCCGATAACGGAATCTGCCGCTGGCGGCGCTTTGATGCGCGGCGCCCGCTCGGTCGGACGATTCGCGCTCGATCTGGTCTTGCCGCCGACCTGCGCGAGTTGCGGCGCGGAGGTCGATCGCGCTGGGGCACTCTGCCCTGACTGCTTCACGCGGCTGCGTCTGATTGGTGCGCCACGCTGCGACCGCTGTGGCGTCCCTCTGGCCGCAGACTCCCATCTTGGGGCGACGTCATGCTGCGTTCGCTGCGAGCGTCGGCCCCCTGTCTGGACGCAGGCCAGGGCGGCCTATGTCTACGACGACGCATCGCGGGATCTGATTCTCGCACTGAAATACGCCGATCAGACGCAGAATGCCGCGTTCCTCGCGCGGCAGATGTCGCGAGCGGGGGCTGATATGCTGGCGGACGCCGATCTGCTCGTTCCGGTGCCCGTGCATTGGCGCCGCTTGCTCCAGCGCCGTTACAATCAGGCCGCGTTGCTGGCCCGAGCTGTCAGCCGAATTTCAGGCGCTCCGGTGATGGTCGACGCTCTTCGGCGCCCGCGCGCTACGGCTCGCCTTGTCGGGTTTTCCGCTGCTGAGCGGGCACGGGAAATGACCGAAGCCATTGTGATCAACCCTAAGAGGCAGGCCTTGCTGGCGGGCCGCAGGGTGGTTCTGGTCGATGACGTGCTGACGACCGGGGCGACGGCTTCGGCGTGCAGCGCCGTGTTACTGGCTGCGGGAGCTGCCAGCGTCGGGATTCTGGCGGCAGCCCGCACGCTACGCCCTGAAACTGAGGACGTGGGCGCGCCCGCATGGCTGGACGAGCGGCCGTAAGATTCGCGCCGTTACGCGTCATATGCATGGCGCCTGTGACAGAGGCGCAAGACACGGTATGGTGTAAAGCAGATCGCTCGTTCCGACGTATGGCCAGACGCGATGTCGAACGACACGCGTGTTGAAGCGCCGACAGATGCGTCGGGGCGAGAAAATGCCGGAGTTACGATGCCTAGCGTAGAGATTTACACGCAGCCGGGTTGCCCCTACTGCCACCGCGCCGTCGCCTTGCTCGAGCATAAGGGCGTTGCATTTACCGAAATCAACGCTCCTCGGGGGACGCCAGAACGTGAGACGGCGATACAGCGTTCGGGCGGGCAGACCACCGTTCCGCAGATTTTTATCGACGGGCAGGGTATTGGCGGCTGCGACGACCTGTTCTCTCTGGAGCGGCGTGGGGCGCTCAATTCCTTGCTCGGTCAGGCCTGAGCGCCATGGAGGGAACGCGCGGGAGTGCGGGGCGGTGATTCATTATCAGCTGCGGTGCGTGGCCGGTCATGAATTCGAAGGGTGGTTCCGTAACTCGACAGCCTTCGATGATCAGGCTGCGCGCGGCCTTCTTTCCTGCCCGCAATGCGGCGCGAGCGACGTCGCGCGGGCACTGATGGCGCCGTCGGTCGTCACAGCGCCGTCTCGCGCCCTTCAGGCCGCCAAGCCGTTTTCTGCTTCCGGTGAAGTTCCGGCGTCCGGCCATGCAGCGGGCCCGATCCCGGACGCGTTGCTTGCCGCCCTGCAGCGTCTGCGTCGTGAGGTCGAGACAAAAGCGGAGCATGTTGGCGACAGTTTCGCTGATGAAGCGTTGCGTATGCACCGCAAGGAAGCCGATGAGCGGGCGATCTATGGCAGCATGTCCGATGAACAACGCGAAGCGCTGGAAGATGAGGGCGTACCATTCCAAAGCATTCCGTGGGTTGCGCGCTCTGACGGCTGATAACGTCTGGCGCGCGGCGTTCGCCCTTTTCGCGATTGCCGTAGCAGACATATCTTCCGCCAGCGCGCAGCAGGCGGCCGCCAACGCGACGTCAACGGCTGCGCCGCTCGACCCCGGAACGCTTGGGGGGCTGTGGCTGAGTGAGAAGCATGATGGCGTTTTCAGTATCCGCAGTTGCGGCGATACGATCTGCGGCGCCCTTGTCGGAATGCAGTACGACGGCCCCGAGATTCCGCGCGGCAAGCACGGTCAGTCCGAGTGCGGCCTGACGATGTTGACGGATTTCAGGCCAAGCGACGATACGTCTGGTCGGTGGGAGGGGCATATTCTCGACCCGGACTCCGACAAAACTTATGATGCGCAAATCTGGTCACCGCGCCCGAATGTGATGAAGCTGCGCGGCTACGTGGGTATACCTCTCTTTGGCCAGACGCAGACATGGACACGTTACTCTGGACCAATAGGCGCCGCCTGCAAGTTGCCGGAAAACCCCTGAACTACGTGCGCCAGGCAGGTCAATAAGGAAGAACAATGGAAAACTGGAATATCAGCCGTCGGGTCCTCGGTTCATCACTTGTCGCCGCCGGGGTCGCCGGCGCCGCATGGCGTGCATCGGCGGCCGCACCGAAACCTGCGGCGCCTGCGCCGACGCCTCCTGCCGAACCGTTGCCGGCGGGCGCGCTGCCCAAGACCACGCCGGAAGCCGCAGCGGCGCAGTCAAGCGGAGAGCGCGTGTTGTGCTACGTCGGGGGGTACACGAAGCACGGGCCGCCGGAGGCCAACGCGAAGGGCGTAACGTTGTTCGAGGTAAATCCGGACAACGGCGTGCTGACCCATCTTTCGGTTTTCGAAGACACCGACAATCCGTCGTTCCTGGCGCTCTCCCACGATCGCCGCTTTCTCTACGCCTGCAACGAACTGGAAGATTACGGCGCTAACAAGGACAGCGGGGCGGCGACGGCGTTCTCTATCGATCCGCGCACCGGCGTTCTGACAAAGTTGAACACTGTGACGTCGGCTGGCGCCAATCCGGCGCACCTGAGCGTTCACCCGTCCGGCCGCTTTCTGCTTGTCGCCAATTATTCCAGTGGCAGCGTCGCCGTCATTCGCATCAAGGACGACGGAAGCCTTGGCGAGCGAACGGCCCTCGTAAAGAATTCCGGGCCGCGCATGCCTGAGCGGGCCAAGGACAATCCGCCCGGAAACTACGCCGTCAGCGACCACTCCGGCGCGCATGCGCACATGGTGCAGACTGACGTGGCGGGACGCTTCGTCCTTGTCGCCGACGCCGGGCTCGATCGTATTTATGTCTTCACGCTCGACCCTGAACACGGCACGCTCACGCCTGCGAAAATACCGTTTCACGCAATGGAGCCGGGTTCGGCGCCACGGCATTTCTGCTTCAGCCCGGACGGAAAGACGATCTACATTCTTGGCGAGCAGAATTCCCGCGTAGTCGTTGCGGATTATGACACCGACACTGGCGCGATCTCGCCACGTCAGAGCATCTCCACCGTCACCTCGCATTTCCGCGGCAGCACCATCGCTGCTGGGATCATGCTGCATCCCAACGGAAAGTTCCTCTACGTCACGAACCGGTTGGGCAACTCCATAGCCGTGTTCGGCGTCAAGCCCGATCGTTCGCTTGCGCTTCTGGACGAGGTTTGGGCGCGTGCGGATTACGGGCGGTCGCTGAGCTTCGATCCCGCTGCAAAGTTCCTTTTCGTCGCCAACCAGCGCAGTGATTCGATCACCTCGTTCAAGGTCGATCCCGCGACAGGCGCGCTGGATTTCACCTGGACTTTTACGCCCGTCGGCACGCCGACGGCTTTCGCGTTTACGACCACCAAGGCCTGAGGGCGCCTTCCACAAGGCGACCAGGTTAAATTTCCTGCCACGAGACGCACCCGCGTTCCCTTGGGAATACGGGCGCGTTTTTCGTTGGCGGGCGTTGTGACGTGAAACGGCTTATCGCGGGCGAGCGCTACCAGCTTGCGCGAACGCTACCGAGTAATCGCCGTCGCTGCCCATAATAACATGTCGTCGTTCCCGAGCAGCTGGCGACATAGGTTTTGTCAAACAGGTTGTTGATATTCAGTCCGATGCGCCACCGGTTGCTTCGTCCAAAATCATAGTGGACGGCGGCGTCGAAGAGGGTGACGGCCGGGGTTGCGAACGTATCGTTGTTGTCGCCTTCTATGTTGCCGATATATCTCATCCCCATGCCAACACCCAGACCAGTCAGGGCAGGCACCAGTCCGGGCTGCACCTGATAGTCGCCCCATAGAGAGACGGTATTACGTGGTATAAGAGTCGGGCGCTTGCCGTTCTGGCCTATGGTGGATTTACGAATTACCGGATCAAGATATGTATAGGCGAATACAAGGTCGAACCCTGATCCAAGGCTGACGTTTGCGGACGTCTCGAAGCCCTTGACGCGAACTTCGCCGGTTTGAATTGTGTTAAGAGCGTTCGATGGGTCGGTCTGGCTCACATTCGTCTGGGTAAGGTCAAAGAGCGAAGCCGTCAGGAAGCTCGATTTGTCCTTCGGCTGATATTTCGCGCCGACCTCTACCTGTTTCCCGTAGGTCGGCTTGAAAGCCTGTCCGTAGAAATTGACGCCCGTAACTGGCTGGAAAGAGCGTGCATACGACGCGTAAGCCATGAGGCCGAATGGAAAAAGATAACCGATGCCCCCGCGATAGGTGAAAACTCCGTTGTTCTGGCCACTTGTGACTGCGCTCGAACTGGTCGTGGTCAAGGTCGCAGTATTCGTCCAGTCGTAACGCCCGCCGAGGTTCACCAGGATGCGGTCCGTGATTTTGATTTGATCTTGAAAATAAAGTCCTTTTTGTTCTGATTGCTGGACGATGTGGGTCGTCATTTTAATGGCGGGCTGGATTGTATACACCGGATTGAAAATATTGAGCTGCGTGCCGGTCGTGTAACCATAATCCTGAGCAAGATCGTAACGAGAATAATCGAATCCGAGTAATACGGTCTGATCCACTGGACGGGTATGAATATGACCGACAAGGCGACTGTCGGACGTGTACAATTGCCCAGACGCCACCTCACGAAACGCAAGACGGTTTATATGGATCATGTCTGCGCTTAGGCTGGTGCTATAGGCCTGCGACCAGTTCAGATCGAGCCCGAGATATCGGAAGCTCTGCTGAAAGCGCCAATTGCTGTTGAAACGATGTTCGTAAAGAAAGCCGACCGCGTATTGGTTCCGATCCCACTTGTCGAGATCAGGTGATCCAAGGAAGCTGGATGTGCTCAGCTTTCCATTCGGATTGTAAAGCGCTGTCCCATAGGCCGGATAGAACTGATCCCCTGAAGTATGATCATGCAGATAAGATGACAGGAAGGTGAAATCGTCCTTGGGGGTGATGTGCCAAGTAAAAGAGGGCGCAACATAGATGCGGTTGTCCTTCACATAATGGACCTGAGTGTCCGCGTCGCGCACCAGCCCGACAACGCGCCCGTCCACTGATCCCCCGGTTCCCGGGATGGATCCGGTCATGTCGAACTGTCCCTGATATCGCGCCCAGGAACCGGCGACAAACTGCAGTTCATGATACGGCGTGGAACTTGGCTTCTTGCTGACCATGTTTACCAACCCACCCGGCGCCGCCTGTCCGTAGAGCACCGAGGACGGTCCATTCAGCACCTCTACACGGTCCAGTCCATATTGCTCCTGAACGGGTCCGGTCGTGCCAGCGGTAAGACGCATGCCATCGAGGTACATACCATACGTCGTGACATCGAAGCCTCGGATGCGGATCCAGTCGAAGCGGGAGTCCGCGCCATAGGTATCCGGATTGACGCCCGGCGCGTAGCGCAGCGCCTCGCCGATTGATTGCACCAGACGTTCCGTCATGAAGGCGCGGGTGACGACCGACACGCTTTGCGTCGTCTCCAGAAGCGGAGTGTCGGTCTTTGTGCCTGCCGACGCGCTGGTAGCGACCATGCGGCGGCCGAGAACATTAATGCTCTCGGGTTTTGCAGCCGCCGGAGCGCCGTGAAGCGGGGGGCGTGAAGCTTTTCCGCTCGCGCCTGATGGGGAAAGGGGCGCTGTCGCCGTGGCGGCCTTGTTGACGACCTGTTGAGGAGCGCGCGCGCGGACATGCCGGGCATTGGCGGCATATGCGTGACCGGCCAGAAGCCCGGTCATGGCTGCGCTGCCGAGGAGAAATTTTGGAACAGTCTTTACATCTAGGGAAAATCTGAGAGCGAGCATCGGCTTCTTGTGCATTTTTGTGACCGCGCAAAGGAGACATCCGCCAAAAACGGCCTCGAGTTATTATTGCAAGTGATAGTGATTCGCAAAATAATATGTCGAGAATGAATTCGACGGTTAAGCCCACAGGATGACCACGCAGACTCAGCTGCGCGCGGTGAAGGCGCCGCTGAAACGACGTCGTCCTCTGAAGCATTCATGGCGAGATTGTTCAGCAACGATACTGCTTCGACGGGGCTGGGGCGCCATTCCCGATGCTGCCAGCGCGCGCGGCCCTGAACAGGGACATGCATCAGTTATAGCTGCATGATCCCGTGGCCGTGCGGCTGTCGAGATTTCGGTAATCCGCGGAATCTCGATCTGATCGGGTCTTTCGAGGTTCTGAAGGACCTCAGGGTAGGTTCGATCAGCTTCAGGAAGCCGCGATCGTTCGCGGCATCAGGGAAAGCGCAAAGCGGGAAACAGCGCGATAGCAGACGCCCACGGCTCGGACGATGACGACGAAAGCGGGAGCGAGCGGAGCGAATAGTTATCCGCGTCCGCTGGTTTCAGGATTTACGCGTCGCGTCGCCAAACGGGCCGCCGGGCGGAGGTCGCGCTCCGAGCACCTTGCCCATGCCCGGATCCGTGTTGCTGGGATGACCGTCTTCCACATGCCCAGCCAATATCGTTTCATATGAACGATCCTCGACCTCGCCGATCTTCAGATCATACCACCCACTGGTATCGGTAACAGAGACGTTTACGCTTTTTGCTTCATGCGGCGGAATGACATGCTGGACGGAAACGCCAGTGTAGATGTCGGTCAGCAACATATGCGCTCGCCGACCACCATGGTTGGTCAGGATCACCACCAGCGAGTGGCGGTCGTGGCCGGTCTTTGTGGCGACGCCTACCTGCGCTGCAGACGCATCGGCGAAAGCTCCCTTGAATGAGCGGTAAAATCCGTTCGGCCCATGAACCGCTACATCGTAGGCTCGTTCCTGCAAACCGTCCCAGGAGGCGCGCAGATTCTCACCGCCTGTAACCGTGTAGAAGCGTGGGGATGAGATGCCCAGTCCATCGCGCAATTGAAAAATTGCTGCAGAATAACCATTATTTTCGAAATTCAACGATAGCGTATCCCTGCGGCGATGCGGCGTCGCTGACACATGCAGATCGTAGGGAAGGGCGCGTGCTGGGCGTGTCCCGGTTTCCTGCTCGGGCATTCGCTGAAGGTCCGAGGGGCGGGGGGATGGGACATCCCGGCGTTCATGGTTTTTCGGAGCGAATGGCGCTGTGGACGGCAATGTCGGAGATTTGTCATTCGCAGATGAAAAATCGAACGCAGACGTCAAATCTCCTGCGACCGCGCGCCTCCATGGCGTTATATTATCTTCAGCGAAAGCTGATCCGCCCATGTCGAACCGTCTTTCAAGAAAACGGATGAGCGAAGTGTGATCGAACACTTGCGAATTGACCCACCCGCCGCGGCTCCAGGGTGAAATGACCAGCATGGGCACGCGCGGTCCCATGCCATAAGGACCGGCCGCGAATTTGGCGGAACCTGGAAAAAACTCGTCGTCCGTTGCAATCGTGGATGCGCCGCGCGTCGTGTCGAACGGGGGGAGCGGCGGAACTACATGGTCGAAAAATCCGCCGCTTCCATCATATGTCAGAAATAGAGCCGTACGTCCCCAGATCTCAGGATTGGATGTCAGGATATCGAGGACACGTCCTGCGTACCAGGCCCCGTAATTTGCAGGCCAGTCCGCGCGCTCGGAATACGCTTCTGGAGCGATGATCCAGGAAACCTGTGGCAATACGCTGCTCTTCACATCGGCTTCGAAATCGGCGAGCAGCGCGTTTCCATTACCAGCGTGGGCCCCGCTTCGGGCGGCGCGGGCGAGGGGCGTCCCATCCGTCGCCGCCTGAAATCGCTTGAAACGGAGCAGGGTGTTATCGCCGCCGTTGCCGACAAAGGCGTCGGGAGATGCGCCCCAGTGGCCTTCTGCAGTCAGACCTTGCCCGGCGTCCTGATACACGCGCCACGACACCCCGACCATGTCCAGTCGCTCGGGGCAGGTTCGCCACGAGTAGCCGTCGCCCGCGTCGTCCAGCATCGGCCCGCCGTTCCTGCCGTCGTTGCCGACCCAACCGCTCCACATGCAGGACCGGTTTGGACCGGCAGGCCCCAGTACGGACGAGTAATAGGAGTCACAGACCGTGAAAGCGTCCGCCAGTGCGTAGTGATACGGAATGTCGTCGCGGAGCATATGGACCATGCTGGCCGCTTCTTTGGCCTGAGCCCAGTCGCTCCAATGGCCGTAACCAGCCGCACGTTGCATGGCCTCCCAATCATCGGGAGGGCGTGAGAGCGGACGGGCTCCCAGATCCGGCTCGTCAGGACGGAAAGGAAACACGGCGGCATTTCCATCGGGCTGCGCCCAAATGGCGGCGCCGGACGAAAGGCGCGCAGGGTGCGGGTCGTTGAACCCGCGCACGCCCTGAAGCGCGCCAAAATAATGATCGAACGACCGTCCCGACTGCATCAGGATGACGACGTGTTCGACATCTTCGATGGAATGTGTTCGGCGGTATGCGGGCAACGCCATGGCGCGGCGGACGCCGCGTTCAAAACTCGTGGAGAGCGCTGCTGCGCTCAACCCCTGTAACACCGCCCGGCGACCTGGCAAGGACTTCCCGAACGCCCTCTTCATCGCGACGCCATTGACGAAGTACGCGGGGCTTGCGCCGTCGATGCCGCGCGGGAGATCAGGCGACCTCCCGGATCAATTTGCCCAACTTTTCGAAGGTTTCGTCAATCTGCGGCTTCGTGATGATCAGCGGCGGCGACAATGCGATGATGTCGCCCGTGTAGCGTAGCAGCAGCCCTTCATGGAACGCGCGGTGGAATACGTCGTAGGCGCGGGTTCCCGGAGCGCCCGCGCGTGGCTCAAGTTCTACGCCCGCGACAAGGCCGATGTTGCGGATATCCACCACATGCGGCAGCCCTTTCAGGGAATGCACAGCCTCTTCGAAGTAAGGCGCGATTTCCGCTGCGCGTTCGAACAGGTTTTCCTCACGATAGGTGTCGAGCGTCGCCAGACACGCTGCGACCGCGAGCGGGTGGCCCGAATAGGTATAGCCATGAGGAATGTCGATGCCGTTCTCCGGCCCCTGCATGAACGCCTCGAACACATGGTCGCGCAGGATGGCCGCGCCCATAGGCACGGTTCCGTTCGTCAAACCCTTGGCGCAGGTGATGATATCCGGAATCACGCCCAGACTTTCGGCTGCGAAACAGGAGCCACCGAGGCGTCCAAAGCCGGTAATCACCTCGTCGAATATCAGGAGGATTCCATACTTCGTGCAGATTTCGCGAAGTCTCTGCAAATACCCCACAGGAGGCACCAGCACCCCGGTCGATCCAGACATGGGTTCCACGATCACGGCTGCGATCGTGGACGGATCGTGAAGAGTGACGATCCGCTCCAGCGCGTCAGCATATTCTGCGCCGAATTCTGGTTGCCCGCGTGAGAACGCGTTGCGGGACAGGTCGTGGGTGTGGGGCAGGTGGTCAACGCCTGGCAAAAGCGGACCGTAAATCTTGCGATTCGAGCCGATACCGCCGACAGACATGCCGCCGAAACCCACTCCGTGATAACCGCGTTCGCGGCCGATCAATCGCGTGCGCGATCCCTCGCCACGCAGGCGATGATAGGCGAGGGCGATCTTGAGCGCCGTATCTCCGGCTTCTGAGCCCGAATTACAGAAGAATACGTGATTAAGATCACCGGGCGCGAGAGCGGCGACGCGCGAAGCCGCCTCGAACGCCAAAGGGTAACCGATCTGAAAGTTCGGTACGAAATCTACCGTGTCGACGACTTTATGGAGCGCTTCGACCACGCGGCGGGGGCGATGTCCAGCGTTCACGCACCACAGACCAGCACAGCCATCCAGCACCTGATTGCCTGCGTCGTCCGTGTAATACATGCCTTCCGCGCCGACCAACATGCGCGGCGTCTTGCGAAACTGCCGGTTCGCCGTGAACGGCATGAAGTAGGCGTCCTGATTGGTCGACAGCATCGCACACCCTGATCGGTTGGCCGGTCACAGGATCGTCCCGGCCTGATGGAAAAGTCTTCAGACGCGTCAGGAATTCCTTGCCGCGACGTCCCCCGTCACGATTCAATCCGGGGAGGACGCGTTCACGATAAGCGACGATCGGGCGAAAGGTCGAGATGTCCGGACGGTTCGAATTGGTAACGTATTATGTATTTCACTGCCTCGGGAACGCAGGGGCAGCCTGTGTTCCCGAGGATGATTGCGTCGGTCAGAAAACCTGGCTCACCCAGCCGTGCGCATCGGTGGAGCGGCCGCGCTGCGTGTCGACGAGAGCCGTGCGAAGTGCGCCTGTGATCTGCCCGGCTGTGGTGCCGGAGCCGATGCGAGCTTCTCCCTCGCGCGTCTTGACGACGCCGATGGGCGAGATCGCCGCCGCCGTGCCGCAGGCGAACGCTTCCGTCATACAACCCGACCGGGCGTCGGCCAGCCATTGTTCGATCGAGTAAGCTTCTTCTCTCACCGTCAGTCCTTTTTCACGCGCAAGCGTGATCACGCTGTCGCGTGTGATGCCGGGCAGGATGGTGCCGGAGAGGGGAGGCGTGACCAGCGAACCGTCTTCGAAAACGAAAAACACGTTCATTCCGCCCATTTCCTCGACATCCGTATGCTTCACGGCGTCGAGGAACACGACCTGATCGCAACCCTGGGCCTTCGCCTCCGCCTGCGCGAGCAGGCTGGCTGCGTAGTTGCCGCCGCATTTCGCGGCGCCCGTGCCGCCGGGGGCTGCGCGCGTATAGGTTTCCGAGACCCACACTGTCACGGCGCCTGCGCTGAAATACGCCCCGACGGGGGAGGCGATCACCATGAACAGATATTCCGACGCCGGCTTGACGCCGAGGAACGCGTCGTTGGCGAACATGAACGGTCGGATATAAAGGCTGGCGTTCTCGCCTTCGGGAATCCAGTCACGATCGGCGCGAACAAGCTGGTTGACCGCTTCGAGGAACAGTTCCTCGGGAATTTGCGGCATCGCCATGCGCTCGGCCGAGGCGCGGAAGCGGCGGGCGTTGGCTTCGGGGCGGAAAATCGCGGCGCCGCCGTCCTTGGTGCGGAACGCCTTCATGCCTTCAAAAATTTCCTGGGCGTAGTGTAGAACCGCCGCCGACGGGTCGAGGGTAATCGGGCCGCGCGGCAAGACTTCCGCGTCGTGCCAGCCAACGCCATCCTTGTATTTTACGACAACCATGTGATCGGTCGCGACACGTCCAAACGCCGGATCGGCCATCAGCTCGGCGCGCCGCGCCGCAGGCGTAGCGTTCGGATGCGGATGGATAGTGAACTTTAATCCCTCGGCGCTGCTCACGTTCTGTCTCCCGTCATCGACCCGGAGTGGTTCCGGCATCGTGCTGTTTCTGCCGCGCGATAGTTTTTACGCGCCAGCCTTTGTTATCAGGTCGCCCCGCTTCGCCTCCTGCGCACAAGGGAGCGCGGCGGGGCCGACAGATGAGCGCCAATTTGCGTGTTCAGCAAGACGCTCCACGCAAATCGGCCACACCCGGCACGCAGGGGAACGCGTCAGAAGGGCCGATCAGGCGTCGTGGAGATGGAGACCGGCGGCGTGCAGATGCTGCTCAACCATCGCAGGAAGATCGTCTGGATGGTCGACGATCCCTTCGGCTCCCGCGTCCTCAAGCTCAGTCTGACCGCCATATCCCCACGATACGCCCAGACCGCGCACCCCGTTCGCATGGGCGCCGCTGATGTCGAAGCGACGATCGCCGATCATGACGACGCGGCGCTTGTCCAGTCCCTGCTCATGAAGGGCGGCTGCGATCAACTCGGGCTTCTCTGCGCCGCTATCGTCGGAGCGGGCGCCGTACACATGCTCGAACCGGTTCAATAGCCCGTGCTGTTCCAGGATAGCCCGGGCAAGATGTATCGGTTTGGATGTCGCGATGAACAATCGGCGCCCGTGCGAGCCAATGACATCGATCGCCTCACGCATCCCTGAAAAAACGGGCGTCCGGAACATCCCCTCGGCCTCGTAACGGGCGCGATAGAAGGCCATGGCCTCGTCGCAGCGATCGTCGCCATAATGATTGAGGATTTCACCGATCAGGTCTCGCAGCGGCGGTCCGACCACCCAGCTTAGGTCATGCGAAGGGTCTGGTTCATGGCCGAGGTCGCGCAACGTTCCGTGCAGGCTATCGATTATTCCGGTGCGGGAGTCGACGATTGTACCGTCGAGATCAAAGAGAACCGCTGTTTGCGTCCGCACCGCGTCGTCACGCTTCATTCATGGACCTCGTTTTCTGGCAATCAGTCGTGAACAGGAGAGAAGCATAGCGCTCAGGTCCTGCGATGGCGATATGGCCGGTCGCTTGCGTTTCGTGGAGATTGAAGCGTGAAATTGAGTGGCGGGCTGCGATAACATGCGGCAGCACGCGCCACATTGGCACAGTGCTTCGGCCCGAAAACTCCGTTCAACCGACGATCCGGGTTGCGCCGGACTTGCCCACGAGCCTGCCGGGCTTGCGCGGTCGGCAGTCGACCCGTTTTCTTCGGGTGGTCTTGTTGATCGCGCCGTCCGCCGAGGTAGCGAGGCGCCCCGCATAAGAGGCAAAAACCCTCGCCAGTCATACATTGGTGAAAACTATTGCAGCGTGAGCGACACCTGCCGTCCCCCGTGCCACACCTGAGAAATGTGATCCACGGCGCCGATATCGTTGCTGGGATCAGCGTCCAGAATCACAAAATCCGCTCGCTTGCCCGCCGCCAGCACGCCTCGATCACTCAGATGCATGAGGGCAGCGGCCTGTCCCGTGCCCAGCGTCAGAGCCTGAACCGGCGTCAATCCAGCCTGAACAAGAAGACGCAATTCGCGATGTTCCGCGTATCCAGGTATCCGCAGCGGCGTTGCGCCGGAATCCGTGCCAAAACCAATATTCACGCCGGCAGTGTACAAGGTAAACAGGTTGTGTTCATTCATCACGACCGCCTTGCGCGCCGCAGCAGTTTGCGGATCTGCGAGCGTCTTTTTCCGCCACCCCGCATCCGCGAAGCGGTTCCTCAGTTCCGAACTCAAGCCCTGCGTCAACTCGGGGTCGGACAGGATATCGGGGTTATCAGCGTAGAAATAGATGGATTCATCAAGGCTGATGGTAGGGATATACCATACCCCACCACTTTTCATGGCGTTGATAAGCGCCGCGTCGACCGCGGTGTCACGCACGCCGTGCGCCAGTATGTCCGCATGGTCGGCGACCATCTCCTTGGCGTAATGCAGATCATGGATATGCGCGGCGACACGTAAATCATGCTCGTGCGAACGCGTGATCACCGCCTTTACGACGTCTGGCGACATGACAGGCATCGGCGCCTTGCCCGCGACTCCGTTCGTGAAGGTGTCCACCCAGATCTTGACCAGATCAGTCCCTTCCGACGCCATTTTGTCGACGGCGGCGCGCGCGGCCTCAGGCGTTGCAGGCCGTAGAACCTGTTCGTCGTCCACATGCATCATCGCAGCGGGAGGAGCGCCGCCGGGGACGCCTATGCCCTGATCCACACCAAACAGATCGGCGCCCGGATTCTGCTCCGCATGTTGCTCTCGTCGTAGGTCGTCGAACAGTGGCGAGCGTGTGACGCCGAGGGCGACGACCGTGGTCACGCCGTAACGTTCATACTGCTGCAACTGGCGGAGGATTACGTCGCGCGTGAAATGCTTCGAGCCTACGTCGGTTCCCTCGTACAACCCGACATGCACGTGATCGGAGACCAGACCGGGAATCATGGTTTTGCCTGTCAGGTCGACGATGGTGGCCCCGGCCGGTGGCGTCGCCGATGCGTCGGGCGTGACCGAAACAATTTTTCTGTCCTGCACGATCACGGTCATATTCGGTTGCGCAGCGGCGCCTGAACCGTCGATGACGGAAACATGCTCGAAAAAGGTCTGATTGGAACTTGTTGCCTCTTCATGCGAGCACCCGGCCGCAAGCAGCGAGAGCGAGGTCAGGCAAATAGCCCGGAAAGTCAGTGATTTCATGAATGCCAGTTCCTTGCGATCATTACGCGTCAGGCGACACGACGTCTCTTCGGGTTTTGAAACGAGCGGACGCCCCGAAAGATCAATAAAAACATCCCGAACGCCACGAACAGAGCCGCATCCGCGTGCCATGTCTTGAACGCCATGAGAAAATGAATCGATGCGGTCACAAGCGCTACATAAGCGAGACGATGCAATTTTTTCCAGTTTCGGCCCAAACGCCGGATCGCGCCGTTCGTCGATGTGAGCGCCAGCGGCGACAGGCAGAGGAGCGTCAGCATTCCGAAAACGAGGAACGGACGTTTCGTTATGTCGTCTCCGAAAATGCGAAAATCAAATCGCAGGTCCAGAGCCAGATAAGCGAGAACATGCATGGCCGCGTAGGAAAAGCACAACAGCCCCAGAACCCGACGATAAACGATCAGGTTTATGCTGAAGGCGATACGCAATGGCGTGATCAGAAGACTTGCCAGAAGAAATCTGTAGGCCCAGAGGCCGAGAAATTCCTCGAACGCCCGGACAGGATCTGCGCCCAGCCTGTTATGTGCTCCCAACCAGAACCACCATGCTGCAGGGCAAAGCGCAACGAAATAGAGCGTCCAGCGTGCGGCCGGAGATTTTAGCCATCGTTTCAGGGATGACGATGGACCGCCGCGAACAGGCCACGGGCTCATGCCGCACCTGATCGAAAAGGGGCGGGAAAGATATTTTCTGATTTGCCTCGCTTGAAGCGCATCGCCCTTACGTCCGTCCGAATATCGTTGGCTCGACCGACGCAATTGGCCAGATCGTTACAGTGGGGAGCATGTTCGTTCGCATCTGTCTCAAGATTGTTCGGCGACTGCATTACATGAACGAAAAAAAACGCAATCTTTCCTGATCAGGTCAAGCCCGAAAGCTGCCTGCAGGACTCACGGAGCCAAACAGTGGGCTTGTAATCTCATTCAAGGCTGCAAGGAAGGAGCGTTACCCAGCCGCATGCCAGGTTAGGGGGAGTCAAAACCGATCTGGCGCATTGGCGGCTCAAACGGAATACGTCCGGCGCGTTAATAGAATTTCCGGAGATCCATGCCCGCGTAAAGCTGCGCGACCTGCGCCCCGTAACCGTTGAACATCTGTGTTGGCTTGCGCGTTTCGCCGAAGAAGCCGCCGCTGCCAATGATCCGTTCGCTAGCCTGACTCCAGCGGGGATGATCGACCTCAGGATTCACGTTCGCGTAAAATCCATACTCGTTAGACGCCATACGATTCCAGGTCGTCGGCGGCATTTCCGAGATCAGCGTGATTCTCGTGATCGATTTTATGCCTTTGAAGCCGTATTTCCATGGCGTCACGAGGCGAAGCGGCGCCCCGTTCTGATTTGGCAACAGGTCGCCGTAGAGGCCGAGGGCAAGAAACGATAGCGGGTTCATCGCCTCGTCCAGTCGCAACCCCTCGACATAGGGCCAGTCGAGAGAGCCAAGTCCGCCTCTCTGGCCGGGCATTTGGTCCGGACGAACTACCGATTGAAAGGCTACAAACTTGGCCGATCCCTGCGGTTCGGCCTTACGTAGAATATCGGCCAGAGGCACGCCGTCCCACGGGATGACCATTGACCACGCCTCTACGCAGCGCATCCGGTAGACGCGGCTTTCGAGGGCGCCGCCCGCGATCAGCGTATCTACGTCCAATGTAAGTGGTTTGGCGACTGCCCCGTCGATCGTCAACGTCCATGGACGAGGTCGAAATCCACCGGAAAGCCGCGCCGGATCAGCTTTGTCCAACCCAAATTCATAGAAATTGTTGTAGTGCGTCACGTCCTCTCGCGGCGTCAGAGGCTCGGACGCATTGAAGGGGCCCGGGTGCACGGAAAGTCCCGCCGCGTTCGCGACTCGCGAACCGCCAAGCAACCCTGCAGCCGCCAGCAGGCTCCGTCGCCGAAGATACGCGCGCCGAGGCGTGATTTCACTGGGACGCGGTTCAGGGAAAGATGACGCCATGCAGCCTACTCTGTGCGAACGAAAGGGCGCCTGAATTGGCGCGCGCATCGTCGCTGGTTCTTCGTAAGGCTGTGGGGAAGAACGTCCCGCCGCAAGTAAAAAAACGGCAGGATTTCGGTAAGACGTTTGGCGGAGGATGAACGCCGCAACCAAAAAGCGTCTATCAAGTGTTGCGCCTTGTCAGGCGGGGGTGGTTTTTAAAACACCCTTTTTGCTGAAAAGCTGAAAACGACCTGATCCTGATTTACGGTCAGAATATGCCCATAAACTTGGATTTCTTTTCGTGCTGCGTCGGCGTGGCGCCCTGTGTCGGCGGGTTGCCGAGAGCTGCGTTGGCCTTCAGACGCCGATTTTCGGACTCGCCGTCCACGACGCCGCCTGCGCCGCCGCCCTTCCAGAACAGCAGTTGATCAACGTAGCTTTTGTCGCCGGCTGCGCCCAGTTCACCCTGGTTCGGTTGGGTGGAGGATGTTCCGGCTTCGCTGATCAGAAGACTCTGCCCTTCGCTGGCGCTGCCGGAAGAACCGTGGAGCGCGACTTCAGGGGAGAGGGTTTCCAGCGCCTGCAGCCGCTCGCTCTCGTCCTGCGGACGCGAGGCTCCGGTGGAAGGCGGCGCAAGTTCACTTGACGGCGGCATCGACAGGGGGGAGCGCGTGGTGACGGTGTATTCGTCTGGAACGCTGCGCTCCAGACCAAAGGCGCGGCTCACATCCGCGCCGGAGCATCCGGATAGCGAGATAGCCAGACTGGCGACGCCTACCGTAGACAGAAGAGCCGAATTTACTCGCACCATAAACGCCCCATTACCTAGTCATCCGCAACAGGTTTGCGGCCGTCAGCCGGTCTTCCCCCGTCCTGGAGGAGGCCGTCGACGATCAGCGCAGCGACGCTGCAAACGATCGCCGAGTCAGCGACATTGAACACATACCATGACCATCCGGCCGCGTGTAGGTGAATAAAATCCACCACTGCGCCATAGCGTAACCGGTCGATGACGTTGCCGATTGCGCCGCCGGCGATCGCCCCGACCGCGCAGGTAATCAGCGGCCGACGCGACCGCGCCATCCATACCAGCAGGCCGCCGACGATCAGCAGTGCGACCGCAGAGAAAATGATGCGCCCCGATGAGCCTGCGCGGGAAAACATACCGAACGTAACGGCGGTGTTCCACACCATCGTGAAGTTTAGCCCCGGCAGGATCGGTACCGATCCCTTGTCTGGCAGGTGGAATCCATAAAGAATCCAATATTTGCTGAACTGGTCCGCCGAAAGAACAATCATCGCCGTGAGCAACCCGAGGCCGAGAGCCCCGCGCGAACCACGTCCGACGGCTTCTCCTGTCGTGTTGGGCATTGTTTCGAACGCCGTCACGGGCAAGCGCCTGTTCGGCCTTCGACAACGCTGGCGCAGCGGAAGCAAAGGGTTGGATGGGCGTCCGTCTTGCCAACCTCAGGCAGAACCCGCCAGCAGCGCGCGCATTTCTCGCCGACCGCCGGGGTGACCAGCGGTGGCCCGTGGGGAGCTCCGGCGTCGATGTCGGCGGTGAGAGGGGCGAGGTAAACCGACGCCGCGCCCGGAACCACGGACACTTCCGTATGGGAGACAATGGCGAGATCGCTCCAGTCGACTCCCGCGAACGCGCCCGCTTCGGCTTCGGAAAGCGGCAACTCCACCTGCGCCTGCAAGGAGGAACCCACCAGACCGCTTCGGCGCGCTTCCTCGATTTCCGTCGTGATCACGCGACGCACGGCGCGCAGCGTGACCCACCGTTCGCCAAGCTCCGGGTTGTGCCACTCGCCCGGAAGGTCCGGGAACTGTTCGAGATGTACGCTCGTCTCTTCACCGAACCGCGCCGTCCAGGCGTCGTCGGCCGTGAACACCAGCACCGGCGCGAGCCACGTCGCAAGGCAGCGGTGCAGGATGTCGAGCACCGTGCGGGTCGCGCGTCGGCGATGGCTGTCGATGGCGTCGCAATACAGCGCGTCCTTGCGAACGTCGAAATAGAACGCCGACAGATCGGTGGTGCAGAAGCCGTGCAACGCGGGATACACGCCGACCCATTCATGTGTCTCTACCGCTCGTGCGATCAGGCCGCCCAGTTCCGTCAGGCGATGAAGCACCCAGCGTTCGAGTTCCGGCAATTCAGAGTAGGGCACGATCTCAGATTCGGAGAAACCCTCCAGCGCGCCCAGAAGCCAGCGCAGCGTATTGCGCAGGCGGCGATACAGTTCGCCCTGCTGCTTGAGAATTTCCTTGCCGATACGGAGATCTTCGTTGGTGTCGGAATTCATCACCCACAGGCGCAGGATATCCGCGCCGAGAGTGTCGTTGACGTCCTGCGGGGCGACGACATTGCCGAGCGACTTCGACATCTTGCGGCCATGCTCATCCAGCACGAAACCATTGGTCACCAGCGCCTTGAACGGGGAAACGCCGCGCGTCCCGACGCTTTCCAGCAACGAGGACTGGAACCAGCCGCGATGCTGGTCGGAGCCCTCCAGATACAGGTCCGCAGGGAACTGCAACTCGTCCGAGCCTAGCACGAAGGAGTGGGTCGATCCGCTCTCGAACCAGACGTCGACAATGTCGAACACCTGCTCGTAATCGTCAGCGTTGTATGCGTTGCCCAGAAAACGCTTCGGCTCGTCCTTGTACCACGCGTCGGCGCCTTCCGTGCGGAACGCCTCGACAATGCGCTGCATCACTTCCGGGTCGCGCAGAACCTGTCCCGTCGTCTTCTCCACAAACACGGCGATCGGCACACCCCAGGCGCGCTGACGCGAGATGCACCAGTCCGGGCGGCTCTCGACCATTGACGTCAGACGGTTTCGGGACTGCTCCGGCACGAAGGTCACGTCTTCCAGCGCCTTCAGCGCGGAAACACGGAGTTCGCCTTCGCCGTCCATGCGGATGAACCATTGCGGCGTGGCGCGGTATATGACCGGCGTGCGGGAACGCCACGAATGCGGGTAGGAGTGAACAAGCGTCCCACGGGCTACCAGACCGGCAGGGGCGTCGCCCGCCTGATTGGCGCGCTCCATCGCCGCCGACAGCGCCTCGCACACCGGATCAGCGGCCTTGAAGACGTGGCCGCCTGCGAACAGCGGCGTGTGCGGCGCGTAGCGGCCGTCGTCCATCACCAGTTCAGGCACTTCGATCCCGTGCGCGACGGAGACGATGAAGTCGTCCTCGCCGTGTGACGGCGCCATGTGGACGAGGCCGGTGCCCGCGTCGGTCGTGACAAAATCGCCCGGTAGCAGCGGCACGTCGAAATCATAGCCGTCGCCGCGCAATGGATGCGCGCATTGGGCGTCTGCCAGAGCCTCTCCGGGCAGGGTGTACAGAATATGGTGCGTCAGGATTCCGGCTGCGCTGCAAACGGAACTGACCAGATCCTCCGCGACAAGAATCTTCGCTCCGGCCTCGAGCTTCGCCTCGGGCGTCGTCTCGTCAACGCGCAGGACGACGTAGGTGATCTCCGGGCCATAGGCGATGGCGCGGTTGGCCGGGATGGTCCACGGCGTGGTCGTCCAGATAACCGCAGACACGCCATCGAGCGCGCCCGCCGCCGTGGGGTCTTTAATGAACGGAAACGCGACAAAAATGGTCGTCGATGTGTGGTCGTGGTACTCGATTTCCGCGTCCGCCAGAGCGGTCTTTTCAACCGGGCTCCACATGACCGGACGCAGGCCGCGATACAGCCCGCCGTTCAGCAGGAACCGCCCGATCTCGCCCACGATCGCGGCTTCCGACGAGAAATCCATCGTGGCGTAGCGTCGCGCCCATTCGGCCTGCACGCCAAGACGCTTGAACTCAGCCATCTGCACGTCAAGCCAGCGCCCGGCCCATTCGCGACATTCGGCGCGGAACTGCAGGACCGGAACAGCGTCCTTGTCCTTCTTCGCCTTGCGATATTCTTCCTCGATCTTCCATTCAATCGGAAGTCCGTGACAGTCCCAGCCCGGAACGTAATGCACCGCGTAGCCCGACATCCGGTGGCTGCGGTTGATTACGTCCTTGAGAATCTTGTTCAGCGCATGGCCGATATGGAGATGACCGTTGGCGTAGGGCGGTCCGTCATGCAGCGTGAAAACAGGCCTGCCTTTGGCTGCGTCGGCGATCTTGCGGTCAAGCTCCAGCGCGTCCCAGCGCGCCAGCAGGTCCGGCTCACGCGTCGGAAGGTTGCCTCGCATCGGAAAGGACGTGACCGGCAGAAAGACCGTCTCCCGGTAAATGTCAGGCGCGGCGTTCCCGTTCGAGCGGGCGGCGTCGGGCTTCTTGTCTCGGGACTCGGTCATCGTCTGGGCCATCTGTCGTGTAAGGTCGGCGAAACGCCAACGGGCGGGAACGTCAAGAAACGGCGAGGCGAGGGAGAACCACCCCGTCGAAGAGTGGTGTTATGCGAAGGTCCATGACCCGCGGTCAAGGCGAAGGTCTGGCGCAGTGGAATGGGGAGCACGGATTTCCTGTTCGGCCGGAATCACGGTTATGTTGCGGGCCTACGCAGGACGTCGGGCCACAGACGTCCTGCGTCGGTGCGAACATCCGCACGCGTCGTGGCATCGGAGCGATTGACGACATGAGCACCCACATCACCGGCCAATGCCTCTGCGGCGCGATCACCTACGAAATTACAGGGAAGCCGCTGGTTTCAGGGTTGTGCAACTGCACCGACTGCCAGAAGCAGACCGGAAGCTCCTTCTCCCACGTCGTGATTTTCAAGGCCGAAGATTACCGACAGCATGGCGAGACCGGGAGCCACGATACGCGGGGCGACAGCGGAGATATGGTGACGCGCCATTTCTGCAGGAACTGCGGCTCTCCCATCCGCAGCGGAGTTCCGTCGATGAGTCATCTGGCGATCGTCAAGGCCGGCACGCTGGAGCATCCGGGCGATTTTCCTCCGTCGATGGAGCTTTACTGCAAGGACAGGCTGTCGTGGCTTCCGACGCTGGAGAAGGTCACACGGTACGAGGCGGGATCCCGGTAACCGTCCCTTACGTTACGATCCGTCGATCGCACTGGTTGTTTCGACCGTAGCAATTCTCTCCCGGGCGGGGCCTGTATTACGAGCGCCGTCACATCCATATCGAAACGGCTACGAAGGCACCGGCGGCTTCGGTTTGTAGGGTTCCTTGCGCCGGGACGACATTTCGCGAACGGCCGGGCTGAGGTTTTTATTCGATAGCTCGTGCGGCTTAGCCTTGGCGGGGCCCTCTTGAATCCCCTCGCCACACGACGGCACACTCACCCGGAACAAGGGGAGAGGCCACATGCTGCTGGTTCGGGGCGGAACAGTGATTACGGCGGACTCGTCGCAGCCTGCGGACGTACTCTGTGGTGACGACGGCGCGATACTAGCGGTTGGTTCCGGTCTGGAGCATCCGATCGGCGCTCAGGTTCTCGACGCGGGCGGCTTGCTGGTCATGCCGGGCGGGATCGATCCGCACACCCATATGGAAATGCCTTTCATGGGGGAGGTCGCGTCCGACGACTTCTTCACTGGCACGGCAGCGGGGCTTGCTGGCGGCACGACCTCCATCATCGACTTCGTGATCCCGGAGCAGGGCGGCTCCTTGATCGACGCCTGGCGTGCGTGGCGGGCCAAGGCCGAGAAAGCGGCGGCGGATTACGGCTTTCACGTCGCGGTCACCCATTGGGACGATCGCGTCAGCGAGGAAATGGGCGAACTGGTGCGCGATCACGGCGTGTCGTCGTTCAAGCATTTCATGGCCTACAAGGGCGCGTTGATGGTCGATGACGGCGTGCTGATGCGCTCACTCGCCCGCGCGTTCGAACTCGGTGCGCTGTGCAACATCCACGCGGAGAACGGGGAGGCCGTGGCGTGGCTTCAGGCGGACCTGCTCGCGCGCGGTCTGACGGGTCCGGCCTCGCACGCGGCCTCGCGCCCACCTTTGGTAGAGGGGGAAGCTGCGCAGCGTGTCATCGCCATTGCGGGGGTGCACGGAGCCCCAGTCTATATTGTTCATGTCTCGACCGAGGACGCGACCAGAGCCATCGCCGAAGCCCGCGCGCGGGGGCAGCGCGTGTACGGTGAGGTGCTGGCCCAGCATCTGGTGATCGACGACAGCGTCTACAAAACCGACGACTGGCTGTCCTCGGCGCGCCACGTAATGAGCCCGCCGTTTCGCCCTCGCCATCACCTCGATGCGCTCTGGGCGGGTCTCGCCTCCGGAACGTTGCAGACGACGGCGACGGACCACTGCTGTTTCTGTGAGGGCGCAAAGCGGAAAGGCGAAAGCGATTTCACGAAAATACCGAACGGCACGCCGGGAATCGAAGACCGCATGAGCGTGCTTTGGCATCACGGCGTGCGAGCCGGACGCCTGACGCCGCAGGAATTCGTCGCCGTTACGTCGACGAACACATCGCGCATCTTCAACATGCATCCGCGTAAAGGGGTGATCGCCGTGGGCGCGGACGCCGATCTTGTTCTGTGGGACCCGGAGGGAAGCCGCACGATATCGGCGGCGACTCATCATCAGAACGTGGACTATAATGTTTTCGAAGGAATGACTGTGACGGGGCTTGCACGACATACAATCAGCCGTGGCGTTCTGGCTTGGACTGATGGCGACCTTCGTGCTGTGCACGGAGCCGGGCGGTATGTGGAGCGTCCGTGCGGCAATTCGGACATGACGGCGTCCACGCTGCGCGCCGCTGCGCGTGACCCGCTGGTGGTGGCGTGAGCCACGTGTCAGGAGCGCCGTTGCGAGCGGCGGCATTTCTCGCCGCGTGCGCCGTCGGTCCGCTCTCTGCCTGCGCCCCGAGTAGCGTCACGGCGAACGCATCGTCCAACGCGCCGGTGACAGTGACGTCTTCTTCTGCTCCCACCTATGCGCAGACGCTCATTGATCAGCCCGCCAATGTCGGCGACGCCAAGATCGCAGCGGTCGATTATTATAACAGCGGTCGCTACCTGAAGGACGTTGGGGTCGTCGCAGACGCTGCGCGCACTTGGGTGCAGGAAGAGGCGCCGCGCGTCAGCAAGCCTGCCATCGTGCTCGACATCGATGAAACGTCGCTCTCGAACTGGCCCATGACGAAGGCTGACGATTTCGGTTATTTCCCCAAAGGGCCGTGCGATGCGCTTCCTGCCGGTCCATGCGGCGCGGAGGCGTGGGAGTTGTCGGGCAAGGCGAAGGCTCTGCCGCCAATGCTCGCGCTCTATCAGGCGGCGCGGGCTGACAATGTGGCGGTGTTCTTCGTGACGGGACGGCGCGAAGTTGAGCGGAAATCGACTACGACTAACCTGTTGAACGCCGGATATCGTGACTTCGCGGCGCTTTATCTCAAGCCAAACGCCATGAAAGTTGCCTCCGCCGCAGACTATAAGGCACCGGTTCGCCAGTCGATCGAAGCGCGGGGATATACGATCATTGCGAATATCGGAGACCAGCCGTCCGATCTCGCGGGTGGTCACGCCGAGAAGACTTTCCTGCTTCCCAACCCGTTCTATAGGGTGCGATAGATCGTTGCGGAACCGGCTCGGGAGCGCCCCCGAACGGCGGACGGTGCAGGCGTTTCATCCGGGGGGATGGGGAGCGTTTGGGGCGTACGCTGCAGTCAGTCTGGTTTCGTGCATGTGAGGGGGGATATATGCGGGACGCCATCAGGTTCTGGCTGGGCGACGAACTGATCACGCTGCGTGACGTCGGGCCGACCGTGACCGCGCTGGACTGGCTGCGTGAGACGCGCGGTCGCAAGGGAACCAAGGAAGGCTGTAACGAAGGCGATTGCGGCGCCTGCACGATCCTCGTCGTGCGGAGATCGCCCCAGGATGGCGCTCTGCAATGGAACGCAGTCAACGCATGCATCCAGTTCCTGCCGATGCTGGACGGCGCACAGGTCTACACCGTGGAGGATTTGCGCGATCCGTCCGGCGCGCTGCACCCGGTGCAAAAAGCCATGGTCGATCAGCATGGATCGCAATGCGGCTTCTGTACGCCGGGATTCGTCATGTCGATGGTCGCGTTCCGCAAACACGCCGCGTTGATGCGGCGCCCGCCGACTGACGCCGAGATCGACGATGCGCTGGCCGGAAATCTTTGCCGCTGCACCGGCTACGCGCCGATCGTCCGCGCCATGCAGCAGGCGCTGGACGCAGGCCCAGACCGGTTCGACGCTATCGAGGCCGATATCGCACAACGTCTGGACGCGCTCGCAGACGGGCTGGGCGCAAGTCTCGAGGGAACGGAAGGGCGCGTCACCATTCCGGCGTCTTCCGACGAACTGGCGGCGGTCATGGTCGCGACCCCGGGTGCCCGGATCGTGGCGGGAGCTACGGATGTAGGCCTGTGGGTGACCAAGCAAGGTCGCGCGCTGCCGCATGTGGTTTTTATCGGGCAGACGCCCGACCTTAACCGAATCGAACGGACGGAAGCGGGCGTCACGCTCGGCGCCGCTGTCACATGGAGCCGAGCGGAGGATGCGTTGTGCGCGCTCCAGCCAGGAATGCGCGAGACGATCCGGCGGATCGGCGCCCGGCCTGTGCGAAACTCTGGCACTGTGTGCGGCAATATCGCGAATGGATCACCCATCGGCGATGGTCCTCCGCTTCTGATCGCAGCCGGTGCGCAGCTTCTGCTGCGTCGGGGCGATGCGCGTCGGCGGATTCCGCTGGAAAGTTTTTTCATTGATTACGGCGTGCAGGATCGAGCGCCCGGCGAATTCGTCGAAGGCGTTTTCATCCCGATACCAAAACCCGGAACCCTGTTCGCTGGATACAAGGTCTCCAAACGCTTCGATCAGGATATCTCGGCTGTGATGGCGGGGTTTTCCCTCTGCATCGAAGGCGACGCGATCAGCGAAGTTCGCCTCGCGTTCGGCGGCATGGCGGGGACCCCCAAGCGGGCTGCTGCGGCGGAGGCCGCGCTTATGGGGCGTCTGTGGGACGAGTCTGCGTTGGAGACCGCGCGGGAAGCACTGGCGCAGGACTTCACTCCGTTGAGCGACATGCGCGCAAGTGCTTGGTACCGTCTTGAAGTTGCGCGAAATCTTCTGACCCGTTTCCACGCCGAGACAACCGACGGAGCGCGCGTTTCTGTCTACGCGTCTGCGACGGAGGCGGTCGATGCCTGAGGGTGGCGCCATCCCGAAAGATGAAACGATCGGCCAGCCGCCGGGACGGGCCTCGCACTCTTTGCGGCATGAAAGCGCGGAACTGCACGTAGCAGGCGCTGCCGCCTATATCGACGATCTGCCTGAACCCAAGGGGGTGCTGCACCTTGCGCCGGGCCTGTCCACCGTGGCGCGCGGACGCATTCTGTCGATGGATCTCGACGCCGTGCGGGCGGCGCCGGGCGTCGTGCGGGTGCTGACCGCCGCAGACATACCCGGCGAGAACGACGTAAGCCCCGTCGGGAAACACGACGAACCGCTGCTGACCAGCGACGATGTCTCGTTCTGTGGGCAGTTGCTGTTTGTCGTCGTCGCGGAGACGCGCGCACAGGCGCGCTCGGCGGCGATGCTCGCCAAAATCGACTACGAGCGAGAGCCGCCCGTGCTGGACATCGCTCAGGCGAAGGCGGCGGGCGGCGATCTAGTCTGGCGCTCCCTGACCATGCGTCGTGGCGATGTGGAGAAAGGCCTGAACGACGCGCCGCGCCGTCTCACGGGCGAAATGGCTATGGGCGGGCAGGAGCACTTTTACCTCGAAGGGCAGGCCGCAATGGCGATCCCCGGCGAGGACGGGGAGATGCGCGTCTGGTCCTCTACCCAGCACCCGACCGAAACGCAGGTGATGATCACCCACGTTCTCAATCTGCCGAGTGCGCTGGTGACGGTCGAGGTCCGCCGAATGGGCGGAGGCTTTGGAGGGAAGGAGACGCAGGCTAACGCCGTCGCCTGCCTCGCCGCACTGGCGGCGTCCCTGACGGGCAGGCCTGCCAAGATGCGCCTCGACCGGGACGACGACATGATGTCGACCGGCAAGCGGCACGATTTCCACATCGAATACGACGTCGGTTTTGGCGATGATGGTCGGATACGCGCCGTCGACATGACACTGGCCGCACGCTGCGGCTGGTCGGCTGATCTGTCAGGACCTGTGACGGATCGTGCGCTGTTTCATGCAGACAACGCCTATTACTATCCCGATGTTCGGCTGCGCTCCCTGCCGCTGCGCACCAACACGCAGTCGAACACCGCTTATCGCGGCTTCGGCGGGCCGCAGGGCATTGGCGGCGCGGAGCGGGTGATTGAGGAAATCGCTTACGCCACCGGCCTCGATCCGCTCGAAGTTCGCCTGCGCAACGTCTATGAGTCCGGCACGCCGCGTGACGTCACACCGTATCATATGCAGGTCGAGGATTCGATCGCGGCCGATATCATGAAAGCGCTTGCAAAAGACTGCGACTATTTCGGACGCAAACAGGAGGCTCGGCGCTTCAATGCCGACAGCCGTTTCATCAGGCGTGGACTCGCACTGACTCCGGTCAAGTTCGGCATCGCGTTCACCGCCACGCATTACAATCAGGCCGGCGCACTGGTTCATATCTACACGGATGGCTCCGTGCAGGTGAACCATGGCGGGTGCGAGATGGGGCAGGGGCTCCATACGAAGATGACGCAGGTCGTCATGCGCGAACTGGCGCTCGATGCGTCGCGCGTGCGCATTACGGCGACCAACACCGGGAAGGTCCCCAACACCTCGGCCACGGCGGCGTCGTCAGGCGCGGACCTCAACGGCATGGCGGTGCTTGATGCCGTCACGCGAATCAAGGCCCGGCTGGTCGGGTTCGCCGCCGAAAAATGGAAAGTCGCCGAAGACGCAGTCACGTTCGGCGCCAACGGCGTCAGCGTCGGCGATCGCACCATCCCGTTTCCAGAACTCGTGAAAGCGGCTTACTTCGCACGGGTGTCCCTGTCCTCCAGCGGTTTTTACAAAACGCCGAAAATTCACTGGGATCAGGACACTGGCCGCGGCCGCCCTTTTCTCTACTTCGCCTATGGCGCCGCCTGCTCGGAAGTCGCCGTGGACCTGCTGACCGGAGAAATGCGGATCGAGCGGGTCGATATCCTCCACGACGCAGGGCGGTCACTAAATCCAGCCATCGATATAGGGCAGGTCGAGGGCGCGTTTGTGCAGGGCGCGGGCTGGCTGACGACCGAGGAACTGGTCTGGGACTCGTCTGGTCGCTTGCGGACGCACGCGCCAAGCACTTACAAAATCCCGGGTTGTTCCGATCGCCCTCGCGTTTTCAGCGTCCGCCTGCTCGACGAAGCGCCAAATCGCGAGGAAACGATCTTCCGCTCCAAGGCCGTCGGAGAACCGCCGTTCGTGCATGGTTTTTCTGTCCTGCACGCGATCTCGGACGCACTGGCCAGCATCGACGACTACCGCACATGTCCGCGTCTCGACGCGCCCGCGACGCCGGAGACGATCCTGCGTTGCGCCGCCAGATTGCGGGAAGCGGCGGGTTCCCGCGTGGCCTCCGCGCCCGCAGATGGATGAGAAGGTCGAAGCCTTGCGCCGCTGGCGGGGCGATGGCCGTCCTGTCGCCTGTGTGACGATCACGCGGGCGCAGGGCTCCTCGCCACGCGAGGCCGGGGCCTTCATGCTCGTGAGCGCGGACGCCGCCAGTGGTACGATCGGGGGCGGCGAGTTGGAGTGGCGGGCGACCTGCGCCGCACGAGAGGCGCTTTCATGCGACGTGCGAACAAGGACCTTGTCCGTGCCTCTCGGACCGGAAATAGGGCAGTGTTGCGGCGGGCGCGTCGATCTGCGCATCGAAAGACTCGACGCGAACGGCTTCGACGCGCTTGAACGTTCGCTGCTACAGGAACGTGCGAGACGTCCCACGCTGATCCTTTTCGGGGCGGGCCATGTCGGTCGTGCGCTGGCGTCATCATTGTCGGCGCTGCCTTTGCGCCTGATCTGGGCGGACTCACGGCCTGAGGAATTCGGAGCTATTCCTCAAGGCGTGGAGATCGAGGAAACTGGCGACTGGGAAAACATCGTCGCCGACGCGCCTTCAGGTTCTGGCGCCCTCGTGCTCACGCACAGCCATGCTCTGGATGCGTTGGTCGTCGCGGCGCTACTTGAGCGTGGAGATTTCGCTTATGTCGGCATGATCGGATCGACGACGAAGCGCCGCAAGTTTGAAAGCAGCTTTCGTGAAATTGGTTTGCCTGACGAGCGGATCGCAACGCTGATCTGCCCGATCGGTGATCGCGGAGTGCGCGACAAGAGGCCTGAAGTGATCGCGGCCCTTGTCGCCGCCGAAATCGTCGAACGTCTGCTGCACGCCAAGCCTTTGGAGAGAACGTCGTAATGGATTGGCGTCTTGGACGCGTGCTGCGCCTTCATGACCGGGCGTTGCTGTATTTTGACGCCGTGCGCCAGCATGGCTCCATCCGGGAGGCGGCCCGTCAGCTGAACGTGACGCCGTCCGCGCTGACGCGGCAATTGGGGCAGATGGAAGCCGAGATCGGCGCGCCGTTGTTCGATCGGCTGCCGGGCGGCATGGCCCTGACGGCGGCAGGGGAGCTTGTGGCCCGCCACATCGTCACGGTGGTTCAGGACGCCACGCGCACCGACGAGCGGCTTGCGGCGCTCAGGGGCGCGAGGGCAGGGAGCATCAGGATCATGGCCGTGACCGGGGTTATGGGCGGTCTTCTCGTGCGTGTGCTGCAGCGCATGATGACGCGTCATCCTGGCGTCAACCTTCATGTCGAACCCGGAGCGCCTGACATGATTGCCGACGCGCTCGCGCAGGGGCGAACCGATCTGGGGGTGGCGTTTTCGATGCCGCCGACAAACGATCTCATGCCGGTCGCGAGAGTCAATTTCCCCCTGGGCGTCCTTACCCCCGTTGGTCACCCGATTGCGGGGAAGGCGGCGGTTACGATGGCGGAATGTGTCACGCATCGCCTGATTCTTCCGTCACGCTCTCTTTCGTTGCAATGGGTTCTGCAGCCGCTTCTCAGGCCATACCGGGACAAGCTGGACGTGGTGCTCGAAACGGGCTCGATCGAGTTGATGAACCGCATGGCGGCGGCAGGCGCGGGTATCGCGTTCCAGTCGCCTCTGGCGCTGGAGCCGGGCGATACCGGGCTGGTGCATGTGCCGCTCGACGATGCAAACGCGCTGACTGATCTGGGCGTCTATGTTCGGGAGGCGCGCTGGTTGCCCCCGGCGCTTGAAGCGCTCGTGGAGGAGATGCGAGAGGCGTTGGAGGAGACCGCTGGAGGGGTGGTCTAGGGAGCGCGAGCTTCCTCACGTCGTTGCCTTGCCTGCCGTTCTCTTCATGACCTTCGCCCGTTCCATCGCGATTAGGACAGATCGCGCCGGTGGTCTTGTCTCCCACGCGGGTAAAAACGCTGTTTTGTAGCGCGGAAGTCGATTCGTCGCGTCCGTTTCATCCGATCCGGCGACATCCTAAAACGTCCCGACAAACCGGTCCGGCAGCCGCCAGAGAGCGTCGCCAGAAAGATGCAGATCGATCTTGTAAAGTTCTTCAGTTCGGGATTCTGCGCTCTCCATCACGCGCGCAAGCCATTCGCGCAGGGCCGGATCGTTCTCTCCCAGAACAATGTCGTCACGACGTTCCAGCCCCGCCATGCCGGAAAGCATGGCGTCCCAGTGATCGTCCGCCATGCGTTGGTGCATCCCGGCGTCCTGCCGTTTCCATGGCTGCGTGCGCGTGCGGGCCAGACGTGACAGCCCGGCGTCGCGATCGGCGTAACGAAGGTGAAAGAGATAGAGATCGTCGAAACGCGGTGGGGCGTCGATGCAGTGGAAACCGGGCGCCCATGACACAGGTTGGCGGATCAGAACGGGTTTGCACATCGCGCTCGAGAACCGCAGCCACCGCCGCTGCTCGCTGACCGGGCGGATCCAGTCCATCGCCGGCTCTTCGCTGGACGGGTGAATAACGTCGAAGCCAATAGCGGTTCTGACGCCATCTTGTTCCACGGACGCGGCATAGCCGAGCAGCGAGTTGTGCCGTGCGGGATCCGCCACCAGAAACTCGTCAATATCGACGTAGATCACCGCGTCGTACCAACACAGCAAAGAGGCGCAGAAGCAGGAGAGGAATCCTGCTCTCATCTTGTCATCCTGCGGAGACCGGGGGATGCGCACGATGTTCACGTCTCCCAGATCGGAAACGCTTCCATCTGTCGATCCGTGATCGATGACGTAACACCGGGCGTCCCCGACCTGCGTCGCGTAATGACGACACCAGACAGAGACCAGATCGCCCTCATTATAGGTCATGGTGACGATGGCGAGGGGAGACCGTGATGACATGGGACCGCCTGCTGCGCGTTGTTACGACGCCTGCCGCGCCCGCCGCCAGTTCCCGCAATTGATCACCCTGGCTCATTGAGCAAAGGGATGAGACGCTCAGCCGTCAAGCCGCGATGGCCTGGCAAGCGTTTAAATAGTCGTTTTTAACTGGAGAAATTACCGGCCGATGGTAGCGGCGGACGGATTTGAACCGCCGACCAAGGGATTATGATTCCCCTGCTCTACCGCTGAGCTACGCCGCCATCGCGCCGGTGGTGGGTGAACTATCCGCGTGGCCCAGCCAAGTCAAGGCGCAGAGGGTTCATGACGTCGTCGAAGCCCGAAGATGCGAGTGTTTCAGCCCGTAATAGCGGTAAATTCCGGCGCCCAATGCGAAATAACAGGCAAGGAGAATCGCAGGCGTCGGATTCCCGGCGAGCAAATCCCTCACCACGTCGATGAACAGCGGCCCGACCATGATCAGGCAGAAAGCGATGCCCAGAGCAGGCGCAATGCCGATCCAAACGCCGCGAATCCGCACGCCGCCCAACGGCACCCGAAAGGGCCGAATCGCATCGGGACGTGCGTTACGGTCCCAGATGACGGTCAGGCACACCACGCCGAATGCGGACGCCGTGCCGATGCTCACCAGATCGCTGATGATGTCGATCGGAAGAAAGGCCGTCGCAAGCGCCACGGTCGCGCCGAGAATGATCGCGCCCTTCCACGGTGTGCGGAAGCGGGGATGCAGGATGCAGAAGGCGGGAGGCAGCAGTCCGTCACGGGCGATCGTGAAGAAAATCCGGCTCTGGCCATACAGCAGTCCGAACAGGACGGAGCACAGTCCGATCACCGCGCCGACTTTCACCAAAAGCGCCAGCCACGGCCAGCCGATCGCGTCGACTGCGAGAGCCAGCGGGTCTGCGACGTCCAGCGTTCTCCACGGCACAACCCCGATGAGCACGGCGGCGACGCAGATATAGACGACAGTGCAGATCAACAGAGAACCAATCACGCCAATCGGAATATCGCGCCGCGGGTTTCGCGCCTCCGAGGATGCCGTCGAAACGGCCTCGAAGCCGACATACGCGAAGAAGATGATGGAAGCTGCACGGAAAATACCGGGAATTCCGTAGTGGAACGATCCTTCCGAAGGCGGGATAAACGGCGTCCAGTAAGCCGGATGGATGGCGCGCAGACCAACGACCATAAAAATCAGCAATACGCCGACCTTCAGAATGACGATCGCGGTGTTGATGCGCACCGATTCCTCGACCCCCATCACCAGAAACACGGTGACGAACAGAACCACGCCCGCGCCGACAACATCGATGCGCGGCCCAACTACGGCGTGCATTCCCGCGGGGGTCATCGTCGTCTGGATGAGTGTTGTATGCAGGGCGGCCGGCACATGGACGCCCAGATCGCCGAGCAGGCTGACCGCATAGCCGGAAAAGCCTGAGGCCACGCCGGCGCATGAGATGCCGTATTCAAGCAGCAGCAGCCAGCCGACCCACCACGCCGCGCGTTCGCCCAGCGAGACATAAGCGTAGCTGTAGGCGGATCCGGAAACCGGCATTGCCGAAGCCAGTTCGCCGTAGGAAAGCGCCGTAAACAGGCAGGCCAGGCCCGCGATGACGAAAGACAGGAGAATGGCCGGTCCGGCGTAATTGGCGGCGGCGGTGCCGGTCATCACGTAGATGCCCGCCCCGATGGTCGAACCGACGCCAAGCATGGTCAATTGCACGGGGCCGAGGCTGCGGCGAAGGCCGTGACTCTCGTTCTCCTTTTCAATCGTCTCGACCGACTTCCGGAGCGCGCCCCGGGCGAAAAAACTCTTGTCGGTCGGCGAGGCGGGCGCGCTGTCGGACCGCAGGCCGGGCTGTGGGCTGGGCATGGTCGTCGACTTGTCTCCATCTATGCGCGAGAGCGCCGCTTTGCAGGGTGGCGGTCGCATCAATCACGGGAACTGGAGTCAGCCCCGTCCGCACGACGTCGCCGCCGCGCCCCATCGGAACGTTATCCTACAGGAACAAACGTGCAAACGAAGAACGACGCTGTCCGACGCCATGCTCGGAAGCGGGCGGGACGAAAACGTCGCCGTTGCGCGGCGTGGCAGGTCTTACAGCGCGCCGCCGAGTATCGCCAGCGCACCCAGACCGACCGCGATGCAGTAATAGGCGAACGGCGCGAGCGCCCAGTTGTCATGGTTGCGGAAATACCGCATCAGCGCGGCCGTGCTGATCAGTGCGGTGATTCCGGAGACGACCGCCGCGATCAGACCGATCTGGATCTGCTCGTGGCTGATGGTCATGTGGCGCATCTTCATCACCTGATGCGCCGTCGCCGCCAGAATGACCGGCTCCGCCATCAGGAATGAGAAACGCGCCGCTACGTCATGATGCAGGCCGCGCAGCAGGCCGCCCGCGATCGTCGCGCCGGAGCGCGAGAGGCCGGGGAACAGGGCCAGACATTGGAAACAGCCGATGATCAGCGCGTCGCGCGAGGTCAGGCTTGCTATCGGGCGGTCGGAAATATCCGCTCCAATCCGGCCACGCAGGCGTTCGACGGACAACAGCAACAATCCGTTCAGGATCAGGAAGCTGGCCGCCGCAAGCGGCGCGCCGAACAGATGCTTCAGAAGATGATCGAACAGGCCGCCCACGATAATCGCCGGGATCGTGGCGATGACCAGCAACATGATGATCTTAAGGCTCTCCACCCGTCGCTGCGCGTTGTCGAACCCGAAAAGGCCGCGGAAAATAGCGGCCCAGTCACGCCAGAAGAACACGAACAGCGCGACCGAGGTCCCCAGATGGAGCATCACGAGGAACGGGAGGAACGTCTCGTCATTTTCGTTGAAAGGCCAGTGAAGAAGCGCGGGAAGCAGAACAGCATGCCCGAGACTGCTGACAGGGAAGAGCTCGGTAGCCCCCTGGAGAATAGCGATCACGAGGGCCTGTATCAGCGTCATGCGGCAATCCGGTTTGTGAGGGTCTCATGGGCACGGCGTCTACGCGCCGGGGCGCTTCCGTGCAGGACCGCCGGGCATAAGTATTAGACTGCCCTTAAAGAGAGCGATACCTGTCGGCGCGCCGATTCTGGGTGGCGCGGCGCTTGACGGCGAAGGGGACGCTCACGCTTACTCCGCCCTGAGACGCGTTGGCGTCGGTTTGACGAGGGGGACGACATCTGATGGCGATACGCAGAAAAGGCGGTCCGCTGCTGTTTAGCACGGCAGTGATCGCACTTACCGCCGGATTCGCCCTCTACGCGCATGGCCTGCAGACTGACTTCGGCGCAAAACGTTATCCTCTTTCTGCGCGCTTCATTTCGGCGAATGGCCTCGCCCCGGGGGCGGATGTGATGATTTCCGGCGTTCCTGTAGGTCGCGTCGATACGATTCGCCTCAATCCCGCCAGCGCCATGGCGGAGGTGGCGTTTGAGGTTGACGACCGTTTGCATTTCCCGACTGACAGCACGCTCTCGGTGGGCAGCGCCACGATGTCGGGCGACAACGCCCTGATCATTGAACCGGGCGCTTCCTCCGTGTTGACCAAGGCCGGAGACGTGCTTGCCAATACACGTGAGCCCATGAGTCTTGAGCAGCAGGTGAGCAATTACATTTTTGGTAACGGCGGTTTGCCGGATTAAGCTGAAAATGAAATGAACTGATTTCTAAGAGATATCACCTAACGAACTAATTTATTGAAAATACTGTTTTGCATCGCCGTTTGTTTGATAGGACGCGAAGCTGATACTGCATGGATTTGCTATACGGCCTCCCTTGGGGACCAAAGCGGATATTTGATGCACTTTTGATTATCAAATCGAAGATATTTAAAATAATTGAAAATCAAGACGTTACCTGCATTTTTTGATAGGAAAATTTAGGCGGGCCAGGATCCGGTCTAGGCAAAACGAGCATGTCGTGCCAAACCGTAGAGAGTCTCTTGACGCGTTAAATAGTGGGCCATTTTTAAAAATATCGTTCAATAAAATCAGTTAATTACAATCAATCGTTAAGCGGGTAGGAACGCATCAGGCGGCGCTGCTCGCGCCACAATCTTACACCTTCCCTCACTGAGCAGGATTTCCAGCCGGCTCGTTTCTTCTTCGCGCCAATCCGAAAGCTCTCGCCGTAGTGATGAAACTGCGTGGCGTAGGCTTCCCGCAACGTAGTGGTGGCGTCCCAAATATGCGTCGCTTCTGAACCGACCCCGTTGATCTCGATAATTTCGAAGCCCTCGCCTCGACGGAGAGCATCGACTGACTCAAATTTCACGTCTACACGCCCGAAGTGAAAGTCCGGAATATCGGTCATGATCCGATCGAGCGCAGCCACGAGCGCGGGCGTGATGTCGGTTGCGCCGTTGCGGAACACAGATCCCTTGCAGTGATTGCCGGTGAACACCAGGGGAAGTCCCGCGCCCTGGGGAAGCACCTCGGTCAGGCGCTCGGAAAGGCGTTCGCGATAAAGGTGCGGCACCAGACGGGTGCGCGGATCGGAAAGCAGTAACTGTTCGACCGTAGAAACCCCGTCGCCCGTGAGAAACGGCACGTCCTTGTATGTGATGGAGCTGATGCGTCCGGTCGGCTCGTCAGGATGGCGAATGTAGAACAGCCCGGCTTCGTGTTCGTATGGGATCAGCCGCTGGATGATCAGGCGGACGCCGCGAGGAAAGGCGGCCAACGCGTCGGCCAGCGCCTCCCGCGTTCGCACGAGCTTGACCCCGGTTCCATTGCATCCGATGTCGGGCTTCACCACTACGGGCAAGCTGAGGGACGCCGACGCCAGAGCAGCCTCCGCGCGCTTCAGATCCTCAGAATCCGTGTCGAGAATGACGTAAGGCGCGATCCAAGGGCGTGCGACTGGCCCGGCCATGTCCAGAATGGATGTCTTGCTCTCGCCGCACAGCCCGCCAGTCGCGATCCGCGGATTGGCTGCTGTGGGCAGGCCAAAATCGCGATAACGCAAACCCATCATGATCCAGTAGGCGACGATCGGCGTATAAAACAGCCAGCCGGGCCAGAACTCGAAGAAGCTGACCGGTCCGCCGGTTTCGCGAGCCGCTCCTGAACGGCTCTCTTGTTTTGGCGACGCTTCGCCCTGAAACGCGCGGGTGGCCAGAACCCCATAATCGGGAACGTCTGAGGAGGCTGCGAACTCACGGGGCGCGCGGGGCATAAAGGTCATGAGCAAATCCGTATCGTGTTTCGATCCGTCGACGTTCTCGTCGTCAGGCGTGTTTTCCGCCGCCAGAAATATGCCGACCGACAAAAACAATCGCGGCAAGAAAACCAATGACGCCGAGCCAACGCCATGGCCCCAGTGCGTCGAGTAGGGGTCTGCCGACGTGAAGCGATAGCGCAAACAGCGCGCTTGTCCAAAACAGCGTGGCGATCGCGGTCGCCAGCATGAAGATGATGAACCCTGCGCCGAAGAACCCGGACGCCGTGTAGACGGGAAGACGCGTCCCGGGAATGAACCGGCAGATGAACACCACGCGGAACAATGCGGCTCCGCGCCACCAGAGAGCGCCACCTTCCGGCGCGCTGGGTGCGAATCGCTTTTTGATCTGGGCCGACCACCCGCGTGAGTCATCGGTGATTACTGTCATCTGGCGAGTCTTTTCCGCGGGCGCCCAACGTCGTGCGCGCGGCCAGAATGCCGCCAGGCGACCAAGGCCGTATAGACCGGCGTCGCCGATGATGATTCCTGTATATAGCGCCGAAAGGGCGAGCGGCCATGCGATAAGGCCGTCGCCAACGGCGATCGCCGTGAGCAGGGTCGCACCGTCCTCAAGAACAAAAGTCGCCAGGAGAATCGCCACGGCCTGCAGCGCCGGGTCGTGGACAGAAACGGCCAGCCAGGAAGAAAGGGAAGGAAGCGACATGCGCGCTCTTTGCACGATCGGGCGTTCACTGGCCAATCGTCGCCGGGGCACCTGAGCGGCGCCAGAGGCCGATCCCTCGCATGATCCGTGCGCTCCCTTGCTGCGTCGCCGCGCTTCCGCCATAAATTTGAGGACACAGAGCGGGTGCGCGCTCCTTGCATGGTGGCGCGCTGAGCAATGCAGCGACAGGATCATGTTTTGAAATCCGCTACATCCAGAACCTCTTCGCGCTCCTATACACGCGCTTCCGCCGCCCAGGCCCTCAAGCAGAAGCCGTCAACCACAAAACTCGATCCGAAACCGAAGACGGCGCGCGGAAAAGGCGTTCCAGCCGCATTCGGCGGTAAGCGATTTGCGCCTGCCGCGGCTGACGGTGCGCCTGTGCCCGACGTGAAGCGTGACGGAATGCCGACTGCATTGTTCTACTTCGACCGGGAATGGTATGCGGCGAACTACCCTGATGTCGCGGCCGCTGGGGTCGATCCCGCGACGCATTTCATGGAGTGTGGCTGGCGGGAAGGACGGAACCCAAACCCGCACTTCGATTGCAACGCTTATCTTGAAGCGAATCCCGACGTGCTCGCGGCGCAACTCAATCCGTTCGTTCATTTCATCATGTACGGCGTCTCTGAACGCCGTAGCCTGCGTCCGGAAGTAAACTGACGATGTCCACGCCCGAACCTGTCATCGCGCCTGAGCAAACCGGAACACGCAAGCAAACCGGACGGCGGGCTGTTTCGCGCGCCCTGCTGGGTGGCGTGGCGGCTCTGTCTGTTGCGCCCCGCCCGGTTTTGGCGCGGGCAGTTGCTCATCGCGCAGTGGCGTCCGGCGGGGCGGGCGCCTACGAAGCATTTCTTGCCGGGGTCCACAGTCAGGCGGTCGGCATGGGCCTGTCGTCGTCGCTGGTGACCGAAGCCCTGTCGCTGACGCAACGACCGAATGCGAAGGTGCTGGAACTCGATCGTCACCAGCCGGAGTTCACGCTTACCTGGGCGCAGTACCGCGCCAAAGTGCTCAGCACCGGAAAAATAGACGCCGGAAAAGCGGCCTACGCGACAAACCAGTCGCTGATCGGGCAGGTTTCCTCGCGCTTGAGCGTAGACGAGACGCCGATTATGGGAATTTGGGGGCTCGAATCCTACTACGGCAAGCTGACCGGCCATTTCAACGTCATCGACGCTCTTGCGACGCTTGCTTTCGACGGGCGCCGCGCCGCGTTTTTCCGATCCGAACTGCTCAAGGCGCTGAAAATACTGAACGAGCGTGGCATCCCGCCATCCGGCATGGTCGGAAGTTACGCAGGGGCGATGGGGCAGCCGCAATTCATGCCCAGCGCTTATCTGAGCTACGCCCATTCTTTCGATGGCGCCGGTCCTGCAAATATCTGGACGAGCGTGCCTGACGTTTTGTCGTCTATCGCAAACTACCTCTCACGCTGTGGCTGGCTGTCGGGCGAGCCGTGGGGGCAGGCGATTCAGGCGCCGGACACGTTGCAGCAGGCGGAAATCGGGCGCGAGCATAAGCGTTCGCTGGCTCAATGGATGGCGGCCGGAGTGCGGCGTCAGGACGGTGGTCGTTTTTCGCATGAAGACGTTATTGGCGCTGTCGTGCGGCCTGACGGGCCGGGCGGCGAGGCGTTCATGGTTTATCACAATTTCGATGTGATCCGCCGCTACAACCCCTCGGACTACTATGCGCTCGGCGTCGGTCTGATGGGCCTGATGACGACATGATTTCCGCTCGCGCTTTGCGGCGGGCGCCCGGTGCGCCGCGACATGCCGCAAGGCGAGGAGCGTGGAGCCTGAGGTTGAGCGGCGCCCTTGGGGCGTCGGCGCTTGGTCTGGTCTCCTGCCGTCAGGCCTCGTCGCCGCCGACTGCGCATCCGCACTACGTCGTAGGCGCCGCCTATCAGGCGGACGGCCTTTGGCGGTACCCGCGAGAAGAGTTTTCCTATCGGGAAACGGGACTCGCCCTGGTGGACGCTGACGCTCGCCCTGTCGGGACAACCGCCGACGGCGAGGTCTACGATCCGCAGGCGATGGCGGGATCGCACCCGACGCTACAACTGCCCGTGGACGTCACTGTCCGCAATCTGGAAAATGGGCGTGAGATCGACGTGCGCCTTGATGATCGCGGTCCAGCCAGACGGGGGCGGCTTATCTCGCTCACGCCTCGCGCAGCGGCGGCGCTGGGCATGGGCGCCGGACCCGCGCGCGTGGAGGTCGAGGAGATCGAGGCGTCAAGCCGAGGATACGCCGAAACTCTGCCTGGCGGCCCCATGCTTGCGCTGCAGGCGGCGCCGGTTGCGACCGTAACGCGGCAAGAACTGCCGCCGCCCGGGACGTCAGCACCCGGCGTCGTGCGTGTCGACCCGAGGACCGGCGCGTCTGGCGCCGCTGTTACGGGCGAAATCGCCTTGCCTCGATTCCCTGTGTCATACCGACAGGGATTTCCGCGTCCGGGTGGATTATGGGTAGAGACTGGACGTTTCACCCAGCGACGTTACGCCTCGATGGAGGCGATTCGGGCTGGGGGAACCGTGTGGCCCAGTCCAGTCGGAAGCGGTCCGGCCTGGACGGTGCGCGTCGGCCCTTTCAACGGGGTGGACGAGGCGGACGCTGCTCTGGACCGCGCACTGGCGATCGGGTTAACCGGCGCTCATATCGTCGTCGAATAGGATTTGAACGTGCAGACCCGACGCATACTTCTCGCCAGCGGCGCAGCCGCCCTTGCCGGTGGCGTTTCCGGCCTTTCTGGAAACCTTGACGCGGCTTTGGCCGCGCACCCGCGTCGTGGCGGTCATGCGACGCACAAGCCCGCAGCGTCGAAGGCGACCGATGACTCCGGCGCCGTCGTTGCGACTGGCGGCGCGCCCGCGACAACGCCGATCGGACCGGTGGACACCGTCGCCCGCTGGGTGTGCATCGTCGATTTCAATTCCGGCATCGTGTTGATGGAAAAGGCGGCGGACGAGCGGATGCCGCCATCATCCCTCACCAAGATGATGACCGCCTATGTCGTGTTCGGAATGCTGCAGTCCGGCAGGCTGAAGCTCGACCAGTCCCTGCCGGTCAGCGAGCGCGCCTGGCGCATGCAGGGATCGAAGATGTTCGTGCCGCTCGGCGAAAGCGTGGCGGTCGAGGAACTGATTCAAGGAATGCTCATCCAGTCGGGCAATGACGCCTGCATCGTGCTGGCTGAGGGTATTTCAGGGTCGGAGGAGCAGTTCGTCGCGCTGATGAATGACACCGCCGCGAAGCTGGGCATGACCAACAGTCACTTCATGAACTCGACCGGCTGGCCTGCGGAAGGCCACTACATGTCCGCGAGAGACGTTTCCACCATTGCGACGCATCTGATCAGGGATTTTCCGCAGTATTATCACTATTTTTCGGAAAAAGATTTTAAATTCAACAAGATAAGTCAAGGAAACCGTAACGTTCTGGTCGACAAAGGGCTGGCCGACGGGTTGAAGACAGGACACACGGACGCTGGCGGTTTCGGACTTTGTGCGTCCTCACTTCGCGGCGACCGTCGTGTCGTCATGGCTTTGAATGGCATGGCCTCTTCGAATGAGCGCGCGCATGAGGGAGAGCGCCTTTTGTCATGGGCGTTCGCGAATTTTGAAACCGCGACGATCGTTCGTAAGGGGCAGATCGTCGATCAGGCGCCGGTCTGGATGGGCGAAGCGCGAACCGTGCCGGTCGCTGTGGCGCGTGACGTCACCATGGTTCTGCCTCATGGCTGGCAATCTCGCGTCCAGGTCGGCGTGGATTATGCATCTCCGTTGATCGCGCCGGTTGCGGCCGGGCAGGAGATCGGGCGCCTGACCGTGACGATCGCTGGTGCGCCGGCGGCAGTTCCGCCAGCGCCCACCCCGGCGCCCGTTGCAGGTGGTGTGGCGCCGATCGCTCCCCAGCCGTCAGCGGCGACGTCTCTCTCAGTTCCACTGATCGCAAGTGAGGGTACGGGGAAGCTCGGGTTTGGCGGGCGTGTCGCTTATCGCCTGGGGCTGGGCGGACACTGAAGAGATTCAGTCGAGGTGTGATTGCGCATGGCGTTGTTTTTGAAATAAAAAATGACGCCTTGTGAGATGACTTTGAACGCGCCCCATTTGCAATTGGCTTTTTTCTTTGGCGACATATTCAGTGAAGTGTTTTGTTGGAAAACGTATGTAGCGAGTTGTTTTTAAATAAATTTATTAATATCTACCGTCAATTCATTCGACCGCTCTTCAAAGGCGGCGACAATAACTGGACGAACCTGGCCTCGATGGTGTGGTGGGCAATGGAGCAGCAATGACGCGGGGCGTTTTCATCACGCTGGAAGGAGGCGAAGGCGCGGGGAAGTCTACGCAACTGCGCGCTTTGGCCCCGGTTCTGACCCGCATGGGATATGACGTACTGACGACCCGGGAGCCCGGCGGCTCGCCTGCGGCGGAGGCATTGCGAGAACTGCTGTTGTTCGGCGGCGTAACGTTTTCGTTGCGGGCTGAAATCATGGCTCACTTTGCAGCCCGTTGCGACCACGTCGACAATGTGATCCGTCCGGCGATCGAGGCAGGACGGATCGTTCTATGCGATCGTTTTTTCGACTCCACGATGGCTTATCAAGGATATGGACAAGGACACGCCGACCCGGCCGTTCTCGCCCTTATCGCGCGGCTGAGCCGCGAGGTGGGGCTCGCCCCGGATCTCACTATCCTGTTTGAAGTCGCTCCAGCCATAGGGCGTCGCCGGATAGAGGCCCGTACGGCGGCCATAACCGGCGGTGTGGCTGCTCTCGATCGTTACGAGCAGGCTGACCCGTCTTTTCACCTGCGGGTGACGGAAGGGTTCGCCGCAGTTGCTTCGTCGGAGCCGGGGCGTTTTCTTCGTGTATCCTCCGATGTTGACAGCCCGGAGACGATCACCGCCACCGTCGCCAGTCGGATCGAATCTTTCCTGAAGGCGCGGTAGCGATGGCCGCGCCCCGAGGTTCACGCTCCAAGACCGCGAGCGCGGCGGCTCCGATAGCGACGGAAGAGCGACCGCTCGACAAGGCGCGAAGAGCCTCCATGTCCCTGACGGGACATCAGGCCAGTCTTGCGGCCTTCAGAAATGCGTTTGCGACCGGCAGGCTTCATCACGCCTGGCTGCTCACCGGACCAGAAGGTATCGGCAAGGCTGCTCTGGCTTTTCGCATGGCTCGAATTTTGCTCAACGGCGAAGACGAGGCTTCTTCGGCGGGCAGGCAGGTGACGGCGGGCTCCCACCCGGACCTTCTGGCCATCGGCCGCAGTTACGACGAGAAAAAGCAGCGTTTTCGCGGTGAAATCGTCGCGGATGAGATTCGGCCGATTGGCGCCTTTCTCCATCGGACGGCCGCTGAGGGCGGGTGGCGGGTGGTGCTGGTCGACAACGTCGATACGATGAACCGCAACGCGGCGAATGCGCTGCTTAAGGTGCTTGAGGAACCGCCCAATCGGGCGATTCTGCTTCTGACTTGTGCGACGCCGGGGCGGCTCCTGCCCACTATTCGCAGCCGGTGCCGGACGTTGACCGTGCCGCCGTTGGACGACGCGTCGGTGCGCGCCGTTCTGATGCTCGAGGCGAGCGATGCGGAGCCGTCGGAGATCGAGCGCGTGCTCCCGCTGGCGCAGGGATCGCCGGGGCGCGCGATTGCGTTGCTTGCTGACAAAGGCGGTGCGTTGGCTGGCGTTGCGCAGGAAGCTTTGGCTGGCATGAGCGTCGCGCGGATGCTTGACGTCGCGGAGGGAATATCCCGCAGCGACGTCGGATTCCCGCTTTTCTTCACGCTTCTGGCGAACGCGCTGGCGTCGGCGACGCGGCGGGCCGGACGGCTGGAGGAGAGCGCGGCGCTGGCTGAACGCTGGACGAATGTGGGCCGCATCCGATCGGAAACAGAACGCTTCAATCTCGACAAGCAGGAAGCGGTCATTGAAGCGCTGTCGGTCGCTGGCGGGCATTAGCATCAGGTCGTGGCGAGCCGCTGGCCGGTCGTCGTACGCCTGCGTCGTCTACGGCGAATGGAATGCGGCGATAATCCGCCGACATGACCGCCAAACCGTTGTCTGAAGACGGTGATTGCGTGGAGAACATGCCGTCGGGCCTCGCGAGAGACGTCCGCATCCGGTATGGGTGACTTCTATCGACAAGCACGCGGCAGGACCGGCGAATCGCCAAGTCTTGCCTCGCACGCAACCCCTCGACCAGAGCAACCGGGAAGCCAAGAGCAGACATGAGCGGCCGTTTCTATGTGACCACCCCGATCTACTATGTGAATGGCGCACCCCATATCGGTCACGCCTACACGTCGATCGCCGCCGACATCGTCGCGCGCTTCAATCGTCTTTCCGGCAAGGACGTGTTCTTCCTGACTGGCACGGACGAGCATGGCCAGAAAGTTGAGCAGGCCGCTCTGGCCGCAGGGGAAGAGCCGCAGGCGTTCACGGACCGTTTCGCCACCGAGTTCCGCGCGGTTGCGGACGCCATGGGGATTTCTTACGACGACTTCATCCGCACCACGGAGCCTCGCCACAAAGCCGGGGCGCAGGCGTTATGGGAGAAAGTTGCAGCCGGCGGGGATATCTATCTCGGTGCGTATGAGGGTTGGTACGCCCTGCGTGACGAGGCGTTTTACGGTGAGGACGAGCTGGTCACGCGGCCCGACGGTACGAAAGTGGCTCCTTCGGGAGCGCCCGTCGAGTGGATGCGGGAACCATCCTATTTCTTCCGACTGTCGGCATACCAGGATCGGCTGCTGGAGCTGTACGAGAAGCATCCACAGTTCATCGGTCCCGTCGGACGAAAGAACGAGATTGTCAGCTTCGTGAAGCAGGGCCTTCGCGACCTGTCGATCAGCCGCACCAGCTTCAAATGGGGTGTGCCGGTGCCGGGCGACGAAGACCACGTCATGTATGTGTGGTTCGACGCTCTCGCCAATTACCTGACTGCCCTGGGGTTTCCCGATACGTCGGCGCCCCGCATGGCTTTCTGGCCCGCGAACCTGCATATGGTCGGCAAGGACATCGCCCGTTTCCATACGGTTTACTGGCCGGCCTTCCTGATGGCCGCCGGGATCGATCTGCCGTCGATGGTGTTCTCGAACGGCTGGTGGACGGTCGAGGGCGAGAAGATGAGCAAGTCCGTGGGCAACGTGATCGACCCGCGTGATCTCGTCGCGGAGTTCGGTCTCGACGCAGTGCGGTTCTTCCTGATTCGCGAAGTGCCTTTCGGTGGAGATTCAGACCTTTCCAGACGTTCTCTGATATCCAGAATGAACGTTGAACTCGCCAACGACCTTGGCAATCTGGCGCAGCGGACGCTGTCGCTGATCGCGCGCAATTGCGGCGGCGTCCTACCGGAACGCGGTCCGCTTACGGAAGCCGATACGCATCTGTTCGGACAGGCCTCTATACTGCCGTCTGTGATGGCGGAGCAGATCAGCCGGGTCGCCCTGACGGACGCGCTGGAGGAAACGTGGAAGCTGATCCGTGCCTGCAACGCCTACATCGACCATCAGGCGCCTTGGGCTCTCAAGAAGACTGACCCTGTGAGAATGGAGGCGGTCCTTCGTGTTCTGGCCGACGCCCTGCGAGTCATCGCGACCGTACTGCAGCCATACATGCCGGGCAGCATGGACAAGATGCTGACGCAGCTTGGCGTCACGACAGATGAGAGGACTCTTGCTGCGCTGGATACGCCGCTTCCGGGAGGTCGCGTCCTTCCGAAGCCCGAGGGCATTTTCCCGCGCTTCGTCGAGCCTGAAGCAGGAACTGCCCAATGACGGCTCAGGGGGCGGGTCATACGGCGGGCTTGATAGACTCGCATTGTCACCTCGATCATTTTTCGAACGAGGAACTGCCTCAGTTGCTCGACCGCGCACGGGAAGCGGGTCTGGACGGTATGGTGACAATCGGCACGCGGTTGTCTCGCCAGCATGAGCAGAAGGCGCTGACCCGTCATTCCCGACCGGATCTCGCAATCTGGTGCTCAATTGGCACGCATCCGGACCACGTGGATGAAGAAGAGACCCCAGAGGCCGCGCGGATAGCAGAACTCAGCGACGAGCCGGAGGTCGTGGCGATCGGAGAAAGCGGGCTCGATTATTTCCATGGGGCGGCGGAGATACGCCCGCTTCAGCAAGCGAGTTTCCGGGCGCACATCCACGCCGCGCGCCTGACTGGCCTGCCGCTGGTCATCCACGCGCGCCAGGCCGATGATGACGTCGCAGCGATTCTGGAGGACGAGACGGAGACGCGTGGCGCTTTTCCGTTCCTGTTGCACTGCTTCGCGTCCGGGCCGGATCTGGCGCGCAGGGCGCTCGCGCTTGGCGGTTATCTGAGCTTTTCAGGGATCGCGACATTCCCGAAGTCTTCGGAACTGCGCGACATCGCGCGGACCGTGCCGCATGATCGTCTGCTGGTGGAGACGGATTCTCCGTATCTCGCGCCCGCCCCGAAGCGTGGGAAGCGCAATGAACCATCTTACGTCGCTTTCACCGCCGCTACGGTTGCGGATACGGTCGGGCTCGAACCTTCGGCCTTCGCGGGCGTCACGACTGCGAATTTTCATCGCCTCTTCACCAAAGCCCGACGACCGGCGCCTTAAAAGCGGCGCCACCAACTTTTGCGAAGAGGACGTATGCGTGACTGACGGACGGGTGGCTCGGTGAGCGCACAGTTGAGCATCACGGTTCTTGGGTGCGGCGGCTCGTCTGGCGTGCCGCAGATCGGAGGGCCGGACGGGCGTGGTGAGTGGGGTTCCTGCGATCCTGCTGAACCGCGGAACCGCAGGACGAGATCATCTATCGTTCTGGCCGGGCCGGATGGACGACGCATACTGGTCGATACCGGCCCGGATTTGCGGGCTCAGTTGCTGGCGACCGGGATCGGCGGCATCGACGCAATTTTCTACACGCACGCCCACGCCGATCATATCGCGGGTCTGGACGACGTAAGGCCGCTTAATTGGGCCGCTGGCCGGGCGATCGAGGCATTTGGAACTTCGGAGACGCTGGAAGAGGTGCGGACGCGGTTCGATTACGCGTTCCGGCCATGGACCACAAAAGATTTCTTCCGGCCGGGTGTTGTGGCTCGGCCAATTGCGGCTGGGCAGGTTCTGGACATAGCAGGACTTTCGCTGACCGTGTTCGAGCAGGATCATGGAAAGCTGAACTCACTGGGCTTCCGCTGCGGCTCGTTTGCTTACTGCACTGATGTTGCTTCTTTTACGGATGATGTTCTGACGCTTCTTGAAGGCGTCGACAGCTGGATGGTGGATTGCTTCCAGCTCAAGCCGCACTCCGCTCACGGCTGGCTGGAGCGTGTAGTGGAATGGGCAGCGCGTATCCGCCCCCGTCGCACGATTCTCACGCATCTTGGAACGGCCATGGATTGGGCGTGGATGCAGCGCGAACTGCCCAGCGGAATCGAAGCTGCTTTCGATGGGATGACCTTCTCTGTGGAAGGCGGCGCGCTGTCGTCTTCGTCAAGTTCCGACGCGGAATGAAGGCGTTTAACCCGAGAGCCTGACTTAGGCGTCGCAGCCATGAGGACCCGAACGTTACGCGGAGCTTGAAAACGGCGGCCAGGCTTGCCGACTCCCGTTTCGTCCGCTCGCATGTTCCGCGACTCGCAGTATTTACGGCCCCCAAGACCGGGGACCGGACGAATAATTATCAAGCCTTTGAATCTTAAGCCGAATACTCGAGGCTTGCGTCGAATTATCTTACGACCCGCAAGGAGAGTTCGCGATTTTTCTTGAAAATGGCGACGGGGTTTCGATACCGTGACCACACAAAGGCCAGATCGAACCGGACCGTTTGCCTGTTTTTGCTCATAAAGACAAGACCGTCCGAGCGCTTTTCATAATGTCTTCATGGCGAACATGGAAAGGGAGACACAGGCAAACGTAGGCGCCAAGCGCGCCGAAGGCCGAGCGGAGGAAAGCCCGTCTGGCTCGCTCCGAACGAACAGCACGACAGGACAGGTTGCGCCGCGCCGGGCCGCGCGCAGGACAGGAGATTCTGGACCACCGTTCTTATTCGGCGTGATGACATGAACGGTGTCATCCGCCCTCGCGGAGATCGATATTGATGGCTTCTGTGTCGAACGTTTTCTCTCTCGCCACTGCGATGCGCGACCGCCATCGCGAGACTGAAATGAGCCTTTCAGATTATCTGGAACTCTGCCGCGACGATCCTTCCTGCTATGCCAGCGCCGCCGAGCGCATGCTCAAGGCGGTCGGCGAACCGGAGATGGTCGACACCTCCCGCGACGTGCGTCTGTCCCGCATCTTTATGAATCGCACGGTTCGCGTGTACCCGGCCTTCGAAGATTTTTACGGCATGGAAGAGACGATCGAGCAGATTGTCGGCTTCTTCCGCCATGCAGCGCAGGGGTTGGAGGAACGGAAGCAGATTCTCTATCTGCTTGGACCTGTCGGGGGCGGCAAGTCGTCTTTGGGCGAACGGGTCAAGACCCTGATGGAGCGCGAACCCATCTACATCCTGAAAGCCGGTCGGCATCTCAGTCCGGTGTTCGAGAGTCCACTGGGTCTGTTCGACCCGTTCTCGATGGGAGAGGCGCTTGAGCGGGATTACGGCATTCCTCGGCGGGTGTTGACGGGAATCGCCAGTCCCTGGGCGTTGAAACGGCTTGAGGAATTCGACGGCGACCTTTCGCGTTTCACGGTTGTAAAGCTGCATCCGTCCAAGCTGAAACAGATTGGCATAGCCAAGACCGAGCCGGGAGACGACAACAATCAGGACGTCTCGGCGCTGGTCGGTAAAGTCGACATCCGGCAGTTGGAGCATTTCAGCCAGAACGACCCCGACGCCTACAGCTTCTCCGGGGGACTCAACCGGGCCAATCAAGGCGTTCTCGAATTCGTGGAGATGTTCAAGGCGCCGATCAAGATGCTTCATCCTCTGCTGACGGCGACGCAGGAGGGGAATTATGTCGGCACAGAGAATATCGGCTCCATTCCCTTCACAGGCGTTATCCTTGCGCACTCGAACGAGGCCGAGTGGCAGACCTTCCGCAACAACCGCACGAACGAGGCGTTTCTTGACCGCGTCTGCGTCATCAAGGTGCCCTACTGCTTGCGAGTGACGGAAGAGTCGAAGATTTACGAGAAGCTGATCACGTCGTCTGCGCTTAATGCGTCTCCTCTCGCGCCGAACACGCTAGATATGCTCGCGCGGTTTGCGGTTCTCTCGCGCCTGAAAGCTCATCCAAACTCCACGCAATATGCGAAGATGCGCGTCTATGACGGAGAAAATATCCGCGAGACAGATCCCAAGGCCCGCACGATGCAGGAGTATCGGGATTCCGCTGGCGTCGACGAAGGCATGGACGGCATTTCGACGCGCTTCGCCTACAAGGTGCTCTCCGCAACGTTCAATCATGACTCGACCGAGATATCGGCCGACCCGGTGCATCTGATGTACGTGCTGGAGCACGCCGTCAGACGGGAGCAGTTTCCGGCGGAGGTGGAGGCGAATTATCTCGCGACGCTCAAATCGGAACTGGCTGGCCGTTACGCGGAGTTTCTCGGCAACGAAATCCAGAAGGCTTACCTGGAAAGCTACAACGATTACGGACAGAACCTGTTTGACCGGTATCTCGACTACGCTGACGCATGGATAGAAGATCAGGACTTCAAGGACCCGGACACCGGACAGATGCTCAATCGTGATCTTCTTAATGCAGAGCTGACGAAGATAGAAAAACCTGCAGGGATCGCCAACCCGAAGGATTTCCGTAATGAGGTCGTGAAGTTTTCGCTGCGGGCGCGAGCGTCGAATGGGGGAAGGAACCCGTCGTGGACTTCTTACGAAAAAATCCGCGACGTGATCGAGAAGCGCATGTTCAGCCAGGTGGAAGATCTTCTGCCTGTCATCAGCTTTGGATCGAAGAAAGACGGGGAGACCGAACGAAAACATGACGAGTTCGTCGAGCGTATGGTGGCGCGCGGTTACACGGAACGGCAGGTCCGACGTCTGGTCGAATGGTACATGCGCGTGAAGCAGTCCGCCTGAGTGTCGCTTTCGGAAGGTCATGCCCCTTGGAAATCATCGACAGACGCTCGAACCCGCACGGTAAACATCTGGAAAATAGAAGACGTGCTCTGACAAGGGCGCGCGATGCGGTGCAACGCGCCGTTCGCGACGCAGTGGCGAATGGTAAAATCAGGGAGGCCGGGCAGGGAAGCGCTGTGTCGATTCCAGCTGACGCGCTGCATGAGCCCAGCTTTCATCGTATTTTTACGTCGGGGTCTCGCAACATCGTCCTGTCGGGCAACCACGAATTTTCCCGCGGAGACAAGATTCGCAGGCCGCCGGGGGGCTCCGGCAAGGGGGGCTCGGGAAGCGGCAACGCCAGCGACGAAGGCGGGGGGGAAGACAGTTACCGGTTCCTCTTGTCGCGTGACGAGTTTTTGGACCTTTTCTTCGGCGACCTCGAACTGCCTGATCTGGTGAAACGAGAGATTGCGACGACAGAGGTAACGGCGCCGAGCCGCGCGGGCCTGAGCAACGATGGCTCCCCATCGCAACTCGATCTCGGGCGCACCATGCGTTACTCGATGGCGCGTCGTATTGGCCTCGGACGTCCGAAACCGGAGGAGTTGATCGAAATCGAGGCGCGTATCGCCGCCCTCGAGGAGAGCCGCCCGCTCTCAGCCGCCGACGTCGATGAACTCGAGGCGCTGAGGGAACGGCGAAGCGTGCTGCGGCAGCGGCTGAACCGCATCCCGTGGGTCGACCCTGTCGATTTGCGCTACAGGCGTTTTGCGCAAACGCCAAAGCCTTCAACGCGCGCCGTGATGTTCTGCGTCATGGATGTCTCGGGCTCTATGACGGAACGGATGAAGGATCTGGCGAAGCAGTTCTTCCTGCTGCTGCACGTGTTTCTCGAGAAGCGTTACAAGACGCTGGACGTGGTGTTCATCCGCCACGCGGAAACAGCTGAAGAGGTCGATGAGGAAACGTTCTTCAACGACCCCAGAACCGGCGGCACTGTGGTTTCGACGGCGCTGGAAGAATTGCTGCGGGTGCAGAAAGCGCGATATCCGTCGCAGCACTGGAACATCTATGTCGCTCAGGCGTCCGATGGCGACAATTCCACCTCCGACACGCCAAGGACAGCTGAGCTTCTGGAAAGTGGAGTGTTGCCGCTCGTGCAGTATTACGCCTACATCGAGGTGATGGGGTCAGGGGCGATCATCAGGGGCGACACCGATTTGTGGCGCACCTATCGCGGGATCGCGGCGCGAAATGAGCATCTTGCGATCCGGCAGGTTTCTGATCGCAAGGAGATTTTCCCGGTCTTCAGGGAGTTGTTCGCACGACGTCCTGCAACGCAGGGGGCTGGCGCATGAATGGGGCAGTGGAGAAAGCAACGGGCGGCAAAGGGCTACTGTATCAGGGGGCGGAATGGAATTTCCGCGTTATCCGCGACTGCTATGACGCCATCGAGGAAATCGCTGAGGAAGAACTGGGCCTTGATGCCTTCCCCAACCGGATCGAGGTCATCACGTCCGAGCAGATGCTTGATGTCTACACCACCAGCGGCATGCCGCTGACCTATCAGCACTGGTCGCACGGGAAGCGCTTCGTCAGCCACGAAAATGCCTATCGGCGCGGCCTGATGGGACTGGCTTACGAGGTGGTGATCAACTCCAACCCCTGCATCAGCTATCTGATGGAGGAGAACAGCGCGACGATGCAGGCGCTGGTCATCGCGCACGCGGCCTTCGGCCACAATCATTTCTTCAAAAACAACCGGCTTTTTCAGGAATGGACGGATCCGTCGCAGATTCTGAACTATCTGGAGTTCGCACGCGGGTATATCGCGCGCTGCGAGGAAGCGCATGGGCAGGAGGCGGTAGAGCGCATTCTTGACGCCGCGCACGCGTTGCAGAATCAGGGCGTGCATCGGCACAGCGGCGCCAGGCGGATCGACTTGAGGGCGGAGCAGGACCGCGCCCGAGAACGGCGCGCGCATGAGGACCGGTCTTACAACGATCTCTGGCGCACCCTTCCTGTTTCGGAAGGCGCCGCCCCGCCGCGTGAGCACGAGCGCGACGCCCTGCGTCGGAAGTTTGGACTTCCTGAAGAAAACATCCTGTATTTCCTTGAAAAACATGCTCCGAAGTTGGCGGCGTGGGAGCGCGAAATCGTCCGTATCGTGCGATTGATCTCGCAGTACTTCTACCCGCAGCCGCAACTCAAGTTGATGAACGAAGGCTGTGCGACCTGGGTTCATGACCGAATCATGACCCGTCTGCATGAGCTTGGCCGCATCGATGACGCTGCGTTCATGGAGGCGATTCATTCAACTACGAACGTGATTACCCAACCGGGCTACGAACAGGGATCGACCAGTTTCAACCCGTATGCGCTCGGCTTCGCTATGATGAAGGACATCGCGCGTGTCTGCGTCGATCCGACCGAGGAGGACCGGCGCTGGAGCCCGGACATCGCGGGTAATGGCGACCCGTTGGGCACGCTGCGGCACGCCTGGGCGGAATATCGGGACGAAAGCTTCGTGCTGCAGTTTCTGTCGCCACGCGTTATGCGCGAATTCCGCATGTTCCGCCTTCTGGACGATACTCGGGAGCCTTATCTGCTGGTCGACGCCATTCATGACGAACATGGCTATCGCGACATACGGAGGACTGTCGCCGCGTCATACGACCCATCCACATTCTATGCCGAGCTTGAAATCGTGGATGTCGACATCCTTGGAGACCGCACCCTTCGCCTCGAACATCGGACCAAGAGCGGGCAGCTGCTGGCTGAAAGTGATATGAAGCTTACGTTGAGGGGGTTGGCCAATCTATGGGGCTATAGGGTCGTCCTCGACGAAATCGACGCGCCGAGCGGCAAGGTTCTGGCGTCACACGAGGCGAATGCGTCGATCGGCGGGTGATTGGGCGGTATTGCAGCGGTGAATCTTGTTCCTGCCATGCGTAAGCTGTTCTTCGACGTTGGAGACGAGCTGCTTCGGTGTGAGGCTTCGTGTTTCTGAGTTTGCGGTGGGAGAAGGACGGGATTGAGAGGCGGACAAAGTGCCATGAAATCCTTGGATTGAGTCATCGGGATTCCAGCTATGGACTCATCGATCACTTCTGAAAACAAGGTTTCTTTTTTTGCCGCTGTTCTCGAACCGCGATTTGCGAAGCCGATAATAATCCTTCACTCATAAACTATATATTTCGAGTGACGGACCTCTCCTGCGGTGGTTCCGCACGAGGATTATCTGGCGGCTCCTGCCACCGGGCGCGCGACGGGACGTCCGAACAAGGCCTTGATTCTTTTTTTCAGGGAAGAGGGCACTGCGATTCTGAAGGCGATCCGGGCAAGCAACGTTAATGCCTTTTTCCAACCTGCCAGACGGAGCGCATCGTTGAGACTACCTGCGAACGCCATACGGATCGCGGCCGACATAAGAGCCTCCTGGAACGCTCCGCAATTGGCGGACGCGCAGGTAGTCTGTCCAGTCGCAAGCGCCTGCCTGATAAACGTAATGTCGCTCCCGTCAGGCTCGAAAGGCCGATAGTAGCAAAGTTCGAGAAGCTTTGCCGAGGCAGCCAGACTAAGCCATCGGCGTTCGTCGCTCGATATCCGTTCGGCGATCAGCGCCATCATGTCCTGAAGCGAAACAGCTCGGCTGATTCTGTGCAGCAACGCCTCGTCGAAACCGATGTCAGGTTTATTTTCCGACCGCCGTTGCGCCGAGAGCGCGGCAAGTTGCGACCATATCGCCGCCTGCCGCCCGCGAACGATCGAGGCGCTCGAAATGCTGTCGTCGTGAATCCTGTATGAGCCGAGGCAATCCTGCAGGTTGTGCAAGCGCCCAATGGCGCGAAGACGCCAGTAGAGATCAGAATCCTCCGCCACCTGCAGGAGACGGTAACCACCGACGGCCTTTATGGCCGCCAGACGCGCCATCAGAAGAGGTTGCAAGATATAAGGTTCCACCGCAGGAATGGCGCGTGCATCCGCCTTGTCGGGATCTTTTCTTGTCGAGACTGTACCGAGCAGGACATCCTTGGCGTCGATATGGCGCGCGCGTGCGGACACGGCGACGCATTCGGGATTGCTTTCCAGATAGGCGAGTTCCACCGCAAAACGGTTCGGGTCGGATAGATCGTCCGCGTCATGGCGCGCGAGATAGGGCGCGGCGCACAGCGCGAGACCGGCGTTCAGAGCCGAGACGATTCCGCCGTTCGGTTGCGTGAGCACGACGATCCGCGCGTCCTGCGCGGCGAGACGTTCAAGAATGTCCGGCGTATCGTCCGTTGAGCCGTCGTCGACGACAATAAGGCGAAAATCCCTGAAACTCTGCGCGAGAATGCTGTCGATTGTCGCTTTGATAAAGCGTCCTGCGTTGTAGGCGGACATTAGGACGTCGATTTTTGGCGCAGACATTCTCTCTCCCCTGGCTTGTTGCGCGAAGGGCGCGCGCGGGATGGGGTCGAAAGATTGCATGAGCCGAGCCGCTGGTCACGCTTTCTAAAAACGGGCTATTTTCTATAAAACCACACGATCCAGCGGGCGCTTGGCGCGGCGCCCGGTCGCTCGCGTTTCGTCCGAAGTTTCTGAGCACTAGCGCCCATATGTTACAGGAGTAAGCATCCGCATGACCAAGACAGGCGGCGGGTTTGCCGACATGCGGATGGCCCCGCAAAAAGCCGATCACGACGCCATCGGTAACTCTCCCCATGCGCGTCATCCAGGAAATGCCGAGGCTTCGTCGCGGAGTCAGCGCGTCGCACCTCCGGGCGGCGGCTACCGCGAATCTGCGCTTCCTGTCGAAGCTTGGAGACAGCTTCTTGATGGCGCGGCGCCATCACTGGACGACGTGTCGGTTCTTGCGGCACTGATCTCTCTCGCAATGCCTAAGAACGAACGACCCGAGGCGCTCGCTGGAACGCTGGTGTCACGCTTCGGGTCTCTCTCCGCCGTTCTGACTGCCTCAGAGCAGGCGTTGCGTTCTGTCGCGGGCGTCGGCTCGCACTTGGTTTCGGCCTTGTGTGTCGTGCGCGACGCTGCGCTGCGCTTCCATCGCGCCGGGTTACAGGACATTGACGTCCTGTCGAATCGGGAGAGGTTGCATGCCTACCTTTCCGCAGTCCTTGCGCGGGAAGCGGTAGAGCAGTTCCGTGTTCTGTTCCTCGGCTCTGATGATCGCCTCATCGCGGACGAGGCGCAGGCGCGAGGCACCGTCAACCACACGCCGGTCTATCCTAGGGAAGTGGTGAGAAGAGCCTTGGAGATAGGCACGGTGTGCATCGTTTTGGTCCACAATCACCCGAGCGGCGATCCGACGCCGTCGCAGGATGACGTGGCCATGACGCGACAGGTGACGGCGGCGGCGGCGGCTCTTGGTCTTACGGTGCGCGACCATATCATCGTCGGGAATGGGCGTTGGTTCAGTTTTTCTGACGCCGGGTTGTTGTAACAGCCGGCTGGATGTTTCTCATCCCGATGAGCGTCGTATGAAGAAACTGTCCGAAGAGTGCTCATGAAAACGCTTGCGAGACGAGGTTTTCTTCTGGTGGCTGATCTCGTTAGGGCGCGCTCGCCGTGGCGGGGGTTGCCGATGAACGTAACGCGAACCTACGGCACAAAATGCTCTTGTTGAGTCGGATGCACAGGAGGCCCTTGAGCAAATACGGCCACGCTTCGGGTGCAGGCTGTGATTCGGCCAGACTGCAGATATTCGCTGAACGCATGAATAACCGAGGTCGCAAGCGGTGTGGCTTGACTGCGCGATCCGGCGCACTATCACTGGCGGCACATCAAGAGTTGGGCCGACGCCCGACGCCAACCTGCCGTCCGGGCAAGGTGGCGCTTCCGAAAGGGGGGATGTGGCCACGCCGGCAATCAAACGGAGTCCGCCACAGCGTCAGTCCAGATTAAAGCAGGACGACGCAGGACAAGATGCCCATAAAGATTCCCGATAATCTCCCGGCCCGCGCCACTCTCGAGGCGGAGGGCGTCATGGTCATGGGGGAGACTGACGCCATCCGTCAGGATATCAGGCCGCTCCGCATTGGCCTGCTTAATCTCATGCCTAACAAGATCAGCACCGAGACGCAGATTGCGCGGCTTATTGGCGCGACGCCTCTTCAGGTCGAGTTGAGTCTTGTGAGCATGACCGGTCACGTGTCGCGGCACACGGCGTCCGATCACATGACCTCGTTCTACCGCCCATGGGACGCGGTCCGGCAGGGACGCTTCGACGGTTTCATCGTGACGGGAGCGCCAGTGGAGCGCCTTCCTTTTGAGGCCGTGACATATTGGGATGAGTTACGGCGGATTTTCGACTGGACGCAGACGAACGTACATCACACGCTCACAATCTGCTGGGCGGCTCAAGCTGCGGCGTGGCATTTTCACGGAATGCCTAAGCACCTGCTGTCGGAAAAGGCTTTCGGAATCTTCGACCACGCTATTCTGGCGCCCGCGTCTCCATACCTCGTGGGTTTCTCTGACGAAGCGGCGATACCGGTTTCGCGCTGGACCGAAGTGCGGCGCGAGGACATTCCGTCCGCTAGCGGTCTGGAGGTTTTGGCCGAAAGTGCGGAGACGGGCCTGTGCATGCTCGATAACAGGTCGCACCGTATGCTCCATATGTTCAACCATCTGGAGTATGACGCCCGCTCGCTTGCCGCTGAGTATTTCCGGGACAGGGAGGTGGACCCGGAGACGGCGTTGCCTTGCAATTATTTCCCCAACAACGATCCTTCTCGCAAACCGTCGAACAGTTGGCGCAGCCATGCACACTTGTTGGCGGCAAACTGGGTAAACCATATCTACCAGACGACGCCATTCGACTTGTCCGCCGTCGGACGGGAACAGCGCTCGCAGGAACTGGCAGAGGGTGCGTGAGGCGATCAGGTAGGCGTATCTGCGCGCGGTGTTGTGCGGATACGGGGCCAATTCATAGGCTAGAGAATGTTCAGGGCCGATCCTTCGATCTGATCTGGCAATCTCAGCTCCAGCGCGAGTGCGCCGCAACTCAGATTCGCCACGGCGTTTGCATCTGCTTCTTCGGGCGCAGGACGTCCGAAAAAATATCCTTGTACTTCCACGCAGCCCACATCGCGGACTTGTTGCAGATGTTGCTGTGTCTCGACGCCCTCCGCCACCGTCGTCACGCCGAGCGTATGCCCCAGTCGAGCGATCATATTGACGATGGCAGCGCTTTCGGGCCGGTGGGCGGCTTCTCGTACGAACGAACCGTCGATCTTGATCTTGTCGAAAGGAAACGAGCGGAGGTGAGAAAGGGAGGAAAATCCGGTTCCGAAATCGTCAAGCGCAACCCGGACCCCCATGGCGCGTACCGCCCGAAGCTCGGTTACGCAGTCGACTTCCTCGCTGAGCAGAGCCGTCTCGGTCACTTCGAGTTCGAGCCGATGATTCTCCAGCCCGCTCTGAGCCAGCACTCGTTCCAATACCGGAAGCAGCGTTCCCTGACCTAATTGTCGGGCGGAAACATTGACCGCAACCGTCTCCTTGTTGGGCCATGTCTGGGCCGTTTTGCACGCTTCGAGGAGAACGAATTCTCCAAGTTGATGGATAAGACCGCACTGCTCCGCGACAGGAATAAACTCTCCCGGAGATACCCAACCGCGTTGAGCGTGATGCCAGCGAACCAACGCCTCTCGGGCAACGACCTGACCCGATTCAACATTCGTTATCGGCTGGTAGAACACAAACATACCGGAGCGTGCGTCGAGCGCCTCGCGGAGGTCGTTTTCAAGTCGAACGCGTTCGAGAAGGCATTCAGCCATGGCGTCGGTGAAAATCTTGACCGTTCTGCGTCCAGCCGCCTTGGCGTTGTAAAGTGCGATGTCCGAGTGTGCGATCAGGATATCGGCGGCTGAGCCATGATCCGGAGCAATGGCGAGGCCGACGGAGGCTCCGATCTGCACGACCACTCCAGACGACAGCCGATAGGGGGCGCTCAGAGTTTCGATTAGTGCGCGTGCGAAAGCGATCAGGGATTCATGATGCGTATCGTCAATGATCAGTGCGAATTCGTCGCCGCCGAGCCGCGCCACCACGGCGTCGCGTCGCCCGGCTTCCGCGATAAGGCGTTCGGCGACAAGTTTGAGAAGATCGTCACCCGCGACATGCCCGTATGAGTCGTTGACGAACTTGAAGCCGTCCAGATCGAGGTAGAGCAGGGCGAATTTCGGCTCGGGCGCAGCAAGGCGCTCTTCTATACGCTCGAAAAACGTTGCGCGATTAGGCAGCCCGGTCAGTGAATCGTAATGCGCGAGCAGAAGGATGCTTTCTTCGGCGGCGACCTCGCGGGTGGCGAGGAACCACATGAGCATAGGTCCGATATAGCGACCTGCTGCGTCTTCCAATGCAGTGGCCCGCATTTCGATCACTTCAAAGCCGATGCGGATGCGTTCGCTGTGCGGTAAATTGGCTTCGTCGGCGAACAGGGCCTTATGCCACTCCGGGTCCCTGTACAGAATGTCGAGACCAGCGCCGACAAGACCACCAGGATCGACGGCAGGCGCGTTAAAAATCGTCGCGAGAGAATGCTCCGCAAGGCGATTGGCGTAGGTCACGGAGAAATTGACAACGTCGACCGTCATGACTGCGACCGGCAGAGTATCCAGCATCGTCTGCAACCGTTCGCCGTCGCGCCATCTGGAGGACGCGTTCGGGCGCACGCTTCCCGTGTGGGGGGCCGCAGCGCTCAGACTGCCGTTGGCGATCATGGCGTGTCGACGATTGAAACGGTCTGCAATCAAGTGTTCGGTCTCTTTAGGATGTATGAAGGAGTTCATGTCGGCATTGGCCATGAGAGTTTCCATGCGCATTCAGCCGACGATGCCGTCAAAAAACAGCTTGAGACGATTCTCTTTTTTGACCGCAATGGGAACTCTGGGTGGGTTTTGAACTACGCAGCATGTGCTTGACAAGATACGCAAAGCTTTACCGTACGCAGGTAAGCCGCCAAAGGCGATCTGTCAGTCGCGTCGCGGGCTGATACTTTCTTGTTGTAAATGGTTTTTCTGTGGCCATCCGAGAAACTGGGTCACAACTTTTCTGTAAAAATCTTAATTTAAAATCGTACAGGCAAGAAAAAAAATAACACAAAACTACCGAATGCGGGCACGTCGGCAGTTCGCGACGCGCCCGGTCTCCTCAGAAGCGCGACGGCGTATAGGGAAGGGGGTCGATATACGGCGTCTCCCCGTTCATCATTTCGGCCAGCAGACGCCCGGTCGCCGGGCCGAGTGTGAAGCCCTGATGCGCGTGGCCGAAGTGCAGCCACAACCCCGGGTGGGACGTCGCTGCGCCAATGATCGGCAGCATATCCGGCGTGCACGGACGATTCCCGAGCCACGGGGCGTCTTCCACCGCCCGTCCGAGATCGAAGAGTTCGCGTGCGCGCGCTTCGGCGCCGACGAGTTGTCTGGGAGAGGGCGGGGCGCCCAGTTTTGCGAACTCTGCGCCGGTCGTGACGCGCGTACCCCGCTTGGCGGGCACCACCACCATGCCTGCGACCGGATCCATCACGGGCGTGTTAAGAGGAACGTCGGGTTTGTAATGGAGGTGGTAGCCGCGCTTTATGAACAGCGGGTAGTTGTATCCCAGCTTCGTCATCAGCCGATCCGACCAAGGCCCTAGCGCAATTACGGCTGAGGAGGCGTCGATCAATCCGGCATCTGTGCCAACAGTCCAGAACGCGCCCTTGCGGGTTAGCGTCATAGCGTCGCCCTGAACGATCTTGCCGCCCTCGCGCTCGAACAGCGCCGCGTATCGCTTTACGAGTTCGCCCGGATCTCGAACCAGCCACGGATCCGTCCAGTGAATGGCGCCCGCCATCCTGACCCGCAAGGCGGGTTCGCTCGCAGTCAGAGCGTCTGCATCGAGAACGGTGGAATTGACCCCGAACTCCCGTTGAAGGCGGCGAGCCGACGCTGTCTGGGCGTCAAAATCCGTCTCGGTCGGAATAAGCTGCTTGAACCCTACGCGCGCAAGCAAATCCTCCGCTCCGGCGGCTTCGATCATCGGGGCGTGTTCGGACAGGCAATGGCGGATCAGCGCCTCATAGCTGCGGACGATCGAGCGATAACGACCCGGTCGACTGTTCAGCCAGTAACGCGCCAGTGGCCTGACCAGTCCCGGCATAGCGTCCCAATGATACGTCGCCGAATTGTCGCGCCCGAGGCCGATGCGGGCGAGCATCCGGATATCGTGAGGGAACTCATGCGGCTCTACGCACTCACGCTGTATAAGGCAGGCGTTCCCGTAGGACGTTTCTTCGCCAGGCCCCCGGCGGTCGACGAGTGTGACTTCGAACCCCCGTTGCAGCAGATGCCACGCTGCGCCGACGCCACACATGCCGCCGCCAAGAACAAGTACGCTTCTACCCGCCATGTCTACTCCAGCCGGTTGATATGACGCTGCGCAGCACGCGTCCGGCATTTGAACACAAAAGAGAAGGCGCGACCTGTCGAATCGGGCGCGACGCCTCTCGCCCCGCTTCCGCAGGCCGTCTCGTAACGATATCGCACTGATAAAGTCTGGACGAAAGGCCTCCCTTTCGCAGGAAGTCATGAACGCAGGCGTGATGCGGCTGTTGGCGGCCGGCGCCCGTCGTGCGACGTTCGGGGCAAGAGACATCACTATGGACGCGCGCGCATGAAACGGATCGTGATACTGACGGGCGCAGGTATCAGCCGGGAATCGGGGCTTGAGACGTTTCGCGACGAAGGCGGGGTCTGGTCGCAGGTCAAGCTGGAGGACGTATGTTCTCCTGAAGGCTTCGTTCGCGATCCGGCCATGGTCGATGCGTTCTACAATAAACGGCGGCGGGAGTTGCTTGGCGTCTCGCCAAATGCCGCGCATCAGGCGTTGGCAGAGCTTGAGGCCGCATACCGTGAGGAGCCAGAGGACGCGTTCCTGCTCGTTACCCAGAACATCGACGACCTGCACGAACGCGGCGGATCACGCGCGCCTGTCCATATGCATGGCGAGCTTTTGCGCCTGCGTTGCATGAACTGTGGCGCAACGCCTGAGTGGACCGGTGACTGCGATCGCACGACACGTTGTCCGGCGTGTCGGGAGATGACGCTCCGACCCGATGTCGTCTGGTTTGGAGAAATGCCTCTTCATATGGAACGCATCCTTCGCGCCCTGCGCTGTTGCGACGTATTCGTGGCCATTGGCACATCGGCGACTGTCTACCCGGCGGCTGGCTTCGTGCAGGAGGCGTCCGGACATGCGCATAACATCGAGCTGAATCTCGTTCCGTCAGGCGCCGCCGCCATGTTCGACGAGGGGGATTATGGCGCGGCCACGAAAGTGGTCCCACGCTTTGTGAGGGACTTTCTGGCTGCATGAAGCGCATTCCCGTGGGCGTGGTCCGGTGAGCGAGGAGGCGCTGGATGCGCTCGTGCGGGAAATCCGCGCTTGCACGGTTTGCGCTGGCGAACTGCCTCTCGGTCCGCGTCCCGTGCTTCATGTATCGACGACCGCGCGTCTGCTGGTCGCCGGGCAGGCGCCCGGGACGAAGGTCCACGCGAGCGGACAGTCGTTCACAGACGCATCGGGCGACCGCCTCCGAGAGTGGCTTCAGATGGACCACGCGACGTTCTATGACGCACGACGCGTCGCGATCCTTCCGATGGGTTTCTGTTACCCCGGACGTCTGCCGCGTGGCGGTGACAGACCGCCAAGGCCGGAATGCGCGCCGCTTTGGCGCGACAGGGTTCTGGCCTTCATGCCCGATATCCGTCTGACGCTGCTGGTTGGCGCCTATGCCCAGAATCATGTTTTGGGGCCGGGGAACGTCACCGCACGGGTGCGGGATTTTCGTTCTTTCCTACCGCGTTATTTTCCGCTGCCGCATCCGTCCTGGCGGACCACGGGTTGGGAGCGCCGCTCTCCATGGTTTGGGGAGGACGTGCTGCCAGCGTTGCGCGAGGCGGTGAGGCAGGCGTTAATCTGAGTTGACCGCACCGTCACGCTGGAGGCGTGAGCACGTCCCGCGCGAACCCAATGACGCCGCCAGCTGCGATTTGCACGCCGATGCACAGGAGGATCAGAGCGGCGAGACGGCTGAGGATACGGGTTCCCGTTACACCGAGAATTTCAGTCAGGCGTTCGGCATAGGCGTAAGCGATCCACACAGTGATCGCCACGACCGCAGCAGCAAGGGAAATGCCAGTGCTATAGGATAGGAAATGTGATTCTGCGCCCCCCGAACTCAACGTGATCGCCACGGCGATACTGCCTGGGCCGACAGTAAACGGCATGGTTAGCGGGAAGAACGCAATGTCGCTCCACTGTGGGGAGCTTATGGGGCGGCCTGCTTCCAGAGCCTGCTTTTCACGGCGGGATTCCGTTGTTTCGGGACTTTGCAACATCGCCCACGCTCGAACTGCGACGACCATACCGCCCGAGACGCGCAGCGCATTGATGGTGACGCCAAAAAAACTCAACACGGCGCTACCTATCCATACCGAAGCTAGCAGCAGTACGAATGAGTAAAGAGCCACAGTCCGCGCAATTGTAGCGCGTTCTACGCGCGAGCGTTCTCCCGTCGCCTGCAGGAAGATAATCGACGCGCCGAGTGGGTTGACGATGGAGAACAGGGCAGGGAAGGCGAGCAGAAAGCTGTTCCGCACGATGAGCGCTGTTTCGACCGGATGAACAGGAACGTGGGGCATTACCGCCACGGGTGTTTCCACCAACCGACGGAGCGATGCGCTTCAATCTCGAAATCGGTCATACGGCCTGTAGTCACGCCCGCCCGCTACAAAAGATACTCTTTAGATTTGTAGCGAGCCGCCGGTTTCGCGCAAGCGCAATTCATGAATGCGCAACGGAGGATAACGGCGAAGTGCGCGGAGATATCACGGAGCGCCTTGCGCAAGAGTGATGCATGTTCTTCAGAGCGGCTGCTCCGAAGAACATGGGCAGGTCAATCGAAGTGCTTGCGAAGTGTGAAGAACACCATACGCGGCGCCCCAGCCTGAAGCGTCTGGAAAGTGCCCGAAGGATCGGAATTCTCGAAACCGTTGCTGCCGACGGTCGCAACATAGTGCTTGTCGAACAGGTTGGTGACGTTGACCTGTGCGTCGAGCCCACGGAGGAACCAGTTGGAGCTCTGGAAGCGGTAGCCGACGTTCAGGTTGAAGATCACGTTGCCCGGAACATACGCGTCGTTCGTGTAGGTGTAGTAACGACGGTCCTGAAACTGCATCAACACGTTGCCCCAGATCGCACCGTCATCGTAGCCGAGTTGCAGGTTGGCGAGGTTACGCGGCATCGCGACGACGTTCTTGCCCTTGATCCGAGCCGACATCACGCCATCAGAATAAACGTTGTTGTTATAGAAAGAGTTATTGAAGGCGTATGACCCGAACAGCGACCAGTTGCGCGCGAATATCCAGTTGAAAGCCATGTCCACGCCGCGCGCGGTGACTCCGCCGACGTTGGAGAGAACCGACGCGTTGCCCTGAATGCCCACGCCTTGCGTTACGGCCAGCAGGCGGTTCTGGAACTCGACGTAGTATCCAGTGATAGACGCCTGAATCACGCGGTTGTGGAAGCGATAACCCAGTTCTTCGGTGTTCGACATTTCCGGTTTCAGCTTTCCTTTGAGGACCTGAAACCCGGCGGTGGTTGTTGAGAATGGGCCCGACGTCTGGGCGCTGTCGTACGCCGCCATGTTGCGGGCGTAGTCGGCGAACAGTTCGTTGTTCTGATTGATACGATAATTGACGCCCACCTGCGGCAGGAAGCCGTTGGTGCTGTTTAGCGAACCCGAAGGATAGGCCGTGGCGAGAGGCGTTCCCTGATAGTTGCCGTTCATGGCTCGCGCGTTGTTATCGACGATAAGGGACTTGAAGCCGTAATTCACCTTCAGGTTGGGCGTGACGCGCCATGTGTCTCCAATGTGAACCTGATACGTCTTGGTGTTGAACGCGCTCTGCCATTGAGTTTCAAAGGAATTTCCTTTGTACCAGTGGATCGAATCAGGCGTTCCATTCTGACTCAGGGGATAGAATCGGCGAGCCTGCTCGAAATTGTTGTTTTCAAACCAGAAACCACCTTCGATCGTATGGTTGCCGATCTTGTATGTCAGGCTGCCGATAAAACCTGCGCGGTGAATATCGTATTCCGTTGTGCGCACTGAGAGAGGCGAACCGCCGAGCGCTGCAGGCGTGGCGTTGTAGGGAGTCACCCAGACGCCTTCGCCGGAGTTTGTGTGACCGTATCCTGTGATCGAGCCTTTGAGGCGGTCGGTAATGTCGAAGTCGAGCTTGCCATAACCCATCGCGTCCTGACGAAGTCCGGCCGCGTTGTAATAGGTGGTGTCCTGATTTTCGATTCCTGCAGGAAACGCCGTCCCGTTCTGGTAGGCAGATCCGATCTGCTTGGCGAGCGGATAGTTCCCGGTGATATTGTCCAGTCTATACCCGTAACGTCTGATCATCGAGAGCGACAGATCCTGGTAATCGTTCTCCGCGCGTTTGGACCAGTCGCCAAAAATGGTAAGTTTTACGTGCTCGCCAAAGGGTTGAACGTATTTTGCATTGGCCTGATCCTGAATCTGGACGCCGTCACCCTTCCATTTGTTCGCGCCCTGATGATCGTAGGACACATAGAACCGTCCACCACCCGGCAGTTCGCCGCTGTTGACGCGCGCAAATGTACGCCACGTCGCGGCCGAACCTACGGTACCGGATACGTCGACCCCAAATTTTTTAGTTGGATCGATCGACGTAAACTGCAACGCGCCGCCGAGGTCATTCGAGGCGGCGACGCCGATCGAACCGGCGCCCTGGGTCAGGGTGGCCGGCCCGTTGTTTTCGGTCTGGAGCGCGCGCCCTATGGAAAGGCCGTTGTCGTTGCCGTAGGCGAGGTTTCCCAGCGGTATTCCGTCCATCGTGAACCCGAGGCGACTCTGATCAAAGCCTCGGATGATGATCTGCTGCGACCATTCGTAAGATCCCAACGGATCTGATGACGTGAACATCACGCCAGGGAGTTTGGATAACGCCTTGAACGGACTGGTGCCGGGGACATATTGCTGTATCGCAGCGTGGCTGATGGTCTGCGTTTCCTTAGACGCGCCAGCACCGAGCACAACGATAGATTCGCTTCTGGCGGCCTCCGCGCGCGGCGCAGATGCTTTGGTTACGGGGCGCGCAGAGCGGACTGCGGGTGCTTCTGGGCGACCGTTGGGCTGGGTAGCCGCTGGCTGCTGATATGCACGGCTTCGGCTTGTCGAGTGCTTCGCCTTGCGTTGCGCCGTCGTCGAACTCTGACCATAAGACGCAGTCGTCGTAAGCAAAACAGCAGCCCCGGTGAGGCACGTTGTAAGCGCTAATGTGAATTTCATCGATGTCCGCAGCTCTTTCGCCCAGGGATGCCCCCTGCGGCGGCGGAAGATAGATTTGCGGAGGCAGCGAGTCCTGTGATCGTTTTATGACGCCGGTTGGAGCGACGGGGGATTTATGGATTACGTGCGTATGCAAGCGGACGGCGTTGCTTTTTTTGAGAATGGTCAGCACTCAGGAAGCTTCGAAGGCAGGTTGGTGATCGTGTCAATCGGGAAATAAACAAAATATTCGAATTTTATTTGCGTTTGTGAGTATGATATTGTTTATATTCTTGATATAATATATCATATTTGGATGTTTTCTGATAATTTTTAACGTAATTTCCTTAATATTTCAAAGTGAACTAATGGCAACTGCGAGAATGTCACGCATTGCTCGTAAATGCCCTCGCGGAGACCCGGCTGTTCGTCATATATGATCCACTCTGACCGTAATGGGCGGAGTGCGGGGTCGCTAACGCTGCGTCACTGAGCAAACGAACAACATAATTTTGAATTGTCATGGCCTGCTGGAGCAACTCCTTGTTGCGATCTAACGTGGCGTTGAGACGTGTCACCGCATCTGAAACGTCTACGGTGCAGCAGGCGTCGCCGGGTCCGTCCGCGCGCTCACAAGTCGGAGTTAATCTCGACAATCCTGCAAGCGCCGCTTCTTTCTTCGGCAGCAGTGCGGTCGCAGCTGGAATATCGCCTGCAGCGAGACGGGCATTCTCTTCCTCGACCACAGAAAGAACAGTTTCGATTGCCACAAGCACATCGTCAGTCATCTTTTTTTTCCTGCATCGCCAGAATCTGCCGGTAGATCGAGCGCGCCAGCCCGAGGCCGCCGCTTTTCTCCATTTCCTTGGCCATTTCAGTGATCAACATCGGTTTGAACGCGGCTTCTCCAGCGCCTCCGCCAAAAAGCTCTTTCGATTCATCCACAGTCGCGAACATTGGTTGAAGAAATTGCGCCGTCGTCATCGCCTCAAAGTCGGTCGCGGCTTTCCAGGCTTTCGCGTCGACGGGACCTTCTGCCGTGCCTGGAGAAAGTAGGGCTCCGACGGGGATGGTCTCATCTGCGTTCGCATTTGAGGGCGCTTTTATGGATTGGGGCGTAAAAGACGCGGTCCCGTTATTGTTCGTGCGTGTATCGCCGTAGGAACCGGGTGAAATAACGCTCATCGAACTTCCAGATCCGCTTGCAAAGCGCCGTCGGCCTTGATGGCTTGAAGGATGGAAATCATGTCGCGTGGCCCGACGCCGAGAGAATTGAGGCCAGTGACGAGGTCTCCCAAAGTGGGACCGTTACGTAAAACGCCCAACTTGGCGTTGTTTCCGTTGTTGACGTTTATATTTGTACGAGGAACTACGGCAGTTGTGCCGTTCGAAAGTGGTCCCGGCTGCGACACTATAGGCGTCTCCGTCACCTGGATTGTCAGGTTGCCCTGCGCGATTGCGACAGTGCTGATGCGGACATCGTTTCCGATGACGATTGTACCGCTGGCGTCATCGACGACGACTTTGGCGAGCGTATCCGGTTCGACCATCAGGTCTCCAATACGATACAGCGATTCCATGCGGTCTCTGGCGCTGAGGTCGAGTGCTATCGTACGCGGGTCTTCCACTGACGCCACCGCTCCGCGCAACGCCGTATTGATTACTTGCGCGACGCGTGTCGCGGTTGTGAAGTCCGGGTTTCTTAGTGACAGGTGAATGAGTTTTCTATTGGTGAGGTCAACGGGAACCTCTCGCTCGACAATGGCGCCGTTAGCGATATGTCCGTTGGTCGGGATATTATGCACGATTGACGCCGCCGCGCCCCTCGCAGCGAAAGCATTGGTCGCGAGGGAGCCCTGGGCGACCGCGTAGACCTCGCCATCGGCGGCCATCAACGGCGTCACCAGAAGCGTTCCTCCGGTAAGATCGCTGGCGTCGCCGGTTGCGGAAACGGTCACGTCGATCCGCCCGCCGCCATGTGAAAACGGCGGAAGGTCGGCGGTCACCATAACAGCCGCAACGTCATGTGTCTGAAGCTGAATTTCCTGATCACGGATATTCACGCCAAGGCGGTTGAGCATGCTGATCAGAGTTTCGCGGGTAAACAGCACGTTCGTCAGCTTGTCGCCGGTTCCATGGAGGCCGACGACAAGACCGTATCCTATAAGCTGGTTGCTTCGCACGCCTTCGTAATCAGCGATATCTTTGATTCGAACCTGTGCGGCTTGCGCGCTAACGCCGAAGAGGCAGACCCATCCGATCATCAACCCCGCCATTACGCGACGCCATGCAGGCGTCAGGTAAATCCGCGCTTTGCTCAAGGGAAGGAACATGCCGATTTTTGCCACTCGTCAACTTTTTCAGGGGACACTATGCCGACGAAGAGCAAATAATTCCTCAACGCTGCACGACGGGACGGATGATGCCGAAAAGAAACACATCAGCACTCCGCGATGGCCTTCGCAGATCATGGCCGTCGCCGGTCGGGTTGTTGTCATGACCACGCTTTACCCTATCGGACGAGCGCCGCTTTATGCAGGGAGGAAAACCGCCGCGAGGAAGCCTGGAAGCCCGGGGTTCACGCTCGATGGTCCCAAGGAAGATACGGCGGTCGTCTCCTCCGCGAATGTGGCGTCGTCGGGTTTACTCGCCCTCCAGGAACTGGAGGGGCAGGGGAGTGAACGAGTCCCTGCGGGCAGAACAAAAGCCGACATGAAATGGGGAAGCGACGCCACTGACGCGCTTCGTTCCCTGCAACTGGCCCTGCTGTGTGACGGCGACGCGTGTCTCGCGTTCAATTCCCTGAGTCGGATTCTTGAACGCGCGCCTCCCATCGCGGAGACAGGCTCGCATGATGTCATTGAAGAGATCCGAGTGCGCGTCGCTGTCGAAGCGGCGAAAACCAAGCGATGGGAGGCGCGGCGGCGCGCGCCCGGTGTTCACGAACCGATGAACGACGGGCCTTATTCTTTGCCGAGCAAGTGAACGTCCTTTCACCGCTGAAGACCTCCTGAGCAATTCGTGCTTGGCGGGGCGGAAAGGCGAGGGTATAAGCCGCGCATTATTGGGCTTTTTCCGGCCCATGAGCGGAGACGCCACTCATGATCACACTTCCTCCGGATTACACGCCGTCCGAAGCCGAAGAATTCATGAACCCCCTGCAGGTTGAATACTTCAGGCAAAGATTGCTGAAGTGGCGCGCCGACCTGCTCAAGGAGGCCGGAGGCACTTTGGCCAGCCTGTCCGAAGGCGGGATTCACGAAGCAGACGTAACAGACCGCGCCAGCGTTGAAACTGATCGGGCGCTTGAGCTTCGCACCCGTGACCGGGCGCGAAAGCTGATTGGTAAGATCAATCTGGCGCTGCAGCGCATCGACAATGGATCTTACGGCTATTGCGAGGAAACCGGCGAGCCGATCGGCCTGAAGCGCCTTGACGCACGTCCGATCGCGACTCTGTCGATCGAGGCGCAGGAGCGTCATGAGCGTATGGAAAAAATCCACCGCGACGACTGACCGGGGCAAAAAAAATCTGCCGAAACGGTGGTTTCGAGGGTTGCGGCGAAGAGCCACAGGCTGTAGCTACCCCTCACTCCGGCGCTGCTGTAGCTCAGTGGTAGAGCACTCCCTTGGTAAGGGAGAGGTCGACAGTTCAATCCTGTCCAGCAGCACCATGATTTCATTAGATATCTTAATCTTATCGGTATGAGTTTTCTGTGTCAGGTGACACACGGAACTCACAGTGAATGGCTGAGCCTGCGTGGTTTGTCGGCGGCCCTTCTAGGCAAAGCAACCGGAGACCCTGCAAAGACGAGTTCGATTGCCGGGGCCGCAGGCAAGCGTTGCCTATGTCGTCTTCCCATTCATCAATCACATCATGCACATGCAAGCCTTATGGACGATGTGTTACAGATACCTTATCCGGATCGGATATTCACAGGGGCGTGACGCCGCTCGCCTCGACGCTCCAGGACAGCGCCGCCGATGATCGGAATGGTCGCCCGCCAGGCGGCGGGAATGCGGCCATTGGCGGAAGATCATGACCGATATCGTTCCAACAGGTCTGGACGAACAACTCGCCCGGGACGTCACCGTCGACATCGCTTCGTCCAAGGGGCGTGATCGCACGCTGCCGTGGCGTTTCTTCCTGTTCATGGCGCCCGTGCTTTTTGACACCGTCCTGCAATCGCTTTCGGGGACAATCGGCAATATCTATGTCGGCCGCCTGCTGGGACCGCATGATCTGGCCGCGGCCAGTGCATTCTATCCGATGTTTCTCGTGTTTATCTCTTGCTCCGTGGGACTGGGGACCGGTGCGAGCATTCTGGTCGGTCAGAACTGGGGAGCGGGAGATCAGGGCGAGGCGCGTACCGTCGCGTCGGCTGCGCTGGGCGTCGCTTTTGCGCTTGGACTCGCGATCTGCGCCTTTGGTCAGGTCTCCATCCGGCCCTTGTTGGTCCTTTTCGGTACGCCCGCGGACGTTCTGGATCATGCGGTCCGATATGCCGCGGCGATCTTGATGGGTGCACCGGGGCTCATTCTGCTCGTGGTGACGGCGATTATCCTTCGGGGCGCCGGCGACAGCGTGCGTCCGCTGGTGATGATGATCGTCCAGATTCTGACATCGCTTCTGCTGACACCCATCCTGATCGAGGGGAGGTTCGGAGCGCCTGTGCTTGGCGTCGCCGGCTCAGCGGCGGCGGCGGTTATCGGCTGGGTGATGGCCCTGATCGTTGTTGGGATTTGGCTCAGATTGTCCCGTCACGCGTTGGCGCCTGATCTTGAAATGGCCCGGCAAATTTTTGCTCCGTGGCGGGTGCTTCGTCCAATACTCCAGCTTGGCCTTCCCACGATGGTCGAGATCATGACCATGGGAGTTGCGGAGATTGCTCTGGTCGGGAGGATCAACAGCTTCGGCTCAGATATGACTGCGGCTTACGGGCTATTCGTCCAGACGCTCACCTATATCGAATATCCCGGCATGGCGGTGGGCATCACTGTTTCCGTTCTTTCCGCTCACGCCATTGGGGCGCGTGACGAGAAGGAGGCGCGCGCGGTGTTGCGCCTCGGCTTTTGCGTGGCGCTGGCGCTGGCTGGGGGGCTTGCTGCATTCGTGACATTAGATCCGGCGCTGATCGCGTCGTTGTTCACCGCCGATGCGCATGTAATCGCTCTTGCGTCGCGTGCGTTTCGTGTCGTGATGTGGAGCGCGACGCCGCTCGCGCTGGCCGGCGTGCTCGGGTCCGCCATGCGCGCCAGCGGCGACGCGGTTGGGCCGATGTCTCTTCTGCTTGGCGCGATCATCTGCGTTGAATTGCCCGCCGGATATATAGCGGCCCACCTCTATGGCGCGTCGGGCGTGTGGTTTGGTTATCCGGCCAGTTTTTCCGCCATGTTCGTCTTTACGGCGCTTTACTGGGCTATCCGCTGGCGTCATCGGTCTCTAACGCCTATTACGTAACGCACTGTTTCCAAGGTTCGATCGAACCATTGGGGATAGTTCGTCGTTGTCTCCCCTGTGAGTTGCAGGGCTGCCGGGTTCACCATCGCGTGACGCATGGCCTTGTTATGAATAGATTACCGCCGAATGACGTCCATTGCGCCCCCCGTCGGGATCAGGCGCCCCAGTGAGAGGAAGCCGGACTCTTGGCCTCGCACGAGATTGTCGATCCGACTGAACAGACCGGCCGGACAACCCGACAACGCCTCGTTCAAATTGGCGTACCCCTCCTCAGCGTTGCGCTGATCCTTGCCACTATCGGCGGGATCGGCCTGCATACCTATCGTTCGACCCGAGCCGGGGTTTTGGGCCTGACGCATGATCTGCTCGATTCAGTGCAGCGATATGTCGTGCAGGACGTGACGGGGTATCTGTCTGCGGCGACGACAGGCGCTTCCTTCGCGCAGGATTTTATTGGCCACGCTCGGTCGGCGTCGAAAGATATCGCATTCTACGCTTACGGCGGCTCGATGCTTCGGTTGGTGCCGCAGTTGCAGTCCTTCTACCTAGGGGACGAGAAGGGGGGCTTCATTCTGATCGAGCGGGATCCGCACGGAAAGGGGATGGAGTACACACAATTACGCCCGGGAGCCGATGGTGCGGACGGCGTGTTCCATCATGATTTTTATGATGAGCACGGCAAGCTGCTTCGCTCAGAAGAAAACCCCGCCGATCACTACGATCCACGTGACCGCGGTTGGTTCAAGAGCGCTATTGGCAAGGACGAGATTTCGTGGTCGTCGCCGACATTGTACGAGACGACGAAGCAACTGGTCATCACCAGTTCAATCGGACTCACGGGAACTGACGGCAGCAAGTATGCGTTCGCGATCAATACGTCGCTGAATTTGTTAAGCCAGTTTATCGATAGTCTCAAGATCGGCAAAAGCGGCAAGGCGATCATCCTTGACCGAACTGGGCATATCATCGCCGGGCATGACTTTTCCAATATTGTCGCCCGCGCTCACGGCGATCCGTCCCAGATGGTGCTCGATCCCAAGACGCAATCCACGTTTCTGCAGGTGTATGATCGTTTCCGGGTGCGAGGCGTTGGATCTCATGCATTCAAGTCCGGCGGCAAAAACTATATAGGAATCGCTGAAAATCTGCCGACGACCGATGGCTGGGTTTTGCTGATGGTCGCGCCGGAAAGCGACTTCGCTGCATTTGCGCGGACTAGCGGACGTGAGAGCATCCAGTTCTCGGCTATCATTGTCGCACTTGCCGCGATTCTCGCGGGACTTCTGGCGCATCAGAGCAGAAAGACCGATCGCGCCAATCGGGAGTTGAAGCGGCAGAAAATGCAGACGGCCTCCGAAGCGGATGCACTGCAACGTTTGGCTGATACTCCGGACCTTTTTGACGGGGCCAGCGAACCTCTGTCGTTGACCGAGGCGTTAGCGAGAACCAGTCATGCTCGCCGGGTTGCGATCTGGCGTCTGCTTCACGATGGAACGGCGTTGATATGCGACGACAGTTACGACAGTTCTCTTGACGCTCATTCCGGTGGTTTTGAACTTTCCCGTAATGAGTTGGAAGAATTTTTCAAACTTCTGGATGCGGGTGAGACGGTGAACGTTGCGGTGGCCAGCAAGGATCAGAGGACCGCTGGTTTCTCCCGCCTGATGATGCGCGAAGCAGGAACGACGTCTCTGATCGTGCATCCGATCCGGGGAGCAAGCCACGGATCCTCCGGCGTGATCGGTATGATGACGCTCGAGGACGCTGTGTTCGCGCCGCATCTGGTTTATTTTGTCGACATCGTTGCGGCGCTTGCCGCCGTCAGGTTCGGGGCCGCGGCCGAAACGACTACCGTGACGAGTGAGTCCGAACTTCTCGCGCCCGCTCCTGCTGGATTGTCGACACCCAGGTTCGATGAAGCGCTTGTGCGTCCGCCTGTGGTAGCTGGCCAGACGACGCCGGGCGCCTTTCCCAGCGTCGCTGTGATGGTGATCACCTTCAGCGATCCGGTGATGGAGAGCGGGGAGGGGCCAGAGGCGCTTCTCAAACTGATCGACCAGATCGCCACGGAAGTTCAGAATATCGCGCGGACGCACGAGCTTTTCTCGGTCAAGGTGGCCGGTCACAGGTTGATCTGCATCGCAGGGTGCACTGCGGAGCCTGACCCCAGTGCGATCAGACGTTTGGCTGAGGCGGCGCTGGCGCTGCGTGAGCGCTGCATGATGCTGCTTTCGGCGGCGAATATTGAGCCGATTTTCAGCATCGGGATGGATTTTGGTCCGGCTCTGGGCGGCGAGTTGGGGCAGGAGCCGAAAACGTTCAATCTCTGGGGAGAGACTGTCACTCTGGCTGAGTTGATGGCGCAGGGCGCCCCGGACGTCGGCACGATTGAGGTGACCGAACGGGTCTATCAGGCCTTGCGCGATCGTTACCTGTTCCGCAGCCGTGGTTCGTTCTATGCGCCAGGTTCGGGAATTGGGCGCGTCTACGTGCTCGCCACGCGGCGATGAGCGATGATCAGCCAGACACGCCGCCAACCGACGGCGGGAGCCAGCGCGACGGGGAGGCGTTTGCCGGGACGGCTGGCGGCGCCGCACGTCCTGACGAGGAGTGCGTCGCGCATTACGCTCGCGACGACAGCCAACCGAACGAGAACACCCTTTCCGGCAAGATACGGGTGTTTCTGGCTTTCATCGGCAGCGTAACCCGTCATCGAGTGTGGTTTCTTCTGATCATGCTGGGGACGATCTGGGGCGTCCTGCACGAAAGCGTTCGTCCCAACACCTGGCGTCGGACCGTCCGTTACGAATTTCGTACGACGCTTGGTGAGGTCGCTGGAGGCGGTCTTGTGGCGACGCTCGTCACTGGCACGCTGACCGGGTTAGGGGGCGTGTCGCAGGCTATCTACTGGCTTGGGTTCGCCGGGATGTCGAAGATGACGGGCTCGCTGCTGGTGACCGTTATCGTCCGTGAAATCGCGCCCATTCTGGTGGGCGTGCTTATGCTCGGACGCAGCGGAATGCTGGCGCTTACCGAGTTGGGGATGCTTACGACCGGCGGACAGGTCAAGTCGATGCAGGCTGAAGGCGTCGATCCTTTCTTATTGCTGGTGCTGCCGCGCACTCTGGCCTTCACCGTGTCGGGCTTTACGCTTGGCATACTGTTCTCCGTAGCGTCGCTTGCTACCGGTTATGTCGTCAGTCGCGCCTCGGGGGCGATTTCCAACTCCATCTGGTCGTTTTTTTACGACGTCGTCACGGCCATGACGCCAGCCGATTACATCCTCATCCCGCTGAAGTTCATCGTCGTTGGATTTCTGGTGGGGCTCGGTTGTTGCGTCAGCGGTCTGACGGCGAGCAGCGAAGACACGGTGTCGACAATGTTGCCGCGGGGCTTTTCGAGAGGAATGCTGATCGTCATGGCCGTAAGCGTCCTGTTCAGCCTGAAATTGTGAGGGAGACCGGCTGTGTCGCAAGAAGAGTCGCCTCAATTGGCTGGGCACGCCATGAAACGGACGGTTGGCGCCGTGCTGGAGTTGTCTGGGGCGACCTTGTTGCAGGAAGGCGCGGCTTTGCCGCCGTTGCCGCTGACCATGAGGCTGATGCCGGGCGAGTGCATGGTCATTGAAACGCGCGATATGGGACGAGCCACCATGTTCGCTGATTTGTGTGCAGGAATGCTCGATCTTCGGGCCGGAACTGTGCGTTTTCTTGGTCTGGACTGGAGCGCGTTGGGTGACCGCCGTGCGAACGCCCTGCGTGGACGAATCGGGCGCATTACGCGTCGTCCAAACTGGAGCGGCTTGTTTGGCGCGCATATGCAGATGATGCTCAAGGAACTTCACCACACGAACCGTTCCATAGAGGACCTTACGGCAGAGGCCGTGCGGCTTGGGGAACGTTTCGGACTTCCGGGCATTCCAGTAGATGCGCCGGGAAGATTGTCCGACGCAGATCTGGCTCGCATGACCTGCGTCAGGGGGTTTCTTGGAAAACCAAGGTTGTTGCTGCTTGAAGATCCCCTTGAAACCACTGCGGTCGATCTGTCGACGCCATTCCTTGAATCGTTGACCGAGGCGCGTGACCGCGGCGCGTCGGTTATCTGGTTCGGCCGAACTTCATCGACGTGGCGTGAGTATCGTCGCGCGGTGACCTCCCAGTGGCGGCTTGCGGACGACGGATTGCTAACGGTACGGATACGCTGATGTTCCAGATCAGATTACGGCAGAACAGAAGCCGCCCTCTCATCCGTCTTCGTTATGCCGACGAATGGGTCGGGCTGCTCGTATTGATCAGCACCCTGCTGTTTGCGGGCGCAGTCGTCGAGGCGGGCGTGCTCAGTGACTGGCTTAGCCCGCCAGCCAGCCTGCGCGTCATTCTGCCGAATTCAGGCGTGGGCGGGCTTACGGTCGGCGGCGATGTGCAGATTCTCGGCGCGCACGCGGGAACGATCCGGGCCATCCGGTTGAATCCGTCGGGGGCGATGTATGCGATCGTGGATCTCGATCCTCAGGTCGAGCCCTTCATCCGCCGCGATAGCCAGGCTGTCATTCGAAAGCAGTTCGTGGTGGCCGGCGCCAGTTATCTGGATCTGACGCGCGGTTCGGGCGAGCCCATGAACTGGAATTACGCGGTCATCAACGCGACAACAGAGCCTAGCCCCACTGATATGATCACCCAGACCCTGAAAGACATTCAGGCGCAGGTCATGCCAGCCATCGCCAATGCTCGGCATATGACGGGCGAACTCGACGCCATCGTCACCGATATCCATGCGGGCAAGGGGAACGTCGGAGAACTCCTTACGAATGACCAGCTGATCCGGCAGGCTGAATCCACCATCGTGTCCTTGAACGACGTCATCAACCGGTTGCGCCCGGAAGAAGAGCAAGTGAAGGCCATTCTTGCGAAATCCGACGCTTCGATGGCGAATGTTCAGTCGGCGACCAACGATCTTAAAAACGCTACGCCGCGTTTGCCTTCGATCGCCAAGAACGCCGACGAAAGTCTTGCCGATTTCCCTGCCTTGATGACCCAGGCTCAGATGTCGCTCTATAATCTTCAGAAGCTGACTGAACAGTTGCGCGGTCTGTGGCTTCTGGGTGGCCACACGACTTCCACGGAACACCGTCTGCCCGCTCGCACGGTGTCCCCATGAGGACGATTCACCCCCGCTCGCGGTTTGTCGGCGTCCCGATTGTGGCGGCTCTGTTTTTGACGTCGTCTCTATTGGGATGCGGCGGCGCACAGCCGGACGACACGGTGAAGCAGCAGAATGACGAATACGTTCAGGCTATGGATTCCGGCCAGAACGCCCTCGCTATCGAGCGTTATTCGGTGGCGGAGCAACAGTATCGGATGGCCACGCGGCTGGCCGTGCGCCATGACGATGCGGCTGCGATCGCAGATGCGTCTTTCAATCTGGCTGTCACGCAGCTTGCGGCAGGTGAGCCTGAGAACGCCCTTGCTACTGTGCGCGAAGCACGCGAGGCGTTGTCTTTGCGCGCTTCATCTGACGCCGTGACGCCGGGGCGGGGGACCAGAGGAAAAGCAGGCGTTACCCGCCCGGACACAGGAGGTCTGAACCTTGTGAGCGCTGCGGCGCTTTACCGGCTGAGGCGATATGATGAGGCTGCGCGCAGCGCGGCGCAGGCTCGTACGAGTTCTATTCATGACGTGGCGCTTCGCGCTGCTTTTCTCGGCGGCCTGATTGCTTCGGATCGAGGCGATATCAGGACGCTCGCCGCCAGTATTCAGACGCTTGCGAGCGCACCCCGCCCGCATACGGCGGTTCTAAAAGGGGATCTCGCGGAACTTCGCGCCCGCGCGTCGCTTTCCTCGTCGCCATCAGAAGCCATGTCTCTGGCTGCTGAGTCCGTTGCATCGCGCCAGAGTACTGGCGAGTATCGCGCTATGGCGCGCGCTTTGGTGGTCGAAGCCCATGCCGCTCGCGCGGCAGGTCATAACGATGTGGCGGCGTCTCTGCTGGCGCGCGCGGCTCAAAGCGTGGCGGCGCGCTCGGATGGCGCCCAGGCGCCAGACGGTCTCGCGTTGCAACTTTCGCAAGAAGCGGCGATACCTTTTGCGCTTGAGCCGTTCGACGCGAAGAAGATGACAGATGACATTACCCCCCCTTAAAATCGGCAATTGGATTTTGACTTCGTCTGGGACGAGGGTAAGCGGTGCGATAAGGCGGCTGTGTTTGGTCGCGCTGGTCGCAGTGGCTCTTCTCCCCGCGGCATGTTCTGACGAGCAGGAACACACGACGCTACATCCTAAACATCATCACGGGCAGCGTGCGCCGACCTGGTATAAACCGCCTCCGATCTGACGCTTCATGATCGGGGCGGCCGCCATCTCTACTTCGACAGATGCAGGCCGACCGCAGCCGCAATTGCCACGAAGCTTGAACTTATCGCGCTCTGGATCGCGGGACCGTCCGACGCCTCGAAATATTGGTCGGAAGAGGACGCGCAAGCCTGCATTGTCGGGCCGAGATTCGCACTGATCGGCGCAACCAGCGTTGAGTATTGTGAATCTGTTGGAATCGGATAGTAATGCGCCCATATAGAAAAAATATTGATTCCGGAATTTTTCAAAGCGTCGCATTGGCTGGAGTAAGCGACGTCCAGCGACCGCCCATAATCGACATAAGGGCCGGGGAGGTCCTCAGCCCCGTCTGACAAAAAGACCAGAAATGTTCGCATCTTCGTCGGAGATGAGCCGTCGCCGACATTCGTGATTGATGACAAAGCTGAACTGAGAGCTTTCTGGGTGTACGTGTAGCCATAGTTGTACGTCGCCCATGGCAATACCGTCTCGATGTCGATGTTCTCGGCGGCGGTCAGCGCTGATGAAAGGTTCGTCGTCGGAGCAAGCGCCTGCGTAAAATTTGTGCCGAATGTATCTATGGCGACGGTAAAATGTGTGGTGTCGTTTCCGGTGTACTCATCCAACTGAGTGATAAAGTCTTCGACAGCCTGACTAACATAATCGATTTTCAGGGAAATTCCGGCGGCTTTTGCAATTGCACGCTTATCGCATACGCTCGCGCCGTTGGATGAACCCCCATGATGGCGATTGCCGCTTCCAGAAGACGCTACGCAGTCGGTGGTGACGGATGAGTAGGAATTGGGGTCATGACAGGCGAATGCGCATTGTATCTGCCTGTTCGATTGCAATGCGGCGATCGCGGTTGAGGTGCCGCCGATCCCCATCGAGTTCGAGACATCGATAAGAAATACGACCTGATAGTAGGAACTGCCTAAAGCGACCGTAGCAGTTGACGTCACCGTCACCGGCGTCGAGCTGATTCCGAAGATCGACCCGAACAACAATGACTGGTTGTAAGTCAGGGTTACTGTCACCGTTACGACATTCGCGGCGCTCACGGTTGTTGAGATGCTTAGGTCCGGAGAGGATGTCAGGCCTGAAGTCAAATAATTGCCGCTGACAAAGGATTGTGCCGCAGAGGAGGCGGCCGCCTGTGCGTCGGATGTCCTACCCGAGGAAGATTCCGCAGCTGCTACGGAAAGGTTTCCGCTCTTCGCCGCGGCAAGAGCCGCAGCGTCGCAGACCGATTGCAGCGATGTCTGTGCGCCATGCACGCGCGAAATATCGATCGCGGCGCCCATTGCAGTTATTACAGGCAATGCGCAGAACGCGGTGAGTACGACGACATTCCCGCCGCGCGCTCGCGCCAGGCTGAGCAGCATCTCACGCGCGTATTTCCAGAGACGGTGCAACCCGTCAGGCAGTTGACGATTTCGGCGTTTGGACATGAACCCTGACTTCATTGCCGCAATTCGGGCTGGCCGATCAGTAGCTGCAGAACCGACGGATATCGGGTCGACAGAGAGCGGTCAGAAAGGGTTCACGAATATTGGATCAGCACAGTGTGCCTGCGTCCGTGTGCCGCGAAACCTTCGGAACCAGCCGTAAGCTCCGAAGGTAAAAAAAGGGTGACGGAAGAGACGACACGCAATGCTCCCCTAACAAGGGGAGAGCGGTCAAAGTCAGGCTATAGTGGCGTCAACATCCCCGTGGCGCCGCAGCAGCGCTTCGCTGGCTTCGTTTAAGCCAAGCAACGTCACGCTGTGCCCCCGTGCGCGCAGTTTCTCCACGATGGCCTCCACCGATCCCACAGATGTAATGTCCCAAAGATGGGCGCTCCGAAGGTCGATAACGACATCTCGTGGTGAAGCGGGGGCGACGCCGGATGTTTCGGTAGAATCGCCGTAATCGATCGATTCCTCGAGAAGCTCCGCTGATGCGAAGAAAATTTCGCCGCGCACGACGTATTTTCGCGCGCCGGAGGTAGCGTCCAGCATCTTTTCCACGCGAAGCATTGAAGAGACGTTCGAAGCGAAGAATACGCCGCTCAGCAGAACGCCAACGGCCACGCCGGCCGCAAGGTCGCTGGTGGCGACCACCACCGCAACCGTGCTGAGCATCACTGTGCTCGCCAGTCTCGGGTGCGCGACCAGTTCACGCAGCGACGCCCATGAGAACGTGCTGATCGACACCATGACCATGATGGCGACGAGTGCCGCGACCGGTATGCGGGCAATGAACGGACGAAGCGCGACGATCAGTACGAGTAGAAAAACCCCGGCCATCAATGTTGAGAGGCGTCCCCGTCCGCCGTAACGAACATTGCCTACGGTTTGACCGATCATCCCGCATCCGCCGATTCCGCCGAACGCGCCGGCTGCAAAATTGGCCAGCCCAAGCCCGACGCTCTCACGGCGCTTGTCCGACGTCGTTCCCGTCATATCGTCGACGACCCGTGCGGTCATCAGGCTTTCGAGCAGCCCGACCATCGCCATAGCGAACGCGTATGGGGCCACGATGCCCAGCGTCTTGAAAGTCAGGGGAAGGTGAGGGAAGCCCGGCGTCGGCAGGCCGTCCGGAAGGCGGCCAAGGTCCGCCACAGTCTCCACCGGCATCGGATACATCGTGACAATCGCTGTGAGAACCACGATGCAGATGAGCGGGGAAGGTATGGCCGTGAAAACCTTCGGCACGAGATAGATAATCGCGAGGCCCAGCGCGATCAGCGCGTATGTCTGCCACGACACGCTGATCATATGCGGCGTTTGAGCGTAAAAGATCAGGATAGCCAAAGCGTTCACGAAGCCCGTACGAACTGAACGCGCCACGAAGCGCATCAGAACATGGACCCGCAGCAAGCCGAACACTACCTGGATCGCGCCGCACAACAACGTCGCCGCGAACAGGTATTGTACTCCGTGCGTGTGCACTAACCCGGCTGCGACCAGTGCGACTGACCCTGCGGCGGCGGAGATCATGGCGGGGCGTCCACCGGCGAATGCGATGACCACGCTGATGACGAAGGAGGCGTACAGGCCAACCGAAGGGTCGACGCCTGCGGCCGATGCAAAAGCGATTACTTCCGGGATCAGCGCGAACGTAGCAACCATTCCCGCCAGACATTCGCGTACAGGAGACACAGTGGGACCGCGCCAGCCGCTCATGAGCGACGCCAGAGCCATGACAAAATTCCTTTAGAACCTCGTTCGCCAGGACACGCCTAAACGAACAAAAAAATGCAAAAAACAACGAAAAGAACCTGTATCGGAACTCACAGATACGCCTGTAACGATAGAGCGGTTGACGCTACCTGTCGTTTCATGTCGCGCGCCGCGAAGGCGATTTGCGAAGCCGATGTCAGGCTTCCAGACCCGTTTACGTAGACCGGCGCTCAGCAACCATCTTCCGCAACGCAACGACCACCCGTTCGACGACAGGAGCCCAGTCACCCAGACGATCTTGTCTTATGATCGTCAAATCTGGATACCAGACACTGTCCTCCCGCCCAGACAACCATCGCCAACAATTGTCGAAGCGGTCCATCAGCAACACGCGACGTCCCAACGCGCCTGCCAGATGAACGACGGAGGTGTCCACGGACACCAGTACGTCGAGCCCCATCATCAGCGCCGCCGTATCGTCCATGTCATGCAGTTCGTCAGTCGGATCATACAGTCGCATGCCTTCCGGCGGATCGAACGCTTCCTTGGCGTAAGGGCCTTTCTGCAGGCTGATGAGATTGACGTCCTCAACCGCAGCCAACGGGGCCATTGCCGCCAGTGAAGCCGATCGTTTTCGGTCCACCATATGTGCGGGAGTATGATGTGGGCGTGGCGACCCGCCCCATACCAGACCCACATTCAGCTTGCCGTTACGTGGGAGCAGACGGCTTTTCTCCGCCACCTTGGCCGGATCGGCGCGCAGATACGGGACCGGATCGCCCATGGCGTCAGGCGTTCCCACCAGCGCGCGCGGCAGGCTTATGAACGGGCAGTGCCAGTCAAATGGGGGAACGTCGCCCCCGACCTGCACTATTGCGACTCCTTCCACACGCCGACACACATGCTCCAGAGAATCAGGCACCCACAAATGCGTGATCGCGCCACGACGGGCGAGGGCAGGGATGAAGCGCAGATACATCAGCGTATCGCCCAACCCTTCCTCCTGCGTGATCAGGATGCGCTTTCCTCGGATATCCACGTCTGGTCCGATTGGCGGGAGAAGCTTTTCTCGTGGGAGGCTGGTATGATTCGGCAGCTTGAGGCGCCACTCGTGCTCGGACCATCCCTGAGCGAAACGCCCGGCCTTGAGCAACGCTACAGAATGGTTGAGCCGTATCTGTGCGTCAGTCGGTTTTTCGGCGATAGCCGACCGATACAAATCCAGCGCTTCTTCTGGCCTGTTGAGGGCGGAGAGCAGGCACGCGAGATTGGAGAGTGCGCTGGCGTTATTTGGCGTCAGTTTGAGCACGGACTGGAACATCCCCAGCGCCGTTTCGGTCTCTCCGCGCTCTGCACGGGCTATCGCCATCAGGTTGAGCGTCAGCGGATTATATGGCCGGAGGCTAAGGCCTTGTTCGAGAATGCCGATGGCTTCGTCAAAACGCCCCATCTGACACAGCACGTCTCCCAGTGCGTCATGGATACGCGCATCTTCGGGCGTCAAGGCCAGAATCGCGCGCACGGCGCGCTCTGCATCCGGCCGCATGTCGAAGCGTGCGAAAAGCTCTACAACGTCATGGGCAGGATGCTTGGCGCCCACATTGGCTAAGGCTGCATTGACAAGCAGCGGCGCGGCCAGATCGAATTGTCGACTTCCGGCGTATGCGAACCCGAGCAGCAGATCGACGCGGTGCTCGCCCTGCCCTGAATAGGGCATGAGCGCGTCACGTGTCGCTTCGAAGCGGCCTTCCTGAACTTCGGCGTAGGCCCGACGCACGATGGCGTTGACGCTTGGCCCCGAGTGCTCGAGAGAGGGCGGAGGAGACCGCGTCATGACGCGCCGATTGCTCCGTCAGGCCGCCTTCATGACCGCCGTCAAAGACTGCAGCACGTCGGCTGGCTCCTTCTTCTCCAGCACGGCGACTTCAGCCACGAAACGCTCCTGCGCGGCCTCGAAAAGCTTGCGTTCGCTGAAGCTGCCGTCGAGGCTGTCGACATTGCGGCGGAGATCACGGAGAACCTCTGCGATCTGCACGAGATCGCCCGAGTTGATCTTCTCCTGATATGCGACCGCGCGGCGCGCCCACATGCCTTTGCTGACGTGCGGCTTGCCCTTGATGATCGCCATCGCCTTGTCGACAATCTCGCGCGACACGATTTTCCGCAGACCGGCTTTCCGGGCCTTCGTCAAGGGGATGCGGAGCGTCATCTGGTTGCCTGGGAAGGAAATCTGGATCACCTCCAGCTGCGTTCCCGCGATCTCATCCACGCCGATGCGATCGACGCGCCCTACGCCATGCGCTGCATAGACAATCGAATCACCCTCTTTGAAAGGGTCTTCGTCCTTCACTTTGGTTTTCGCTTGAGCGGCTGTGGTGGCGGCTGCCGTACGCGCCATGGCGTCCGTAACCCCGCCTTTGGGGGGAGATCTGAAAGTGTTCATGGGACTTGTCCCTAGCACAAAAACAGGCTCATGTCTCGGGCAGCCTGCCGGCCGGAGACTGAACCGCCGCCGCCTCTGCGCGCCAGAGGTTCCGTGGTGCGGCCGGCAGCAGCCGGGAAACCCTTTCCTTCGACCCTATTGAGCGCCGTGACGGACGACGGTTTCCTGTCCGCCTTTTGCTGACAGGAAACCTTGGTGGAGGCCTTCGTCCTGGAACTCCGAAGCGCCTGCAGGGTGGTGCGATTGCCGGGTAGCGCTTCACGCTGTCAGCGCAGCACCCCGCCTGCAGGGGCAAGTGGTGGTTTCGGGGTCTCCCTTATGGACTGCAACAGATCGATTTCGATTGTCCGGGCCATGGCTTCCATCGGAAGGGCATGAACGGAATCGATGAAAGGGTCCTCAAGATCTGCTCCGATCTTGTCCAGCACGACGAACAACAGGCCCACAAGCGAGGAGCCGAGAGGCGTGATCCAGCCCAGCGTCTGCACCGTCGACAGGGGCAGCACGATGCAGAACACGTTCGCCAGTACTTTTGGAACCGCCGAAAACTGGACGGGCAGGGGTGTGTTGCGTATTCGCTCCAGCCCTCCCTGTGCATTGGCGAGGTCAGATAAAATGCGATCAATCTGGCCGTGCAGAGCTCCGTCGATGCCCAGCTTTGTGGACTCCTCGGTCACGCCGAGGCCGATCTGGAAGAGAATGCCGTTGGGTTGATTGCGCCACCCCTTGATCCGTGCCGCCATGTCCTGAGGCAGTAGGCGGTTCACGTCCTCGGACGCGTCGACACTACCCAATGCTTGCCGCAAGGCGTGTGGGTAGGCTGCCATCGCCAGGACCAGGTCCGGACGACCGCCAAGAATAGTGCCCACCTGGCGTCCGAGCGAACGGCTATTGTTGGTGATGGACCCCCATAACGCTCGTCCCTCCCACCATCTTGCATAGGCGCTGTTGTTGCGAACGCCCATGAACAGGGCGATCGCCGATCCGATCAGAGAGATCGGGAGAGCCGGCTGCTCCATCCACTCTTGATGAAAAACTTGAAACAGGATGACTACAAGAAAGTCCCATGCGCCGAGTACTAGCAGCGTCCACATGCTTTCGCGTAGCAGCACGCTTAAACCGATACGTTTGTTGACGATCATTCCGCTGTCCGTCCTCCTGTGGGCGATGGCGTCAGCGCCCTAACGTATTCAAGTGGCATCTGGTCGTGCGCTCGCTGACAGAATTTCACGAAATTCGGCCGGCGCACACCCTCGTCTTTCGGCGTTGGCGGATGAGTTCAAGCTTCCAGCCTGCCGCCCGGTCAACGCGTTCGCACAGGCTGGCGTCCTTCGCAATGCTGCCTTCCGCGTCTTTGACCTCGGGCCATAGTTTGTCATTCATGGGTCACGTAAACATCGCTTCCTGACGCACGCGCTCGCGCTTGGAGGCTGGGTGTCGTTCGCGGCGCTCGGATAATTGAGCATACCATCGACCGATTTCCCGCGTATTATGTCGAACTGATCAGAGAGGGAGATCTGACCATGGCGCTCACTACCCACTCCGAGCATATCTGCGCAGGCGGGCGTGTCGGATTTTACAGCCATCAGTCGGACCAGTTGGGGCTGGTAGCGCGCTTCGGCGCCTTTATTCCGTCTCGGGCGCAAAGCGGTCAGCGCGTTCCTGCGCTCTACGTGTTGGCGGGGCTGACGTGCAATCATGAAACATTCCTTACTAAGTCAGGAATAATCCGATTTGCTGCGGAACGCGGTTTCGCGGTGATCGCTCCCGACACGTCGCCTCGGGGCGCTGGCGTTGCAGGAGAGGGGGACAGTTGGGACCTCGGGCTGGCAGCAAGTTTTTACCTCGACGCAACGCAGACGCCGTGGCGGGCGCATTACCGCATGGGGAGTTATCTGAGCCGTGAACTGCCGGAGCTTACATCCACCGTCATGCCCATAGACGGCGAGCGGCTAGGCTTGATGGGGCACTCTATGGGAGGACATGGCGCGCTTGTGCATGGGCTTCGGGCCCCCAAATTGTGGAAGTCGGTTTCTGCCTTCGCGCCGATCGTTCATCCTGCCGTCGTTCCTTGGGGAGAAAAAGCGCTCACGGCTTATCTTGGCCCCAACCGCTCAGACTGGGCCGATCACGATGCGACGTTGCTCATTGCTTCGGGTCATCGCCACCCACATACGATCCTGATCGATCAGGGTATGGCCGATCAGTTTCTCGACACTCAATTACGTCCACAAGAGATCGAGAAAGCCGCCCAGTTGGCGGGTCAGCCAATGCGTGTGCGTCTTCACGAGGGCTATGACCACTCGTACTGGTTCATACAGTCTTTCATCGAAGACCATGTGACGCATCACGCTACGATCCTGACCGCATAACTCGGTGGTCGGAAAATTTGATCCGGTCGATGGGAGTGTGTTGGCCGGATCCGTCGCCGAGTATGTCATTTAGTTGGCATAATATATATTATGCAACATGTTTGTGTACGCGGGGTGGATTCTAATCTGAAGTGCAACACGCGAGGTTCTATCGTGGTTGCGCCTTCTGATGGAGCCGCTCAATGCCACGTGGATATCTCCATATCAGCCTCCCCGAACGACGCCTGATCGCAACCCTCAGGGAGGCCCGGGTCAGCCTGCGCGAGATCGCCCGCAGGACGGGCCGCCACTACTCGACGATCTGTCGCGAGCTGTGCCGCAATGCCCATCGCAGCGACGAGATTGATCTGATTGGCTATTATCTCGTGACTGCGCAGGGTCGTGCGGATCAGCGTCGTCGGCTGCAGGCGCGTCTGTCGCGCGATCCCGATCTGGCGCACGTCGTGCGTGACGGTCTGAACCGGCTGTGGTCGCCTGAGCAGATCAGCGGAAGACTGCGCCGGGACGGCGTGTTCCTGTCGCACGAGACGATCTATCGCTGGATTTACAGCCATCCGATGCGTGACGAAGCTCTTTGGAGCCGGTTGCGTCGATATCACCGGCGCAGCCGCGGGCCGCGTATTCCCTTTGAGCGCAGCATCGCCTCGCGTCCTGAAAATGTAAGCGCACGCGCGATCCCCGGGCACCGGGAAGCGGATCTGATGATCTTCAATGCCGAGATCAATCAGCAACGCAATCTGATGACCCTGGTGGAGCGTACGACGCGCTTTGTCCGAATTTCGCGCCATGAAAGCCGGATCTCGGCTGGAATTACAGGATCTTTGCTGCACACAATGGCTGCGCTGCCTCAGGCGCTCAGGCAATCCCTCACCTTCGATCGTGGCTCGGAATTCCTTCACTATAAGCCGTTGGTCGCGCGTGGCGGCATGGATGTGTGGTTCTGCGATCCCCGCTCACCGTGGCAAAAGGGATCTGTCGAAAACATGAATGGCAGGCTGCGCAAGCTCCTGCCCTCCCGGACAGATCTCGCATCTCTCACGCACAGAGACCTCGCCGGGATCGAGTGTCTGATGAACGCCACGCCAAGAAAATGCCTCGGATACCTCACGCCGGCCGAGGCGATGGATCGGCTCATCAAAGGCTGCAGCCCTGGGGGCGCGCTTCAGCCTGAACCTGCACGCCGGATTAAAATGTCCCACTTTGGCCGAATAGAAATGTCCTCCCTGCCGTTTTTGGCGTTAGCGTATCGTCGCCACGGTTGTGCGGTTCGGGAGGCCGGACATGGGACTGGTGTCGATGGACGATCGAGACCTGCGCCGGGTTGGTGTGCTGTCCGAGGTGCTGTGCGGGAGCCGCACGACCGCGTCGGCGGCGGACCACCTTCTGGGTTTGACGACGCGCCAGACGCGTCGCCTGCTGGAGCGCCTTCGTGATCGCGGCGCCGGCGGGCTTGCGCATGGCGGACGCGGACACCGCAGGCCCGAGAGTCTTTGCGCCCAGGCTGGCGCTGCTGCGCGTGCATTATCCCTCCTACGGGCCGACGCTTGCGTCCGAGACGCTGCGTGGCTGGATGCACGCGGACGGGCTGTGGCTGACGCGTTCGAGCTTTCACCAGAGCCGGATCCGTCGGGAGCGTCTGGGCGAGCTGGTGCAGATCGACGGGTCGGAGCATCGCCGGTTTGGTCCTGACCGTCCCTTCTGCACGCTGCTGGTGTTTATCGACGACGCCACAAGCCGCCTGATGACGCTGCTGTTTGTGCCCAGCGAGAGCACGGACAGCTATTTCGAGGCGCTGGAACTCTATCTGGAGGCCCGCGACCGTCCAATCGACTTTTATTCAGATAAAAACTCGGTCTTTCGCGTGGCCAAAGCGGATGCGACGGGCAGTCAGGGCCTGACGCAGTTTGGCCGGGCTCTGGCGGAGCTGAACGTCGAGATGCTGTGCGCCAACAGTTCGCAGGCCAAAGGCCGCGTGGAACGGGCCAACCGGACGTTGCAGGACCGGCTGGTCAAGGAGCTGGCGCTCGAGGGGCTGACGACGATGGATCAGGCCAACGCCTTCCTGCCGGGGTTTGTTGAGCGCTTCAACGCGAAGTTCTCTGTTCCGCCCGCCCGTCCCGAGAACCTGCATCGGGAGCTTAATCTGTCGCGCACGGCTCTGCGTGACATCCTGTGCCGCCGCGAGATGCGCTATGTCGGGCGTCAGCTCAGCCTGTCGTGGAAACGCCGGATGCTGATCCTGGAGCGCAACGCGCTCAGTGAAGGACTTGTCGGGAAACATGCCGCCTTTAGTCCGCCCGATCAGGCGCCAGAGATCCCTTTTTTA
>NZ_JOPL01000003.1 GCF_002153745.1 Acetobacter sp. DsW_063 | reverse complement strand
CGTTCGGGACTGGGGAATTTTCGTCCAGAATTACGGGATACCGGGACGCCTGGGACGGTTTGGGCAGGGCTCGACCGACAATGACCGCGATGTGCTCTGGCGCGCTCTGACGGATTACGGCGGGATGCTCGCCGCGATGATCCCGAAGGAGATGGATTTCGAGTTGATCGAGACCAAGGGCGGCGCGGGCGCATCCGAAGTTCATGAGATGCGGGTCAAGTGGCTGGACGAGCAGATCAGCAAGGCGGTGCTGGGGCAGACCGGCACGACGGACGCGCGGTCGGGGACGCACGCGTCCGGCGCGATCCATCGCATGGTCCAGGAAGACATCGAGCGTTCCGATTCGCTTCTGCTGAGC
>NZ_JOPL01000176.1 GCF_002153745.1 Acetobacter sp. DsW_063 | reverse complement strand
TTCATCAAGGAGAGGTTCTGCTTCAGTGATGTCGGCCCTTTGCCCTGGCGTCAGCGAAAGAGCCACGGCCTTTCCCGCAGCATCGACAATGGGGTGGATCTTCGTGGTCAGTCCGCCCCGGGACCGTCCGATGGCCTGATCCGTGCCCCTTTTTTAAGAGCGCCTGCACTATGCTGGTGAGCTCGGACAATCGTGCTGTCGATCATCATGTATTCATTGTCGCGATCGGCAGCCAGATACCGGAAAATCCGTTCGATCACGCCGCTCTCGCACCAGCGGCGCAACCGTCGGTGGACGTTCTTCCAGTCCCCGAACCGCACTGGCAAG
>NZ_JOPL01000175.1 GCF_002153745.1 Acetobacter sp. DsW_063 | reverse complement strand
AGACGGAACGTTCGAGGGTTACGGCAGCGTGTTTAACAACACGGACGCCCACGGCGACGTGGTGTTGCCCGGAGCGTTCGCGGACTCTCTCGCCGAGAGGAAGTCGCAGGGGCGCGGCATTGCGATGAATGTCATGCACGGATTTCTCGGCGGCGACGGGCTGCCCGCCGGCGTCTGGACGGGCGCCTCGGAAGACAGCCACGGTCTGCACCTCAAGGGCAAGCTCTCGGGGATGGACACC
>NZ_JOPL01000174.1 GCF_002153745.1 Acetobacter sp. DsW_063 | reverse complement strand
CGTTCGGGACTGGGGAATTTTCGTCCAGAATTACGGGATACCGGGACGTCTGGGGCGGTTTGGGCAGGGCTCGACCGACAATGACCGCAATGTGCTCTGGCACGCTCTGACTGATTACGGCGGGATGCTCGCCGCGATGATCCCGAAGGAAATGGATTTCGAGCTGATCGAGACCAAGGGCGGGGCTGGCGCGTCCGAAGTTCATGAGATGCGGGTCAAGTGGCTGGACGAACAGATCAGCAAGGCGGTGCTGGGGCAGACCGGGACGACGGACGCACGGTCTGGGACGCACGCGTCCGGCGCGATTCACCGCATGGTCCAGGAAGACATCGAGCGTTCCGATTCGCTTCTGCTGAGC
>NZ_JOPL01000173.1 GCF_002153745.1 Acetobacter sp. DsW_063 | reverse complement strand
GGTGTCCATCCCCGAGAGCTTGCCCTTGAGGTGCAGACCGTGGCTGTCCTCCGAGGCGTCCGTCCAGACGCCAGCAGGCAGCCCGTCGCCGCCGAGAAATCCGTGCATGACGTGCATCGCAATGCCTCGCCCCTGCGACTTCCTCTCCGCGAGAGAGTCCGCGAAGGCTCCCGGCAGCACCACGTCGCCGTGAGCGTCCGTGTTGTTAAACACGCTGCCGTAACCCTCGAACGTTCCGTCT
>NZ_JOPL01000172.1 GCF_002153745.1 Acetobacter sp. DsW_063 | reverse complement strand
CACCCTGCTGCAGCATCTGCAGGCGGCGCATGAGGCGCTGACCGGCGCTCCGCTCGTTCTGGACGGCAAGGCCGCGCCTCGCCAGCCCGGAATCGTGCAGGTCGTGCCGGACCGCCAGCTGGTGATCCGCGATCTGTTGATGCCGGGCTCGACCAGTTCGGGCGCGATCGACTACGTTCGAGAAACGGGGTTTACGAACAACGCTGCCGTAGTCGCGGAAAATCCGACTGTTCCGTATCCGCAATCAGACATAAAGTTTGACCTGCAGACCCTGCCGGTGCGTACGATTGCGCACTACGGTCTCGCGTCGAAGCAGATCCTTTCCGACGCTCCTCAGCTGGCCAGCTACATCGACGGGAGAATCCGCATAGGTATTGCGCTAGCCGAGGAAACGCAGCTTTTGAGCGGCGATGGAACAGGGCAGAATTTGACAGGCCTGATGACGCAGGCGGCCGCGTATGCGCTGCCTGCGGGCGTTTCCGTCAAGAATGAGACCATGATCGACCGCCTGCGTCTGGCCATGCTGCAGGCGACGCTTGCGCTCTTCCCGGCGACTGGCCACATCCTGAACCCGACCGACTGGGCGTCGATCGAGCTGACGAAAGACGGTCAGCAGCGCTACGTCTTCGCGAACCCGACCGGCGTCGCCGGGCCGGTG
>NZ_JOPL01000171.1 GCF_002153745.1 Acetobacter sp. DsW_063 | reverse complement strand
GCAGCGCTACGTCTTCGCGAACCCGACCGGCGTCGCCGGGCCGGTGCTTTGGGGGCTTCCCGTGGCGCAGAGCCTCGCCATGGCGGCGGGCGCCTTCATGACGGGCGCTTTCCGCTACGCGGCGCAGATCTTCGACCGCGAGGACGCGACGGTGACGATTTCGAGCGAGGATGGCGACAACGTCAGAAAAGGTATGGTCACGATCGTAGGTGAGGAGCGGCTCGCGCTGGCGGTGTATCGACCCGAGGCCCTGATCAAGGGGTCGTTTGCGGATCTGACCACGGCGGCCGCTGGCAGCGGCGCGTAACGGTCGGGAGGTCGGACCATGAGGCGGACAACGCCAGTCGGTC
>NZ_JOPL01000170.1 GCF_002153745.1 Acetobacter sp. DsW_063 | reverse complement strand
GGTCGGACCATGAGGCGGACAACGCCAGTCGGTCCGCCTGCGCCGGACACGCCGCTGGCGTCTCTGGCCGACCTCAAGGCGGATCTCGGCATTACGGACGCGTCGCAGGACGCGAAACTCACGCTGTTGCTGCAGGACGCGTCGTCCATGGCGCTCGCCTATATCGGGCGTCCGCTGATCGACCGGGCGTGGCGCGACGTGATCGAACCGGGGTGCGACGCGCGCCGGTCGGATCTTGTTCTGGGCCGTTAGGAGCGCGCATGAGGATAGCCTGACGCCGTTCCAGCGGGCGATGGAGGATCTTAACAAGGCGGCGTCGCCGCTGCTCGACACGCTGGAGAAGCTGGCGACGGGCATCGGAACCAAACTGCTGAACGGCGTGACCTCTCTTCTGAACTTGCTGCCGCACAGCGACGCCGCCAGTCAGAGCGCGTCCGGAACGCATGTCGTCACAAATCCGTCCAGCGGCACGCTGGGGATCATGCAGATCAATCCGGCCTACAGCTC
>NZ_JOPL01000169.1 GCF_002153745.1 Acetobacter sp. DsW_063 | reverse complement strand
TTCATCAAGGAGAGGTTCTGCTTCAGTGATGTCGGCCCTTTGCCCTGGAGTCAGCGAAAGAGCCACGGCCTTTCCCGCAGCATCGACAATGGCGTGGATTTTCGTGGTCAGTCCGCCCCGGGACCGTCCGATGGCCTAATCCGTGCCTCTTTTTTAAGAGCGCCTGCACTATGCTGGTGAGCCCAGACAATCGTGCTGTCGATCATCATGTATTCGTTGTCATGGTCAGCTGCCAGATGCCGGAAAATCCGTTCAATCACACCGCTTTCACACCAGCGACGCAACCGTCGGTGGACGTTCTTCCAGTCCCCGAACCGCACTGGCAAG
>NZ_JOPL01000168.1 GCF_002153745.1 Acetobacter sp. DsW_063 | reverse complement strand
GGCTACGCCGCAAGCGCGCGGCCCCCGGCGACGTGTGGCGTCTGGATGAGGTCCGCATTGTTATCTGTGGTCAGGGCCACTGGCTGTGGCGCGCCGTCGATCACGACGGCTACGTTCTCGATGAAATTCTGCAGACGCGACGTAACACGAAAGCGGCGAGACGGTTGTTGACGCGGCTTCTCAGGAAGCAGGGCGCCAGACCAAAGCGCATGGTTACCGACAAACTGAAATCATACGGAGCAGCAAAGCGTCAGGTCATGC
>NZ_JOPL01000167.1 GCF_002153745.1 Acetobacter sp. DsW_063 | reverse complement strand
AAAAGCTGGGCACTTCGCTCCGTCATTCAAGGCATAACAGGCCCTAGCCGCAACGAGTGGACAACCTTTCCGGTCTCTCGAGATATCGTTCTCAATAGCGACGGAGTGGATCCAGCTTATGGATCCGTTTATTCCGTCGCTATGGTGGCTGCTCCTTATGCGTTCGGCGCGACGCCTATGCTGTGGGTCTTGGGGAGATTACGTAACCACAGACGACCTTCGGCTTAACACACCATTCGAAAAACATGAGAGCACGGTGGCAGACACCCTCCTCTGAACGTGTAGGTATGCCTCACATCAGAACGGCGAGAAGCGGCTCTGGCCACGGATACCCAGCTAGGCTCAGGACCTATTAATTTATTGAAGTGAGCGAGAGGTTGTGAT
>NZ_JOPL01000016.1 GCF_002153745.1 Acetobacter sp. DsW_063 | reverse complement strand
CTCGTTGAGCGGGTTTTCCCACGGCATGCCGGAGCCGGACGCCCAGGCTGATGACACGAAAAACAACGATATAAGAAGGGATGTTCCGAACAAGAGAAGGTCTGGAACATGCCAGTCAGGACGTGCAATAGCGCACACGATGGCACGCTGGCGTAAAGGCGGCCTCATGATGACTCTCCATTGTCAGAGAATGGTGTTTTGGAAGAGGGTAAGCTGACTGGCCGGATGCGATACGCGCCCGTCACGGGATCGAGGCCATCCACTGTGGCCAGTTCAGACAGGCGGCGCGCCGTCCCACGTCCTGACAGCACGGCGATGACATCGATGGTCTCAGCGATCAGGGCGCGCGGTACGGTGACGACGATTTCCTGAATCAGTTGCTCCATGCGATGCAACGCGCCGATGGCGGTGCCAGCATGGAGCGTACCAATCCCACCGGGATGACCTGTGCCCCACGCCTTGAGGAGGTCGAGCGCCTCGGGGCCGCGCACCTCGCCGATGGGAATACGGTCCGGACGCAGGCGAAGGGCCGATCGGACCAGTTCGGACAGCGTGACGACACCATCCCGGGTGCGGAGCGACACGAGATTGGGCGCCCGGCATTGCAGTTCGCGCGTATCCTCGATCAGCACGACCCGGTCGTCAGTTTTCGCGACCTCGGCCAGCAGGGCGTTGACCAGCGTGGTCTTGCCCGTGGACGTCCCACCCGCGACCAGGATGTTTTTTCGCTCTGCAACTATCTGGTGAAGATATGCCGCCTGGCCCACTGTCATGATCCCAGCTTCGACATAGTCATCAAGGGTGAACACGGCGACGGCGGGCTTGCGGATCGCAAAACTGGGTGCCGTCACCACGGGTGGGAGCAATCCCTCGAAACGCTCGCCGGTGGGGAGTTCCGCCGACACGCGTGGCACCCTCTCATGTACCTCGGCCTCAACATGATGTGCGACCAGTCGCACGATGCGTTCGGCATCAGCCGGTGTGATCGTCTCCCCGGTATCACCCAGCCCCTCGGACAGACGGTCGATCCATAGCCGCCCATCGGGATTGAGCATCACCTCGACCACAGCCGGATCGGCAAGGTGCCGGGCAATCGCTGGCCCCATCGCGGTGCGCAGCATGGACATGCCACGCTGTCGGGCTCCACTTTCAATCGAT
>NZ_JOPL01000166.1 GCF_002153745.1 Acetobacter sp. DsW_063 | reverse complement strand
ATCACAGAGCCGGTTTCAAAACCAGGGGGTTTTTCGAACACTCCAGGTAAATGTCATTATCAAAATTGAAAATACGGCAAAAAAAATCATATACTATATAAAAGTATAACGCCGACGACGGAGGTGAGTAGACGATGAAGAAAAGGCAAAGATGGAGCACGATTCCAGGTTGCTCGCTCGAAGCTGCCCTGAACGTAATAGGCGGTCGGTGGAAGGGGGTTTTCCTTTTTCATCTTCTTGATAGAAAAATGCGCTTCAACGAGCTCAGCCGTTTGGCGAAGGGCGCGTCGCCCAGGCTCGTCGTCAATCAGCTGCGAGAACTTGAACATGACGGCCTTATTTGTCGTGAGGTTTTCCCTGTGGTGCCGCCAAAGGTTGAATACTCACTGACTGATGAGGAGCGCAGCCTCGAACCTATTCTGATTAGCCTGAGCGACTGGGGTTACGCTTGGATCGAAAGACACCCGTTTCAGAAACCTCACCTCGTCACTGACTCTCCGGGTCCCATATCGCCTCCAGAAGCGCCTCGAACCCCATGACCACTGCGTCTCGACAGGATCCGAACTCACGCTCTACATCCAGAACGCCGCCCCGGATGACTTCTTCCGAGAGGCGCAGCTCCGGGAAAGGCGTTATGGCGCGCATCTTCAAACCTTCAGCGACCTGAAGCAATTGCGCACCACATTTTCCGCCCCCGTGCCCTCCATAAGTGACGGCAAGCATCGGCTTGCCACGCCATTCGTTATAGCAATGGTCGATCGCGTTTTTCAGCGCCGCCGGATAGCCCCAGTTATACTGAGGCGTAACGAACACGCATGCTGACGCATTAGCGACTTTTTGAGACCAGGCCAGTGAGTGTTCCTGGACGTAGTCACCCAGCGCAGGAATGAACAGTTCGTCATCCATGGGCAGATGCCAGTCGCGCAGATCGACAAGCTCGACCTCCGCGCCAGTCGCAACTCGCCCGATCGTCGCGATCCATTCCGCGATCTCCGGGCAGCGCCTTCCAGACCGCACGCTTCCCATGATTAGGGCGTGTCGTCAGTTAATTTTGATGATGGCGGAGACGAGTTGGA
>NZ_JOPL01000165.1 GCF_002153745.1 Acetobacter sp. DsW_063 | reverse complement strand
GACCTGTGAATCACAACCTCTCGCTCAATTCAATACATTAATAGGTCCCGAACCTAGAGCTGCATGCATCCATATCGCATCAACTGACGAATACGGCGCCAGCCGAGTAATCTGATGAGCGTGCGTCTCCGGCCAACGACCTCATCTTTACGGACGAAGGTCCAAAAACCCCGTTCTGGCCGGGCCGCTCCGCCAATCTTGGGGCGTCAGAGATTCTCGGATAAATAGTGCCCAGATTTTAATATTTCCAGAGAGCACCCGATCACCTAGCTTTCGACCAGCCTTTCTCACCCTGACGCCAATACGTCAAGGAATGTCCCTGCGCCTTCAGCGCCGACCAGCGGCGCCGGGCGGCGGCTACGGCCATATCGTCGCGACCATCAAAAAGGTCAAAAATACGCTCGAACGCCTCAAGCTTTTCGGCTTCACGCGCTCCAAGGAGGAATAAATACGTAGCGGCGTTCGGCGTATCATCTCCGGACGTGATCCAGATCGGCTGACGATCGGGAAATTTCGCGCCCGTCGCCGCGTGCGGCAACCACACGGGCTCAGAAACCCGCCAGAGCGCCTCATCAAGAGAAGCGACGTCGACGCTTTCACCGCAACGCACGACAGCGCGTTTTCCGGCGTCAAGCGTGCGCCCCAACAACTGCGGCAACGCCTCGTCCGCCGTGGTGCGGGTCAGATGGTAGAAACCAATCTCCGCCACGATCCCTCCATCAACGCGCCGTCATCAAGCTCTCAGCCGTGCGCACCGGCCTCGATCTCACGGACGAACCGGTCGAGCAGACGCACGCCAAAGCCGGTGGCGCCCTTCGGCGAGCCGGGCTTCGCCTTGGAGCCCCAGGCGACTCCCGCGATGTCGAGATGCGCCCAGGGCGTATCGCCGACGAAGCGCTTGAGGAACTGCGCTGCAGTGATCGATCCACCCGGACGTCCACCGATATTCTTCATGTCGGCAATGTCGGATTTCAGCAGCTCGTCATACTCTTCGCCGAGCGGCATGCGCCAGAGTTTCTCGCCACTACGCAAACCCGCATCCTCCAGACGACGCGCAAGACCGTCATCGTTCGAGAAAAGACCAGCGTGCTCGTGGCCCAAGCTTACGATAATCGCGCCAGTCAACGTAGCGAGATCGACCATCAGCTTTGGTGCGAAGCGATCGCGGGCGTACCAGAGCACGTCGGCCAGAACCAGACGCCCCTCAGCATCGGTGTTCAGAACCTCGATGGTCTGACCCGACGCGCTACGAACCACGTCGCCAGGGCGTTGCGCCGTCGAGGACACCATGTTCTCGACCAGTCCGATCAGACCCACGACGTTCACCCGCGCCTTGCGGCCAGCCAATGCCGACATCAAACCCGCGACGACGCCTGCGCCCGCCATATCCCACTTCATATCTTCCATGCCTGCGGCGGGGTTGGTTGAAA
>NZ_JOPL01000164.1 GCF_002153745.1 Acetobacter sp. DsW_063 | reverse complement strand
ACGGCATCGCCGCCGTGATGGCGACGATCTTGTCGTCCTGCTCGGCGCGGCTGACCAGTTCGCGGGCGAACACGTTGGTCCAGGACGGTGGGCCCGGTGGGGCCTTGCTCTGCTCGCCGGTCACGATGTTGAACTTGGCCACGGCGTGGTACTTGTCGCCCGCGGTTTCCGCCGGCTTGTAGCCGCGGCCCTTCTCGGTGATGACGTGCAGCAGGATCGGG
>NZ_JOPL01000163.1 GCF_002153745.1 Acetobacter sp. DsW_063 | reverse complement strand
AAGGCACACCGGACATCGGCGTCCCTGCTCAAAAAGGGGCTTTTCCCCACCATATCGGACGGACAAAAGGCGGCCTAAACTCAAAACTTCACGCCGTGTGCGATGATCAGGGCCGACCTGTCGGATGAGACGGAGGAAGTCATCGGTGATCGGGGATACGACCGCAGTAAAATCAGACAGTCTCTCGCAAACCGGAAAATCACCGCCTGTATTCCACCAAAGAAGAACAGGGAATCAAAGCCACCTTACAATTGGCATTTGTATAAAAAGCGTTATCTGATCGAAAACATGTTCGCAAAGCTGAAAGACTGGCGACGTGTTGCGACCAGATACGACCGCTGCGCTCATACTTTCATGTCCGCAATCCAC
>NZ_JOPL01000162.1 GCF_002153745.1 Acetobacter sp. DsW_063 | reverse complement strand
CTGCATTGCAGCAACGGCAGATCATCTCAAGACCTAACAGGCCCTAGCAGACTCGGCGGTGGTGGTGGCCGGGGGACTCATTTTTCCGTCCGCCCGCTGTGACATAGGCGTAGGCCATCATGGACATCAGTGTGTGTCGGTGCAGCCCTGTCCGTGATCGCCTCTCAAAGTGATCGAAGCCCAGCTCTTCCTTGAGTTGCTGATGCGCCTGTTCGTAGACCCATCGAGCCTTGCTCGCAGCGGCTAGTAGCCCTGGGGAGGGTGCTGTCACATTAACTCTTGGTTTGTAGATTGCTCTGCATGAGAGTTGCCCCTGCCAGCTACAAACGCCA
>NZ_JOPL01000161.1 GCF_002153745.1 Acetobacter sp. DsW_063 | reverse complement strand
ATATGAGCACCTACACGGAGACGACAAGCTGATGGACCCGAACGTGATTACAGTTGACGACATGGCCAGCGGGATAGAGGACGAGGCGCAGGCCAAGGCGCTGCCGGATGGATATGTGCGCAACGACGACGGATCGATCACGGCGTTGCTGGCTTATCCGGTCGGCGATGGCCCCCGGCAGTTGCAGCTCAAGCGGCTGAGTGGTCGCACGATGGTCGCGGTGTTGAATGCAAAAGGCGAAGGCGACCGCGCTGAAAAGATGGTGGTGGGCGCGCTTGGGCTCGTCGGACCAAAGGCTGACAGGTTCATCGCGGATCTCGACGCCGCAGACTTCATCAGTCTGTCAGAGGCGGCCGCAAGTTTTTTGCCGAGTGGCCGGAAGACTGGCCCGTCGTCCTCGCCAGCCTGAAGAGCGAGGGTGGTTTCAGCGAGGCGGAAATCCTCGACATGCCCTTTGAGCGCCTGTGCTTCTGGAGCCGGGCGTTTTCCAAATTGTCAGAGCGACGCCAGGACGCGTTTGAGGCGGCGTTAAGAGAGAAATCATGAGTCAGGATCTGCGCGCCAAGTTCGA
>NZ_JOPL01000160.1 GCF_002153745.1 Acetobacter sp. DsW_063 | reverse complement strand
GGTGTTCGCCGAACGGATCAGCGCCGTGAAGGACAGTCGCCCGCAGCTGGCCACTGCCGTCTCGTTCCTGCGCAAGGGCGACACCCTCGTGGTCACGAAGCCGGACCGCCTTGCGCGCTCCACCGGAGATCTGCTTGCGCTTGTGGAGCGCGTCCGCGAACGCGGAGCAGAACTTCGTATCCTGAGCATGGGTGGCGCAGAGCTCGACACCAGTTCG
>NZ_JOPL01000159.1 GCF_002153745.1 Acetobacter sp. DsW_063 | reverse complement strand
CCGCATCCTTCATCTTCTATCTCAAAGAATGAGTCCTGAGCCTAGGGCCATACCCGCTTGCATGTCTTCACGGATAGGCCTCATCGTTCATCGGTAGGGCGCGTATTTTCACATGGGCGTGGCGACAAATAATGCGCTGAAGTATGCTCCATTCGGCCGAAAGTGCGTGAGGGCCTGAAGGTGCCCCGTGAGATAATCATTGAATTATGGTTCTTTAAATGCCAGGCAAAGTGGATGACGTGCTTGATTTGACCACTCACTTTTTGTGAGTGGCTTGCTCATATATCGTTGCTTTTAATGATGTGACGGTTTTCCGATACTCCCGTTATCCAACGAACGGGAGTTTCTGATGACAAATACGCCCCGATACAATCTGTTCATCGACGGAGCTTGGACGGCTCCGGGCTCGAACGAATGGATCGCTGTTGAAAACCCGGCGACTGGCGAAACGGTGGCTCATGTCGCTAAAGGCGAAGCTGGGGATGTTGAAAAGGCTGTCGCCGCCGCGCAAAAGGCTTTTCCGGCCTGGAGCAGAAAAACAGCTCTTGAGCGCGCCGATTATCTTCTTGCGTTAAACACCCTGATTGAACGCGACAAGGAACGTCTGGCGGCGACGATCACCTCTGAAATGGGAAAGCCTCTGAAGGAAGCTCGTGGTGAAATCGACTTCGCTATTGGCCTCATCCGCTTCGCGGCAGAGAACACGCGCCGTCTGGAGGGGGAAATCGTGCCGGGCAGCACGCCGGACGAGAAGATTCTGATCGACCGCGTGCCGCATGGCGTTATCGGGGGGATTGCCGCATGGAATTTTCCCTTTGCACTGTGCGCCCGAAAGATTGGCCCTGCTATCGCCGCAGGCAATACGGTCGTCGTCAAGCCGCATGAACTGACGCCTCTCGCGGGGCTGGAGATGGCGCGTCTTATCGAGGAAGCGAAAATTCCAAACGGCGTCGTCAATATTGTGACGGGCGACGGTCCCGATGTGGGCGTTCCGCTGGTCGCGCATCCGCTCACGAAGCTGATCACCATGACGGGCTCGACGCCTGCGGGTAAAAAAATCATGGCGGCGGCTGCAGAGCACTTGAAGGAGGTTCGTCTCGAACTTGGGGGTAAGGCGCCCTTCATCGTTATGGAGGACGCAGATGTCGAAAAGGCGGCGCAGGCGGCGATAGAGTCCAGGTTTACGAACGCCGGACAGGTCTGCACCTGTAACGAGCGCACCTATGTTCATGACGCAGTCTACGATGCGTTCATCGCGAAGATTCGGGAGAAGATCAGCGGGCTGAAAGTTGGCTCTCCGACGGACCCTGATACCGATATGGGCCCCAAGGTCAGCCTCGCTGAACTGGAGAAAGTTCATGCCATGGTCGAGGGGGCTGTGCGGCAGGGCGGCAAGCTCGAAGTTGGCGGTCATCGTCTGACCGGTCCGGAATACGACAAGGGCTTTTACTACACGCCCACGCTGCTGACTGACGTTCGACAGGATATGGACATCGCCCATAACGAAGTATTCGGGCCGGTCTTGTCCGTCATCCGGGTTGCGGATTTTGATCAGGCGCTGGCCTTCGCTAACGATTGCCGTTATGGCCTGTCGGCTTATCTGTTCACACGCGATCTCGGTCGTATTCTGCGAATGACGCGGGAGCTGGAGTTCGGTGAAGTTTATGTCAATCGTGGCGGCGGCGAAGCCCCCCAGGGGTATCATCATGGCTACGGTGAAAGCGGCCTTGGGGGAGAAGACGGGAAGCATGGTCTGGAAGCTTACGTGCAGACCAAGACCATCTATCTGAACGCCTAATATGACAATATTCGGCGTCATCTCGGTGCTGGCGCCGATCTTTGGTCTGATCGTTTTTGGCGCGATCACTGCAAAACAAAACTGGTTGGGCGCGGACGCGACGAACGTGCTCAACCGCTTTGTCATTCGTCTTGCGCTTCCAGCGGAATTATTCAAAATAACCTGTGATGTTCCGTTGGCGGAACTGAATCACGTTGGTTTCGCCGGGGCATTTGGGCTGGGAATGGTTCTGACTTTTGGGCTGAACTGGCTCGTGCGCTGGCGACGCGACGAGGGACGCCCGCATCGTCTTTCCAATGCGGCTATAGAAGGGTTGTCGGCGGGTTACGCCAACACGTCGTTTATTGGCATTCCGGTTTGTCTCGACGTTTTTGGCGAGCAATCTAAGGCGGCCATCACGATATCCACACTTCTCACGGCTTGCAGCTTGTTCGCCATTGCAATTTTCATGATTGAGTTCGACGAGCAGGCTGGCGGACGAACTGGTGCGGTCATGAGGCGCGTCTCGCGTGCTCTGGCGTTGAATCCTCTGATTTTCATGCCGTTTCTTGGTCTCGTTGTTAATATCACGGGGTTGTCGATTCCTTCGGCAGGAACGACATTCGTGACGTTGCTCGCCGGCGCAGCAAGCCCGTGCGCGCTGCTCACGATCGGGATGTTTCTCGTTGAATCGAGAAAAGCTTCGACTGCGCCATTGTTCGGGACGTTGCGGTTGGCGGGAATGAAGTTGCTTGTGCAGCCTGCGTTGACGTTTCTTCTTGCTGTCACAGTGTTTTCTGAGCAGCCGGTGTGGTCGCGTGAGGCGCTTGTGTTGAGCGCGTTACCCACCGGAACAGGGCCTTTCATGCTGGCCAAGCTTTACGGGCGGGAGGCTGGCGTCGCCAGTCAGGTGACCTTGCTGACGACGATTGCCTCCGTCATTACGTTGTCCATAATTCTTGTCTGGCTTTCATAGCTGCGGCCTATTTCTGAGTGTGTGGCGGCCAACTAATAAAAAATCCGGTCAGCGTGGCTGACCGGATGAAGAGACGAGGCTGAACTTCCGAACTCCGAAGGCTGGTGGTTGCAGCCTTACGGCGTCAGCAACCCTTTCGACGACATAGAGGCGCCGGGCCCGGGCAGCCCGGTGTCTTTCGGTGTCACGGGCTTGCCGTTGTTCTGATCAGGCACGCTGTGCTGGCTCCATCCGCCGCCCAATGCACGATAGACAGTCACCAGATTCTGGTATTTCAGAACATCAACCTGAATACGGCTTTGCTGAGCCTGAAGGTAGTCGCGTTGCGACTGCAGCGTAGTCAGATATGAATCGGAGCCAGTTGAGAAACGCAGTTTCGCAAGATGGAACGCCTCGTTTGAAGCCTCCACCAGCTGCTTTGCCTGCTTCGCTTCGTCAAGGTAGGTTCCGCGCGCTACGAGGGCGTCGGACACTTCCTTGAATGCGCTCTGCACGGTCTTCTGATAGGCGGCAAGATCGACGGCGCGTTCGCCTTTCGCGGTGTGCAAATTGCCGGAGGCCTGACCCCACGTGAAAAGTGGTATCGAAATCTGCGGCGTGAAACCCCAGGTTGTCGCCGCTGACGTGAACAGGCTGTGGAACTGCAGGCTGGAGAGCCCGTCAGTGGCCGTCAGCGAAATTTTCGGGAAAAACGCAGCGCGAGCGGCGCCGATATCTGCGTTCGCCGACAGCAGCGTATGCTCGGCCTGCTCGATGTCAGGGCGCCGGTCAAGTAGGTCCGACGGCAGGCCTGCAGGGATGTCGGCGAGCAGTGTCTGCTCGCCCAACTTGCCCGGTGGCGGCAGGTTGGCCGGGATGGGCGCGCCGATCAGCAGGACAAGGGCGTTTTCGTCCTGCGCCTCCTGCCGGAGCGCGTCATCACGCAACGACGCGGACTGCGCGACCTGCTCTTCGGTCTGACGTAATGTCAGCATGTCCGCTTCGCCACGGTCGAAGCGCAGTTTGGTCAGCCGATACGTCTCGGCCTGCGACTGCCACGTATTCTGAGCAACTTCGGCGAGTTCTCTGGCACCCAACCAGGCGATGTATGCGTTGGCGACCTGCGACACAGTTGAGATCAGAACCGAGCGCTGGTTGGCGACTTGAGCCAATGCTTTTTCACCGGCGCTGCGCGACAGGCTCCGAATGCGTCCGAAGAAGTCGATTTCGTAGGATGAGAAACCAATGCCAGCCGAGTAGTAACGGAACATGGACAGGGTTCGTCCTTGTCCCGGTGCGAAGCTCAAACCAGCAGTCCGCGACGGCGACAGATACATGCCTTCGCCCGTCGCCCCGATAGGCGGCAATAGAGTGGCGTGCTGAACATCGTATTCACCAGACGCCTGTTCAATCGAACCGGCTGCCTGACGCAAGTCGCGGTTTTCCCGAATAGCAATGGCGATCAGGGCGCGCAGACGTGGGTCGGTGAAAAACTCTTCCCAACCGATCCGCCAGGCTTCGCGATTGATCGCGCCGGGTGACGCCGTTCCGCCGACGGCCGTCATGGGGTCGGTCGGATAGGTCGTCGCCATCGGCGGCGCGGTTCTGTGATAGTCGGGGATCATCGTGCACGCCGACAACAGGGCGGCGCTGAATCCGATGACGCCCGCTTTCCGGGCGCCGTGACGGCGCATGGAAAGCTTGCTCGGAGAGTCGATCATGAGTGGGCGCCCTGGTTGGTGTTCCCGATTGTCTTTGGCTCGTCACCGATCTTCTTGGGCTGGACGCGGAAGAGCTTGAGCACGACCACGAAGAACAGCGGCACGAAGAACACGGCGAGCAGCGTTGCGGTCAACATGCCGCCGACGACCGCCGTGCCGATGGCCGTCCGTGCGCCGGACCCGGCTCCCGTGGCGATCGCCAGCGGAAACACGCCGAGAACGAAGGCGATGGAGGTCATCATGATCGGGCGCAGGCGTTCACGTCCGGCGTTAAGCACGGCCTCGGTGAGCGATTGACCAGCTTCGAAATTCGCCTTGGCGAATTCGACGATCAGGATCGCGTTCTTCACGGCCAGACCGACGGTCGTCAGCAATCCGACCTGGAAGTAGACGTCGTTGGCGTATCCACGCCAGAGCGTGCTGACGATGGCGCCCAGCACGCCGAGCGGTATGACCAGGATCACGGCGATGGGAATCGCCCAGCTCTCATACAGTGCGGCGAGGCAGAGCAGGATCACGATGCTGGCCAGAGCGTAGAGAGGGCCAGTCGAGCCGCCGGACGCTTCCTGTTCGAACGACAGACCGGTCCATTCGTAACCGATGCCCGGCGGAAGTTTGGCGAGCGCAGCGCGGATGGCGTCCATGGATTCGCCCGAGCTGTGTCCGGCGGACGGCTGACCCAGAATCTCATAGGAATTCAGGCCGTTGTAGTTTTCGACCTTCTGCGGTCCCATGATCCAGTTGCCTGATGCGATTGCATTGAACGGCACCAGGGTTCCGCCGGAGTTGCGGAGATACCATTTCGCAAGATCCACCGGCAGCATACGGGATTCCGGAATGCCCTGAATGTAGACTTGCTTCACGCGGTCGTCGCGCAGGAACTGGTTGACGTAGATCGAGCCCAGAGCGCCTTCGATGGTCGTGTTGATGTCGGCGTTGGTCAGGCCAAGCGCGTTGGCCTTCTCTCGGTCGATATTGAGGTGGTACTGCGGCGCGTCTTCCATGCCGTTCGGGCGAACGGCCATCAGGCGGGGGTCTTGCGACGCTATGCCGAGGACCATGTTTCGGGCGGCCAAGAGTTTTGCGTGGCCAAGATGCGCGCGGTCTTCCAGTTCGAGATCAAAGCCGGTCGCGTTACCCAACTCCAGCACGGCGGGCGGATTGATCGCAAAAATCTGCGCCTCCGGGTCGCCCCAGAAATGCATCATGATTCGCATGGCGATGGCTGAAGACGTCTGGTCCGCGTCGGGACGGACATCCCAGTCTTTGAGGCGTACGAAGAATGCGCCTGCGGACTGTCCGCGCCCGGCGAAGTTGAATCCGTTCGCCACGAAGACGGACACGACGTTCTTCGCCTCGGTTTTCATGATGTAGTCGGACACACGCTGCGTGACAGCAGAGGTCTGCTCCATCGTCGCGCCCGGCGGCATTGTCACCTGCCCGAAGATCAGGCCCTGATCTTCGTCAGGCAGGAACCCGCCCGGCAGCTTGGTGAACAGGTAGCCCGTGCCACCGGTGATCACCACAAACAGCACCAGAGAAACGGCGACGCGTGAGACCATCCAGTTCACGCCGCCAAGGTAACCCTTGGTGAGACGCGTGAAAGAACGGTTGAACCAGCCGGAAAGACCCTTGGTCTTTTCGCCGCTGCTCGGCTTCAACATGGTCGCGCACAGGGCGGGCGTCATGATGACGGCGACCAGAACGGACAGCCACATGGCCGAACAGATGGTGATGGAGAACTGGCGGTAGATCACGCCCGTCGAACCGCCGAACGCCGCCATGGGCAGGAACACGGCGGTAAGAACCAGCACGATGCCGACCAGCGCGCCGGTGATCTCGTCCATGGAGACGCGGGCAGCTTCCTTCGGGGAAAGATTCTGCTCGTGCATGACACGTTCGACGTTTTCGACGACGACGATGGCGTCGTCGACGAGCAGGCCGACGGCCAGCACCATGGCGAGCATGGTCAGGGTGTTGACGGAGAAGCCGAACGCCGACAGCAGGCCGAACGTGCCGAGAAGCACGACCGGCACGGCGATCGTCGGGATCAGCGTGGCGCGGAAATTCTGCAGGAAGACGAGCATGACCAGGAACACGAGGCCAATGGCTTCGAGCAGGGTGATGATCACTTCCTTGATCGACAGGACGATGAAGGGAGCCGTATCCAGTGGGTAGACGGTCTTCAGGCCCGGCGGATAGAATTTCTCGAGCTGGTGAATCTCTTTGTAGACAGCGTCTTCTGTCGACAACTGGTTGGCGCCGACAGCGAGTTTCAGCGCGAGGCCTGCCGCCGGATGTCCGTTGTAGACGGAGTTCATGTTGTAGCTCTGCGCGCCCAGCTCGACCGAGCCGACGTCGCCGATATGAACCTGCGAGCCGTCAGGCTGCACTTTCAGCAGGATCTTCTTGAACTCGTCAGGAGAGGTCAGACGGGTTGGACCGATGACGGAGGCGTCAAGACGAATGCCCGGCTTGGCGGTCAGGCCGCCGAGCTCACCCGACGAAACCTGAATGTTCTGGGCCTGGATGGCGGATTCAACGTCGCCGATCGTCAACGCGTATTTGTAGAGCTTTGACGGGTCGACCCAGATGCGCATCGCATATTCGGAGCCGAACAGCGTGTGATCGCCGACGCCGGAGACGCGGGAGATCGGATCGGACACGTTGGAGGCCACGTAGTCCGCAATGTCGACGCCGCTCATCGACCCGTCGGTCGAGATGAAGGCGACGAACATCATGAAGTTCTTCACAGCCTTCGTGACGCTGAGGCCCTGAGTGGTGACTTCGGTCGGAAGCAGCGGCTGTGCGAGCTGCAGCTTGTTCTGAACCTGCACCTGCGCGATGTCAGGGTTGGTCCCCTGTTCGAACGTCAGGTCGATTTCCATCTGGCCCGACGCGTAAGACTGCGACGAGATGTATTCCAGATGATCCAGACCGTACATCTGCTGCAGGATCGGCCGTACGGTGGTGTTGTTCACCGTTTCGGCCGACGCGCCCGGATAGGTCACGGTAATCGCGATTTGCGGCGGGGCTATGCTTGGATACTGGGCGATCGGCATCTGGAATATCGAGACGCCGCCGACCAGCATGATGACGAGACCGATGACCCACGCAAAGATGGGGCGGTCAATGAAGAAACGTGACATGGCGGATTAATTTCCCGACTTCGTGGTCTCGTCGTCGACGAATGGCACGGGGGTCGTCTTGTCGCCGGGATGGATCTTCTGCAGCCCCGTGACGATGACGCGATCGCCAGCGGCGACGCCGCCGGTGACGATCCAGTCCGTTCCAAGCGCCTGCTGCGTTGTGATCGTACGAACGGCGACTTTGTTATCGGACGTCAGCACCATGACTTGCGGCGCGTCGTGAGCGTCGCGGGAGACAGCCTGCTGCGGCACGAGAAGAGCGTTCGGGTCCATACCCTCGTCGAGTGTCGCGTGGACATACATGCCGGGGAGCAGGAGCTTGTCGGGATTGGAGAATTTCGCGCGTACGACGATCGTGGACGTTGCTGTGTCCACGTTGACTTCACTGAATTCCAAGGTGCCGGGGAGGCTGTAAGACGAACCGTCTTCAAGCGTCAGCTTAACCGTGGCGGCGTTGTCGCCAGCGCGTTCGATCTGACCGGACGCCAGTTCGCGCCTGAAACGAAGCAACTCGACGGCAGGAAGATTGACGTCGACAAAAATCGGGTCAAGGCGGGTGACTGTCGTCAGCAGATTGGTCTGCCCGGCCGTCGCCAGAGCGCCGACCGTGATGACGGAGCGACCGATGCGCCCCGAGATCGGTGCGTTGACCTTTGTGTAGCGAAGATTGACGGCAGCGTTCTCTACCTGCCCCTGCGCAACCTGAACCTGCGCCTGATCCGCCAGATAAGTCGCCTTGGCATCGTCCAGTTCCTGCTGGCTGATCGCGTGTTCGCGTATCAGGGACTGATAGCGCTGATACTTGGCCTGGGCGGTCACAAGGTTGGCTTTGGCGGCCGCCAGTTGTCCAAGGTAGCTGTCGTAGGTGGACTGATAGAACGAAGGATCGATCTGGTACAGTTGCTGTCCAGCCGTAACGTCGGAGCCTTCGACGAAGAGGCGTTTCTGGATGACGCCGTTCACCTGCGGGCGAACCTGCGCAATCTCATATGCTTCGGTCCGGCCCGGCAGTTGCGTGTGCAACTGGACGGCCTGCGTCTTCAGGGTCACAAAGCCGACTTGCTGGGGAGGTGGGGCAGGCGGAGCGTGCTTGCGCTCACACCCAGCCAGCACAAAAAGTCCCGCTGTGGGGATCAGGGCGGCCCGAACGGCCACCGGGAGACGAGAGCGCCTGGTCACGGACGTGATGTACCTATTTTGCTGCGAACGGATTCTGACGCGGTCCAGCGATGCAAGATTTCGCGAGGACAGCTAACCACACTCGACATTATGAAACTATTTGGTTTCTTATCGATTGGAAACTATATGGTATCCTAAACCCGGTCAAGCTGCCCCTGCGGACATCGTGCGGGTATTGCAATCACAAACAGGAATCGGAGCAGAGGTGAAGCAGACGGAGTCCCATCCAAAGCGCGTCGGGCGGCGAAAATCTTCGCCTTCGGATGGCTTGCGTGAATTTTCTGCGCACTCGGATTCAGTTCGTGACAAAGTATGTCACGAACTTCGCGAGGCGGAGGCAGCCGAGGCGTGCTGTGGCGCGCGCTCGCCTGGCCGTCCCGTGACCATGCAGGAGGACGAACGGCGGGAGCGGATTCTCGATGCGGCGTGTGTCGTTTTGCGCGGACATGGTTACGTCGGCGCATCGATGGACAAGGTCGCCAACGCGTGCGGCATGTCGAAGCGTACGCTGTATCACATTTTCCCGTCGAAGCATGAACTGATACACGAGGTTATTGCGACCCGGTTCTTCTTTGTGCAGGCGCCTCTGGATCCAAATACGGGGACTGCGAAGGAGCGCTTGACCGCACTGCTCGTCTGTCTGGCGAACCACCTGCTGAGGCCGGATCGTGTAAGTCTTGCTCGGGCAATCATTGCGGACGCCCAGGAATCCGAAGAAATTCAGGATATTATCGCTCAGTTGAAATTCGAGGGCGAACGCGACCCGGTCGACGACGAACTGCGCGCCTGCGTCGCTGAGCTGGGGCTTGTTTGCGATATATCGAGAGCGCGACGTATTCTGTTTGGCGTGACGATAGGCGAGTTGCTCCTGCATCAGTTCTGTATGCCCGGTCATCCTGACGAGTGGAGCGAGGTCAAGCTGCGCGTCGAGACAGGCGTTGAAATCTTCCTTGCCGGGCTGAAGGCGGTCGACTGGGAGGCGTTGCCCCCAAGCGCCTGCGCTGCGTGAGATTGGAAGAGCGGCACCTCAGATAATGTAGTCGATCGGAGGCAGCGTCTGGTCCATCGTCAACGAGGGCAGGCCCAGATGGCGGGTGCCGACCTTGCGCGCAGGATTGCCGACGACGGTGGTATAAGGCGGCACGCTTTCCAGAACGATCGATCCCGCGCCAATCTTGGCGCCTTCGCCGAGTTCGATATTTCCCAGTATTTTGGCGCCCGCGCCGATCAGAACGCCGCGCCGGATCTTGGGGTGACGGTCGCCCGCGTGCTTGCCTGTGCCGCCAAGGGTCACGTTCTGCAGGATGGAGACATCATCCTCGACGATCGACGTCTCGCCAATGACGATGCCGGTTCCATGGTCGAGGAGTATGCGTCTGCCGAGGCGGGCCGCCGGATGGATGTCGACTCCGAACAGCTCGGACGCTCTGCTCTGCAGGTGAAGCGAGAGATGTCTGCGGCCAGCGAGCCAGAGCCAGTTCGCGACGCGATAGGATTGCACGGCGTGGAACCCTTTGAAGAATAGAAAAGGCGTCACGTAATCGGGGCAAGCGGGGTCGCGCTCGCGAATGGCGTGGATGTCAGCAGCTGCGGCGCGAAGCGTCTCGGGCGTCGCGGCGTAGCATTCGTGCACAAGCTCAGTGAGAGCGTCGGCGGCGACGGCGCGGTCTCCAAGCTTGCGTCCGATCAGTGCGGCCATGGCCTCGGCGAAGCAGCCGTGGCTCTTCACGCCCGTCCAGAGCAGCCCTTTCACCAACGGGTCGGCGCAAATCATTGATTCACTAAGCATTTGCGTCCAGAGCGCAGTCAGATCGATCTGACGATCGAGATCCTTGAACTGGGCGCCGCCGCGTTCTGCGTCGGTGTCTGCAAGTGAGAGCGCTGAAGCGTTCAGTGTGTTCGAGCGGGCGGACATGCGAGGCTCTCCTCGGCTGATCGTATCGGTAGCAGATCGCATCACTTGGAGTTGTCTGACGCGGAAACAAGGGGCGCCTCGTCAGGTTCACTCGTTGTTGCGGCTTTCGTGTCACGCGACGGCAGCGAAACAATCTGAGTCTTGGCGAGATAAATCGAATGGAGGCGGCGCTTTCTGGTCGACGTTTCGACGCGCCTTATCGTAAGTAACCGGATTATCTATTCGATATGCACATAAGGGGAGTGGAACCCATTCAAGAAAAGTCGAACGTGCCGCTGGCTATCGGAGCGCTGCTTTGTGCGGTCGCCGGGCTGGGTCTGACGGTCGGGGGAGCATGGCTCGCGCTGCTGGGCGGCTCCCCTTATTACGCCATCACCGGCGTCGGGCTCCTTCTCACCGCTGTTTTGTTGTGGCGACGGCATGAGGCGGCTCTTTGGGTCTACGCCGTCATCGTCGCCTATACGCTGGTCTGGAGTGTGGTCGAGGCGGGGTTCGACTTCTGGGAGCTTGCGCCGCGAGGCGATTTCCTTTTGCCGCTTGGGATTTGGCTGTTGTTGCCGTGGGTCACAGGCAAGCTTGGCCCGGCGATGAACCTTTCCAAGCTGCCGCTTGCGGCGGGCATTGGCGCGGGCGTCGTCATCTACGGATATGCGCTGACGCAGGACCCGCAGGATATCGCAGGCTCCCTGCCGCAGGCGTCAGCATCCGCGCGCATTACCCCTGCTGATCAGGGCGAAGCTGTCGCCGCAGACTGGCCAGCCTGGGGTCGGACGCAGTTTGGCGACCGCTACTCGCCGCTGACCCAGATCACGCCTGCGAACGTTGGCAAGCTCAAGGTCGCGTGGACGTTTCGAACGGGTGACACGCGCGGGCCGAACGATCCGATCGAGACGACGGATGAAGTCACGCCGATCAAGATCCGCGACACGCTTTATCTTTGCTCCCCGCACCAGATTCTCTTTGCTCTGGACGCCGCCACCGGCAAGCAGAAGTGGAAGTTCGATCCGCAGATCAAGGCCAAGTCGACGTTTCAGCATCTGACCTGCCGTGGCGTTTCGTACCATGAGACGCATGAAGGAGATCAGACGATCGATGGAGCGGCGGTCCCCAACGACTGCGTGCATCGCATCTTCCTGCCTGTGAACGACGGTCGGTTGTTCGCCATCGATGCGGACACGGGGCAACGCTGCTCCCGCTTCGGCAATGATGGCGAGATCGATCTGACGAACGGCATGCCCATGAAGGAGGCGGGCTTCTACGAGCCAACCTCGCCGCCGGTCGTGACTGATAAAGTGGTGATCGTTTCGGGCGCCGTGATGGACAACTACTCCACGCATGAGCCTTCGGGCGTCACGCGCGGATTCGACGTCTATACAGGCAATCTGGTGTGGGCGTTCGATCCGGGCAATCCGGATCCGAACCAGTTGCCGGAGAATGGCCACGCCTATGTGGCGAATTCGCCGAATTCGTGGATTACGTCCGCCTATGACGCGAAGCTGAATCTGGTCTACATTCCGACTGGCGTCGCAACGCCCGATATCTGGGGTGGAAACCGCACGCCAGATCAGGAGCGTTACGCTTCCGGGATTCTCGCTCTCAATGCCGACACTGGAAAGCTCGCCTGGTTCTATCAGACCGTGCATCACGATCTGTGGGATATGGACGTGCCGTCGCAGCCGACTCTCGTCGATATCCATAAGGACGACGGAACCGTCATCCCGGCTATCTATGCTCCGGCAAAGACAGGTAACATCTTCGTGCTTGATCGCCGGAACGGGCAGTTGGTAGTGCCTGCGCCAGAGACGAAAGTTCCCCAGGGCGTGGCGCCAGGCGACAGGCTTTCGCCCACGCAGCCTTACTCGGAACTCAGCTTCCGGCCTCGCCGCAATTTGACGGACGCGGACATGTGGGGGTCGACGATGTTCGACCAACTCGCCTGCCGCATCATCTTCAAGAAGCTACGGTATGACGGGCCTTTCACGCCTCCGTCGTTGCAGGGCACGCTGGTGTTCCCTGGCAATCTCGGCATGTTCGAATGGGGCGGCATAGCGGTTGATCCTATGAGGCAGGTCGCGATCGCGAACCCGATGGCTCTGCCTTTCGTTTCGACGCTTATTCCGCGAGGGCCAAAGAATCCGGCGACGCCGGACCACTCACAGCCTGCAGGGACCGAAACGGGTGTTCAGCCGCAGTTCGGCGTGCCTTATGGCGTGGATCTGCACCCGCTGCTTTCGCCGCTCGGCATTCCATGCAAGGCGCCGGGCTGGGGTTACATGGCCGGGATCGATCTCAAGACGAACAAGGTGGTCTGGAAGCACCGGAACGGCACGATCCGCGATAGTTCTCCGGTTCCTCTTCCGTTCAAGCTTGGCGTTCCTACCCTTGGGGGACCGCTCACCACTGCTGGCGGCGTGGCGTTCCTGACTGCGACGCTTGACGACTACATCCGCGCATACGACGTGACGACCGGAGCGCAGCTCTGGCAGGACCGTCTTCCCGCCGGGGGACAGTCCAACCCGATGACATATGAGGTCGGGGGCAAGCAGTATGTCGTGACGGCCGACGGCGGACATGGCTCGTTCGGCACGAAGATGGGCGATTACGTCGTGGCGTATTCGCTGGATCAGTAAACGTTTCCTCCCGCCCGGCTTGTCGCCGGGTGGGAGTCTTCTGAGGAAGCGTCATATCCGATGATTTGCTTCAGGTAACATTCCGGTCTGGGTTGTCGCCGGTGCCGGCTATGTTGTCCGACGCTCGCGCTCCGCATTGCGATAGACTACGCGCGGAATCACGGCCAGAAGTCCGCGTATCGTCGCTTCGCGGGATAACCCCGTCTCTCTCGAAAATTCGGCGATTTTCTCATCAGGAATCAAGGCTCTTACCAAGTCGACTTCTGCCGCCTCAGTGAGAGGGCGGTCGCGCCAGTGCTGAAGCAGGCCGTCCAACCCGGCTTCTTTCGCGCGTTGTCGCACGACGGGAATACCTTCCGCCCCTTCCTTGCCCATGTAATCGCTGACGGCGGATGTCAGGCCTGAGTGATCGCCGTGCGCGCGGGTCAGGAAGTCTGCGACGTTGTTGGCCCTTCCGGGCAGGTTGTCACGTGTTGCTGTTGCCATGGAAGTGTCTTTCATAAGGAAGGACGACGGATGGCGACGTGCGAGCGAGGATCGGAGTAACTGCGCCGCGCTCGCGTGACGCCTGTTCCATGCAACGTTGATGCAGGAGCGCGGTTCAGGGCGCCCTAGCGGCTTCCTCTCGCACACGACCGACCCCTTCGGACTCGTCGGGGACCAGGTAGGAGATATGTGCGCCTTGCAGGTGGAACTGCCGAACCGTGCTCTCGGCGTGCTCGCTAAGCTTGGGATTTCAGGTCCGGGGCGTATGAACGGCCAGAAACATATCGACGGAGCGTGTGGCGATCCGCTCTATTTCCTCTGGCGATGTGTCGACCGTCATTCGCAGGCGACACCGCATGGCGACCCGAGTCTGGCACAGGGCGAAGAACTGCTCGGCGGCGAATTCGGGTTCGGGGACGACGAGGTGCCCGTTCGCTGTCTGCGTCTGTAGCCAGCGCGAGAGAGTTCGGATGCCGATGGCCGGACCGTTGTCCCAGAATGTCTGCGCAAGGTGCGGGAAGCGCGGCGCCTCGGAGATGACGATGCGGTAAAGCATCAGGGTGGTCGGCGCGACCACCAGACCGATCATGCCTTTCGCGATTCCAAGGAGCACGCCTCGCGGAGGCAGATCCTGACGGATGGACTGAAAGGCGTTGGGCAGCCCGTTGCGGGACGTCTGCCTTACGAAGGCGGTGAACAGCGCGGCTTTGTTGTCGAAATAGTTATAGAGAGTGCCTTTCGACACCCCGGCGCGGCGGGCGATGTGCGACATGCTGGCGCCTTCGTACCCGAGTTCCGCGAATATCTCTCCGGCGCCGACGAGAATTTGCTGATATTTCGCGCCGCCTTCTTCGGGGTCGCACGTCGGGCACGTCAAAACGTCCGCGGCTGGCGCGCTGCTCGGAGAATCTGTCTCTATACCCGTCGGGGTCGCGCCCGTTCCGGGGTCAGTCTCTGCCATAATATCCTCTGCGATGGGGCGCTCACGATTGACGCCCGAGGGAAAGCCGATAGGTTTGCATGCTGACCGAACGGGTCGGTCAGCGTCAAGGCGGGTGTGATATGGGCGGGGCGGGAAGCTCGGGGGTTCGTAATCACGCGCGGGGCGCGAGTGATCGGCCAGTATCGCCCCATCGTCCGGAAGTGCTGCGACGTGCGGCGAAGATTACATGGCAGCGGAAACTTGTTGGTGAGGAATTCAGCGTGAGAGCAGCAAATTCGAGGCGGCTTGTAACAGGCCTCGCGGTCCTGCTTGCCGGATGCGCCGTCGGCCCGAATTATCAGAAGCCTCAGACTTGGACGCCGCCAAAATGGCGGCCTTCTCAGGTCGCGGACGGAGTGAAGGGCGGTAGCGTGACCGTCCCGGACGCGCCGGACGTCGCGTGGTGGGATATTTTCCACGACGCCGAACTCTCTTCTCTTGAGCGGCGCCTCGCAAGCGAAAACCTCGACGTGCAGCGCGCTGCGGCACAGCTTTCGCAAAGTCGTGCGCAGCTCGTCATCGCTGGAGCCGAGCGGTATCCGGGGCTGAGCGCGACCGGATCGTATTCCAGAGCGCAATACAGCACCAAGATGCTGCAGAGGATTGTCTCGGACGTCGGTAAGAGCGCGGTGGGTGGCCCGGACGGGACGTTGATCGATCAATCGACCGGCTACGCCACGATCCCGTTACTGGATCAGTGGCGAGATAGCGTCGATGCGACATGGGAAGTCGATCTCTGGGGACGCGTTCGCCGGCAGTATGAAGCCGCCAAAGCTTATCTTGATGAGAGTGCAGAGCAGCGCCGGAGCATGCTGATCGCGCGTGAAGGCGATCTCGCTCGGGATTACGTTGCGTTGAGGGCTGCTCAGGAGCAGCTTCGCATTCTCAAGGCCAATCGCGACGACGCGCAGAAGCTGCTCGATCTGAGTTCGGCGCGCTTCAAGGCGGGCCTTGTCAGTGAACTCGACCAGCAGACCGCCAAGTCGCAGCTTGAAGCGACGTCGTCGCAGATTCCGCAGTTCGATCAGCGGATCGCACAGCAGATCAATGCGATCTCGCTGCTGATGGGGTCGCCGCCGGGCGCTTTGTATGATGAGTTATCCCGGCCGTCAGCGGTTCCGCCGGTGCCGGGACATGTTCCCGTCGGCGTTCCGTCCGAACTGGCTGAGCGTCGCCCGGACATTCGGGCGGCGGCGGCGCAATTGCATGGCGCAACGGCTGAGATAGGCGAGGCTGAGGCAGATTTTTACCCGAAGGTGACGATCGACGCCGGGTTCGGTTTCCAGTCTTTGTCATTCCGGGATCTTGGTTTCTGGAATGCGCGTGCGTGGAATGTCGGGCCATCGATCACTCTGCCGATCTTTCAGGGCGGCCGTCTGCGTGGTCAGCTTGCGTTGAAGAAAGCCGCACAGAAAGAGGCGGCGCTCAATTATCGCAGCACCGTCCTCAGTGCGTGGAAAGACGTTGACGACGCTCTTACGGCGTACTCGACCGAGCAGGCGCGGCGCGACCAGTTGCAGGCGGAGACGGCAACCAATCGTCGGGCCTACGATCTGGCGCGTGAACAGTATCGTCACGGCATGACCAGTTCGCTGCAGGTGTTGGATGCTGAGCGCCGCGTTCTTCAGTCGGAAATGGATCTGGCTGACAGTGCTGCGACCGTCTCGACGAATCTCGTTCGCCTCTACAATGCGCTTGGCGGCGGGTGGGAATCGTCTTTTCCGACTGTTGGGATGGCTACGACTGGCTTGAAATCGCGGTTGGCTGCCGGTCTTGCGGGTTGAGGTGAAAAATCTGCGTTTTTTTTGTGGGTTGGTGTTGACGGTGTGGTGTGAGGGGGCTTATACCCCCGTTCACCGGCGGCGCTGGGGGGTTGATCTCCTCGGACGAAGCGGGTAGAGTTCTCGGCCCGCGGGTTAGCGGGTCTGATCTTTGACAAGAGAATATGAGATAGAGAGGGATATGCTGACGGCGTTT
>NZ_JOPL01000158.1 GCF_002153745.1 Acetobacter sp. DsW_063 | reverse complement strand
ACGGCATCGCCGCCGTGATGGCGACGATCTTGTCGTCCTGCTCGGCGCTACGGACCAGTTCGCGGGCGAACACGTTGGTCCAGGACGGCGGGCCGGGCGGAGCCTTGCTCTGCTCGCCGGTCACGATGTTGAACTTCGCGACCGCGTGGTACTTGTCGCCTGCGGCCTCGGCGGGCTTGTAGCCGCGGCCCTTCTCGGTGATGACGTGCAGCAGGATCGGG
>NZ_JOPL01000157.1 GCF_002153745.1 Acetobacter sp. DsW_063 | reverse complement strand
CAGGTGTTGAGAGCGACCGCGCTATTCCACTGAGCGAACGCCCTGAGATGGTGCAGATGTCGGGAGATGGCATTGTCGAGTGAGGCTGGTGGGACGAACAGATTACGGATGGCTGAAAATACCGAAATAAAGCGCTGACAACCTCCCGGTGATCGAAACTTCTGCAGGGCACGCTCGCGTTTTCGCAGCGGCAGATGTGAGTTCTCCGCCCTGTTGTTCAGGCCTTTATGAGAGCGGTGTTCCACACACGGAATGACCTGACGCTTCGCTGCTCCGCATGATTTCACTTTATAGGCAATCGTACGCTTCGGTCTGACGCCGGGCTTTTTGAGAAGCTGCGTTAAAAGCCTTTTCGCCGCCTTCGTGTTGCGCCGCGTCTGGAGGATTTCGTCGAGAATGTAGCCGTCCTGATCGACAGCACGCCACAGCCAGTGAGGCTGTCCGCGGATCACGATCCTGACCTCATCGAGATGCCAGATATCGCCTGAAGTCGCGCGCTTGCGACGCGGTCCGCGTGCAAATGGCTCACCAAATTTCAGGCTCCAGCGACGGACCGTCTCATAGGACACGACAATCCCGCGCTCGAGGAGCATCTCTTCAACCAACCTGAAGCTCAATGGAAGACGGAAATACAGCCACACGGCATGTGCTATCAGTTCGCGCGGAAATCGATGGCGT
>NZ_JOPL01000015.1 GCF_002153745.1 Acetobacter sp. DsW_063 | reverse complement strand
GCAGCATGGACATGCCACGCTGTCGGGCTCCACTTTCAATCGATGTGACCGCCATGGAAATCCCCGTCTCTGCGGGTCATCCGGCCTCTCCGGACGACGACGGGGATTATTAGAAGGGAGCCGATTTATCTGCTGGCAACAAGGATTTCGGGGGATGCGGTAAAAGCGTATGTAATTGGGAGCATTCAGGCGGGATCGGTCCCCAACGGATCCTGCCGTGCCGCGACATCGCGCTGACGTTCGCGCAGGAATCGGTCACCCGTCGCCAGCCGGCGTTCCAGCGCGGTCAGGAAGCCTTCAAACCGTTCAAGCCCCATGGCACGTGCCGATGCCCGCGCATCCTCCGGAAGTGGGGGCGTGCTGGTCAGCCAGAACCGGATAAACAGGCTGACTGTCTCCGCCAGGATCGAGAGATCTTCCTCCAGCCCGGCCATCTGGCGCGACAGCCGGTCAAGGCGGCGCGATGTCGCCGCCTCCTGCCTCTCATTGGCATCGTCCGTCAGGAACGACAGCACTGCCGTTTCCACCAGGGCAGATTTCGAGATATCCCTCCGCACGGCGCGGGCCTCAAGTTGCTTATGGATATCGGGATCGAAATAGACGTTCAGGCGTCTGCTGCGCTTATGCATTGTCAGTTTCCTCCCAGTTCCAGACCGTCATCGCGATCCATGCCGGCCTGGCGGATGATATTCCCCTGCCGCCGCAGTTCCGCCGCGCGCTGCGCCTCGACCTCGGGGTTGCCATCAGGAATTTCGAATTCGGCGGCCGGGTCAGGCCGCTCAGGCGCGATATCCTCATGCTCGGGCAGTTCCGGTTCCCGGCGGACGCCACTGTTGGCATCGTCGGTATCGTCGACATGAGGTCCGGCATCCGGGGACGACGGCACGCCCGGCATGTCCCCTGCGACCACCCGTCCAGACCACACATCAAGGGCAGGATCCCCGTCCCGCCCGAACACCGCCGGATCGGGTGGGGGCATGATGCGCGTGGTAAAGCGGCGATCATGATAATAACGCACCTTCAGGGCGCGGATGGGCGGGCAGCCCGACAGCATCACCAGTTCCTCATGGTCAGGTAGCTGCTGGACTTCGCCCACGGTCAGGAGCGGCCTGGCGGTTTCCTGCCGGGAAACCATGAGATGCCCCAGCCAGGGCGACAGGCGATGCCCGGCATAATTGGTGGAATCCCGCTGCTCCGTTGCCGTGCCCAGGGCATCCGACACCCGTCTGGCAGTCCGTTCGTCATTGGTCGCGAAGCTGACCCGAACCTGGCAATTGTCCAGAATACTGTTGTTCGGCCCGTATGCCTTCTCGATCTGGTTGAGGCTCTGGGCGATCAGGAAGGCCCGGATCCGGTACCCCGCCATGAACGCCAGGGCGCTTTCGAAGAAATCCAGCCGCCCGAATGCCGGAAATTCATCAAGCATGAGAAGCAGGTTGCGCCGGGTGGCCGCCGCCTCCAGATCTTCCGTCAGACGGCGTCCAATCTGGTTGAGCATCAGCCGGATCAGCGGCTTGGTGCGGCTGATGTCCGAGGGCGGCACGACGAAATAAAGCGAGACCGGCTGTGCCGAGGACACGAGATCCTCAATCCGCCAGTCACACCTTCTGGTCACCGTCGCCACGACCGGATCACGATAGAGCCCAAGAAACGACATGGCGGTGGAGAGCACGCCGGAGCGTTCGTTGTCCGATTTATTGAGCAGTTCCCGCGCAGCCGAGGCCACGACGGGATGTGGTCCCCTCTCCCCCAGATGGCTCGTCCGCATCATGGCGGACAGGGTCGCCTCAATGGACCGCCTGGGGTCGGAGAGGAATTTCGCCACGCCAGCGAGCGTCTTGTCGGCTTCGGCATAAAGCACGTGCAGGATCGCGCCGACCAGCAGGGCGTGCGAGGTTTTCTCCCAATGGTTGCGCCGTTCCAGAGCACCATCCGGGTCGACCAGGATATCGGCAATGTTCTGCACGTCGCGGACTTCGTATTCGCCCGGACGGACTTCCAGCAGCGGGTTGTAGGCGGCCGATGCTGGGTTGGTCGGGTCGAACAGCAGCACGCGCCCGAAGGTTGCACGAAATCCCGCCGTCAGTTGCCAGTTCTCACCCTTGATGTCGTGGATGATGGCCGAACCTGGCCAGGTCAGCAGGGTCGGAATGACCAGCCCTACCCCCTTGCCCGAGCGGGTGGGCGCGAAGCACAGCACATGCTCCGGCCCGTCATGTCGGAGATAGGCCCGGCGGTATTTGCCCAGAACGACCCCGTTGTCGCCCAGCAGGCCGGCCGCACGGATATCGTGCGGGGTCGCCCAGCGGGCCGAACCATAGGTTTCGACCCGACGCCTTGCCCGCGCCCGCCAGATCGACAGAGCGAAGGCCACAATGACGGCCAGAATAACGCCCGCAACGCCAATCCGCGCACCATGCACGAAGATGCTTGGCGCGTAGGCGTCGAATTCATACCACCACCAGAAGAAGAGCGGCGGCGCATACACGGGCCAGCGGTGCCCGAGCATGAACCAGGGCGCCCCAAGCTCGGGCTGGAACCCGAGACGCCAGGCGGTCCACTCGGTCGCGGCCCACCAGAACAGCAGCATGATCGCGAAAACCAGGATCACCTGGCCCCAGGCCACACGGGACGCGGACATGAACACCTCCGTGACAGGATGATCCGTCCGTCAGGAGGAATAACCACGCGCGGAGCAAGACAATTCAGCAGCCGTGCGGCAATCGGCGGTCTTTGTGTAAGAAATCGGATGCACCGTTCAATGCGGCGTCTTTCCGCCGGGAATGGTCAGGAGCTGACGGTAACCGGTGTCGCGCATCCAGCGCGCCCGCGCCATATGCGAGTCCCAGCATCGGCGCGCTCCATCCCTGTCAATTGCCGGATCACGGCCGAGCACGATCCGTGCCACCTCCCGCCAGTCGGCGCCTGCTTCCTCGGCGTCAAGAAGGCGGAGATAGGTGACATGATGGAGATGGTCGTACGCCGTCAGCAGTGGACAGTCTGGCGCTTCATCGGATGGAGCGGCTCCGTTATCGGGTTGGGACGTCATGATCCTGCCCTTTCCTTCAGGTCCGCAGATCATATCCTGAAATGGGATAATCCCGATACGGGATTATTGGGACGGTTCCTCAGTTTCAACCGGAACCGCACCCTATGCCGAAATCGCTGCGCTCTCCGCGACAGCACCGTCTCATGGAACTGCTGATCGCAGCAAGGCGCGGCAAGGGACTGACCCAGGCCACGCTGGCGGAGCGGCTCGGCAAACCCCAGTCCTACGTCGCGAAATACGAAACCGGCGAGCGCCGGATCGACGTGATCGAATTCCTCGACATCACAACCGCCATCGGACTCGATGCCGCTGACATTCTTGCCAGTCTTATGGAAAATCACTGAATCAGTTCGGCCTCATTCAGCCGCTATTCCGAACTATCGTCCCCATCAGGATCTCGCAGCCAGCTTGGAATATCCTGATGGGCGTGCAGAACACGCCAGACATCCAGATGGTCCTCACGCTCGACGTAGAAAACCACGAACGGCCAGTTCCGAAGAGTGAGCGCACGAAGCCCCGGAAGGTCGAGTTCATACCCGCAACGCGGCGAGCCGATGCCGGGATATTGCCCGATCAGGGTCATCCCCTCTTCGAGCGCACCGACAAACCGGTCGGCCACAGCACCACCGGCTTTCCCGACATAATCGTCAATGATCCGATCGATATCCCGCTCGGCCTGCTCGCGCAGTACCGCGCGTCTGGTCGTCATGATGATCAGGCGCCGCGCGCACGCGATCGCAGGCGTTCGAAATATGTGGCATCAGCCGTGGAGCCCGTTGCGGATCGGCCGCCCTCAAGCAACATGCCACGCAGACGCTGCCTGTCCTGGTCCTTGCGGATCAGCTCGCGCACATACTCGCTGCTGGTGCCAAAGCCACGGCCGGCAACCTGCTGGTCAACGAAGCTTTTCAGGGCTTCTGGCAGAGAGATGTTCATGGTGCTCATGGAGGCAGAATACTCGCGTATGGCAAAAATTGGCAACATGATTCATGCCTGCCGGCGTCATAATCCGAGCCCCCGCTGCCGTCCCAACTGCCAGTCCATGGCGCCCGCTCGCATGACGCCAGCAATCTCCTGTCCGATCCGGTTCTCGATGACAGGGTTCCAGGGCACCAGCACGAACTCATGGGTATTTTCGACCAGCGCATAGGTTCCACTGGCCAGCCGGACCTTCTCCTTCAGTGTGCCCCGGACTCTCTCGCCATCCGCCATGGTGCGGTAGGACGTGCCGCGTGACATCCCCAATTCCTGGCCGATACGGTCCAGTTCCCGCCGTTCCAACGCCGCCAGCAGGCCCTTGCGGTAGCGGACACCCCCCTCCCTGTCGCGCCAGGCGTCGCCCCGCTCGACCAGCACGTCCTGACGTTGCTTCCGGGCCTCGGTCACCTCATGACCGAACCCGGCATCGACCACATTCGACCTGCCGCGCGACACCAGCCCACGGTCCAGCCATGTCGCGCCATCCGCCGTGATCTGGGCATCGAGATCAAGACTGGACAGGACGCGCACGGACATCTGTTTCGCACGGCTCGTGTCATAGGCCGCCGCCCGCTCCAGATAGTCGCCGGGGATCTGCCATTTCCCGTCCTCGATCCGCTCGACGACGCCGGCGCGCCGCAGGGCTTCCAGACGCCGGACATGGGAAGCCACGTAAGCCTCCACATCGCCGCCCGGAAGACGGGACATAGACCGCGCGTGGGCAAGATGGGCGTCGGTGCGATAGACGCCCCCGTTCCCCGCGACCGACATGATTTCCTGGTCGGCTGGGCGGGGGCCGGAAACCTCCGGGCCAACCGCGACAATGCTCCCATTCCGCACGCCTTCCAGGGCACCTGGGCTGATCCCGGCGACATGATGGGTGCGCCCATCCAGCCCGTCGATGACCAGGCCCACCTTTTCGCCCAGCTCGTCAGAGAGATGACGGTCAAGGATCCGCCCCTCCACCGTGTCGCGTGACGCTGGACCATGAAAGACGAACAGACCGGGATCGGGCGCACGTCCCTGCTCGCGCATCGCCCGGTTCATCGCACGAATGATATCGCCCCGCTCGCCAAGGTCGCGCAGCGTCTTCTCCATCTCCGGTGCGAGCGTCCACACACCATGCTCGGCCTGGCTGGCGAGGCCTATCCGCTCCAGCTTCGCAAGCCGCCGTTGGCGCAGGACATGATCGCCGCCCTGATCGCCGCGCATGTCGATCGGACTGTCTTCCGCCAACGCCAGCAACTGCCGGTCGATGCGCGTGAAGCGGTCCTGCCCGACCATATTCTCCAGCTTGCGACGCTGCTCCAGCGCCGTTTCCGGACCCAGCTCCAGCGTCACCAGTTCGGTCGCCCGTTCGCGTACGCCCTGAGTGATGTAATCACTGGCGATGACCAGATCCTCACCATGGTCGTCATGGCCATGGATGACGATATGGGCGTGAGGGTGACCGGTGTTGAAATGATTGACGGCGACCCAGTCGAGCTTCGTGCCGAGATCCGCCTCCATCTGCGTCATCAGGTCGCGCGTGAAGGCGGTCAGATCCTGCATCTGCTCGGCGTCCTCCGGCGAGACAATAAAACGAAACTGATGCCGGTCGTCCTGCCCGCGTTCGAGGAAGGCGTCGCCGTCGGCGCGATCGGCCTCCGGCCCGTAAAGCTGGCCCCGCTGCCCGTCGCGGGACGTGCCGTCGCGCTGGATGTAATTGAGGTGGGCGCGCGCCCGTCCGTCACGACCGGGCGTCCGGATCATGCGCGACTTCACGATGACGCGGCGGCTGCCGGATTTCGCATGGTTCCAGCCTGCGATATGGCGTGCCCGCACGAAGGACGCGCCGCGTCCTTTGCGAACGCCGGACCGACCGCCGCGACGTGGGGCAGCATTGCCAGAACCACCCGGCATAGTCGGATCTGATGCGGCATGATTTCGGGACGGCCGGGACGCGCCCGACCGTCGCACGGACGCACGCATCCGCGAGAGAAAACTCCGGGTCTTTCCGCCCCTCCTGTCACGGATGCGACCGGGCCGGACACGAAACCGCGTGTCATCGTCAGACGACATGGCCAGCACCGCAAATCACCGCCGTTTGCCGCACAGTGCCGTCAGGACTGGCGGAATACAGCCTGCTGCTGGAAAACCGCCGCACTGCGGCCTGAAAATCGGCAGTGCCGCGAAGCGGGACGCCAACCCCATGTGCAGACAGACAAAACCGCAGGTTCGGACCAGACGAAGTGCCGCGCCCTTTAATCTTGCCGTGCCTCCCTACCCCTCTTCCTTTCCTCGCTCTCATGGTTTCACGATCTCCGCCCGCACATCGCCCTGCTGCTCTGGCGCAGAACGAGAGACGAAAAAATCGGCACGTCGCGAACGATCCCGCATTGGAAAAAATTCGACCGAAAAGGGATGAAGAAGGACGGCATTTTTCCCAATGGAAACCGGGATCGGCCGGATGGATTTCGGGACCGTTTTCCCTGCCGCGATGAAGAGCGATCCGGCACGCCAGTCGGCCACGATTTTCGACAGGACTCCGGCAGTGGAGACGATCGGGGCGCCAATCAAATTCCGGATCTGCGCGACATAGGAAATCGTCTCGGCGGGTAATGGCCGACCGGTCGCCAGATGGTCGTCATAACGACCGGGACCAGCGTTGTAGGCGGCAAGAAAGCCTGCATCGCCATAACGGTCGTGCAGCCATCGCAGGTAGGCTGCCCCAGCCGCGATATTGTCGTGCGGATCGAAGGGATCGGCACCCAGATTGAGCGTGCGGCGGGCATCCTTCCATGTGCCCGGCATAAGCTGCATCAGACCCATCGCACCGGCACCGGAAACTGCGTGCGCGTCGCCAGCGCTTTCAGCCTGCAGGACCGCCCGCACCCACGTCGCCGGGATCGCATTTTGCTCCGCCGCCTGCCGCACCAGATCGTCGAAATCCTGCGCATAGCCATGACCGGGCGAGAGCGGCAGCGCGAGCACGGCCAGCATGCTGCCGGGCAGGAAATGCCGGCGCCTCATTCCCGACCTCCCGGACGCTTCGCGGGCCGGTTCCACACCAGTTGCCATTCACGCCCACCGCGTCCCGCCTGGAACAGCGTAGCGCGGATTGGCTGCATGAAAGTGGGATCATCCAAGACCACGGATACATACTCGCCGGCACGTTCCCCGGTGCGTTTCCATCCCGCGCCCAGTTCGGGACCAGTATCCCCGTCGCCCAGATGGATGCGATAATCCGGTTCATGCTCCGCGCCAGTGTTTTCCGCTGGCACGAAGATCAGTTCAGCATCCAGCGACAGGGTGCGCACACGCCCGGCAAATCCATCGGCGGTGCGGGTGAAAAATCCGATCTGGCTCATGGGAAAAATCCTTTCCGACAGAATGGGAATGACTGAGAATTCAAGGGATGGATGACCATCATTGAATGAGCGGTTCGCTCTCTTTCACGGGCATCATGGGTGGAGCCAGCAGCACTCCCTTCCGCACGGGATCATCCGGTTCCGGAAGGGGGTCGAAATGCGGCGGCGGTGGCTCTGCCTCGCCCGTCCTGACATACACCGGCACGGCGCGTCCGATGACGGTGTCCATCGGCAGGACGCCGAAATACCGCCCGTCCAGACTGGTCGGCACAGCGGCGTTCATGACGAAGATCTGCCCCGGCCCGAGATGCTGACACCCCTGCCAGACCGGCAGCTTGCGGCCCCGATGATCGACGGGTTTCGCGTCACCGGCCGCCTTACCGTCGATGGTGACATGGACGCCGATGCGACAGACACTCTGCCCCGCCAGTGCTGCCACAGGCTTGAGCAGCGGCACGCCGAACGGCAGGTAGCCGCGTGTCGCCAGCAGCGTGGCCTCGCGCTCAGGAAGACGGAGCGCGACAATGTCGCCGACGCGCACCGGGACTGTGGGCTGGATGCGATACAGGCCCACCGGAACGCTGGCCGTCTCGTTCCAGACCCAGCGCGGTGTGGGATGAAACGCCAGCGAAGCGCCCACGCCGAGCACAGCGAAATACGTGGCGAAAAACCAGCCGCGCCGGGTCATGATACGGCTCCCCTGCGCAGCCACGCCTCGTGGCGTTCGCGCGTATAGGGACGCGGCTCCTGCGCCGCTGTAAGCCGGTGATGCAGGTGCCGCCAGTGATCGGGACAGGCGGCCGCAGGATCAATTCCCAGTGCCTCCACGACGTCGATGGCCTCCAGCACGCGCCGCACCTTGGGCCATCCACTCTGCCGCAGCAGGCTCTCGCCACCAGGGTGCACGAAGGGCACAGTCTGGCAGACTTCCTGAACGCTCACGGCCCGCACGATATCGATGCAGGACACAACGGTTCCGAAATCGTTGGCCGCCCAACGGATGAAGGCGAACACGCTGTCCGGCGTGAAGCTCATCAGCCTGCGCCGACGGTCGAGAATGCGATCCTCGACAGGGAGCCCGAACCGGATCCAGTGCTCGATGCGCTTCTCGATCCAGGTCAGTTCGACCGTGGTCAGCACAGCGTCGTCCGGCCTGAAAGAGCGAGCGGTCATCGGACACCGACCAGGCGATCCGCGACCGCTTCCCGAGCCTTTTTTCCATGCCCCGACCGGGCGGCCGGAAGGGGGGCGAAAAGACCGAAATCCCCTACATAATAAGTTATTATATTAGTTATATAAGTTACGGGGCTAATTTCGGCTTTTGAATCAAATGGTTCTGCGGTTTTTCGCACCTGTAGCAACGGTAATTCCGCACCTGCACCAACGGTATGTTCCGCATCTGAAGCAACGGTATGATCCACATGGTTTTCCCCAGGCACTGTGGATCGACCCGTTGGAACAATGCGCAGACCTGGCAGTTTTCCGCCGGAAACGAGCAGAAAATCGTAGCCGGGAATGTTCTGGCGACGCACGATGGTGCCGATATCGATCATGAAATTGCGCAACGGAGTGAGACTGCCGGAGCGGGTGTGCAGGTCCGCCACATCGAACGTCCACCCGGTCTTCTGCCGACCGGCATGGCGGCGCGCCAGCCGGTAAAGCCAGCGTTCCAGACCACCAGCCAGCCGGAAGTAGGCGGGATCAAGGGTGAGGATGCGGGAGCAGTCGCAAACACCTTCCATGAACCAGATCGGCAGGGTCAGCGACACACCCTCTGTTCTGGAAATTCCCACGTCGCTGATCCAGGCGAAGGATTGCGCCGGCCAGTCAGAAGGGGTGCGCAGACTGGTGGCGACCCATGTGCCTTCCAGACGCACCAGAGCACCGCGAAGACGGCGGTACTGGTGCGCACCGTCCGCCCAGCCAAGATCGTGGAACAATTGCCAGGGCGTGAAGCGGACATGGCGTGACACCCAGCGTCCATGATTGAGAGCCTCGACAATCTGGCCCGCGAGCCAGAGCAACACGTCGGCATCCCAGATCGTCGCCATACCTTCGTCCGCCGATGCCCGGACAATCACATCGATCTGTCGGGACCGGTAACGGACTGGCTGGAAGCGCGGACGCCTGGCCAGTGCGAAGAACGGTCGCCCCATCAGATCGCGCTGATCACGGGGCCGGGCCGGGCCGCTGACCACGAAGCGCCGGTCTGGCTCCCGCCAGCTCTCGTCGGGCGCCATCACAGGCTCTCCCGCTCTTCGGGGGTCAAGGGGCGGGCCGGGAAGACCCGGCTGGCGGTCGCTTCCGACGGTGAATGACGTGCGCCCCCGGCGGTCCACGCCATCATGTCTTCGACCGAATAGAGCACCCGTCCGCCAACCTTCCGGTACAGTGGGCCGGTGCCGTAGGTGCGATGTTTTTCAAGCGTGCGGAGCGAGATACCCAGAAACCGGGCCGCTTCACGCACACGCATCAGGTGCGGCGGGATCGCCATGACCATGTCTCCCTTTCCAATACCGCGCCGGACAGGGACCGGCGGGATATGGAGGGAAGCTGGTGGATAATCGGCGGCTCAGGGAATGGACATTTTTATCCACGACAAAAACGTCCATGAAACGAAACTGGAACCCGTCCTTTTCACCACCCGAACGCCGCCGTTCACCGCATGCCTTCGAAAATACCTTCCGGGAAAAGGGCTTTTTGTGCTTCGCTGTTTTCAGGGAGTCGTCACGAAAATCAGGGGCAAAACAATGCGGACAGATGCGGCCCAGCCCTCACCTGCGGCGCGACAATGGATAGCCCATAAGATCGCGGTAACCGCCGTCGATCATCCGGTTCGCCAGATTTTCAAGACGACGAAACCGACCGCGCCCGGCAATATCAGGCCAGTCATAGGCACTGGGCGTCGGTTCACCGAGCAGGCGATCGGCGATCACCCGCTCGCCAACACCTGCGGCAAGTGCATCGGCGACGCGCAGGGCGAGGATGTGGCGTGCGATGGACTGCACTGACATCCTGTGCCAGGGGCCAGGGTCCGAATGACCCGCAAGCACGCGCCACAGCCGGATCGCTTCGTGGGCACGCAGGGGCGTGAAGCTGTCATACGCCTGCTCGAAAGCGTAATGCCCCTCACCGGGCCATTGCCGTTCCATCCAGAGTTGCCAGGTCACACCACCGCAGACGGCAGAAACATAAACACCGTCGGACGTTTCGACGAAACGCGCGTCGGACAGGGCATGCAGGTCGAGGCGACGCGGCGTCAGCATCTGGCCAGGCGGCATTGGCCTGAGAGCCAGAACTGTCGGCAGGGCCACACGCGACCAGAGCGCGGTCAGGGCGCTGAATCGCTGGTCAGGATCGGCGGCGAAATCGCGGACCCCAGCGTCGGGCGAATTCCGCCTGGGCAGGATCGTCGGGAGACAGATCCGCGCAGGCGCGCTGTTCGTCGCGATAGCGACGATTGCGCCGAAGATATTCCCAGCCGAGTTCCGCCGGGTTCGCATCACGCAGGTGTTCATACCGCGCCTGGTTCTGCCAGTCTGCTCCGGGCATGACGCCCTCCCTCGTGTGTCTGAGAACGGGCGGCGACGCCTGCCCGGACAATCAGTATCCACGACGCTTTATCCGGCGGGAAGCTGGCAATCGGAGATCATGTGATCGCGAAACCAGAACGAAATGGGCGGCATTACCGCTGGTGTCCCTGCCCCTTGAAAGCCCCTCCGGCGAACCGGAGGGGCCTGGGGTGGTCAGTCCCCGTTACGCGGGCGCTGGCGGCTCCAGATCAGGTTATAGGCGCCACCTTCCTCTTCGAACAGGCTGGCGAAGATCGGACCGGGAAGGGTTGGATCGTCCAGCTTCACGCTGAGATATTCGCGCCAGTCGGTGGTGTGCTTGATCCAGGCGGCCCCGGCTTCCAGTTTTCCGATCTGCACCCGGAAGTTGGGAACATTGTCGCTGGCCCGGTTGGCTTCGGGCACGAAGCGGACGCCCCGGATTTTCTGTGTCAGGGTGACGATTTCGCCTTCGTACCCCTCGCCGACTTTCTTGAATGAACCGATGATCATTGTCCTGTCTCCTGGCTTGTATCGGGCCGCGACCACCGTGGCCTCGATGGCCATCGTCAGCCCGGAGACGACCGGCGGCGCACCTGCTTGCAGGCCGGAGCAACGCGAAGGACGGCGACACGGAACTTTCTTGTTCCGCGCGGAATGACGGCGCAGCCGGCAGGGGAAGAAAGTTGCGGGACGCCGTTGCGCCAGAGCCGGGCGAGGCAAAGCCGGTCTTCGGGCAGATCGGCCATTATCCGAGGCCATGATGTGCGGCGCCGTCAGCGTTATGTGGAGGCAGGCCAGTCCGTCGGGTTTCATGGACAGGCGTGCGGGTCTGATGGGACGTGCCCTTCCCTGGCGGGAAAATCCGGGGCCGCTATCGGTCATATCGAACAGCGGGTCTGTGACAGAGATCACACCCACATCCGGACTGGGAAACAGCAAGGGGGCGCACCGATCCTGCGTTGCACCGTATGAACAGGCGTGTCTCCGCGTGAAGCTGGACGGTCCGGCCTGGATACCTACCCGTCCATGCCCTTTCGACGAGGCGGCGCACGAACACGCCCAATGGAGCCGCCCTTGCTCGCGCAAGGGGGACTGACCGCCGCCCCCTACACTTGCCTGCCGGAAGATCAGGCTTTCAGACGGGCTGGATGGCACAAAGCCGCGTCCATGCGGCCCCACCAACGCACAGCGCTCCGAATGTCGCGAAGATGTACGAGGGAATGGCGCCCATATCGCCCAGACCGCTGAACCCCAGCGTCATGCCAAATCCAGCCAGCGCGGCTGGCAAAGCAAGTAGGAGCGAGACCGTAACCCGCAGGACGGGATCGTGCGAGGAGACGAGGATCGCCTGACCGAGCACCAGAACCATGATTCCGGCGGCGATACCAGCAGGGATGGTATGAGAGCCGGACATTATGGCATGGTCATAAAATGTGGTGCAGACCATTGCCGCTACAAACAGGGGAGCGGCATAAACCGCACAGAGAAACAGCAGCCAGCACAGGAAACCGATACCGGCGACGCCAAGGACAATTCCGAGACCGAGCAGCATGGATCGCATCCTTTCCGTGGAATGGAATATCTCACACATGCCGGGACAGTTCCGATATATCCAGGGAATAGAAGCCAGTTTCCCGACATCGTTTTCACGATCGGGACAGCGCGCGGAGCGCGCCGGACAATCCTGACCGAGGCGCCCCTGTCGGCGCCTTCCGTTCGCGCCGGGAACGCGGCGCGTTGACCTGGCAGCGTTGGGATTGGATCAAAGAACACCGGTCCGGCACCCTGTTTCACTGAACCTTGCGAGCCGGCGTGCCGGCGAGCGCCGCACGCGCGGGCAACGGGTCGCCGTTCCCGCCGCCGATCGCAGTCCGGGGTCAGGCGTGCGCGAGAAAGGGAGAAAGGGCGGCTTACGCCGCTGCCCTCCCTGCCCCGTGCCAGGCCAGCCGATGGGTCGCCGTGGCCGCGTGCTCCGGGTCCAGTTCCATGCCCAGCCAGTCGCGGCCAAGATGCTGCGCCGCCACAAGGGACGAACCCGAACCGGCGAACGGGTCCAGAACCAGCCCCCCGGTCGGGCAGAAGGTTTCCACCAGGGGAAGAAGTGCGGCCACCGGCTTTTGCGTCGGGTGCAGTTTGTTGCCCGAATAGGGCATGTCGAGCACGTCCGGGATGGGCTTTGCGGGTGGTGTCACATTCCCCTTGGCCAGCAGGTAGGCGCTTTCGTGTTCATACCGGAGAAAGCGGGAAGAAGATGAATAGGACTTACGAAAAACGATATGCCCGACCATGCGGAACCCTGCCGCCTTCCAGGCATCGGCGAATAAATCTATCCGGTTCCAGCCATAAAACGAAACGGCAAAGCCGCCCCATTTCAGAACACGGTGCATCTGGTTGAAGGCGGGGCGGAGCCAGCGCGCATTGTCGTCGTTGCAGATTTTCCGCCCGTCCCTGCCCTGGTAATTCACCAGGTAAGGCGGATCGGTCAGGATGAAATCCACCGCATTGCGGGGGAGTGCGCGCATCAGTTGCACGCTGTCGCCGGTCAGAATGGTATTGCGGAAATCGGTCGCCGTATTGGTGTTGCCGGTCATGGTCTTTGCCCTTTGTTCCGCGAGGAACAGCCCCCGCTGTTCCTCTGCCTCGCGGCGAGCAGCGGGGTAGCAACGGCAAGGGCGACCGATGGGGAGGGGGATCGCCCGGTCTGCACGGAGCGCAGCGGAGGAAGATCGGGGACACCCCATCGGGCGGCGTCAGCGCGCTGACGCGCACCCTTGTCGGCGCGAGGGCGGAGCCATTAGCCCTTTTTTCTGTTGTGAATCAGTCGTCCGGTCACAATCGGAATTGTTCGCCAGCGTTGCAACAGTAGAGCAGTTCATCAATGGCCAAGGCCCCCTCACTTACAGAACGGGACGGACTGTTTCAGCAAAGTCCAGACCCGCATGATCAGAGCATTCCTTTGATTTCACCGACCTCATTCAGCGGCAGAATACTTCCAAGAATCGTTGTAACTGTCGCGGCGAGCGATGCCAAAAGTGATCTTTACCTAACAATGGAACCCAGTGAACCGGCGCGTAACCTATTCCGGCAAACCATCAGCGGTCTGGCAAACGCTGAATAACAAATTTGGAGGAGAAACAGAATGTCTGTTATAAGAGTCTAGATACAAATCATAGAAAAGATTGAAATATATTCAAGCATGACCTAAGTTATTCGAAGCAAACAACGCAGGTCGCCGTTCGATCCATGACTAAATGACGATTAAATATTCCATCGGGCAACACAAGTAAAATGTCCGATAGACATTATATAGGAATGAGAAGATGTCATCATATTGTATAACCGCAGCCAACCATAGAAATTCCAACAATCATTGTGCTTCACAGTTCTTGGTTTGGGAACTAAACCAAAAAACAAATACGTGGAACCAGATTGGAGGCAAGCCTATAAATTTTATTAGTGATCTTTTGTTATCCGGACATAGCGTAAATTCAGCGCAATACAACGCACAAACTAACACTATTTTTTTAGGTGCTCCTGTAGAATTGGAACTTAGAATTGCACGCAATAATACGCAATACCATATAAGCACGATGCCAAAATTCTAAGTAGATAATTTATACCCACCTAAAAGCCTGTTTGGAAATTCGGTCTGATGTGATTCAAGCTCTGGATGTGGACGCCAGAGCAGAGGGGCCGGATGGCCAGGATCACCCGCAAGACGAAACGCTACCCGTCTGACATGACGGACGAAGAATGGGAGCGGATTGGACCGTTGATGCCATGCCTTGGGCGTCGTGGTCGTCCACGGGAGGTCGAATTCCGTGAAGTGATCAACGCGGTTCGCTATCTTGTTCGTTCAGGCTGCGGCTGGCGGATGCTGCCGATCCATTTCGGACACTGGCGCACGGTCTATGGCTGGTTTCGGGAGTTGGCGCGCCGGTTCCTGTTCCAGACCATCCATGACGTTGAACTGATGCTCGACCGGGAGCAGGCTGGTCGCGAGGCCAGTCCGACAGCGGCGGTGATCGACAGCCAGAGCATCAAGGCGCCTCATGCAAAGACAAGGGGTTACGATGCCGGCAAGAAAGTCGTCGGACGCAAGCGCCATATTGCCGTCGATACGGACGGGCGCCTCCTGATGGTCAATCTGACCCCGGCCGACATCTCCGACAGTGCAGGTGCCCAGATGATCCTGGATGCGATACGCAAGCGTTGGCCATGGGTGAAGCATCTGTTCGCCGACGGCGCCTATGACCGCCTGAAGTTGATGGACAAGGCGACTTATCTGGATTTCATCGTCGAGATTATCCGCCGCCGCGACGGAGCAAAGGGCTTCGAGGTGCTGCCGCGACGCTGGGTGGTCGAGAGAACTTTTGGCTGGATGACCCGCTGGCGGCGGCTCGTACGTGATTACGAGCGCCGCGTCGACGTGTCACAGGCCATGATCTTCGTCGCCATGGGCGCCAATCTCATGCGCAGAAATGCCCACCCGTGATTTTCCAAACAGGCTCTAAAGAAATCGCTTCCACCAACCATGAAAACGAATAAATTTGATATATCGCAACCATTTACTAAATATAAATTTATATTCATTCATAAACGCATTAATAATTGAGCGGGGGAAATATAACCCCCATCTCAATATACATAAATAAATATATTTTCACTTCTGAGTTGGTGATATTATAAACGATAATTACTCCTTAGCTGAACGCCCAAAAAGATAGCCGATAGAAAAAGTAATAAGAGACATCAGCGTTGACACTGCGTCTTTATAGTTAAAGTCGGCTGACCCCGCCCAACGGAAAACAGAAATTATTAAGGTTATACATACGAATAATGCGATTAGTGCGGCTACATTCCTAGGCGCACTATTGCTACTGCCGAGTATATCTCCGATATAACCCCGGTCTAATCTCGTTTGTTGATTCCGAACATGCCCTTCGACAAGCTTACCGTCCAGCTTTGCGTCGCCAACTAACTTTAGCTCTTCAACCATTAGCTTACCGTATAATGAACAATACGAGTCGCATTAGAACCCTCTCCGATGCTATAGACGGCAAGGACTAACCTCATAGTAACATTATTAGCCAATGGTAGGTTGAATGATGAACTAATACCAAGGGGATTATCTGTTCCGTCAAATTTAATCTGCATTGGATTTGTCGACAGTTGGATATTAGTAGGCAACTCAGGGTTAAAAATAAGTGTAAAAAGGCCAAACGGTAGGTTCAGTTTTGCCTGTGTTCCGGCTGCAACGACTAAAGTGCCGCTTGCAATGACAGGATTTCCGTCAATTAATGTATTATTTCCACCAAACGACATAAGAATGTTCCTTTTTGATTATAATTGACAATAATAGTCTGATGTTAACCCTCTTCTATAAACGTTCATTCATATGCACGAATGCTGTAATTCAACTGCACGAATGCTGTAATTCAACAGAATTTATGGGAACAAAGCAACTTCAAATTTCCGTTATACAGAAAAATGATTAGACCTTCATTTCTCCGATATGAAGGCGAAACCGGTCTTATCTATTCCTCTACATCCTCTCGGTGACACGTAGCCGACGGAAAATGGACTATGGTTTTTCTCAACCTAGAACTGCACCTTCGTCTCCCTTTCGTATTTTTCTTTCTATACAATTACTTACGCAAACGCCGCCGATTACCGCATGGGAGAATTTTGTTCTTTTCCATGACGCATGATCCTGTCCAATGGCTCCAATATCGTCTGGAGAAACCATCATGGACCCACGAGACAGGCAAGCGCGGATCGAGATCATTCTTCCCGACGACGAAGCAGCCGCACCTTATGTGACGGATGCCAGCGTGCTCCGCCTGGCGCGGCTCATCGGTCGCCAGATGGCTCGCGAGGATTATGAGCGTCAGAAGCGCCGCCGACGCCGCACCCGCCATCCAGTAGCGCCTGGCCGAAAAACGTGATGGCGACGCCAGCGAATTGACTACCACCCGGTGGCCGGAAGCAAGGTAAGTTCTGACACTCTCTCTTTTTGAAAGATGATGCCCGGAGTCCTGCCATGGTCCGTGTCGCGCTCTATGCCCGCTATTCCTCCGACAATCAGCGGGCCGCCTCGATCGAAGATCAGTTCCGCATCTGCCGCGAGCACGCCAAACACGAAAAGTGGAAGGTCGCCAGCGCCTACAAGGACGCGGGCATTTCCGGATCCAGCATGATCCTGCGTCCCGGAATCCAGACCCTTTTGCAGGACGCGCAGCGCGGCGAATTCACTGTAGTGCTAGCCGAAGCGCTGGACCGCATCAGCCGCGATCAGGCAGACGTCGCCACTCTGTTCAAACATCTGAAGTTTGCAGGGGTCAAAATCGTTACCCTGGCCGAAGGCGAGATCAGCGAACTGCATGTCGGCCTCAAGGGCACGATGAACGCCCTGTTCCTCAAAGACCTCGCGGCCAAGACCCATCGCGGCCTGCGTGGCCGGGTTGAGGACGGAAAATCCGGTGGTGGCCTATGCTACGGCTACAAGGTCATCAAAAAGCTGGATGCGCGTGGAGATCCGATCCGAGGCGACCGCGAGATTGACGCAAACGAGGCCAATATTATCCGGCGCATCTTCAGAGACTTCGCCGCTGGCGTCGGCCCGCGTGCGATCGCACGCGCACTCAATGATGAAGGTATTCCCGGTCCGAACGGCAAGCTGTGGATCGACACTACGATCCGGGGTCATGTCCAGCGCGGCACGGGTATCGTCAACAACGAACTCTATATCGGCCGCCTCGTCTGGAACCGGCTCCGCTATATCAAGGATCCCTCAACCGGTAAGCGGGTGTCTCGGCTGAACCCTAAATCTGAATGGATCATCACCGAAGTACCCGAGTTGCGGATCGTCGATGATGCGCTCTGGCAGGCCGTCCGCGACCGTCAGGCGAAGATCGCCGCTCAATATGTCAACGTCATCGCGGCCGTCCGGACATCGGCAGCAAACAGGATGAACGGCATGCGCCGCCCCAAATCCCTGTTCTCGGGGATGATTTTTTGTGGCGTCTGCGGCGGCAGCTACTCGCTCCGCGAGAAGGACCGCTATGCCTGCTCAAACCGGATCGCTAACCGTTCCTGCCATAACAAGGCGACGATCCTGCGCTCCGACCTTGAAGAGCGCGTGCTGGCCGGCCTCAAGCACAAACTGATGACACCCGAAGCCGCCTCGGCAGCCATGAAAGCCTATACGGAAGAGACCAACCGGCTGAACCATGAGCGACGCGCCAACAGTGCTGGCTGGAAGGCCGAACTGGCAAAAGTCGAGAAAGGCATCGCTGGGATCATGACCGCGATCGAAAACGGAATGTTTGACCTTCATATGAAGGCACGCATGCAGGAGCTTCGCGACCGCGAGGTTGATCTGAACGCCCTGCTCTCCTCCGAACTGGAGGATACGCTCGACATTCACCCGAATGTCGCGGCGATGTTCAAGAAGAAGGTGGAGCGTCTGACCGAGAGTTTGAACCAGCCAGAGGACCGGGCCGAGGCGTCCGAAGCTGTTCGCGCGCTGGTCGAGAAGATCGTTCTCTCCCCCGGCGACAAGCGCGGCGAGATCTTCGCAACGCTGTATGGCGAGCTTGGCACGCTGCTGAGATTCGTGAACCAGAAGGACACGAAATCAGGCAAGTCCTTGAAAGGACTTGCGAAAACATCAATGTGGGTATCAGTGGTTGCGGGGACAGGATTTGAACCTGTGACCTTCAGGTTATGAGCCT
>NZ_JOPL01000156.1 GCF_002153745.1 Acetobacter sp. DsW_063 | reverse complement strand
CGAACTGGTGTCGAGCTCTGCGCCACCCATGCTCAGGATACGAAGTTCCGCTCCGCGTTCGCGGACGCGCTCGACAAGCGCAAGCAGATCTCCGGTGGAGCGCGCAAGGCGATCCGGCTTCGTGACCACGAGGGTGTCACCCTTGCGCAGGAACGAGACGGCAGTGGTTAGCTGCGGGCGACTGTCCTTCACGGCGCTGATCCGTTCGGCGAACACC
>NZ_JOPL01000155.1 GCF_002153745.1 Acetobacter sp. DsW_063 | reverse complement strand
GCAGCAAGCTTCATCTTCTATCTTAAAGAATGAGTCCTGAGCCTAGATCGCCGCAGCATCGGTTCTGAACTAGCGACGCAGACCCACTGAATCACCGCAATGAGCGAGGTATCGCGCGGTAGCGTTCCAGCAAACGCCACAGGGACGTGGTGACACGTAACAGCCCGGCCCCGCTGACAAATGCCTACCAATCAGTTAGGTTCAGGACCTATTAATTTATTGAACTGAGCGAGAAGCTGTGATTCA
>NZ_JOPL01000154.1 GCF_002153745.1 Acetobacter sp. DsW_063 | reverse complement strand
TCACAACCTCTCGCTCAATTCAATACATTAATAGGTCCTGAACCTAAGTCTCAGAGAACTGCCTATTGATTTACCTCCTTGCGGTTGAAGGATTTTTATCTAATCCCGTTGCAGGATGGCTTATCCGACTTCATCATGCCATCGTCCTGCGACAAATCGACTTTCGATGGTTTGGTTTTCAAGCCGCATGCCGGGCTTTCTTATCACTTTACCAGAGGCGGCGTTGACTGCGAGACATTGCGTAGTAAGTCGGCGCATTTTTCGCGCGACGAAACATCATACGACCAGCGTTTTCGCAGCTTCCGTGGCGTAGCCTTGCCTATGGCATGAAGGACTCATCCACTAGGCCTATGACGCTTGTTTCTGTATTTTCCCTCGAAATAAAGGCGTCGACTGCGCGGATGACGTTGGATTGTACCGTGGGTCAATGGCGAACATGCGCCTGCCGACAACGTCGGGGGCGAGTTGCAACTGGGAGTGAAGAAAGTCTCGGGTGGGGACTTCGCTCGTAATTTCCATCATTTGCGCGGCAAGCGCAGAAGGCTCGTTAAGGTAGGCCAGATAAGCGGAAAAATCCTCGACCTTGGACGTTTGTAGCGCGGGACGGTTCGTTAGGATGGGTGGAATCATGTTTCTCATTAAATTCGATTGATGCTTAAGACGTTGCTATCTGTGCGTGCGGGTATGAAAAAATGTGTGACGGCTCCGTGAACGACCAGATTTACTTGAAGACGATGTTTGCAAAAATACCGAGCGGGCTCTCTTCTTGACGATGCTTCCGCCTCATCAAAACACCGTATCGTGTTATGCTGAATTTGCATAACACGCTTCGTGTCACTACGTTGTCCGGCCGATAGGCGAGAAAGGATGCGCAATGACCAACATTACTGCGCTTATCAGCGACGCTGCGCTCTTTGTGCTACTGCCGTGGGCGCTCTGGCGTTTGCTGCAGAAGGCGTTGCCCATAGCAGTACTACCGATCCTTGTAGGAATCCTGCTGGCGGTCTGGCACGTCCCTGTGCAGAAATATGGCGTGCCGTCGCTTTACGGTAACGACATCGGTTGGGTAGCCGTCCTCGTGCTTGCGTTCACGGCTGGGCTCGAGATGTGGCAGCACCCAGGAGAGGGTGATGCGAGCCATGCTATTCCTTCGCCATCGCTCAAGCGTCTGCTGGGTGGGGCGGCTGTCGCGCTGGGCGGTCCGTTTCTGATCGGCTCGATTCTGGCGTACGAGTTTTTCCTCCCTCTGCGCGGATGGCACGCGCCTCATGCGACGCCGATGGTCGCGGCAGCGGCGATCGGCCTGTGTATCGCGGTGAGCGCCTTACCAGTTCTCATCGGCGTCGTGCGGGAGCTTGAGCCCGCGCAGCGCCCTTTGGGGCAACTGGCCTTGAAACTTGCGGTAGTTGACGACGCCGCCCTGTGGATCGGTCTTGCCGCCCTGCAGTTCGCCGCAAAAGGGACGGCGGCGCTTCATGGATGGACAGGGCTTGAATTCGTGGCCATCGGGCTGCTCGTGGGTCTCGCGGCTGCCGGAAACTGGGCGTCCCGGCATTACAGCAACCCGCCATCGTGGGTGATCTGGGCGACGGTGCCTCTCTATCTGGCGGCAGGGTCGTGGGCAGGGATGCAGCTTGGCCTGCATGAGCTGATCGGCGCATATTTTGCCGGGGCGATCATGCCGCCCAGCTGGGTGCGTCGTCTTCCGGTTGAGTGGGTCGGCACGTTCTCGTTGTTCTGGCTGGCGCCGATGTTCTTCGGACACAGCGGTCTGCATATCGACGGGGACGCTCTGACCTGGCCGTCGGTCATCGCCTCCCTGATGTTGGTCGCCGTGTCGATCGTCACAAAAATTGCGGCGGTTTATGTGTATCCGCCGGCAGCCGGCCTCAGCCGACGTCAGGCATTGAGTGTTGGAGCGCTGCTGCAGTGCAAGGGACTGATGGAGATTGTGGCGGCCACCATTCTGCACGGGCAGGGCATGCTGTCGGAGTTCGCCTTCGCCTCTCTGATGGTGCTTGCCGTTATTTCGACGACGCTGACCGGACCGCTGTTTCGCCTGTTTGCGCCCGGCGGACGGACGGCGCGTTCTTCTGGCTCGGCGGGCGAGGGGATGTTGGCGCCATCCACGCAGACGACACGTTGAACTCGCCGCGCTCCGCACGCCAAGGGGGAAGTTGTTACAGGGCCGGACTTCCTAGGTTCAGGACCTATTAATGTATTGAATTGAGCGAGAGGTTGT
>NZ_JOPL01000153.1 GCF_002153745.1 Acetobacter sp. DsW_063 | reverse complement strand
CCCTCAAGCGCCTTCAAATGCCCCTCGCAAGTTAACGTGACAGCACCGTCCACGCCGTCGCCGATCATGAAGAGCAGCAACCCGACAAATCCCCAAAAGAGCGGGCGCGGAATGCCGATCCGATCGGTGGAAGAACGATCAAGTGACAGAATTTCTGTCTGCGTCAAGGGAGATACTCCTCTCTAACAGGCAGCCAACATAACCGTGAGCGGCTTCGCCTCATTACGAAGCATCAATGCAAGCTACGTTCGATAATCCGGCCGCATAGGCTTATACATTATCGAAATCATCATGTAGGGATGCGTACAAAGGCGATGACACTGATCCGGTGCGGTGCTGTCCAATAATCCGCACCGGCCTTGTGATATTACTATTTTAGGGCGTGTCGTCAGTTAATTTTGATGATGGCGGAGACGAGTTGGA
>NZ_JOPL01000152.1 GCF_002153745.1 Acetobacter sp. DsW_063 | reverse complement strand
GTCACGCCAACCGGTAACTCAAAATGCCAAAGTTAACGTGACAGCACCACGCCTGCTGATGGTAAACCTGACGCCGGCGGACATCTCCGGCAGCGCCGGAGCGCAGATGATCCCGGACGCGATCTGCAAGCGCTGGCCGCGGGTCAAGCATCTGTTCGCGGACGGTGCCTATGACCGGCTCCAGTTGATGGACAATGCTGCTTGCCTGGACTTCGTCGTCGAGGTAATTCGTCGCAGGGACTGAGCGAAAGGCTTTGAGGTTCTCCCCTGGCACCGGTTCGTGGGCCGAACCTTCGGATGGATGACCCGACGGCGACGCCTCGTGCGCGACTACGAGCGCCGCATCGATGTCTCACAGGCCGTGATCTTCGTCGCCAAGGGCGTCAATCTCACCCGAAGAAACGCTCATCCATGAATTTCCAAACCGGCTCTAAGGAATATACCTTCAGGACCGAATATCAAGAATTGAAATAAACGACCGGAAATAACAAATATGATATTAAGAGATCATCGTAGTAGATGTTTGATTTTCTAAAATTATTATGAAATAGATAGATATCATTTTATTTTAAACGGATATTTTCTATATCTTTCTTTCGTGGCGGAAAAAAGAGCATTGCTTAATGCAGGAAAGGCTGCGGCGGTCCCAACCTCTCCTATCCCCCCAGGCTCCTCTCCACTGTTAACAATATGCACTTCAACATGATGGGCTTCATTAATTCTCATCAAGCGATAATTATGAAAATTACTTTGATCTATTCTTCCTCCCTCCAAAGTAACTTCCCCATAAAGTGCAGCCGTAAATCCAAAAAGTAGCCCACCTTCGATCTGCGCGACCAGTGTATCCGGGTTCACGGCCATTCCGCAG
>NZ_JOPL01000151.1 GCF_002153745.1 Acetobacter sp. DsW_063 | reverse complement strand
GCATTGCAGCAACGGCAGATCATCTCAAGACCTAACAGGCCCTAGTTGTTACAGCTCGACGACCGATATCCAGGCTGATGCGTCTGACTAGAATGTCCCGAGCCATGCGAGCGTGGCGCTTTACATTTCCAGGAAAGAGGCGAGACGCCCTTACCCGATCAAACAAGAGCCGCGTTTACTTTTAAGACCTATAATTGCTCGCTCCGGATCCGCGATACGCTCTGTGACCAAATCTCACTACCCACCACAAGCATGTGGTTGCCGGGCACCATGACGTACACAGCAGAACCGGCTTGACGGAGAGCTTTGAAACCACCAAAAGCGACGCGAAGAGACTGTATAGCGCAGGCCTGTCAGTTAAGCGCCTTACATGAAGCGACGGATTTTCGTCGTTCCGCCGGGTTAGCACAGTGGTAGTGCAGCGGTTTTGTAAACCGAAGGTCGGGGGTTCAAATCCCTCACCCGGCACCACAAACCTAACGAAATCAATTACTTAAAAACCTTCTTGGTGCAGTCACGAAACCGTGAGCGCTGTATTTAGCCGAACTACGACCCTGTTTTCAAAGCTCACCGTCGGAGTGCCCGAAGCCCTTACCCTGCCCGCACCGCAGTATTTCCCTCACCTAGCCGTTTGCGGGCGAACGCCCGGTCCGCACGCCCTGCCCTCCTTCAGAGGCCTGAGCAAAGCGAAGACGTCCTCGACGGCGACGGGCGTGATCTGCACGAACAGTCTCGATCGCGGCCTGATTGCGCGGATCTCCTGCACGCGCCGCGTCGACGAGCGGCTCGATCTGGTTATGCGCCGTCTGGAACGCAGGCTTGATTTTAGCCGTGACAACCGGATTTGCCCACGGATTCCGCTCACAGGCCACCACCACCTGAGCCGCCGCCAAGCTGGCGTTCTATGGCACCGTGTATAGACCTCTGACCTTCGAGATCGACGCAATCACGTGAATAACCCTCACCTCGGGCCCGAGCAGACCATACCGCTGCACGTAAAACGAGTAGCCATTTATCTTTCGGCGGAATATATCTCAATCGAATTATTTGAGACTTGGCGGGCAGTATTTCTCGCGCACGGGCTGGTGCGCTCATGCGTCGTGAGAGGAGACTACGCCGCAATGGATCGGCGAGAACTTCCGCAAGGCCATCGAGACCAGCGAGTATTTCAAAACGCCAGGCGTGCCGATCGATTCTGATGCCCGCAAAGCGATGGAGGTTGTCTCCGAAGCATGGCACCGGGCGTTCGAGGCCGAACATCGCCAGAACCTACGGCTACAAGGAAGTCGTCTATACCGGCAAACGCAGCGATTACGTTTCCGCATCGTGGCATTACCAGGTTGACGATATCATTATTCTCAAGGCGACCAAGCGGCGCGCTGGCGGACACCGCGCCTGACCTGACGATGTGAAGCATCAGGACAAGCGGATACGCGCTCCCCTGTCCGCGTCCGACGAGGAACTCGGTAAGGCCATTCGTAAGGCATTCTCGCGGTGCGAAGCTCCGGGACGCCCGAAAATCAACTGGTCAAAGCCGGAGTGATCACGGGTCACGACATCCGTGCCTACCTGCGACGACAGGGTTTAAAGGATAATGTTCGGCAGATAACCATGCCTAAGGCGGAAGCACGGTCAGCCCACACTCGCCTCACCCGTCACCGAAATTAACTGACGATGGACGCCCCTCCAGTAACTCTATTGGCTTCCCCCCTATCGCGCCATCACCGATGGCGGCAAAGCGCGGATCTGCGCTGCGATCTGATCCGCCGCCTGCCCGAGCAGAATGCTTAGTGCCGCAACCAGCCCCTTCGTACCGGAACCTGCTGGCGCGCTCAGAAGAATTCGCCGATTGAACGGCGCCCCGTCGTCCGCGTTGGCCATGCGCACCGCCGCCTGTACGTCCAGAATCGCCTGCCCTGACGCGTCGCGCGAGAAACGGTTGACGACCAGTTCCACGAACGCCTGAGGCGTGCCGGTAATGGCGTCGTTTTGAACGACGAGATTGACGCCCGGGAGGCGCTGTCCCAGTTCACCTGCAAGGACATGCGCAATTTGGGAAGCCAGGGGCTCGCTCCACGCATCTGACGACGCCACATCCAATTTATAGCCACTGTCGCTCAGTACGATCCGATCACGATCCAGTCCGGCCGAAATCGTTGGTAACCGCACCTCCACCGAATTCACGGCAGGAAGAACAGGCGAAGGCTGCCCCGCCACTGGAGCGAGCGTATACAGC
>NZ_JOPL01000150.1 GCF_002153745.1 Acetobacter sp. DsW_063 | reverse complement strand
TATCCGTCTGATATCAGCGACGAAGAATGGTCTCTGACTGTTCCGTATCTTCTTCTGATGAAGGAAGACGCGGAACAACGCCATCATGATCTGCGGGAACTGTTCAACGATCTTCGGTATGTGATCCGTTACGGCATTGCGTGGCGGGCGATGCCGAACGATCTTCCGCCGTGGACTGCGGTTTACCAGCAATCCCGGCGCTGGATGGAAGGGGGATGTTTCGAGGCTGTTGTCCACGATCTCCGGGCTGTGCTGCGGCTGGCTGCAAGAACACAGGCCCAGTCGACAACGGCGATTATCGACAGCCGGACACTGCGTTCGACACCGGAGAGTGGATCGCGCGCCGGATATGATGGCGCGAAAAGAAAGAACGGATCGAAGCTGCACATGGCGGTCGATACCCTGGGGCATCTTCTGGTCCTGCGCGTCACCCCGGCAAACAGGGATGACCGGGCAGAAGCAGGCCCGCTGGCGGAAGCCATTCAGCGGGCGACAGATGGTAGCGTTGAACTGGCATGGGCCGATAGGGCCATACCGGATCAAAAGCGGCTCAAGAGAAGGATATTACCCTCGAAATCGCCAGACTGCCTCAGGCAAAACGGGGTTTTGTGTTGCTGCCCCGACGATGGATCGTGGAGAGATCGGTCGCGTGGGCAACACGGTGCAGAAGGCTCGTGAAAGACTACGAGCGCTGCGCTTCAACCCTTGCCGCAATGCACACCACCGCCTTCGCGGGTTTCATGCTGAAAAACTCAGCCAGCCTGCTCCAGCAAAGCGCATAACAACCATCTAGGCTCAGGACTCATTCTTTGAGATAGAAGATGAAGGATGCGGCG
>NZ_JOPL01000149.1 GCF_002153745.1 Acetobacter sp. DsW_063 | reverse complement strand
TCGAACGCGGGATTATCGTGTCGTATGAGACAGTCCGCCGCTGGAGCCTGAAGTTTGGAGCGGCGTTTGCACGAAGGCTACGCAGCAAGCGCGCCACTCCTGGCGACGTGTGGCATCTCGACGAGGTCAGGATCGTCATCCGTGACCAGGTTCACTGGCTGTGGCGCGCCGTTGACCAGGACGGCTACGTTCTTGATGAAATCCTGCAGATGCGACGCAACACGAAAGCGGCGAGACGGTTCTTGACGCGGCTTCTCAGGAAGCAGGGCGCCAGGCCAAAACGCATGACTGCCGACAAACTGAGATCATACGGAGCAGCAAAGCGTCAGGTCATGCCGTGCGTGGAACACCGATCCCATAAAGGTCTGAACAACAGGGCTGAGAACTCACATCTGCCGTTGCGAAAGCGCGAA
>NZ_JOPL01000014.1 GCF_002153745.1 Acetobacter sp. DsW_063 | reverse complement strand
AATTACGGGCCAAGCGCATCAATCAACGGCTCTTCGATCCCTCCAAGTCACCAAAAGATAACCTTTGCGCTCAGTAGTCCGTTGCAAATACTGAGCCACTCATAACAAAAAGTAGATGGCCTGTTTAAAGCGCCACTACTGCTTCCGTAACAATCCGACCGGTCATACCATCAGTGATCCCTAGATCCGTGACATGTGGACCCGGATTGCAGGCGAGGCTTGCGCCAATGACCAGCTTGACCAACGGCGCCGGAACGTCTGTGGCGACATCTAGAGACGCTGCGCGCATAGCCGCGAACCTCTCGGCCACAACCAGCGACGGCTCTTCAGAAAGTAGTCCGCAGACTGGCAGGTCGAGCACGCAGGTCGGCTTGCCGTCGATTACGGCGGCCATGCCGCCTCCGCACGCAATCAGGGCATTCGCCGCCGCAGCCAGATCGGCAGGATTGCGGCCGAACACCGCGAGGTTGTGGCTATCGTGCAGAATCGTCGTCGCGAAAGCGCCACGCCATTCGCCCCAACCTTCCATCACACCTATGCCTGGCTTGTCGGACATGCCGTAACGGTTGAACACAGCCATGATGATGCAGTCCTCCGGCAGCACAACGGCGCCATCTCTGACGTCGACATCGCGTTCCGCCCAGCGGGTAAAGCGTGGTGTATGGACGGTATGAATGCGGACTTTTTCGCCGTCGACTACACCCGGCGCAGGAATGTGGAATGCAGCTTCCGCCACCGGGGCGAGCTTCATTGTGCCCTTCGGCGCGACCAGCGTATCCGGTCGGGGGGCAGTCGTAAGCGCGCCGCCTATAGCTGCTTCCTGTCCCGACACGAAGACCCGCTGGATTGGAAGGGAGGACAGGTCGCCATAAATGACCATGTCGGCCCGGCGACCTGGCGCAATCAGGCCAAGATCGTTACGCCCCAACCAACGCGCTGCGTTCAACGTTCCGCAACGCAGGACATCCAGCGGCTTCATGCCTGCTGTAACCAGCAGGCGCACGAGAGCGATCACGCCGCCTTTGGCGACGAGGTCGTCCGGAAAGATATCGTCCGTACAGAGCGTCACCGTCTGCGGTACATGGCCCAACGTCTCGAACGCCTTTACCGCTTCGATCGCCATGTCGGGGTGGGACCCGCGAAGTTCGAGCGTGAGCCCTGCGCGGAGTTTGGAGAGCACGTCCTGCTCGCCAGTCAATTCGTGGTCGGATTCAACGCCCGCAGCGCAGAACGCCTGCAAAGGAGCGCCTGACAGGCCGCGCGCGTGCCCGAAGACGCGTTTGCCGCTGTCGAGACCGGCCTGAACAATGCTGCTCATATGAGGGGAACGTTCGATGACGCCGCGCATGTCCATGACTTCGGCGACTCCGATGATCTCCGGCCAGGAAAGCATCTCCGCCATCGCGGAGGCGTCGAACACTGCCCCGGCGCGCTCAAGACCCGGCGCGGATGGCACGCAGGACGGCGCCTCCACCAGAATGCGTAGCGGCAGGTCGCGTGCGGCTGCGACCGCCCAGCGCACGGCGTCGAGGCCGCCGACATTGCCGACTTCATGCGGGTCCCAGCAGATTGTCGTGGTGCCTTGCGGAACAACGACTTCCGCGTAGCTGCGCGGCGTGATCATCGAGCTTTCGATATGAAGATGCGTGTCGATCAGGCCAGGCGCCACTACCGCGCCGTCAAGTTCGATGATGCGCGCGGCGTCCGCGCGCCCGCCTCTGGGGTGCACGCTTGCGATCAGCGGCCCGACCAGACCGACATCTGCTTCCCGCAGTTCGCCGGTCACCATATCGGCAACGGCGCCGCCAGTCAGAAGAATATCGAAAGGATGCTCGCCAGCCGCCGCCTTTACTGCACGGTCGCGCAGCGCAGGATCATCGAGGTCGGCTCCCGGCTTCGCCTTTGTCTCTGTCATTTTTGATGATCCTTTCAGGAATTTCAGTGATGCAGCGTCAAGGCGCTGAGCGCGACATAAACTGCCAGCAATAAGTCGGTGAGCAGCAGCACGGGCGCCACCCGGATACGCAGGGCGAGGGCCATCAACGTGTAGGCAAAGGAACCGGCGGCAAGCCCGATTACAAGATTGCCCGTCGTGACGGTCAGAAGCATGATCAGAACGGCGCTGACTGTATTTTCCAGCTTCGAACAGTCGAGATGGCGGATGCCCTCCATCATCATCACGCCGACCATGACCAGCGCAGGCGTGGTGGCCTGAGCGGGAACGGCGGCGATCAGCGGCCAGAAGAACATCGCGAAGGTGAACAGGATCGCCACGAGGATGGCGGTCAAGCCGGTTCGGCCTCCTGTTTCGACTCCGGTCGCGGACTCGACATACGCTGCGATTGTCGGGCTGCCGATGCAGGAACCGACCATTGAGGCCAGCCCGTCCGCAAGATAGGCGGCGCGTGCGTTCGGCAGCTTTCCGTCAGCATTCATCAGCCCCGCCCGACGCGTGACGCCGATAAGGGTCGCCGTCGCCGAGAAGAAGTCGCCCAGGAAGAAATACCCGGCGAGCGGCAAGGCCAACGCCAGATGGTTCATGAACGATCCGAAGTCGAACGCGAACGTATAGTTGCTGGGCCATGGCGGCATCTGCACCGGAGCGGCTGGAAGGTGCGTAAGCGCGCCACCATGCGCTCCCGGTACGAACAGACCGATCAACGTCACAGCGACGATCGAAAGCAGCAACGCCGCCGGCACGCGCAGAGCCAACAGAACGGGAGTCGCCAGTAGAGCGGCCCCGGCGAGCATCACGGACGGCTCCCGCAGATCGCCGAAGTGCCCGTCGCGGGTCAGCAAGCCGCCACCCATAAGGCCAAGCTTCGCGATGAACAGTCCAAGGCCACATTGCAGCCCCGTGCGTATCGCTTCGGGGAAGGCCATCACCACCTGTTCACGCAGGCGACTTGCCGAGAACAGCGTGAAGACGATGCCCCCGACCAGAACCATCACCAGCGCAGTCCCGTAGGACACGCCGCTCCCGGCCACGGCCATGGCGAACACAGTGTTGGTGCCCATGGCGGGGGCCAGAGCGATCGGCAGACGTCCGATCAGCCCCATGAAAAGCGACCCGACGATCGCCGCGAGCGCCGTGATGACGATCAACGCGTGCCGATCCGCCCCCGTGACCGACAGGATCTGCGGGTTCACGACCACGACATATCCCATGGCGCCAAACGTCGTCAGCGCGGCCAGAAATTCGCGCGTGAGACTGGTTTCAGGCGGATTGGCCCGGTCCGGCGACAAAAAACGCAGAATGCCGCCACCAGAAGGGGGCGCCGCGGGCAGGTCGGGGGTGGACAGGGCCTGTCTCCTTCGTCAGGGCGATGAACGGCGTCTGTAGCATCAACGTTTCGGTTCAGGAATCGAGGCCGCGTTTCAAGAGGCGGCCGACCCGTTGTTTACTGTGAACAACGGGCAGGACCATCAAACCCCTCGACGAAGATCTGATAAAACTTTGCAGCATCGACCGCCGTAACGATGTGCACCACCGGCGCGCCCTTCAAGGACAGCGAAAGTGGGCGGGCGTGGGCGCGGCCATAGAACATCCCTTGCGCAATCTCGACGTCCATCGTGGCGTCAACGGACGACGTCACCAGTTCCGGATGCAGCGCGACCGCCGTGGTCAGTTCATCCCACATCGGGATGCCAGGTTGCGCGTAACGGGCGAAATATGCGGCGAGCGGCGCTTTCTTTCCTTTGGCCTGTTCACGTAGTTCCGTCTTCAGCAAGACGCCGAGCGTAACATTTCCCATATTGGTGATGCTGTGCCACGGAGCGGTAAGCACGATATGCGCCGCTTCCGGGTCAAAGATCATGTTGAAATCGGTGTAAAAATCGATCTCGTGCGTTTTTTCGACAGCGATCTGGGGATGATCCGTGTCCAGCAGGCCGCCCATGAAGACCAGTTGTTTGGCGAGCCCGGCGAATTCACTGTCCAGCTTGATTGCAAGCGCGACGTCGGTGAGGGGGCCGCCCGCCACGATCGTCACCTGATGCGGATAACGATGGACCGCGTCGATCATGGCGTGAGCGGCGCTCTCTCCATGAGGAAGCGTCGGCGTAAACCCTTCAGGCATCGTCGGGATCAGGGACGGTTGATCCGGGTGTCCTGTCGGGTGACGGGGGCTCGCGGGCTGCCAGGCGCCTTTCCAGATGATACGGCCGTATTGGGCCTCCCAGGCGTACATCTCGTTTGCAGTACGGACCAGGGGCATTTCCGCGCCCATATAGAGCGGGAGTGAAGGGCATCCAACCTGTTTGAGGAACGCGAGGAGATGGGCGGCGCCCTCGTCACGCCACGCGTCGCCCGTTACGGCTCCGACGCCTAGAAGTTTGGTGTGCGGATCGGACAGCGCAGGATAGAGAGACTCGATATTGGTCTCTCCTGGTCCTGAAAAATCGTTGTCGATAAAAACGAGATTCTGATCGGCGTCAATCGGCGAGGCTGCTTTGGTCGTCGCGACGGTCGACAGCATCAGGGCTGCGGCGAGTGAGACGCGGCGAAGGAAAGCGCCTGTCATCCGATCAGAAATCATATCGTAACGAACCTCCGATGATACGTGGGTCGTTGATGTAACCGGTATAGTTGTCGAAATCGAGCGCGCCGATGCCGACGACCTTGTTTGTGATGTTTCGAACGTAGACGCTGGCGGAGTAGTGATGCTTCGTGTCCTCATAAGCGAGGCTTGCGCCGCCGAGGAGCAGGGCCTTGCCTTCAAACTCTACGGACCGGTAGAGCGTGAAGAATTCCTGACTACGCCATGACCAGTCCGTGGAAAGAACGAGCCGTTTCGTGTTGGTGAGCGGAATTCTGTAAGACGCGTTCAGGTTCGCGATCCAGCGGGGCGCATAAGGCAGACCGTTGCCGTTGATTTTCGCAAGTCCGGTCGTCGCGTCGATCGGGTTGAGCATCGTGCAGCCTACGCCGCATGCGCCAGACTCCAGACCGGGAGAATGGATCTGGGTGAAATTGTAGCTCATGTTGGCGCTGATCGAGAGATTCTCGATCGGATAAGTCTGTGCGCTGAATTCGAACCCGCGCCCGACGACATGATCAGCGTTCAGCAGCTGGATCTGGTTTGACGTTCCCCCCGACGCCGTCAGCTGCATGTTCTTGGTGTTCCACATATAGGCTGCGCCGGTCAGCTGAACGCGCCCCTGGGCGAGGTTCGCCTTGTAGCCCAGCTCAAACGACGTGTTGCGTTCTGCCGACGCCTTGGAAATGTAGCTGTTGCTTGTCAGGCGGCCCTGGAAGCTGGGGGCGAGAAAGCCCGTCGCGGCGCGGAAATAGACGCTCATGTTCGGCGTAATCTTGTAGTTTACGCTTGCGTCCCAGCTGATGTTGTTCGAGTGCGAAGCCTGGGACAGAGCCAACGGGCCATCGCCGCCAAAAATGCGTGTCGCGCTGAAGTTTTTGAAGTCGTATGTGTAACGAATTCCACCGGTGATGCTCAGATTATGCAAAATATCATAAGTCATGGAATCGAATACGCCGACTGAATTCTCGTTCTGACGCTGGTTGGCGAGTTCCGTCGTCTTCATGCTCGTTGAATTATAGTTGTAATCGTAGTCGTCGAGAAATTCGTTGAAGTAGTAGACGCCAGCCTGATCAAAAAACTTTCCGGTTTTGACGGTGTAGACGCGGAGTTCCTGCGTCGTCTGGCTGATTTTCGGCGCCGACGTTCCGGTTTGAACACTGAACGGAACTGTTGAAGGATTTCCGCCGTCGATCGAGCCGATCGAGCCCAGGGAGCCCTCGGTCCAGGAACTGATCAGCTGAACGCCGAAATGAGCGAAGTTTTTCGTGGCTTTGATATGTCCGCCCGCAGTCGTCAGATTTTGGGCGTTATCGCCGTTCTGCGAGACGTTGTAGATATCGTAGCCGGGACGAATGCCCTGATAACCATGCTCGTACAAATTGGCGCGGAACAGGGTGGCTGTGCCCTCGACATGACGGGCGTTGACCTCAAAAAGGATATTGGCCGAATCATCAATGGTGTACAGGCCCTGCAGGCGCCCTGCGATATCTTCGTAACCCTCCAGGCTCTTCTTCCAGCGTGGTCCGTCATAGACGTTATGAACCCAGTTATCGCGGCGCTGGTTGATGATCGAAAGCCGCATCGAGAACTTGTGCGGCACGACGGCGATATTCACAGCGCCCTGCGTAACTGCGGAATTGAACGTGCCATAACTCTGGCTGATATAGCCGGTCGTCTTGTCTTCCGGCCCCTTTGAGTGGATGTTGATGACGCCAGCAGGCGTATTGCGACCGAACAACGTCCCTTGCGGTCCGGCGAGCACTTCGGTGTCTGCGAGGTCGAACAGCGGAAAGGAGCGCAGGACCGGGTTATCCAGCACCACGTCGTCATAGTACATAGCGACAGGCTGGGCCGAGTTGGTGTCGAAGTTCGCGTTGCCCAGGCCGCGGATATAGATGCGCGGGAAGGTGCGGCCAAAAGATGACTCGATATTGAGGCTTGGCGTGCGACCGGCCAGAGAACGGATATCGTCGCCGGCGACGGTCAGCGTGGAAATCTGCGACGGCTTTATCGTGTACACGGCTTCAGGCACGTCGGTGGCGCGTTCATTGCGACGCCGCGCAGTGACGGTTACGGCTTCTTCGCCGCGGGGCAGTCGCCGCGCTGCAGGGCGCACTTTCGCCGCCGGTCTGGAGGCAACGGCGACAGGTGCCGCCGGGCTGACGCTGTGCGCTGCTACAGCACGTTTTTGGGGATGGTGGGTAGTCGCCGAGACTGCTGTCGAGCTGCCCGCGATGACAAGTGCGCCTATCGATCCGGTCATGAGAAGCACGGAACGAGCAGAGCAGAACTTAACAGGCGTCATTTACCACCGCGGCGCTGAGGGTTGAGTTTTCTTTTGTGCCGAAGCACAGCCATTACCGCACAATGTTGCGTTATCGTATCTTGTGCACGCAAGTGCAATTTTTGTGGCCACCCGTTCTAAAAAACAGAACGCCAGCTAGGCTGTCAAGATGCGTGCGGGCGAGGCGTTTTTTTGAAGACTCGAAAGAAGTTTTCCGTGGTCTGCGCCGCCAGTGCGTTTCGCGAAATTCCTCGCAGTTGGGCAAGAAAGTCGAGCGTGTGGACAATGTGGGCGGGTTCGTTCCGCTGATTCTCGAAGGGTTTTGGCGCAAGCGACGGGGCGTCGGTTTCGAGAAGGATACGATCAGCCGGCAGTTGGGCGGCTATTTCGTGCAGGGCTTCGCGGCCATCATGGGTCAGGAGGCCGGAAAACGATATATAATGCCCAAGTTCAAGATTGGCGCGCGCCAGATCCCAGCCACCAGAAAAACAGTGCATGACAACGGGGAAACGTCCTTCGGCGTCTGCTCGACGCAGCGTCGCCTCCATTTCTCGGTCTTCGCCCACGGAATGAATGATCAGCGGCAGCTGCGTGCGTCTTGCCGCATCGATATGGACCAGAAGATTACGCATCTGCGCGTCCCATGGCGCATCGGTCAGGATGCGGTCCAGGCCGACTTCGCCAATACCGATGACTTTGGGGTGAGCCGTCAGCGCAACGAGTTGCTCCGCAGTCACGTCATTTTCTTCGGCGGCCCAATGCGGGTGCGTGCCTACGGAATGAAAAATGTCGTCGTGGTTCTGTGTGCGTTGTAGCGCGTATTGATGGCGGCTGACCTGAATGCCGATGTTTACGAAACGACACACGCCCGCAGCTCTTGCTCGACTCAGAACGTCCTCGAAATCGGGCTCCAGCTCGTCGAAATCGAGGTGGCAATGACTGTCGACCAGCACAAGCCCGTTGTTGGCGCTCATTGCACTTCTCCTCCGGAACGCCCGCGTCACGCGTCGAGCGATGAGACAAATGTCATCATGACGTCGAACGCAGCGGCGACATCTTTCAATTCGACGGTTTCTGCGGGGTGGTGGCTGATTCCCCCCGGACTACGGATAAAGAGCATGGTCGTGGGAATCCAGTCGCACATCATCATCGCGTCATGTCCGGCCCCGCTTACAAGGCGTTTGCGTGGGTGCCCGGCTGTCTCGATACAGTCTTCAAGCAGTGTGGTGAGGCGTGTGTCGCACAGGGCTGGCTCGAAATCCTGCCTATCGAAAATCGTCGCTGAAATGTTCCGCTTCGCGCAGATGGCCTCGATAAGCGAGGTTACTTTCAGAACGCTGCAATCCAGACCAGAATGATCGGCGGATCGCAGTTCGATGGTAAAGGCGACCCGGCTAGGTATGATATTTATGGCCCCGGGAAAGGCTTCGGACTTCCCTACGGTCGCGCGCAGCTGCCCTTCGCTCTGATTGGCGTAGGCCTCTATTCCCAGAACGATTTCGCTCGCGGCGGCGAGGGCGTCGCGACGCATTTCCATCGGGACGGTGCCCGCATGGCCAGCTTCGCCTTTCAGAATGACGTGAAAGCGCCTGATGCCGACAATGGCCTCAACTGCTGCAACCGACAGCCCCTCCTTATCCAGAATCGGCCCTTGCTCTATATGGAGTTCCAAGTATCCCAAAAACTCATGTGGCGAACGACGCGCCCTCTCAAGGTAGGCAATGTCGAGGCCGACGCCTTTCAGTGCCTCTTGTAAGGTGATGCCGTCCTGATCCTGTATCTCGGCGACTGAGCCGACGGATTTGCCACTGAGCGCGCGTGAGCCGAGCATGGATTGAGGGAAGCGAGAGCCCTCCTCGTCACCGAATGCAGCGACCTCGATGGCGTAAGGCAGGCGCTGGTTGTTTGACTGCAGCGCAGACACGCATTCAATTGCCAACAAGACCCCAAGCATGCCGTCAAAAGCACCGCCGTTTAGAACGCTGTCTATATGCGAACCGATCAGCAAGGCCGGGGCGTCGGGCTGCGCTCCTTCATATCGGCCAATAAGGGTGCCTATCGCGTCGCGTCGGACCGACAGGCCCGCATTCTGCATCCATGATGTTACGCGTTCTGATGTGATTGTGTGCGCTGATCCCAGAAAGGGGCGAAAGAGACCGTCAGGGATGTCGCTGTAGGGCGTCTCACTCAATTCCCGGCATCGGTTCATCGCCCGCTGTGCGGATGATCGTGAGTGATGCGCGGTGAATCGATCCATTTAGGTTCGCCGAAAATGAGTGAACGGGGCGCAGGACTTGACGTCGCTTCAGCGCGGGCGGCGGCACTATAGGGAGTGCAGCCGCCCGCGAGAAAGGTTGGAATTTCGCACGGAATGTTGCCTTTTTTAGAACGCGTGATTTAAGAGCTATACGATGATCTCGGTCGCGCCGGGGAACACAGTTTTCAGATAAAGGGCGAGCGATGGTCTTCCATTCGAAATTCTCCAGGTATTTCGAAGAGATCGTTTCGCAAGGATCAATGAGAAAGGCAGCGGACGTGCTTAACGTGGCGGCGTCCGCCGTGGACAGGCAGGTGCTGAATGCGGAGCAGACTCTGGGGGTGAAATTATTTGATCGGCTTCCGTCTGGCTTACGGCTGACGCCGGCGGGGAGTGCTGTTGCGCAACAGATCGCGCGTTGGTCGAATGACGAAATCACACTGCTTCAGCACATAGAGGAGTTGCGTAGCGGCAGGGGCGGGGAGGTGCGAATAGCTGTCGCCGATGGATTGGCGGTGAGCTTCATTCCTGCGCTTGTCACGCGTCTTCATGAAGTCTCGCCGAAACTTCGCTTCAAGATCACCGTCGCCAATGCAGCGACCTCAGCAAACCTCATTCGCGCCAATGAGTGCGACATTGCCGTGACGTTCGATCCGCCGTCGTTCACGGGCCTGCGTGTGGAGGCGCAGGTGGTGTCGCGGATCGGAGCGCTCGTACGCCTCGGACACCCGTTAACGAAAAAATCTCGTATTCGTCTGGCTGATTGTCTAGACTACCAAATTATAGCCCCGGACTCATCTACGGCTTTGTGGTCGACGGTGGAAAATCTCTTCGCGGAAGCGTCTCTGGCGTTCAATGTCGTGTTTACGTCAAATAACGTCGCGCTGTTATGCGATATGGTCAAACGCGGCTTGGGGATCGCGATCATGCGCGATTTCGACGCAGTGGGTCACCTGACGGATTGTAATTTTCTTCCGTTGCCCGGCGTAAAAACGGCGCCGCAAAATCTATCGTTAATAGTATCGAGCACCAATATATTACGGCCCGGATTGGAGCCCGTTATCCAGGAAATCAAGGCTGCGTTGGAAGCAATAGAGCGAAATGATTTACCTGCATGAGAAGCTGGTAATACACGATTCTGATGACTTTGCGGATATTTGACGAACTTCGCCGTAATCAGGGCTCCGTTAGGCTTTCTTAGCGCCAATTTGAGAGACGTAGGCCGTCTTCAGATGTCGTACGAACGCTTGTGAATCATATTTTGTGCAATGCCGGAGCTGCGTGATGTCACGGATCGAAAATCAGTTATTCGATTTTGGACACTAATATTTGCGACGCTTGGAACGAGCCTTTCTCTACATTTCATAGATCGAACGGACCGCCAAGAAAATTCGCCGGGGTAATAATCGTCTACCTTGATCCGTATTTCTTTCAAATACGGATCAAGGTAGACACACGGCGGTCTGGGGCGAGGCGCCCGTCACGCCTTTCCGCTGCGGAACTAAGGGAAACCTCCAAAGCCATCTTTTCAATAACGAACAATACGCAGCGGAAAACATATGTTAAATTCAAATGTTTTCCGCGTCATTTACAGGAAAAATTACGTCAGAGCGAAGACTCATGTTCGTAGAACATGCTCTCGGTATCTTTGGCGAGGCCAACGACGTCTGCATCTTGTGAGTTTTTGACTCTCTCCTGAAGCGCAGGCTTGAGTGTTCTGTAGCTTTTCTTGATGTAATTGACGTAGTCGCGATCGAACGCCGCGCCATGCACACCACTCATCTGGAGGATGATTCGCTGTCCCTCGTTCGAAGGGGCCGTGGCCAGCGTAAGGCCGTGTTGGGTGGCTATTTTCGCTAGCGCCGCCTGATTCGCGGTGTGATCTTTCAGAAGAGTGACGCTCAACGCCGCGATGTCGTTACGGGCGGCATGAGTCGCTGCAATTTTGGCCAACGCGATCTCTGTGAGATCCATATCGTTCAGCTTCTGCACAAAATCGGCGTCGGCGCTTGCCAGGGCCGTCACTTTTTCCAGCGCGGGCAGAGGCGGCGCGGGCGGTTGTCCTGGCCCTCCACAGCCTCCGAGCGCGAAGATGATCATGGCGGAACTGAACAGCGCCAGACGGTTTAACTGCTGAGGCATGAGTAATGGGTTCTCCGTGAGCCCGCATCGCCATCCAGCCGAGTGAGTTTGGAGACGAAGAAAAGAGGGGCGTTTGTGTACAGAACTCTGATCTTTGCATATCTGAATTCAAGGTCTACGCGCACAGTGCGCATATTTTTATAATGCAGACTGCGCATTGGAATGGCAATGGCGAAGTAGAGTGTCTCTTGTCTTGCCAGAGCGGGAGTGTAGTCGGAAGATACAATATGATATTATAAAAATCTTTACGAAATTTTTCGACTTGAATTTGAGGCGTTTCTTTTTCCGGTACAGCAAAGGCAATAGCCTTTTGCGACTTGCGCAAACGTGAAAGAGCGAACTACGGTTGACGCGAAAGCGCGCTTTGACGCGTGCGTGCTGAATCGTCATGCGGAGACTGACCGAACCAATGAATCGTCAAAGCCTTCTCAACCTTCTTGCGATGTCTTCTTTGTCCCTTGGTCTGGGGGGATGTGGGTACTTCGATTCACGGGCCGCGCACAAGGCGCAGATCACAATGATCGGGATGACATCCTACGATCTTCAGGCTTGTGCGGGAATCCCGGCCTCCACGAAGCAACTCAACGATACGACTCAAATTTATGTTTATACAGGAACGCACGCACAAGCGAGTTACGGCGGTTCGACCCTGATTCCCATTGGCGATATTGCTACGACCATCGCGCAACTGGGCGGCGGCGGCGGCACCACGTGTTCCGCAGTCATTCGCCTGGACCATGATCGGGTGTCGGACGTGCACTATACTGGAGACGACGATGAAGTGATCGGCACGGACGGCGTCTGTTCGATTATAACGCGCGGATGCGCACGCCAGCCTGAAGGGACTATGAAGAGTTCTGCTGGTGGGATATTTGGGCCGGTTTCTGCGTTCCACCCACCAAAGACACCAAACCAGTCGGCGGCAGGCACATATTCGACGCAGTCTGGGGGGACGATTCTCAATACGGACAAGAAGTCATCGGATTCTGTCATCATCCCGCGCACGCAATGATGTCGGTCTGATTTACCGGTCTATTGCAAAGCTCACCAGGTTTGGTGGGCCTTGGGGAGGCGAATTAGCTCTAGAAGAAACTTTCCAGTCCTCGTTCCCTGTCCGGGCATCGGGGACGTCCTTTGGGCGAGAAAATCTCCGGCACGCTGATTACCGCCATTTCTCGTCAATGAATATGGATGGTTCCAGTTTCGTAACTATGTAGCCGGTTAAGCGTCTGCGGTGCGATATGCCGTAACTGACGCTAGCGCTGTCACGCCACTCTGCTGTGACGCAACATTTACTTAGGCAAGCTTAAATATAGAAGACTGCATTTAGCAGATACCTACCGAAAACGGCTTTGGCTTCAGCATCGAAACTGTCCGCCCGGTTCGTTGTGCAAGCGTCCCAACGAGGCAATGCTCAGGGAAGCGACCTCTTCGGGTCACGCTTCAGCAGGCGGCTGCCACTGACCGTCGCTGTGATCAGGGCGCACGATGAAGCCAACGCCAGGCAGAGCATCGACGCCCGTGACGGTAGATACATGAACAGGCAGGCGACGGATGTAGCTCCCAGTGTTTGCCCGCTCAGACGTGAAAGAGAGACCATCCCGCTGGCCCCGCCTTCGCGGCCCGCCCTTGCGGAGGCCATCATCGCGCGATTGTTGGGCGGCTGGAATACCCCGAAGCCTATTCCTGCGATCAGAATCGCGGCGGCGATCACCAGATTCGGAGCCGTCGGCGGCAGGCAGCACAGAGCAAAGAATCCGACGCCCGTCAGCAATAGGCCGAGAGAGGAGACAAGTCCCACGGGCAGTCTGTCCGCCAACCTGCCCGAGACGGGCGAAGCGATCGTGACGCCGATCGGCCATGCGGTGATCAGCAGGCCTGTCAGAGACGCACTCTTTGCAAAAACGGCCTCCAGAGTGAACGGGATCGAAATCATGAACAGGTTGGAGGTCAGAAACCCCATCACGCCGACCAGAAAGGCCGTGCGAAATGGGCCATGCTTTAGGAGATCAGCCGGAAAGATTGGGTCCGGGCGGTCATGCTGTCTGCTCCACAATACGCCGATCGCAAGCGCCCCGAGCAGGAGCGGTCCGAATCCCGTAAGGCCCAGATGGCCATGGGCGAATTCGTCCAGCCCCAACGCGATGCCCCCAAGGGCGAGAACAGACAGCAGAGCGTGCGGCGCATCATAGGGTGCAGAGGAACGCGGGGTTTGGGGAAGAGTGAAGGACGCCAGAGCCAATGCCGCGCCTCCAAGGGGCACGTTCAACCAGAATATCCAGGGCCAGCTCGTTACGCTCAAAACTGCGGCGCCGATGCTTGGACCGAGCGCCACGCCCACTCCGATCACCAGACCGTTGAGGCCGATGCCCTTGCCCAACTCCGCCGGTGGGTAAATGAACCGGACAAGCGCCAGATTGACGCTTAGAATGCAGGCGCTGCCCAGTCCCTGCAGAACGCGCGCTAGGGAAATTTCAACGAGAGTGTGCGACAGCGCGCACAGAACCGACGCGACAATAAAGATGGCGGTGCCGATGCGACACATGCGTGCGAATCCCACACGTGACCCGAGGGCGGCGAATGGCAGCAGCGCGACGAGGGATGCGAACTGGTAAGCATTGACCACCCAGATTGAGTCGGATGGCGCGACATGCAGATCGTGACCGATCGTGGGCAACGCCACGTTCGCCACCGAGTAATCGAGAACTGCGAGAAGCAGGCCGAGCGCGACGGCTGTCATGGCCGAGACCCGAGCGAGACCGTAAAGGCCCGGCCCGGGAACAGTGGGGCTCGTCATGACGATAGTTCCCGAGGACCTGCGGGGCTCATGCTCCTGTGTGAGGAAAGAGATATCTGCAGAAGGAGAGGGGCTGACATGACGGGAAGGCTAAGTCCAAAAAGCGCCATCACAACGCGTGCGGCGGGATGCGCCCGGAGAACACGTCGATAACCTGATGGGCGCACATCATGGCGGTCCGCAGAAGGGCTTCCTCCGTCGCCGCGCCGATATGCGGGGAGAACACGATCCGCTCGCACTGAAGAAGAGGGTCGTCAGACCTTGGCGGCTCCTGCTGCAAGACGTCAAGCCCGGCTCCGGCCAACCGCCCCGATGTGATCGCTGACAGCAAAGCCTGATGGTCCACCGCTGCGCCACGGCTGCTGTTCAGCAGGATCGATCCGGGACGCAGGGAGCCGATCGTCTCTTCCGTGATGACCGGGGAGGCATCGCCCGGCCGTTCGGCGGGACGATGCAGGGAGATGACGTCTGACGCGCCCAGCAGGGTGGGAATGTCCGACACGGGCGTCACGACATGCTCCGCGAAGACCCCCGCAGGCACACTCGGCGACCATGCCAGCACTTTCATGCCGAAGCCGTTGGCGGCGATCCGTGCGACTTCACGGGCGATGGCGCCGAACCCGACCAGACCCAGAGTCTTCCCATACAGCTCTATGCCGCCAGCGCGGTAGCGAAACGCCCAGTCGTTTGCGCGTACGGCTCGGTCAGCCTCGCCGACACGGCGGGCCACGGCGAGCATGAGCCCGATTGTCAGTTCCGCGACTGACCGGCTGTTGGTGCCGGGCGCGCGCGTGACCGTTACGTTGCGGGCCTTGGCGGCGTCTACGGCGATCCGGTTGGTGCCGGAGCCATGACAGGCGACGACGCGTAACGCCGGAGCTGCGGACAGAGCTTCCGCGCTGAATCCCAGATCGCGCGTGATGACGGCTTCGGACGAGCCGACTTCCGCTATGACGGCGTCCATCGTCATGCTGGAGGCGAAGCGAATCTCGACTCCCTGATTGCGCAGAAAATCTACCGCCTTTTCAGCGATGGGCTGGGTGATGAAACACGTCGGCATATAAATTGGTGTCCAGATCTACAGAACTACAGGGTGTTGCGTTCAGGGCGCGCCGAGGCCGCCGCCGCCGGGCGTCAGCAAATGCAGCCGCTCATCCGATGCGATGACATGTAGCCCCTTCGACGCCAGTGATCGCCCCTTTGATGTTTGTACGATACCGGCGGCGCCGTCGCTTCCGCCCAGCGCGCCGCGCGGCGGGTGCTTTACGCGATCAAACGCCGCCAGCAGTTCGAACGATGCGTCATTCGTCGTGCCGATCTCCATAATCTGCCCGTCACCTCCACGGGTTTGGCCCGCGCCGCCGCTCCCTTCACGCAGCTCCTTCTTCCAGAAAATGAGAGGGCACTGGTTTTCGGCGATCTCCACCGGAGTGCCGTGGACGCCGGACGGAAACGCCGTAGCTGATAAGCCGTCCAGACCGGGCCGCGCGCCGGTGCCGCCATTGGTGGTGATCGCCAGAGCGAAGGCTCTGGGTTTCGCATAGCCATCAGGAGACCAGACGCCTCGCACGGCGATGTTCCACAGACAGGAGGTGCCTTCGGCGGGGACGCGATCCGGCAAGGGCGTGCGCAGGCAGCCAAACACCATGTCGGGCAGCATCTGCCCGATGATGTGCCGGGATGAGACCGGGGCGGGACGGAGCGCGTTCAGAACTGACCCCGAAGGCGCGTCCACGTGATAGGGCGCGAGCGAACCGGCGTTGTTCGGTACGTCCGGCGAGATGGCGCAGGCGAGGCCAAACACCGTGTACGCCTTCGTGTAGGCCAGCGGCACGTTGATCCCGCGTGTGACGGCCGGGGGAGAACCGTCGTAGGAGACAGTTACTCCGTCGTTGGCGACGGTCAGTGTCGCCTTCAGTTCGAGCGGGGCGTCGTACCCATCCACCGTCATGGCGTATGACCAGCACCCTTTCGGAAGCGAGGCGATTTTTTCGAGGACGGCCTGACGGGACCGATCGATGATGTAGTTCGCCAGAGGTTCAATCGTGTCGATGCCGAACTCATCCATCATGTCGCGCAGGGCGACGGAGCCAGCTTCGTTGCAGGCGACCAGAGAATAGGTGTCGCCTTCCGTGTCCACTGGCAGGCGTGTGTTGGCGCGGATCATGGCCATCAACGTCTCGTTCACCGTGCCCTGATCGACCAGCTTGAGCATGGGGATCGACAGACCTTCCATGAACACGTCGGTGGCGTCGGGGCCATTGCCCAGACCGCCAATGTCCATCAAATGACCAGTGCAGGAAAACAGCGCCACCAACTTTCCGCGATAAAAGGTGGGCGTGGTGATGACGAAGTCGTTCAGATGCCCGGTGCCCATCCACGGATCGTTGGTGATGTACGCGTCGCCTTCCTTCATCGTCTCAACAGGAAAGTGACGCAGAAAATGGCTGACTGATTCCGCCATGGAATTCACATGGCCCGGCGTGCCGGTGACGGCCTGCGCCACCATGCGGCCCTGCGTATCGAAGACACCGGCGGAAATGTCCTCGCACTCGCGCACGATCGGGCTGAAGGCGGTGCGGATCAGGATGCGCGCCTGTTCCCCTACGACGGAAATCAGGCGATTCCACATGATCTGGAACCGGATCTCCTGTTGCGCATCTGCCGGCGCGCCGGTGTGGGAGGCGTTCGTCGTCATGCCGCAGATTCTTTCATGGTCAGGACAATGTTGCCGCTGCCGTCGATATGCGCGTCATATCGGGCGGACACGTAGGTTGTTGTTTCGTCCTCGCGGATCAATGCAGGGCCGCTCAGGGCGTCGCCGGGGCGCATGGTCTTGCGATAATGGACCGGCAGATCGACGACCGCGTCGATGTCGCCGGAGAAGAAGTCGCGGCGTTCGTCGGGTTGCGTCTGTCGAAGTGGCGGTGTGGACGCGTAAGGCTCCGGCGTCGCCACAGGCGCGGAAATCGTGACGGACCAGTTCATAACTTCGACTGCGGCCCCCGGAATGGCGCGAGAGAACTGGCGCGCATAATCCTGTTCGAAGGCTGCGCGGAGGGCTGCGACATCGGACAATCCATCGTCACCGTCCGGCAGGCGCACAGTGATCTCATGACCCTGTCCGACGTAGCGCATGAAGGCGTTACGTTCGACGCGAAGGACGTCCCGGCGAGAGTCCTGCGCCAACACAGCCATGATGGAGTTCGCCATGTCGCCAAGCAATGCGGAAATGGCCGCAACATCGAAGTTATCGTCAATGCGCATCGGGTACGAGCGGACGATCTCAAAGGCCAGAGGCGCGGCGAGAAAGCCGACAGCTGAACCAACGCCTGCGTTGGACGGGATCACGAGGCGACGCACGCCCAGCTTCTCCGCCACCCGAGCGGCGTGGAGGGGGGCTGCGCCGCCGAAGGCGATCATCGTGTGTTCCGCGATGGCGACGCCTCGCTCCACGGCGTGAACGCGCGCGGCGCTGGCCATGTTTTCGCACACCATCTCGTAAACCGCGTGGGCCGCCATTTCCGCCGTCAGGCCAAGCGGCTCGCCAATATCCGAGAGCAGCGCCTGCTTCGCGAGTTCGGGGCGCAACGTCATGCTGCCTCCCGCGAAGCCTTCCGGGCGCAGCAGGCCAAGCGCGATATCGGCGTCTGTGACGGCGGGCCGCGTGCCGCCGAGGCCATAGCAGGCGGGTCCGGGAACTGAAGATGCGCTTTCCGGTCCGACCGTCACCCGCTTCATCGCGTCGAGATGCGCGATGGAGCCGCCGCCCGCCCCGATTTCAACCATTTCAATGACGGGAATACGCAACGGCAGGCCAGACCCCTTCATAAAGCGCGTCGTGCGATCAACCTCAAAGGTGCGCGACGAGGTGGGGCGAAAATGTTCGACAAGGCAGACCTTGGCCGTCGTGCCGCCCATATCGAAGGACAGCACGTGAGTGTCGTTCATCTTCTGCGCGCATTGCGCGGCAAAGATCGCGCCGCCTGCCGGGCCGGACTCGACCAGACGCACGGGAAACTGGCTGGCGGTCTCAAGGGAGGTCAGCGCCCCGCTCGACGTGACGAGATAGAGCGCGCCTTTAAAACCGTCGCGGGACAAGCCGTTGCGCAGACGGCCCAGATAGCCCGCCATCAAAGGTTGCACATAAGCATTGGCGACCGTGGTGGAGGTGCGCTCGTACTCACGAACTTCCGGGCAAACTTCGCTGGAAATCGATATGGTGACATGAGGAAGAGCTGTCGAGAGGATATCGCGTGCACGTGTTTCGTGCGAGTGGTTGGCGTAAGAGTGGAGAAAAGCGACGGCCACGCTTTCGATCCCGACCTTTCGAAGCTCGTCAGCGATTTTTAGCAATTCCCTCTCATCAAGAGGTTTTCTGATCTGTCCGCGGGCGTCCATGCGCTCCGGCGCGGTGAAGCGCAGGGCGCGGGGTACGAGCGGCGCAGGCTTTCGAAGCATCAGATCATATTGGTTAAAGCGACTCTCCGTGCCGATTTCGATTACGTCACGAAATCCCTCCGTGCCGATGAGAGCTGTTTTGGCGCCACGTCTTTCGATGATCGCGTTTGTCGCAAGGGTTGTGCCGTGAACGAATTCGTCGACGTCCGACAGATTGGTTCGGGCGTCTTGCAACGCCAACGCGGCGCCGTTCATCACGCCTTCCTCCGGAGCGGACGGCGTCGTCAGCACCTTGCGCGTATAGCGCCCTTCTGGAGTGTCGAGCACTACGTCAGTGAATGTGCCGCCGATATCGACGGCGAGGCGAATGGCGGTCCTGTCGGTCATGATGTTCGTCGATGTCCTGAAAGATGTTAAGCTCGCTCGGGGCACGTGCTACGGCGCACAGGAAGCTGGAGGGGGGTAAGCGATGGCTTTACGGGGGCGAGGAAAAAGGGAGCCTGCCGAAATGGACGGAGGCGCGGACGCCCGAGAGCCGGAGAGGCGGCCGTTCATTGTCTCGTCCTCGCATCTTGCGACGCCTGGGAGCGAGGACCTGAGCGAATTCGAATTTTCTCTGACGGTCGCCAATAATGCTTTTCAGCATTGGATCGTCCGCTGCATGGCGGCGGCGGGTTTGCCGGAACTGTCGGCGATCGAGACGCTGATCCTGCATCACGTCAACCATCGTGCGAAGGAGAAGAGTATTCCAGACCTGATGTTCGCGCTGAATATTTCCGAACGACATTATCTGAATTACGCCATGAAAAAGCTCGACGCGCGCGGGCTGATCGAACGACGTAAGCAGGGCAAGGAGGTTTTTGTTCGGACGTCGGCTGCGGGCGCCGGGTACTGTGCAGAGTACGCCCGTCTTAGAAACGTTTGCCTGCTGGAACTGATCCCGGATGATCGTCGGGTCGGCGGTACGGTCATCGCAGAAGTGGCGAAAGCGTTGCGTATTCTCAATGGGTTTTATGAACAGGCGTCGAGATCCGTGTCGTCTCTCTAATCTTGATGTCCGACCTGTCATGATGTGATCACAGGTCGGATGCGGAAAACTGCTTCCTGATACCCTATTGGCGTACTGTCGCGCGCAAGCTCCTCGGTGATGAGTCCATCCGTCGGCGCCCGGATCGCAAGCCGCAATGGTCCGACACACACGAAGCCGATCACATCGTTTCGAATGACGGAATCCCCGATACTCTTTCCTGCGCTTGCGAAGAGTCCAAGCTCCGGACTTTTTACAAAAATATCGGATTCGGCCTCTGAACGAGCATCGTCCGTGTCAGGCGACGTATTCAACGAAATATCAGGGCTTTTGGCCTCCAGCACGACAGACAGGAACGTGTCTTCGTTTTCAAATTCGAACACGCCTGCGCCATGACGGCGCATGGCTGCGACGAGGTTTTCAAGAAAATCACCTGCGATCGGATCCCCGGTCTTGTCTTCCTGTTGCCTCATGACAGCTTCCCCGTGCGACGTCGGTCGAGGGTGTGAACGGTGAAAATGCCAGCCCGAAAATCCGGATCATCCAGAAGACGCACCTGCCGCGATGCAGTCGTCGGGACGCCGTCGATTTGCAACTCTTCAAGCGCCGTCGACATTCGGCGGATCGCATCGTTCCGGTCGGAACCATGGACTATGAGCTTCGCGATAAGAGAATCATAATGCGGCGGGATGGCGTATCCGTCGTAAATGTGGGTATCCACCCGGACGCCGGGGCCGCCTGGTGCACGCCATTTTTTTATGGTCCCCGGCGCAGGCGCGAAACTTTCCGGATCTTCCGCGTTGATACGACACTCTAGCGCGTGGCCGTTTGTTCTGACGACGGCCTGTGTGAACGACAGGGGCGCGCCGGTCGCGATCATGATTTGCTCACGCACGATGTCTACGCCGGACGTCATCTCCGTCACAGGATGTTCGACCTGTAGACGCGTATTCATTTCGATAAAGTTGAAATTCCCATCTTCATAAAGAAATTCGAACGTGCCCGCGCCCGTGTATCCGATGCGGGCGGCAGCGTCCGCGCACGCCAAGCCAAGATCTGAAATCCGATACTCAGGAATGCCGGGCGGAGGCGCTTCTTCAATCAACTTCTGATGACGCCTCTGCACCGAGCAGTCACGGGCGCCCAGCCATACAGCATTTCCGTGAGCGTCCGCGAGAATCTGGATTTCCACATGACGCGGTTCGCGCAAAAACCGCTCTACATAAACGTCAGCATTTCCAAATGCGAAGCCGGCTTCTTTGCGAGCGCTCTCAACGGCGTCGAGTAATTCATCAGCTTTCATGACGACGCGCATGCCCCTTCCGCCACCGCCGCCAGCCGCCTTCACGATGAGCGGATATCCGATCGTATCGCATATGGTTCGGATCTCGTCGGGATCGAGGGGTAGCGCTGCATCCGAGCCGGGCAGACAAGGCACGCCGTTGGCCTTCATGGCGCGCCGGGCGCTGATCTTGTCGCCCATAAGGCGCATGACGGATGAGGCCGGACCAATCAGGATCAGTCCTGCCCGTTCGACGGCTTCGGCAAAATCCGGATTTTCCGAAAGGAAGCCATAACCAGGATGAATGGCGTCCGCTCCCGTCAAGGTCGCTGCGCGAAGTATGCGCTCGCCGTCGAGATAACTATGCGTAGCTGCCGCCGGGCCGATGCAGATGGCGTGATCAACCAGTCTCAAATGCGCCAATCCGGCGTCGGCCTCGGAATAGACGCCCACTGTGCGCAGTCCAAGAAGCTTGCATGCGCGCACGATACGCAACGCGATCTCGCCCCGGTTGGCGATGAGGACCGTCCTGATATCAGGCATCAACGGTCTCCACTGCAAACAGTGGGGCGCCGGGTTCTACGGCCTGTCCGTCTTCGGCTATAATTTCGACGATCTTGCACGGGAACTCGGCCCCGACCCGAGAAAGAGTTTTCATGACTTCGAGAATGTAGAGCGTCTGCCCTTCTTGCACTGCTGCGCCAACGTCAACGAAAGGGGGCTGCCCTGGTCCTGCGGCCCGGTAGAAGACGCCATGCATGGACGATGACACGATATGGGTCGAGGGTCCGCCCGCTGACGTTTTTGTAGAAACAGGCGAAGACATGTGTCCAGTCTGGGAGGCGACGGGAGCAACGCCTGATGCGACCGCCTGACGAACGATGCGGTAACGCTCTCCGGCGTGTCCGACTTCCAGTTCCGCCACTCCAAGCTTTTGCATGCGCTCCATCAGGGCTTCGGCGCGATTTAAATCGATCGTCATCGACGTCGTATCTTCCACTTATGTTCTTGCTTTTACGGATATTCCCGCCTCTTCAAGGTGGGCGCGCACTTTTCGGGCCACATCGACAGAATGAGCGTTATCGCCATGCACGCAAATCGTGTCGATCTGCGCTGACAGCATCGCGCCGGAGCGGGTTTCGATGGCGCCGCTGGAAATCATGCGGACCGCGCGCTCCGCAGCGAAATCAGCATCGTGAAGAACAGCGTCAGCTTCCTTGCGTGAAACCAGATGGCCATCTTCCGTGTACGCGCGGTCCGCAAAAATTTCCGAGAATACGGTCATACCGCGTTCTCGCCCGATCCGCTCCAGATGGCTCAGCGCGATGGCCATGATCGGCAACGTCGGATCCACGCTACGAACTGCGTTGGCGACTGCTGTTGCGACGGATTCGTCCCGTTCGGTCAAATTACCGAGGGCCCCATGCGTTTTCAGATAGGTAATTTTGTGTCCGGCATAAGTCGCCAGAGCCTGAGCGGCGCCAAGTTGATAGGCGATGATGCGTTCAATTTCGCTCGGGCTGAACGGCATGACACGTCGTCCGAAGCCCCACAGATCTGGAAAACCGGGGTGGGCGCCGACCGCGACGCCCTTTTCGCGCGCCATGGCGAACGTGGCGGCCATCACTTCGGGGTCGCCGCCGTGGAACCCACAGGCGACGTTGGCGGACGTTACGATGTCCAGCATGTCGGAATCGCTTCCGATTGTGTAGTGGCCGAAGCTTTCACCAAGATCGGCGTTCAGGTCGACAGTCAGATCGGGCATCCCGCAAAGTCCTTCGTGAAACGCGTTATCGGGCGAGGAGCGTCGCGCGTGCAGATTGCAACGCGAGACCAAGTTCATGCATTCGGATGGCGTCCGCCCGAACGGCTGCAACGGCTTCATCCAGTTCGACGCGGATAAAACGTATCTGCCGACCAGTCTGGGTCTGGGCCAGAAGGCGCAGGTCGGGTTCGATCACATTTGCGATCTTGGGGTAACCGCCGCAGGTGTTGGCGTCAGCCATCTGGACAATGGGCATTCCGGCGGACGGGACCTGAACCGTTCCGGGGACGATTCCGTGCGACAACAACTCCAGCGGGGAGCGCAGGCTCAATGGCGTCTCGCTCTCCAGCCGATAGCCAAGGCGGTTTGCTGTCCGTGTGACCGTCCATAGTTGTTCAAAGAACAGCGCCCGTGAATCATCAGTGAACGCATCGAATTCGGCGGCAGGCAGGCAGCGAACCTCAGCCACGTTCTCAGGGAGGTCGCACGGATGCGCCAGCCCATACCCACTGGATGGCATGTCCTTTGCGTCAGAGGGAAACGCGGCCAGCCGTGTCCCGGCTTCCAACGCTCGCCCCTGATATCCTCCAAACCCCCCCTTCATGTCCGTCGATCGGGATCCCAGAACAACCGGAACATCAAGCCCCCCGGCAAATGTCACATAACTTCGCGCGCCGTTGGCCGGAGCGTGCAGAGTCAGGATCTGCCCCGCCCGAGCCTTTGCAGCCCAATCGGGAGGCAAAGGCTCGTCATCGAGACGAGCGACCCCGCGGGCGCCTGTTACCGCGAATGCCTGATCGGCATGAAAGCGAATTTTGAACGGAAAGAAGACGATTTCGATTCCTGCTGCATCGATATCGTTGCCGAGCAGCAGATTGCCCAGCTTCAAGGCTGCGGAGTCCATGGCGCCTCCCCGGGACACGCCGAGCGTCATCGTTCGGGGGCGGCCGAGATCCTGGATGGCGTTGAGCGGAGAGCCCGTCAGGACTTCGATCATCCGACTCTCCTGAACTTTACGCGATCACCCAGTCGAAACAGGCAGGGTTCGGGACGATGCGCGTCGAAGAGAATTTCCTCGGTTTTGCCGAGAATATGCCACCCTGTCGGCGACGTGCATGGCATGACGCCAGCCTGCCCGCCGCCGATGGAAACCGCGCCTTGCTCGACACTGACGCGCGGCGACGCTCGTCTGGGTATTGCGAGGCGTGGGTCGAGACCCGTCAGGTATGCAAAGCCCGGCATCGCTCCGATCGCGGCTACGCGGTATTCGCCCGAGACGTGAGCCGCAATGACTTCTTCCTCAGTCAAGCCTGCAAAACGCGCTACGACCGGTATATCCTCTCCGAACGTTCCACCGTAGGTCACGGGCAGCACGATTTCGCGAGCCGGTGAGGCGTCGACCAACGTGTCTTTCCAAACCGCTCGCAGGCTATGTTCGAGTGTAGCCGGATCATATTGAACAGCGTCGAAGACGATAAGGAGGTTATTCACGCCCGGCACGGCCTGAAGAATTTCCGGCAGAGCGGCCATGCGTCGTGCGACCGCCCAGATTCGTTCCTGCACGCTATCGTTGAATGCGCCGTGCGCGGCGTCGAGTAACAGGGCGCCTGCTCCCGCACAGCTGATGCGGATCATGACGTAATGGTCCGGTGCGCGTGAATATGGCGACGCGGCATCAGAAACACCGCAACTGAACCGACAAGAATGATGAAAGCAGCAATATAGAAAACGGCATGAAAGTTACCTGTGGCCTGAAGAAGATAACCCGTGAGGACTGGCGCTGCGATCCCAAGTCCATTGCTGAATGTCAAGGTCAGACCGGTCACCGAACCAAGACTGCCGCGTTCCACGAGGAGATCGGCCAAAAGCGCCATGTTGGCCCCGGTGCCCGCTGTCACACAGGCGATGGCGACAATCAGCAAAGCGATGGCCGCAAAAGGAGAGTGACAGAGCGGGAATGCACCCAGCATGGAGGCCATGGCCAGAAAAAAACTTACGGCATGGCGCCGAGTTCCGGCTGTCGTTTCGGCATTCCGGACCGAACGTTCGCCGAGCTTGCCAAGCGCCAGAGACAGCATGGTGGCGCCGAGGTAACTGTAGGCCGTGTATAATCCCGACTGCATGAGAGACAGATGGAACGTGTCGCGCAGAATTGTCGGTAGCCATGACATTAGAAGAAAATTGGCGTAATTTCCGCAACATTGCGGAATTACTATGCCCCAGAAATCGCGAGATCGAAACAGGGTAGGAATTGAAATTAACGCGAACGCATCTCGCGCATCACTCATCTGCAATGCGGATTTGGAGGGATATATCCAGAGCCATGCCAATGACCACATAAGGCCGAGTGCGCCAAGGATTGAAAATGTTGACCGCCAACCGAATGTTTCCACCAACCACGCGCTGGCGATTGCTCCGGTCGCGAGGCCAATAGGAATGCCGCAGATGAAGGCCGTCATCATCAGCCCCCGTTCGCCGGGACGCGCCCAATACCGCATGACCTTATTGCCAAGGGCGAAAGTCGGAGATTCCCCGACCCCAAGCAAAATGCGTGTCGCGATAAAGGCGGGAACCGTTGTCGCCACGCTGCCGAAAATCATGGCGAGAGACCACAATGTCACGGCGGCGGCGCCTACAAGACGCGTGCCGATCCGATCAAGCGTTATGGCGCTGGGTAAGTTCAGAAAGAAATACGACCATAAAAAACTCGATAGCACCCAGCCAGTTTCGCTGGGGGAAAGGCCGAATTCCTTCGCGACGCGAGGCATGGCGACCGAAAGGGCCGCGCGATCCCCATAGCATATGACGCACATGATGATCGTCAATGCGTAGATCGTGAAACGGAGCCGACGTGATGCGTCCGCTCCGGACGTGAATGAAGACGGCAATGCAGGCACCTCGCGATATGTGAGGACGGTCAGAACGAGAAATTCGTCCTGACGTAATACATGCCGCCATTGAAACCATAAGGCGAGTAATAAGAGTACTTGTAAGCGCCGAACAACGGTCCCGAGATGGATTTCGGGATGCGGGTCGGATATTTGTTCCCAAGATTGTTGGCGCCGATCGCCAGGCTCCACTGCGGTAGAATCTTGTAGGACACCTCAAGGTTGGTCAGGAAAGCCGGGCGTTGCGTGACGCCGGCTGCTGTCGGGCTCGCCAAAAACAGCGTCGAACCATAACGCTGCTCCTGCACGAAGACGCCCCATCGCCCGCGATTCCAGTTCAGCGACAGGCTTTCCCGGTTTTTCGGGGCCGAATGCAACAGCATTTGTTCGGCGTATTTATTGTAGCTGCTGAGACCGTACTGCGCGAGCACCGCCGGGGTCTTGTTGTAGCTTCTAACCTCGTTGTCAGAATAATTGAAAGTGAAGGCGAATTTGAACGTGCCCGCCCGCTGCGTGTGCAAGGTATAATCGGTGCTGATGTCCCCACCGTAAGTCTGCGTGTTTAGCGGGTTTGTGTAGTATGAGGCGTATGTGACGTTCTGCAGTCCGGAAGATGCGAGGATATCCGCAACTTCAGTTCCGCCGAGCGTGGTCGTGCTGGCGAGGCGATCATTGATCGCGATGTAGTAAAGGTTCCCCGTGAAATGCCAGTTCTCCAACGGCGTTGCATCCAGGCCAACGCTGTAGCTGCGGGAGTACTCGCCTTTGATCTTGCCAGCGCCAAGAGCTTGCGCTGCTGCGCTGCTGTTCGGTAACTGATCTACGGAGTAGGTGGCGAAGGGCGCGTTGTAGAAATAATAGGTCTGGCCGAGAGTTGGCGGACGATATCCAGTGTTGACGCTGGCGCGGATCGCCCAGTTGCGATTGAAATTATAGCGTGTGCCGATACTGCCGGTTTCGACTGTCGCCAGATGGGAGTAGCTGGTGGCTCGACCGCCAATTGTCCATTCCCAGTTCTTCGTGACAAAAAAATCGAGATTGACGTTGCCTTCGTAAATGTCACGACTGCGGTTTGTCGCCGCTGCGGGTATGTTTCCGCCATGATCGGTCGCGCCAAGGCCGTACCAGGAGTCCCGCTCGCCCTCGGTCATCTGGAATGTATCGCGACGGTATTCGCCGCCGAACCGCAAACCGATCGGCTTCGGCAACCATGACGTCCGGAATTCGCGGGAGCCGCGTACACCGGCTGATAATTCGGACGTAATGGCCTTTCCGTCGTAAAAATTTCGCGGGCTGCTGTCGCCGAGGGAGACGTTATTGCTGTGAATCGTGGAATATGCCTGATCGTCACGTCCATAATTGACGTAGGCGTCCCATGAAAAACCCAGCGCATGAGCCTTGATTCCATTGTCGGTCTCAAAGTCGTACTGGTCCATCGCGATGTAGGGGATGGCGCCATTTGGCCAGAGCGTGCTGTTGGTCAGGCTGTTGGCGGCGCTGCGGTAGGTCTCTGCGACATTGACGCGACGGTGGCCGAACGTACTGGTACTGTAGAGATTCACGTTGTGCGCGAGAGGGATTTCCATGTTTTCGCTAAGCGTTTCCATCGTAGACTTTGGAACGCCGAGCATGCGATTGACGTCACGACTTGCCGTCTCGTTGCGTGAATCGCCTGCGGGGTAAAGTTGCCCGACGAAATCCCCGCTTCGGTTGCTGGGTTGTTGATGCGTCACCTGGGCGGCAAGATCGAGATACCCGCCCTGTCTTCCCAGCTTCATGCCGTAGTCGGCGTATCCGTTCACGGCCTGCCCGTCGCCAGCGTAGAAGCCGCTATTCTGGAAGTTGACCGATCCACCATGATCTCGGTTCTTCAGGACGATATTGACTGCGCCAGCGATCGCCTCTGCGCCGTACAAGGCGGATGCGCCCTCGGTTATGACTTCGATATGATCGATCGCGGAAATGGGAATCAGCGATATGTCGGCGGGTTCGGTGCCCCAGTTGGGGCCGGCGTTCGCGTTGAAGTTGGCGCCGAGGTGCCGACGGTGCCCGTTGACCAGAATCAACGTGTCGTCAGCGGACTGACCGCGAAGCTGCATGGTCTGTACGAAGGCGTTGTTGCCGACGCCCGGTTGTGGCGGAGCCGTGATTGCAGCCGAGGCCTGCGCCAGAGCGCTCATCACGTTGGTCTGACCGGTGCTGAGCAATTGCGCGCCAGAGACCACCGTCACCTGAGTGGTGCTGTGTACTGGCGTAGACGGGGACAGGACCGAAGTGCCGATAGTACGCCCTGCGACGTCGATTTGTTCAGGAGACGCGTTGGCGCGGACGGCGCTTCGCTGCGAGCGGGCGACGATGTGCGGGCGACCTCCAGCTGCAGGAATGGAGGTCGATGCGGGCGGAACGGGCGAGATGTGTTTGTGTGCGATATGCTTCGTCGCCGTGGCGCTTGAGGCAGCATAGGTAAATGTAGGGGTGACGAGGGCGATACCGCAAAGGAGGACTGATTTTAAACCGATGAGACGAGTCATCTATCGACCTTGTGCTCTGGAGGCCTGTAGCGCGGCATCTCATGTGATTACGTGTTCATAATATATGTAAATCATACACGATGCGGATTCGCAACATAAAATGTCTCGAGATCGAACCATAAAATGTCAGAGAATTTTGCGTATGATTGCTTCGTTACGCTAGGTTAGGTGCGTTTGTGAGCTATATCCGTTTGAAGAATCAGAGAAAAATAATCACCAGATAGATCGGGAGCTATAACACCCTGAATATTTGATCTGCATGCATGTTTGAGAACGGTCCGACCATCGGTAGTGCGAATGGAAGGGACCTCTGCTTGAGGGTGGCAACTGGTCCAACGTTACGATCGCGGACGTGACCATGATGGCTTAATCGTCTGCCGACGCAGCACAGTCGCATAAACCATAAAAACAGACGCCGGGATGAAGTCGAACGTATCGTGATGCACGCAAAGAGCGTCTCACGCCCTGACGGCTAATCGTCGCTACGCACGCTCCGGTTGCGTTTGATGCCAGCCCGATGAGCCTTGCCGTCCAGTCTGCGCTGCCGGGCGGCGCGACCCGGTCTGGTGGCCACGCGGAACGTGGGCCTGTGCGCGGCCTCACGGATCATCTCGGCCAATCGTTCGATCGCGTCCTCGCGGTTGCGTTGCTGTGTGCGAAAGCGCCGCGCAGTGATGACGATCACGCCGTTACGCGTGACGCGACTTCCTGCAATTTCCAGCAGACGGACGCGCACTCGTTCCGGCAGGGACGGAGAGAGGGCGGCGTCAAAGCGCAACTGAGCCGCCGTCGCCACCTTGTTGACGTTCTGCCCGCCGGGGCCTGATGCAAGGATGTAGCTGACCTCCAGCTCGGACTCGGCCAGGGACAGTCCGGGAAGGATCATGATCGCCATGCGGGTTCGGATAGCACGTTTTGCTTCGGGAGTGTGCCCGGTCAGTGAACAGTGGCCCGTCGGCCTCTATACGAAACTGAACATCAGAGACGTTTCTGAATCCAGAACGCCGCCGACTTGCGGGCTTTGCTCCAGATGAGGAAACGATCCGGCGGCTTCGGGCGCGCGGCATAGGCCGGTGCGACCGGGCGTTTATTTGATCGCTTCGATGCGAGCCTGCGGAAAGCGGGCTGTCTCTCGAGATCGGCGCAAGACCCGGATGCCACATCGATGGTGGTTCCAAGGCGCCGTGATACCAACGGTGAAAAGCGGGTCTCTGCGCAGATCGTATCCCCCTGAGAAGGCAGAACAACCGTCACATCAGGCTTGGCATACGCGCTGGACGCTGAAGTTCACGAAGGCGGAGCGGCGGTGGGACGGAATCACGCCCATAACAGCCCCTGTCATCGCGTTCTTTGGCTACAAGTCTCATATTTCCATCGGCCAAAATTTCGGCCAATTTCCCTGCTCAAGACAAATATTGGACATTTCTACAAGTATATCACTTTTTTAATCGGCCGAATGTCGCGGTTCCCCTTGAGCCCGAAGGAAGAGCCAGTTCGCCACGTTCAACTTTCCTTACAAGATACTGGTAGGTCTGCAGCGCCTGCGACCACATGTGATCGCCGATCTTCAAGGCCTCATAACCACTGTCTTCCTCTGCGAACGCGGGAAGCGGTTTGATTGCAGTGTGGTAATCGCACGCGTAGAAAAGCGGAAAAGAATAGCGTTCCTCTCCGACCTTGCGGACGCGATGCGCCGTGGCGACGAACGCGCCCGCTGTCATCACTTCAAGCATGTCACCGATATTGACGACGAATGTTCCGGGTCGCGGCGGCGCGTCGATCCATTCGCCCCGCTCGTTCATGACCTCCAGTCCCGGTGCGTCCGCAAGGAGGATGGTGAAGCATTCGTAATCCGTATGGGCGCCGATGCCTGGCGCGTCCTGGGCTTCCGCGTCGAATGGGTAATGGATCATGCGCAGTTTGGACGGTGGATATTTGGCCATGTCATCAAACGTGTTTTCAGGGAGCCCCAGGGCCAGAGCGAATCCCTGAAACAAAGTCCGTCCAAGCTCGAACACCGCTCGGTAATAGGTTTCGGCGCGCTCCCTGAAGCCGGGAACGTCCGGCCAGTCGTTGGGGCCAAGTAGAGGGGTCCCGGCCAGCACCAGCGGGTTGTCAGCAGGAACCTCGTAGCCGATATCGAAGGCTTCCTTATGATCCGGGCGGCCTGTTCCGTATACTTCTTCGCCTTCGGGGACATAGCCTTTGTGGGTGGCTGAGCGCCCGATGTAATACGCCATCTTGCGTTCCATCGGCAGGGCGAAGAGATCCCGCGCAGCAGCCCTTACGCCGTCGATGAGCGTGGGGTCGATCCGGTGCCCGGAGATATAAAGGAAGCCGATATCGCGTGCAGCGTCGCCCAACTCGCGGGCCACGGCCTTACGCTTTTCGAGATCGGGGGAGTAGAGGCCAGCAATGTCGACCTCAGGGATTGATGTAAACGACTTCGTATCCGTCATGGTCTGAATCTTTCTTGTTTTTGTAGCAAAAGTCGGACTGTCTTTGTCGGGGGCGTTTAGCGTGAGCTACAGGCGTTCCGAACGCAGGAGCGACGATGGGATGAGGCCAAGGGATCGAAAAACAGATTTGACGCGGACCATCGTACGAAAATTTATAGCGCTCCGGAGCCTGCTCCACTCGTGCGCAGTCCCGGGCCGTGCGTGACCGGTGCGACTTCCCCGGTGCTCCAGACGATATCGCCTCCGACCATCGTCAGCAGCACTTTCGTATGGGAGATCTCCTGAGCGGGGATCGTCATCACGTTACGATCAAGGACGATCAGGTCGGCGAGTTTTCCTGGTTCGATCGAACCAGTCGTATTCTCTTGCCGCAGCTCGTAGGAAGAATTCATCGTGATCGCGCGCAGTGCGGACGCGCGAGAAAGAGGCGGCTGCGAGCCAAGCGGGCCACGATATTGCGCCCCGGCTTCCGGATCGTTTTCGCGAGTGACGCCAACTTTCAAAGCAAACCACTCATTGAGCAGATCAACCGGCCAATCGGAGCCATACGCGATGCGGGCGCCGGCTTTCTCCAGCGCGTACGCAGGCTCCATCGCGGCGACGCGGATCGGGCCAAGCGCGTCTTCTGTGGCGCCGGTCGTATCGGGAGCGCGCTTCTCCCACTGGAAGGACAGGACCGGAATCGCCTCAAGCTGCGCGAAACGGGGGAGGTCCGATGCGATGACCATTTCGTCATGCGCCAGAGCCGGCCGGAAATCAGAGCCCGGCAATGCAGATCGGACCTGCTCGACGGCGTGGAGCGCGATATGGACTGCTCCGTCGCCATCCGCGTGCATATGCGGATCGAAGCCAGCCTTAACCAGTTCCTCAAGCAGTGGTGTCAGCACTGCGTGCGGAAAATAAGGGGTTGGACCGAACGACGTTCCGGGCTCCCAGTCCGGTCGCGCCGCCGTGCCCTTGTTGACGCGGTAGGGCTCCGAGACGATTCCGGTCAGCGCCGGCGCGGAAATCACTCCGTCCATGAACAGCTTGACGTTTCGGATGGTGACGCTCGGCGATTGTACGATCGGTCCCTGATCGTACAATTGCCGCATGCGGATCGCGTAATCGGTCGCCCCTTTTGCGTCTGACCCCATAGTGGGAGTGATCAGGGGTGCGAGATGCGCGCGTGCAGTGAGGACGCCCTTCTTCTGAGCGGCCGTAAATGCGTGGAAATCCTGTTCCCGAGCCATTGCGTCGAGAAAGCTTGTGACGCCCTGCGCTCGCAGGGCGGCAAGCGCCGCCTGCGCGGCTTGAAGATAGGCGGCTTCGTCTGGCGGCGGTTCGGCCTTGACCACATAGTCCATGGCGCTGTCTTCGAGCAGGCCGGTCGGTTGGCCGGAGGCGTCATGATGGATCTCCCCGCCTTCCGGAGCCTTGGTCGTGGCGTCGATCCCGGCCGCTTTCAGCGCGGCGGTGTTCAGGAGCGCGGAATGGCCGAAGGAAGAATGGAGGACGATCGGATGCACCGGGTCGATCCTGTCGAGCGTCGCGCGGGTCAGGACCGTTCCCTTGGGTAGCATGGCTTCCTGAAACCACGCGTTGACGATGAGCCATCCGCCGGGCCGCGGTATCGATGGATCGTTGCGACAGGCCGTGACGCGCGTGACCAGTTCAGCCTCCGTCAGCGCACGATATTGCAGGGAGCAGAAGAGCAGCAGAAGTCCGCCGTCGAGCGGGTGCATATGCCCGTCCACCAGCCCCGGCATAAGCATCCGACCATGCAGGTCTATGACTTTGGCATGCGGACCTACGCTGGCGCGAACCGTCGCGTTGTTTCCGACAGTAATGATCTTTCCGTCCCGAACCGAGACGCCTTCGGCGACGCTATTTTTTGCGTCCACTGTGTAGACATAGCCGTTGACGAAAGCTGTTTCGGGAGAGGGCGCCGCTGCGGCGTGGGCGCTCGCGACAAGAGCTGCGAGAAGGGGCGGCACGGTGACGCTCCGGATCGCAGCCCGGACGTTTGTCTTCTTCATGATCAGCGCCTTTCCATACTCCAGTGGTTGAAATGGCGACGCTCCTCGTCCGCCATCCAGCGATTGAGTTCCCACAGGTTTGCGACTGGCGCGTCCGTGAAGGGAAGGGTGTGCAGATACCCGTCCGGCCCGAACTCAGGCGTCATCGTCGTGGTCTCATAACCTCGTCGATTCTGGGAAAGCCATACAGACTCCCAGAAATCCTGATGAAATCTCCGTTCTTTCCCATACTCCGGGGCGGCGGGGTGCGGGACTTGAGGCCCCTGTGCGTAACCGATCCGGGCCTGAATATGGTGCACGCGTTCCACGAACAGGGAAAGATCGTCTGTCGGGTCGTCAAGAAGCCGTTCGCAGACGACGACCCAATGACTGATGTCAACGGTGAATAACGCGTCGGGACAATGCGGCAGGACGTCCAGCGTGATCCACGGCGAGGCAAGAATGCGCGAGCGATGCGTTTCGAAAACGCACCGAACGCCTCGCTCGATACCAATTTCGTGGGCCTTGTTGATAAAATCCGCCTGAAGCCCGGCATTCCACCGATCATTGCCGCCCAGCACGTTGACGAACAGCGGACGCATTGGAGCGACGCGGTCCAGAGCGGCGCGCAGATCGTCAAGATGATCGTTGAATGTCGCGGACTGCCGAGGAATCACGCCGCCGCCGGTCAAGGCGATGGCAATATACTGCATTCCGTTGTCTGCAAGAATCCGCGCTTTCTCGCTTGCTTCGGGAAGCGTTTCCGGAGTTCGCGCCTCTACGCCCGTAAAACCTGCAGAATGAGTTTCGGGAAGGATGTCGCGCCATCCACGCCAGTCTCCCCAGAGCGTCCGAAACAGGTCAAGTCGCATGATGTCCTTACGGGATTAGAGTTCAAAATAGCGAAGCGACAGTGCCTGGAAAATGAAAATTTACAAGAAAACGGCGTCTCACGTTTCCCGTCGACTGGCGCCGGATGAAGACGCCTTGACGCCTTCGTCTGGTCGGACTGCCGCGTCCAATTGGAGAATGACGTTCGTGACCGACAGGGGGGTGAGTCCGTATCAGTAAAGGAAGCACAGAGATGCGATTTTAGAAATTGTAACGCAGATCGAAACCGACCCAGCGGGGCGTCTGGATATACTGAGCCCGGCTGTTGTCGCTGCCGGTGAAATCGTAGTTGACGCCATGCTTGTTGAGCATGTTGTCGACATAGACTGCGGCGGTCCATTTGCCGGTTTTCGGACCGACTTCCATGCGCATTCCCATGGAGCTGATCTTGTCGGTGACGCCGTTAGGGTCGCCCAGCGCCACCAGCATCTTGTCTTTCCACGTGTAGCTGACCTGCAACGTCACGCGATATTTCGCCGACACGTCGATGCCGTAACGAGCATAGGCGCTCCATGAGAAACGAGGGGCGAATGGCAGGGAAGAGTGTGCGGAGACGTTGGTTAGCAGAGGGAGGCCGGAGATGTTGGTGACTGGAGAGGTAACCTGACCATCAAGATAGGCGAAAGAGCCGTGCAGATCGAGATTGGGTACGACGTTGTGCAGCGTCCCGGACAACTCGCCGCCACGGGTGCGGGAGCGTGAGATAGGTCCAAGACTCAGTGACGTGATCCCTCCTGGCATCTCGGCCACGAACAGGGTCTGCCGGTTGTGATACTCGTAATCGAACAACGCCCCTTCCAGTTGAATCTTGTCGTGAAGCAGGCTGGTCTTGGCGCCGATCTCATAGGCGATCAGATTTTCGGGACGCACATAGTCCAGAGCGCTGGCTGCGCTGACAGGCGCCGCGAAATATGCGCCGGGCTTGTAACCGTTGGAAATCGAGCCATAGACGATCGTTCCCGGCACAATCGTGTAGCGCAGCCCCACCTTTCCGGTCAGACGCTCGTAGTCATACGTGGAGTTACGGTGGGTCAGGCTCGCGCCGGGCGTCCCTGTCAATGCGCCGCCATCGTCCACTGTGCCGCCGTGGAAGCCGCGTTCATCATAAGACACACGGCCCGCTGCGATAAAATCCAGCCCCTTGACGATATGGGTGACGGTGTTGACGTAAAGCCCGGTGGACAGATTCTGCTGCACAAAGTGATCGGTAAGATTGCCGTTTGGGGTGTCGAGCAGGAACGAACGGAAGCTGGTATAGGCTCCATTAATCTTGTCGAAGGATTCATACACGCCGACAGTCAGGTCGAGCCTGTGGGCCAGATTCATACGCATGTGCATGTCGTGCGACTGTGCGATGTACGTGTCGTTCCAGCGGTAGTCGCCTATATGGACGGCCTCGCCGTCATAGTTGTCGTAATCGTCGCGGCGATAGAAATCGATTCCGGTCGCGGAAGTGAATGTGCCGAAGTCGAACTGCCGCGTATAGTTGAGGCCGACGCCACCGCCATTTTCATTACGCCGCACAGGAGTGTCGCCCACGTTGACGGCGTTGGCGGCGGGGTTGGGTCCAAGGCCGATCGTTCCGTTGGGCAGGCCGTTGACTGCATCGCCAGTCACGTTCTGCGGCGAGGTCGGCGTGCCCTTGTCGCGCGTATAGTGGATGTTCAGCATGAGCGACGAGCGGTCATCGATATCGAACCGCGTCAAATTGCGCAGGCCGAGAATATCCTGCCCGCCGTATAGGGCGCCGGTCTTGATGTCATGCTGCCATCCGTCGCCCTTGATGTAGCTGAACGAGAACCGGTTGAAGATGCGGTCGGTGATCGGCGTGTTAATGGCGCCGCGTGCGGTGTTCGTATTGTAGCTGCTGTAGCCCCATTCCAGATATCCACCGAAATGGTCGGATGGCTTGATGGATTCCACATTGATGGATCCACCGGTCGTGCTGCGTCCGTATTCGAATCCCTGCGGGCCTTTCTCTACGCTCACGTTCTGCACGTCGAACATCTGGCCATTGTAAAAAACAGGATAGGGCGCGAACACGCCGTCCTGATAAATGCCGATTCCTCCCATGTTCGTGCCGATATAATCGTCAAGCCCGATACCCCGGATTGAAAAGATCGGCGTCGTGCCGGACGTGGCGTTGACGGCGGTGACGCCCGGAACAAACGCGGCTATTTCCTTGGGACTGACGATGTGGAGCTGTTCGATCTGCCGCCCGCTCAGCACGTTGACGGTGTTGGCTGCGGTGCGAAAGCGACGCGCCAGCGAGCTGGTTACGGTGATCGCCTCCGGATCGCTGTGAGACGAGGCATGGGTTTTCGTAGCGCTAGCAACGGATTTCTTGGGAACCGTGGCGGCGACGGCAGCGGGGCTGACGCCCGACAGGAAGAGCGCGGCCAGAGCCATCGGGCGAAGCGAAACCGGACGCGTGTTTCCGCGAGAAACAGAGTAAACCGCCACTGCGCGCTCCTTGTTATGGTTCCCGATTTTTCGGGCTCATGTTATGTTGCAAATACAAAACAAGTATCTTTCGTATTCGTTATCAATATTCGAAAGGTCACTTTTGATAGCGTATAACTTTCTTCGTTCTGGTTGGCTGTCACGAGCGGAGGACCCCATGTGTCCTGCACTCTCCGGTGGACGACGGCCACGCCAGGACGCAACGGGACATCAGCGACGCACGCAGCCCGCGGCGGCGACATTTTCCCATGATTCTGCGTTCTGGGCTCGCGGTTTGGTGCGTCTGTTCGGAGATCATTGCCGCCCGTCATGGTGGTTTGTGACGGACGATCAAAAAATGCTATCGCCTTCCGTCCGCATGATCAGGACAGCTCGGAGAGGCGACGCTCGAAGGACTTCAGAAGCGGATCATCTCGTTCAGAAAGGCGCGGGCGCGGGCGCTGCGGGGCGCGGTGAAGAATTCTTCTGGCGGGGTGATCTCCTGCACGCGTCCCTTGTCCATGAAGACGATCCGGTCAGAGATCCGACGTGCGAACCCCATCTCGTGCGTAACGCAGACGGTTGTGATTCCCTGCGCGGCAAGATCGTTGATGATCAACACCACGCCGGAGATCGCTTCCGGGTCGAGCGCCGCCGTGGGTTCGTCGAACAGAATGATCTCGGGGTCCATGCACAGCGCGCGTGCGATCGCCACGCGCTGCTGCTGTCCGCCGGACAACTGAATTGGGTATTTCGACGCCTGTTCCGCGATCCCGACCTGCGCAAGAACGCGTCGGGCCGTGTCCTCAGCCTTTCCGCGTGGAATTCTACGGACCAGGCGCGGGGCGACGGCGCAGTTCTCCAGCACGGTAAGATGAGGAAAAAGGTTGTAGTTTTGAAAAACCATACCGACCCTTCCGCGAAGTTCGGTCAGGTCTGTTTTTTGGTCGATGATTTTTCCATCGATCATCAGCACGCCGCTGTCATGCGGTTCGATTCTGTTGAGGCAGCGGATGAAAGTGGACTTTCCTGAGCCCGACGGACCCAAAACCACGATCTTCTCACCCCGCTCGATGTCAAGGCTGATGTGATCAAGCGCCACAAATTCCTTGTAAAGCTTGCTGAGATCGCGGATTGAGAGCCGCTTTTCCGGGTCAGGAAGGCGATTAAGCGTCATGGGCCGCAGCCTTGTCCCGATCGGCCCATGTGAAGCGGCGTTCAATTCGCTTTTGCACATAAAGGAAGAAAAAAACGATCCCGAGGTACCACACGAGAGCTGCGGAGTAATACTCCGTGAACTGAAACGTGCGTGCCACCTGAATCTGCGTCACCGCAAGAAGTTCCTGCAGCGATATGACGGAGGCGAGGGAGGTCGTCTTCAAGAGGCTGATGAAATCATTGATGGTCGGCGGCAGCGCGATCCGTAGCGCCTGCGGAAAGACGATGTGCCAGTAGACATGGGATTTCTTCATGCCCAGTGCTTCGGCGGCGAGCGACTGCCCACGATCGACGGCGCGCAGAGCGGCGCGATTGATCTCAACCTGATAGGCGGATTCGTTGATCGAAAGCGAAATCCACGCGGCGAGGAACGGCGTGAACCAGCTCTCCCTGAAGATCGGAAGGAACTGCGGCAATGCGTTCCAGATGAAGAGGAGCTGGAGCAGCGTCGGCGCCCCCCGGAAGACTGCGACATAGGCGCTCAGTACTGGTTGGATCAGCGAGCGGCGCCCGTTGAGCGCCAGAGCGATGGGAATAGAGATCGCGATCGCCGTCACGTGCGACAGCAGCGCCATGATCAGCGTCATCGCTGCGCCCTTGAAAAAAGCGCGGGAGACAAGGGCCGAAAGGAACGTCTGAACGTCGAAGCGGGACGGAGCTCCGCGCGTCGCAGCGGCCTCCTCCAACGTGTCGTCGATATTCCATTTGTGCGCGAGCGCAGTCAGCGTCCCGCGCCGACGCAGCTCGTCTACGGCTTGCTCCAGACGCGCCTTATCCACGGAATCCTTGCGAATATAGATCGCGAAATCATGGAAGTCAGGAATATCCGGCTTGAAAATCGTGGTCACTTTCCCGCCGAGTTGCCGCCTGCGGTAAAGCACCTCCACGTCCTGACTCAGCGCGGCGTGCGCGCGGCCGAGCAGGACCTGCTGGATGACCTGATCCTCGCTCGGATAAAGCTGCACCCGGACGGGCGGCTTTCCCTGCGCCGCCAGAGCGGCGTTCTCGATTTCGATCAGTCGGCCGTAGCTTGTCCCGGTTTCAATGGCGACTGTCTGTCCGGAAAGCTCGGAGAAGGACGATATCTTCGGCGTTCCCGCGCGGGCGATGACGACCATCGCGGACTCGTAATAAGGGATCGCGTCGAAATTCCGCTCCCGCGTCGCCTGTCGCATGACGCCGCTTATGACCATGCCGCAGCGTCCGGCGGAGAGACTGGGAAACATCCCTTCGAAATCCATCTGCACGATGTCCGGCCGCAGATTCCAGACGCCAGCGATCTCACGGACCAGGTCGATGTCGAAGCCAGCCAGCGCACTGGCCTCCGCGCCGTTCACGAAGGTCATCGGCGGCAGGGTCGGGTTGGTGCAGGCCGTCAGCGTTCCATTGGCGGCGAACGAAGGAGGCGCCTCGGCTCGGGCGGAGATCGTGGCGAACATTGTTACGAGCCCGGCGATGAGGACGCCCGGCAGGCCTGTGCGTCTCAAGGGCGTACCTCGTCGAGAATCGCGCGGAATGCGTCGATCATGACCTGTGTCTCCGGAGACGGCCGGGTCAGAAGATAAAACCCGTGGGTCACCGAGAGGCCGTCGAACGGGATCCGCCGCAGGCGTCCTTCAGCTTCCATAGGGGCTGCGAAAAGTTCGGGGAGGAAGCCGATATAAACGCCCGAGAGAATAAGAAGCGCGCGGGAATCGATATTTTCCGCCGTGGCGGAGTAATTCATTTCATCGCGCAGATCGTCCCAGCGCGGGGACGAGGCCGCTTCAGACACAGCGATCATGCGTGCGGAAGCCAGCATTGCTCGGGTAATTGCGCCATCGGTAGCGGAAAAGAACGGATGACCTCGTCCGCAGTAAAGGAACGAGGCCTCCTGGAAGAGCGCGGTCGTCTGCATTTCGGGACGCTGTTGCGGGTAGAGTGTGATACCCGCCGTCGCGGCGCCGCTGCGTACGGCGAATTCGACCTCACGGGGCGAGGCGGAATGCACGTCCAGATGGACGGCGGCGTAGCGCGTCGCGAAACGTTCGATGGCGGGGAGCAACGCCGTGTCACTGTGAATCTGGATGGTGTCGGGTAAATAAAGACTGAAACGACCGGTGAGTGTTCCGCTGGCGTCATTCACGCGTTTCTGAAATGCGTCCAGATCGGCGAATAGCTTCTGTGTTGCGTCCAGCACGATGGCCCCGGCGGGGGTGAGTGCGAAACCGCTGCGACCGCGCTGGCACAGCACCAGATTCAACCGCTTTTCCAAAGAGGAGATGTCAATGCTGACTGCCGATTTACTTTTACCCAGCGCCACTTCGGCTGCGGCGAAGCCTCCATGCGCGGCGACGCTCGCGAATACGCGCAGGAGCCGTAGATCCACTTCGGCGACCCGGCCAGCAAAACCGCTTGAGGGGTGGCGGGGCGTCGGTCGACGGGATCTGACGGCCTGACTGCGGGGCAATAACCTGTCCGTTGTTGCGTTGGTTGATCGTTTCACAATCCAATCAAATTGCAAGACGTTCCGTCAAGAGAAAAGTATTTTATTTCCAAAATTGTATTTGGAATTGGATATTTTGCCGAATGGTTTTGTATTTGCAAAAGTGAAATTGAGCAGAAAGAAGGCGAGACGCCCCGGCGATCCGTGATAGCGTCGACCAACGAGACACAAGTGATTCCACAGACCTTACGGGAGGACGAACCGGGTGACGGCGAACAAATGGTTCATCGACAGCGAGACAGGCGATCTGTCGGACGTGCTGCTCTGTCGGCCTGATTATTACTCCTGGATTCCGAGCAACGACATTGCGATCGAGACGCTGGAGCGGAACGGTCGCCTTGATCGGCAGGCGTTGCAAGGGCAGTTCGACGAACTGGTGCATGCGTTGGGCGCGAATGACGTCACCTGCCATTTTCTTACGCCGCAGCAGGGCATGCCTTATCAGGTCTATACACGAGACAGTTCACAGACCACGCCATTTGGCACTGTCGTCACGAAGCTGATGCGTGATGAGCGTGTCGGCGAGGAGGCGGAGATCCGCAGCTTCTATGGTGACGACGCGGTCTGGCGCTCATGCGCCAAAGGGCACATTGAAGGCGGCGACATCCATATCATTCGTCCGGGTCTTGTTGTTGTCGGCGTCACCGGATGCCGTACCGACGAAGCAGGAGCGGCCGAATTCCTCGGGTGGTTCGAGGAAGCCGGGTGGACGACCCGCGTCATACGTTTTCCAAAGCACTTCCTGCATCTCGACGTGATTTTCGCCATGGTGGCGGAAAATCTGGCCCTGTGCGCAGTCGATGTTCTGGCCGACGAGGACCTGGACTGGCTCCGTGCGCAAGGGATACGGCTTCTGCCAGTCACGTACAAGGAAGTCATGCGTGACATGGGCTGCAATGTGCTGGCCTTGGGGCGCGAACGCGTCGTAAGTCCGCGTCATTCAAAGCGCGTGAACGAGATGCTGCGTGCGGAAGGGTTAACGGTGGTCGATCCGGAGTTGAACCAGTTCTCGCAAGGCGGAGGCAGCGTGCATTGCATGACCATGCCACTTCGTCGCCGTTCTCTGGCGGCGTCCTGAGTAGATCGGCGCCATCTGAATCGGACCTCCGGTCTGAGCGAGGGCAACTATGAAAGTCGATGGCGGCGCTCTCTTTCGTTGCAAGGAGACCTCACGACGGAGATCTATCCTTGCCGGGAGATATGCTGTGGTAACGAACTCGGGACGGTAGGGAAGGCGTCGCCGGTTGCACCCGGCCAGACGCGATCCGGGCCTTGACAGAGAATTCGAGATAGAAATGTTCCAGGCGCGATCAAATGTGGCGCGAGGGACTATGTCCGGGGCCAGCATGAGATGTATTGGACGCACGTTGCGTTTGGAACTGCATTCAAATGGTTGCGCAGCAATGTGAGCGCGCAGGAGCCGGTTCCGTTTGAATCACCTACCTGAGACTACCCGCTCTCGTCGTAAAGATTTCTAAAAGAGCACAGACAAGAACCGCTACCCCTACCCCTTGTTCAGGTCCTTCCGATAACCAGCTTGCGACATACGCCGAACAGGCTCTCCCTGAGCCACTGATGCACCGGATCATTGTCGCGCCGGGGGTGCCACGCCTGAAACGCCTCCACCTTCGACAGAACAAAGGGAAAGTCGAAGACTCGAAGGCCCAGCGCAGTAAGCGGAACGCGATCCAGCGCCATGCCCGGAAGCAGCAGGATGAAATCCGTGTCGCACATGCTGTCGATCATCGCCTTGTAGTTTGGGACAACCAAAACGACGCGTCGGGTCAGGCCGAAATGATCGCGTAGCGCCCAGTCGAGAGGCCCGTGAGCCCGGCCTCGCCGCGATACGCTGATGTGGTCGTAATGAGTCAGGCTCTGCGGCGTTATGCCCTCGTCGAAAATAGGGTGGTCCTGTCGAACCAGCGCGCGCATCCGGTCATAAAAGATGGTCTGCCGCCTGATTTCCGGACTCAGCATGTCGGTGGCGCCAAGGTAGAGGTCAATGCCTTCGTTACGCAGCGCATCGCTGGGCGGTTCGTCAATTTCCGGCGCGAAGACCAGTTCGCAATTCGGACATTCTTCCCGAAGTTTGCGCAGCAAGGGCAGCGCCACCGCCGCAGTGACGACGTCATTGGCGCGGATGGTGAATTTCGGCGTCATGTTGCGCAGGTTGGACAGGGCGCGCGTCTCGATCAGACCGTCCGCCGCTCGCACCACCTCCTGAACACGGTCGAGAATGCCCAGGGCGAAGGCGGATGCGGTCAACTGGCGCCCGGACGGAACAAGGATCGGGTCGCCGAACACTCTGCGAAGCTTGGACAGGTGGCGGCTCATCGCCGGCTCGCTCACATGCATTCTTCGGGCTGCGCCGGAGACGCTTTCCTCTTCGATCAGAATTTGCAGAAAACGCAGCAGATCAAGGTCATATCCTCGCATCCGCCCATACTACTCTTCCAGATGAGTCACAGGCCACCGAAAACCATTCCGAAAAATGAAATCCAGACTTAATCGGAATGGAGGTTTTTCTGCATTCGATTGCGTTGATGATGCGGGCCATGATTTCGGAAGCTCGCGACACACATGGCGGCGAAGCCAGCCACCCAGCCTCGCCCGATGGGGCGTCGGCATCCCAGCCGTCTGTCGTCCCATCGGCGGCGCCGGTCATTCATGCGTCGCCGCCCATGCCATCGTATATTCCGCCTTTCGGCGTCCGGACGATCATTGGATGCGTCGGGATGCTGCTGGCTGTGCATGTCGCGGGCTTCAACGAACATGTGACGGAGAATGGTCTTGCCGACATTCTCGGGGCGATGCACATCAGTCACGACGACGGCACCTGGCTGATCACGATCTACGAGGCGTTCAATATCGCGGCCATGGCGTTCACGCCGTGGTTCTACATGACGTTCTCGATCTACCGTTTCTCGATTTTCATGACGGCGATGATGGCGCTGCTCGCCATCCCGGCGCCATTCATGCCGGATGTGACGTCGCTGTGTGTGCTGCGCGCGTTTCAGGGCATGGCCGCAGGGTGTCTGCCGCCTGTGCTGATGACCGTCATGCTCAAATATCTACCGCCAGAAATTCGTGTTTTCGGCATTGGCGGGTACGCGATGAGCGCGACCTTCGGCCCCAATCTCGGTCTGCCGCTGGAAGCGTTCTGGTTTGAGCATGCCGGATGGCATTGGCTTTACTGGGAGATCATCCCGCTTGCGGCGTTGGCGGTCGCAATGATTGCGTACGGCCTTCCGCGCGATCCATTGCATATGGAGCGGTTCGAGAAATTCAACTGGTTTGGTCTGATGGTCGGTTTGCCCGCTATCTGTTCGCTGGTGATTGTCCTTTATCAGGGGGACCGCCTGGACTGGTTCCGTTCGACGACCATTACGCATCTTGCGTTCTGGGGAGGAGCGGCGTTCGTCGTCTTCCTTATCAACGAGGCGTTCCACCCGAGCCCGTATTTCAAGATTCAATACTGGCGCTCACGCAACATTCAGGCGTCGTTGATTTCTCTGGTCGGTATTCTGGCAATCTGCGGGTTGCTGTCTGAGCTCCCGGCAACATATCTGGAAGAGATTCGCGGTTACCGTCCGATCCAGACGGCTCCGGTCGCTCTCGTGGTGGCGTTGCCGCAACTGATCATGCTTCCGTTGATCGCCGCCATCTGCAACAGCCGCCGTGTCGACTGCCGCTACGTGCTGGCAGGGGGAATGGCGTGTCTGGCGGCGGCAGCGTGGTTCGGCACATGGCTGACGCCTGACTGGGTTCGCGACAATTTCTACGTCATCCAGATCCTGCAGGTATTCGGACAGCCGATGACGGTCATCCCGACGCTGATGCTGGCGACGCTTGCGCTAGGCCCCGCGGACGGTCCGTTCATCTCCGGCATGGTCAACATGCTTAAAGGGCTGGCGAACGCTGTGGCTTTCGCCATCTTCGCCGCCGTGACCCGCCGTCGCGAGCAGTATCACTCCGTGATGTTGCTCGATCGCCACGGCGCGAACGGAACAACACTTCAGGGGCTGGGCGACCCGATCCAGCAACAGTTGGCCGGCACGTCGCCCGACGCGGGCCATGTCGCGCACAACGCACTCGAAGTCTTCCACACATACGTCCACGAGCAATCTGTCGTTCTCGGGCTTGCCGATATCTATTTTGGTCTGATCTGGGTCTGTCTCGGCTACGCGGTCCTGAACGTTCTCCTGCCTCGTCGTGTCTATCCGCCTCGCGCTCCGGCGGCGACGGCTCCCGCCCACTGAATTTCGCGGATGTGAATATAATGATTTACAGAAAACCACTGCTATACGCTGGCTGCGCCGCAGCCGTGCTCGCGATCGCGGCCTGGGGCGGCAGCCGACTTGTTTTGGGCGACGGCGTGAGTCAATACACGAACGACGCGTATGTCACTGCCGATTTCACGGCGGTCGCGCCCAAAGTGTCGGGGCGTATCGACCGCGTTCTGGCCGAAGATAACGAAGCCGTACGCGCTGGCGAAGAACTCGCCCATATCGAAGACGACGATTACCGCGCCGCTCTCGACGCCGCAAAGGGCCGTCTTCTTGCTGCACAGGGCGCTGCGCGAAATCTGGAGGCGGAGCTGACGCGGCAGGATTCTGTCATCGCCGGAACTCGTGCGGCCGTAGAGGCGGACCGGGCCGACCAACTGTTCGCTCAGCAAAACATGCAGCGGTATCGCACCCTGTCTTCTGGTGGAGCAGGCACCATCGAGCAGAAGCAGTCCAGCGAGGCGAAAGACAAGGAAGCGGAGGCCGCCATTGCGCGGGATCAGGCCGCGACGGACGCCGCTATCCGCCAGGTCGATGTCCTTAAAGCGCGGCTGGTTGAGGCGCAGGGGCAGGTCATGCAGGCGCAGGCCGACGAAAAACAGGCCGAACTGAACCTGTCCTACTGTACAATCCCGGCGCCAGTCTCCGGCGTCGTTGGCGAACGCGGCGTGCGTGTGGGCGCTTATGTGCATCCCGGCACAGCGATCCTCGCTATCGTGCCGACGCAGGCCGCCTACGTGCTCGCCAATTTCCAGGAAACGCAACTCACCAAAGTGCAGACCGGGCAGGCCGCCACTATCCGTGTGGACACGTTTCCGGGGCGATCGCTGAAAGCGCATGTGGACTCGGTAGCGCCTGCGACCGGCGTCGCGTTCGCGCCGATTCAGCCGGACAACGCAACCGGCAACTTTACCAAGGTGGTGCAGCGTGTCCCGGTGAAGCTGACCTTCGATCCGGGACAGCCTCTCGCTTCCAAAGTCAGGGTGGGCATGTCGGTGGAGGTCAGCATCGACACGGGCTCGCGCCTATCCGGTCCTCATGCTGATGACGCCCGCTATGTCTGGCGCTGACATGCTCAATGCAAACATGTCGGTCGCCGCCGAGGGGCGCCAGCGCCAACCCCGCTTGGCGCTGGCGGCGACGCTCTGTCTTGCGGCGTTGACCGCCTGCACGGTGGGGCCGGATTACCACAAGCCAGCGATCAGGAGCGCTGCGAACTGGCGCCAGAGTCTGCCGCCTTCGGAAAGTCGTCCTGTCGAGACAATGGCCGACCCGCAATGGTGGCGTCTGTTCAACGATCCGACGCTGACGGCTCTGGAGAACGACGTTACGGCCTCGAATCTCGATCTTCAGGCTGCGTCCCTGCGCCTGATGGAGAGCAACGCTGAACGCAAGATCGCCAGTGCTGCGCAGATGCCTCATATGGAGGCCAACGCCTCCTACGCCCGCGAGCGGGCCAGCACAAACGGCATCCTCGGTTTGCTCGGGACCATGGAGCGGGAGCAGGCGGGGTCGATCGCCAGCGGCCAGCAGGGGTTCGGTCCGACCGCGCTGCCGGGCAGCGTCGGCAACCCGTCGTTCAACCTGCCGCAGTATGGAATGAGCGCATCGTGGGAGGTCGATCTCTGGGGACATGTCCGCCGACAGGTCGAAGCAGCCACGGCGGCGGTGCACGCGACGGAAGACATGCGCCGCGATCTGCTCGTGTCGCTGATGGCCGAGACCGCGCAGGATTATATCGACCTACGGGGCGTGCAGGCGCGCATCGGCATTCTCGACCACAACATTCAGATTGCGCGTGACAGCGTACGTCTGACGACGCTTCGCTTCCAGCAGGGCGCGGCCACGCGTCTCGACATTGCGGACTCGACCGGGCAGCTTCACACCTTCGAAGCCCAGCGCGGCCCTCTGGAGAGGGAGGAGGTGCATCTTCTGAATGCGCTGAGTTTCCTCGTCGCGCAGGCGCCGGGCGCTCTGAACGCCCGTCTGGGCAAGCCGTCGGCGATTCCGCCTGTGCCTGCGAGCGTGCCGGTCGGCCTGCCGTCTCAGCTTGCCGAACGGCGGCCAGATATCCGCGCGGCGGAGGATCGTCTGCACGCAGCGACCGCTTCCGTCGGCGTCGCGGTGGCGGATTTCTTCCCGCGCATCACCCTGTCAGGCAGTCTCGATATTCAGGCCCTGCAGTTCAGCGGCCTTGGGTCATGGGCTTCCCGTCAGTATGGTTTCGGCCCTACCGCGACCTTGCCGTTGTTCGAGGGGGGGCGTCTGACCGGGCAATTGCATCTGCGCAAGGCGCAGCAGAAAGAGGCGGCGATCTTCCTGCAGCGGACTGTGCTCAAGGCTTGGCAGGAAGTCGACGACGCGATGGCCGATCTGTCAGCCTCGCAGTCTGAACGCGATCGGTTGCAGGAGGCCGTTCACGAAAATCAGATCGCGGTGGAGACTGCGCAGGCTCAGTACAAATCGGGTTCGTCCGACTTTCTCAATGTGCTGACCATGCAAAACGCGCTTCTTGCTTCTCAGGGACAGTTGGTTGACGCCACCACGGAGGTGTCCCGCTCCGTGACGCGGCTTTACCGCGCTCTCGGCGGAGGTTGGGAGACGACCTACCCTGTCGCGTCGCGCCCCGCGACGTCTAACGGCTGAGCGGAGATCCGACAAATATGATCACGATCCGCCGCGTCGATATGCTTGGGACAATCCAGGAAGCGGGAGTCGATCTCCGTTGTCATTTTGCGTTCGGCTCCTTTCAGGATGCCGCATATGTCCATGACGGCCGCCTGCGCGTCGTCAACGCCATGCGTATCGCATCGGGAGCGCAGTTCCGCCTCGGAGCGGAGCAGAATGTAGACATCGTGACATGGGTGGCCGACGGCGCGCTGAGCGCGACGTCTGAGCTGTTTCCATCCGAGACGATCACGGCCGGGGGGCTCCACGCGATCAGCGCCGCAAGCGGGTGTCAGTCCTTCGGCTGGCGCGCCGGGCCGGCCGGAGCGTCTTGCCTTCAATTCTGGTTTCTGGCCGATAACGAAGGCGGCGAACCGGCGCAGGAGACGCGACCGGATTTTCCTGCGATCGAAGACGGAAGTTTTCGTATTATCGCATCCGGTTTTCCAGAAGATGATCCGGAGGGGACGGAGGCTGTCATCGACGGCGCTCCTGTGACGTTGCGGTCCAGGTCTCGTCTCCTGCGCGCGACGTTGCGTGCCGGGGAGGGCGCTCTCTATCGGACAGCCCCCAGCTGCACGCTGTACATGATCGTCGCGAAAGGCGCGGCTTCGCTGGGACGGGAGTTTTTTGCCGCTGGAGACGCCGCAAGGATCGACGGGCAGGATGAGGCGGTTGTCATTGCGACGCAGGATGCTGTCATTCTGCTTGCGGATACCGCTAACGGATAAAACTTTCGTTCAAAATCCTTCTGCTATTGCACGATTACGGTCTCTCCGTGTGCAGTCACGCTCATGTCTCCTTGCATGTATTTTTAGCTGAGCGAAGGGTTTCCTTTTATCGGGTCGCCCCCCTGATCGCTCGTCTCCGCGACGGCGTTTACCGCACGCGCTTCGGGCGCGGCGCGATTGCCTTGGCGCGTTTTCAAGGAACTCTGGACGCATAGCGTGTGGTTGCGACGGGACACTTGCGCGACTAAGAGCGTCGGCGGCGGCAGGAGAGGCTGGTTTGCGTCGCCATATCGCTGCGTTGAATATTTCTCGTTTTTCCCAAAGCGTCGAACCCGTCACCCTCCGGTTCTGTCCAGAAACGGGAGACGACGATGGCCGCGACAACCCGGCGACAGCTCAAGCTTGGAGCTATCCTTGCAGGGGCGGGAACGGATTTTACCCAATGGCGTGACCCGGATCTTCCGGGCGATGCAAGCGTAGACATCGGTTGGTATATCGAAAACGCCCGGCTGGCCGAGGCGGCGAAATTCGATCTGGTTTTCATAGTCGACAGCCCGTTCATTACTCCGAACACTGCGCCGCATTTCCTGAACCGTCTTGAACCGTTGACGCTGCTGTCGGCGCTGGCGGTGTCGACGTCCCGGATCGGGCTGGTCGGCACGCTGACCACGACGTATTGGGAGCCGTATAACGTAGCGCGCCTGTTCGGCTCTCTCGATCAGATCAGTCATGGGCGCGCAGGCTGGAACGTGGTGACGACGGGTCTGGAAGGTGCCGCACGCAATTACAACCAGCAGGCCCATCTGGATCATGCGGTTCGTTATCGGCGGGCGCGCGAATTCGTCGATGTCGTGCAGGGATTGTGGGACAGCTACGAGGACGACGCTTTTCCCCGTGACAAGAGCACAGGCGTATTTCTCGATAAATCGAAGCAGCATGCGTTGAATCACAGGGGTGAATTCTTCTCCGTCGATGGGCCTCTGGCGCTCGCTCGTTCGCCTCAGGGCCAGCCGGTAATTTTTCAGGCAGGGGACAGCGACGCCGGGAGACGGCTTGGGGCGGAGATAGCCGACGCCACGTTCGCCGGGGTGGACGATCTGGAGACTGCTCAGGCGTATTACCGTGATCTGAAGTCCCGGGCGGCCGCATTGGGCAGGGACCCTGCGTCGATCACCGTAATGCCCGGCATAGCGCCGATCCTCGCCGAGACGGATGAGGAAGCGCTCGCCCTCGGAGAGAGCCGCAACGAACACCAGAGCATCGAAAAGAAACTCGTCGAGCTGGGCAGGGCCTTCAATTATCATGATTTCAGCCAATATCCGCTCGACGGACCATTCCCGGACGTCAGCAACCTGACGCTGAACAGCTATAAAGGACGAGCGGAACGAATCCTTCGTGGGGTGAAGGCTGGCGGCCTGTCCTTGCGCGAAGCCGCAGAGCGTTATGGCGCTTCCCGCTTTGGGTTCGTGGGCTCTCCGGAAACCGTCGCCCGACAGATCGAGAACTGGTTCCTCAATGAAGCGGCGGACGGTTTCAACATACGTGTGACTTCGCCGCGTGATTTTCATCTTTTTCGCACGCGGGTAGTTCCCATCCTCCAGCAGCGCGGTCTCTTTCGAGTCGAATACGAGACGGACACGCTGCGCGGCCATCTGGGGCTACCGGTCCCGGAGAACCGGTGGACAACGCAGCGCAAGGCTCCCTCCAGCGCTCTCGACGCAGCTTGACAGGACGGAACCACTAAGATGCCGCAAGAACGCAAGATTAAACTGGGTCTCATCCTTCATGGCGTTGGGCGCACATGGGATGATTGGCGACATCCCGACAGGGATGTCCGCGCGAGCACCAGCCTCTCATTCTATCGGACGCAGGCGCAACTGGCGGAAAGAGGGAGATTTGACTTTCTGTTCGTCGCTGATTCCCTATCGATTAATGAGAAATCCAGCCCTCATTATCTGTACCGTTTCGAGCCGCTGACCATCCTTTCGGCGCTCGCTGCAGTGACAGAGCATATTGGCCTCGTCGGCACGTTGAGCGTCAGCTACACAGAGCCATTCAATGTCGCGCGCCAGTTCGCGTCGCTGGATCATATCAGCGCCGGTCGCGCAGGGTGGAACGTCGTGACGTCATGGTTGAGCGATACGGCGGCGAACTTCGGCAAGGCGGTTCATCCGGCGCATCATGAACGGTACCGCATCGCCGCCGAACATCTTTCTGTCGTGCAGGGCCTTTGGGATAGCTGGGAGGACGACGCGCTGGTTGGCGACAAGCAGGGCGGCGTCTTCGTCGATGCGGCAAAGCTGCATCGCCTGGATCACGTCGGTCCCTACTTTCAGGTGAGGGGGCCGCTGAACATCGGACGTTCGCCGCAAGGTCAGCCGGTGATCTTTCAGGCAGGCGCTTCCGAGGATGGGAAAGATTTCGCGGCGCGCCACGCGGAGGTTGTCTTCTGTGGGCCGCAGAATCTTGAAGAGGCCCAGACCTATTATCGTGATCTGAAAGCGCGGGCCGAGCGCCTGAGCCGCCCCGACGGCGTTCCTTTCATCCTCCCGGGCGCCGCTCCGATCGTCGGGCGCACCGATGAAGAAGCCGAGGTGTTTTATCAGGAATTGTCTGCTCTGACGTCGATCGACACAGGTCTTGGCTTTCTCTCCCGCGCATTCAACGATCATGACTTCCGTCAATACGATCTCGATGGCCTCTTTCCCGACGTCGAGCATATTGGTCAGGACAGCAACCAGAGTGCGTCGCAGCGTATTCTGGAGCGGGTGCGCGCGGGAAATCTGACGGTCCGTCAGATCGCGCGAGAGCTCAGTACGCCACGCGGGGATTTTGTCGGGTCACCGGAAAAAGTTGCAGATGCGCTTCAGCGCTGGTTCGAGAACGAGGGGGCGGACGGGTTCGTTATCTTCGAGGCGTTGCCCGGTCAGCTCGAGCGATTCGTCGATCTCGTGGTCCCGGTGCTTCAGCAACGCGGTCTGCTGCGCGTCGAATACGAGCATGACACGTTTCGCGAGAATCTTGGGCTGCCTTTCCCGTCCAACCGCTACGTCGCAGAGAATAAGCGCGCTGGCTGAAATGCGCGGGGCGTCGTGCGGTCAAACGACGGCGCCTCCAGAACTATTTCCAAAGACGTGCTGCAAGCGCTCCTGTGGCGCGCTTTGTTCTGTTCCGATCAGGCCGGATCAGTTTACTCACAAACCACGATAGGGTGGTCTGCGGCGAGCTGACGTCACATGGTCAGGCTCGCCTCGGTGGATGTCGGTTGCTCAGCGCGCCGCCACGGCGGGCGTGGGCAGGCGGAGGGCGAAGCGTCCCGGACCCGCGACAGCCAGAGCGACAAGGCCGCCCGCGATGCTGATGTTCTTGTAGAAGTGGATCATCATGTCGTAGCGAAGCGCTCCGTCCATGGTCCAGAAATGATGGCCGATGAAGCCGGTCACCACCGTGTAGAGGGCAAGCGCAATGGCGAGAGGGCTGACCAGCACGCCCAGAACGAGCGCCAGCCCGATCCCAAGCTCGGCCAGTATTGCGACGATCGCCGCGACCGCCGGAACAGGCGCGCCGGTCTGCGCCATGTAGGCGACCGCGCCGGAGTAGTCCGACAGTTTGCCCCAGCCCATGATGATGAACAGGAGAGAGAGTGCGAGGCGAGCGGCGAGAAGAAGGGCGTCGCGGGAGATGATTGCGTTCATGAGAGCGTCTCTTTTCGAGGTCAGGTTCGGCGGGAGCAGTTGTTTTCTTCCCCGCTGTTGCACTCACGATACGATCATGTTTTCCCAAAATAAATGGAAACAATAGAAACTGATCGGTTCCATTTATTTATCATTCTCTCCCGATCCGGCATGCAGGGCATGTTGAGGCGTTGCTTTATGCCGACAGGTCGCCGCGCTGCGCTTTGCTCTCAATCACTGGCGCCGGAGACTCAGTGATCCGCCGAGCAGCAGAAGACGTTATGGCTTCGCATCATCAGAATAATCGTTGGCGTCTAACTGCCTGAATGGTCCTTTTCGGGACGTAAGGTTAGGAGTTTTTTGAATAGCTTTTGGAAGAAAAGTGAAAATGTATCTAACTAAATTGTAGTTTTGGGAGATATCTTACGGGGCGATTGATGCGTTCTTCTGCTGAAAAACCGCATCTTCCACCGTCAATAACCTTGGCGCACTCTGAAAGACGGTTGCGCTTTCCCTGCATGAAGCCGACAGACGGAAGCAGGATCTGAATGGCTCGGGACGACACAAAGCGAACCGGATGGCCGTTCAGGGCAGTTCGACCGCGATGGCGATAGCCTCTCCGCCGCCGATACAGGCCGATGCGACGCCGCGTCGTTCGCCGCGCGCTTCGAGTGCATGGAGCAGCGTAGTGACGATGCGTGCGCCCGTGGCGCCGATCGGATGCCCCAGAGCGCAGGCTCCGCCGTGCACGTTGAGACGCTCTGCGGGAATCTCCAGTTCCTGCCGAGCCAGCATGGCGGTGACGGCGAAGGCTTCATTGACCTCCCAAAGATCGACGTCGCCCACGCTCCAGCCGACGCGCTCCAGCAGAGTGCGCATCGCCGGAACGGGCGCTACCGTGAAGTCACGGGGCGCCATGGAATGAATGGCGAAGCCACGGATCAGCGCCTGAACAGGCAGGCCGAGGCGTTCGGCTGAACTGCGTCGCGCGAGCACGACGGCGGCCCCGCCATCTGCGATGCCCGACGAACTGGCGGCGGTGATGGAGCCGTTCATCCCGAATGCTGGCCGCAGTCCGGGAATTTTCTCTGGTTGCGCCTTCAGGGGGTTCTCATCGGCGTCGATGACGACCTCGCCTTTGCGGGAAGCGACCGTAACGGGCGCGATCTCGGCTGCGAACGCGCCGCTTTCGACCGCGTGGCGGGCGCGCCGTAGGGTTTCAATCGCGTAATCGTCCTGCGCCGCTCGGGTGAAGCCGTTTTCTTCCGCAGTCTTTTCCGCGAAATGCCCCATGAGCTGGCCGGGCTCATAGGCGTCTTCCAGCCCGTCGAGGAACATATGGTCGAAAATCTCGCCATGGCCGAGACGATAGCCGCCGCGCGCCTTGGGGAGGATGTAGGGGGCGTTGGTCATGGACTCGAGACCGCCCGCCACGACCAGTTCGTTTGTTCCGGCGACGAGCGAGTCATGCCCGAAGCCGATCGCCATCATCCCGGAGCCGCAAAGCTTGTTGATCGTGACTGCGCCCGTGCTGAACGGGGCGCCGGCGACGTGGGCGGCCTGTCGAGCCGGATTTTGTCCGAGGCCGGCGGGCAGGACGTTGCCCATGATGACGGTTCCGATTTGAGAGGGCTGCAACCCCGCACGCTCCAGCGCCGCCTTGATCGCGGCCGCGCCCAGTTCGGTCGCCTTCACGCCGTTGAATTGGCCCTGAAACCAGCCGATGGGCGTGCGGGCGGCGCTGACGATGACGATAGGATCTTCAGTGCTCATGACGGGGTTTCCTGAATGGCTGTGACTGGACGTTTTCTGTTGGTCAGGCGGCGGCTAAGACTTGGCGATCGTGACCTGGAAGAGCGGCATTCTTTCCCTGCGCGTGAAACGCCCCTCGGCTCCCCGCGTGATGATTCTGCGTCATGATCCTGCCGTATGCGTTGTTCGCACGCGTGGGAGGGGGTGCGTGCGTCATGTTTTCGAAAGTATAGAGCGTTATTGGGGATTTTGTGTATGATGCACGAGGGTCAGAACCAACCGGCCTCCGGCGCCATGAGCGGGGCGGCGCCCGCTGCGATCTGCCGGGCGAGCGACTGGCTCTGCGGCAGCATACGCGTGGCAAAGAAACGGGCGGTGGCGAGTTTCCGGCGACCCGTCGTCGTGACGTCGCCCACCCGGAGCACCGCGTCTGCGATCCGCAGCCAAAGCCAGCCATACGCCACCAGCGAGAAAAGGCGCAGATAATCGACGGCCGCCGCGTTTCGTTCGTCGGCTTTCGAAAGCGCGCCGCCAAGACGCGCGGTGACGTCATCGAGGTGTCCCAGAGCCTCGGAAAGCGCATCGTGTTCTGTCGCCAGTTCGCTGCGATCCGCCGTGGCCGCCAGAGTTTCGCGGATCAGGCCAAGAAAGCGTCGCAGCGGCGCGCCGTCGTCGAGGTCGAGTTTGCGGACCACCAGGTCCTGCGCCTGTATGCCGTTCGTGCCTTCGTAGATCTGAGTGATGCGGGCGTCACGGACATGCTGCTCCTGCCCCCATTCGCGGATGTAACCGTGTCCGCCCAGCACTTGTTGCCCAAGAACCGCGGCTTCGAAGCCGAAGTCGGTCAGCGCCGCCTTGATGACCGGGGTGAGCAGGGCGACAAGCCCTGCCGCTTCAGCCCGTGCGGCCGCATCGGGGTGAGAGGTTTCCTTGTCCATCTCCAGCGCAGTGAAGAGCACCAGCGCCCGCCCGGCTTCGATGGTCGAAAGCATGATCAGGAGCATCCGGCGAACATCCGGATGGGCGATGATCGGCGCGGTCCCCACTCCGCCCGAAGCGCGGCCCTGAAGACGCTCTTTCGCATAGGCTGCTGCTGTCTGGTACGAGGCGTCAGCCACGCCGAGTCCTTGCACGCCGACGAACAGACGCTCAGCGTTCATCATGGTGAACATGGCGGCGAGCCCCCGATGTGGCTGGCCCACGAGCCAGCCCTGGCAACCGTCGTAGTTCATCACGCAGGTCGGCTGCGCGTGTATGCCCATCTTGTGCTCAAGCGCGCCGACCGAGAGCGTGTTGCGCGCGCCAAGAGATCCGTCTTCGTTCACCAGAAATTTGGGGCAGAGAAAAAGACTGATGCCCTTGGTGCCTGGAGGGGCGTCGGGCAGCCGCGCGAGGACAAGGTGGATGATGTTCTCCGCCATGTCGTGCTCGCCCGAGGAAATGAAGATCTTTGAGCCGGTCACGAAATAAGAGCCGTCTTCGCGTGGCGCGGCCGTGGCCTTCAGAAGGCCGAGATCGGACCCGGCGTTGCCTTCGGTGAGGGCCATGGCGCCCGTCCACTCACCGGAAATCATGCGCGGGAGATAGGTGGATTTGAGATGCTCGTCCGCATGGGCCTCGATGGCCTCGCAGGCGCCGCGCGTCAGACCGGGAAACAGGCCGAAGGAGAGGTTGGCTCCGGACAGCATTTCATCGATCAGAATCTGCACGGCGCGCGGCAGCCCCTGACCGCCGAATTCCGGCGACGCCGAGAGCCCGGTCCAGCCGCCGTCTCGAAACGCCGCGTAAGCCTCGGCGAAGCCCTTTGGCGTCTGGACGACGCCGTCGACCAGACGGCTCCCTTCCTCATCGCCGCTCCGGTTGAGTGGGTGGAGCTTTTCCGCACAGAACTTGCCCGCTTCGTCGAGAATACTCTCGATCATGACGAGGTCCGTCTCAGCATGCGCCGGTAGTTGGGCGAGCGCGCCGGGCGCATCGAGCACGTCGCGCAGTAGAAACATCATGTCGGCGACTGGGGCGGTGTAACTGGGCATGGTCCGCTGATCCTTGGCGTGTAAGGGGCAACAGTTTCGTAAGGCTGGAAGTAAAGGTCGCGTTAGTTCGCGAGAGATGCTGCACTGCCGGTCAGGGAGCAGGGGCGATGTGGCGGCGTCATTGCGTGGCGTCGACGCGTCTGGTCATGCGCCGCGCGACTTCAGGCCACGCGACGCCGCGGATTCGGCCAAGGTGACATTGTGCGCGATCGAGTCCCTGTCCTGCTGTTCCATGTTCGTATCCGACGTTCGAGAGATAAAATCAAACGATTGTTTGTTTCGTAGAGTAAGCATGGCGCATCGTCGGTGTCGATGCCCGTCGTTGGCCGCGGCTGTCACAGATGGTTGAACCGGTCCAATGTTGGTGGTCTTGGAGAGGTCTCGAAAGCTCAACCGCGACACGCCACGTCGACGCCGCGTGTTTATGAGGGCTGACTGTGGGAGCCTACTCTGCTCAGGCTGTGGTCTCGCGGGTTTCGATAAGCGCCGAAATTAACGAAATCCATCCCGCAATCAGAGAATCCCTACGTAGGCCACCCGCCGCCAAGCGCTCTGAAGGAACTGACCGCCGCGCGCGCAGCGTTCGCTCGGTTGAGGGCGAGTTGATCCTGCGAATCAAGAAGTTGCCGGTCTGCGTCGAGCACATCGGTCAAAGGAATGACGCCCGCCTGAAAAGATTGCTCCGAAAGATCGCGTGCGCGGGTCAGGGACACAACCTCGATGCGCAGCTCCTCTGTCCGCTGCTCGCTCTGCACGAGGGTCGTGAAGGCATTTTCTACGTCTTCGGCGGCGTGAAGCACCGTCAACCGGTAACGCGCCAGAGCTTCGGCGTTGGCGCCACGAGCCTGCTGAACTTCGGCGTCGATCTTGCCGAAATCGAATATCCGCCAACGAATGGCGCCCGACCCGGCCGCCTGAAAGCCCGGAGCAGTGAAGAGTCTTTGCGGATTGAGGCTTTGAAAGCCGAGCGCGCCGGATAGAGATAGCTTGGGATAATAATCGCCGAGCGCCTGGCCGATGCGCGCGCTCGACGCCGCCAGACGGCGTTCCGCGGCGAGGATGTCCGGCCTGCGGCGCAGCATCTCAGCGGGCGTGGCGCCGTTAATTGCGGGGATGTCGGGAATGTCGGCGCGTGCGTCCAATTCAGCTGCGTAAGCGCCGGGCTGCGCGCCCATCAGCACGTCCAGGCGATTGAGCTGCGCTTCCAGTGCGATACGGATCAGCGGCGCGCTCTGACGCGCGGATTGCAGCAAAGCTTCGGCCTGCGCGAGTTCGCGCTCATTTGAAACGCCGCTCGCGCGTCTTTGGCGAACCAGATCCAGAAGGTGGCTGTCTACTGCGATCTGTTTTTCAACGACGGCGAGTCGCGCCTGATCGCCCCTGATCTGGAAATAGGCGTCGGCCGCGTCGGCCGCTACCGTGACGCGTTCACCCACGCGCTCCGCCTGCGCAGCCTGCTCTTCATCCCGCGCGGCTTCCTGCCCGCGTCGCAGACCGCCGAACAGGTCGATCTCCCAGCTTGCTGCGCCGCTGACGTCATAAGTGCGATAGTCGCGGTGGGAACCGGGAATTGTTCGAACCACATGTCCGATCAGGCTTTCATGCGACATCCTGTTTGCAGACGCTTCGGGAGCGAAATCCAGTGTCGGCAACAGGCGCGCCGTCGCCGCCTCGGCCGCGCCGCTTGCCTGACGGACGCGGGCGAGTGCGGCTGCGAGGTCGAGATTTTGACTCAATACACGCTGCTCAATGCGAACAAGTTCCGGGTCGTGAAACCCGTTCCACCATGCGTCCAGAGACGGAGCCGACGACGGCGCGGCACGGCGCGCGTTCACGGCTGCGGCGCTATGAAATGTATCGAGATGGGGGTTCGGCGTTTTGTAATCCGGCCCGACAGCGCAGGCGGATGACGTGAGCGCCAGAGACAATGCGATGCCGGGCCTTAACCAGCCGACAGTCTTGCGAACAGGCGAAGAGATGACGTCCTGTTCCGCCGGGCGATGGGTGATCATCATGGATGCTCGACTTTCGAGGGGAGTCGGACATGGACTGTCCGGCTGTAGTCGAGTGACCAATAGACATTATCGTCACTCGTTGTCAATTCGCCCCGCGTGGCCTACTTACAAAGCGCGAACCGTCAGCCACAGGAGTCAGGATGCGTACGCCCCAAAACGGACAGCGCGGCCCGGTGGACCACGAGCGTCGGGATCAGATCATCGCGGCGGCCATCGAACACTTCGGGCATTACGGGTACAAGAAGACCACGATCGCGGATCTGGCCGATGCAATCGGTCTTTCGAAAGCGTATATTTACAAATTCTTCGAATCGAAACGCGCGATCGGAGAGGCGATATGCGCGCTTCAGCACGACCGGATGCGCGAAGACGTGCAGGTGATCGTTGACGACGGGAAGGCGGCTTCGGACCGGATGCGCCGGGTCTTTCTGGCGCTTGCACGCAGTACCCTCCTTCTGTTCTCACACGAACGGAGGCTGCACGACATCGTATATTCGGCCGTGGAGGAAGAATGGCCATCTTCGAAGTTCTTTCATGAAGCGTTGCGCGCCATGGTGGAGCGTCTGATTCACGAAGGGCGCGATGGCGGCGAGTTCGAGCGCAAAACGCCGGTCGACGAGACCTGCAACGCCATAATGCTCGTTCTGCAATCCATCTATCATCCTCTTCTGCTTGAGCAGCACATGGACACGCTGGAGGGCGATGCGGCGGTGCTGGCGAATCTCGTTCTGCGAAGTCTCGCCCCCTGAGGCGGTAGAAAACCGAGTTGTGACCAATTGACAATATGGTCACTCGTGTACAATTTAGGCTCCCTAACCCAGTGGGAGCCAGATCATGGCTGGAACACGCCTTTCCCTTCTCGCTGCAGCCAGTCTTTGCGCCGCATTCGGGCTGTCGGCCTGTAAACAAAAAAACGAGCCAGATCCCCGCACGGCCGAGCGCATCGTCGAGGTCGTGCGGATCGACCCGACGGCGCCCGGCGGGCATGTCTACACTGGGGTTGTAGCGGCGCACGTGCAAAGCGATCTCGGGTTCCGGGTTTCCGGCAAGATTGTCGAGAGACTGGTCGACGCTGGACAGACTGTTTCCAAAGGACAGGCGCTGATGCGTCTTGATCCAACGGATTATGTCCATGCAGTGACGACGCAGGTTGGCGGCGTGGCCTCGCTGCAGGCGCGCTGGAATCAGACTGCAGCCGACGAACATCGCTATCGCGGTCTGGTGGCGACCGGCGCTGTCTCGGCTTCGGTCTACGATCAGATCAAGGCGGCTGCCGACAGCGCCCGCGCTCAGCTTGATGCGGCGATCGCTCAGGAAAAAATAGCGCGAAATCAGGATGATTACGCTTTCCTTCGTGCGGATGCGGATGGCGTAGTCGTTCAGACGCTGGCGGAGCCGGGCCATGTCGTCGCAGCAGGTCAGACGGTTATCGTGCTGGCGCATGCGGGTCCGCGTGAAGCGTCGGTCGAACTGCCAGAAGGTGTGCGTCCCGCTCTGCATTCGACGGCGCAGGCGGAGCTGTACGGGAACAGGCTCAGCGTAATTGCGCGTCTGCGGCAACTGTCCGACGCAGCGGACCCGCGCACCCGCACGTTCGAGGCCCGTTACGTCATGGAGGGCGCGGGCGCAGAAGCGCCACTCGGAACGACGGTGCGCGTTCGCCTGCCTGATGCGAACGATGTTCCGGCTACCTTCGTCGTGCCGCTAGGCGCGATTGACGACGAAGGGAAAGGTCCCGGAGTCTGGAGCGTGGACGGAGGCGCGTCGACGGTCAGCTTTCATCCCGTGAAACTCGCCAGCATCGGGGATGAGACGGCGACGATCGTTCCTGAGGCCGATCTTCGGCCGGGTATGCTGATCGTGGCTGTAGGCGGTCATTATCTGCATGTTGGGGAACATGTTCAGACCGCTTCGACGAAAGTCGCGATGCAATGAGCGGGTTTAACCTCTCCGCCCTCGCGGTGCGCGAGCGTGGAATCACGCTGTTCCTGATCGTAGCGCTGGCGTTATCGGGAGCTTTCGCCTTTTTCAGCCTTGGTCGCGCGGAGGATCCGGCTTTTACAGTCAAGACTCTGACTGTGACGGCTGTCTGGCCCGGCGCTACTGCGAAGGAGATGCAGGATCTTGTGGCGGATCCTCTTGAAAAGCGCGTGCAGGAACTGCAATGGTACGATCGTGTGGAGACGTTGGCGCGTCCCGGCGTGGCGTTGATGATGGTCACGCTCAAGGATAAAATTCCGCCCGCCGCCGTGCCGGAACAATTCTATCAGATTCGCAAAAAGCTGTACGACACCATGCCGCTTCTGCCTCAGGGCGTGCAGGGGCCGTTCGTCAATGACGAATATTCAGATGTCGATTTTGCGGTCTATGCGCTGGATGGGCACGGACTGCCTGAACATCTCCTGGTTCGGCAGGCGGAAACCGTGCGGCAGCGTCTTCTGCATGTCCCCGGCGTGCGCAAGGTCGACATCGTCGGGGAGCGTCCGGAGAGGATATTCGTCAATTTCTCTAACGCCAGACTAACGACACTGGGGATCGGCGCGCAGGATGTATTCGCCGCGCTGCGTCGCCAGAATGCTGTGACGCCTGCGGGTTCGATCGATACGCGTGGTCCGCAGGTCTTCGTGCGTCTGGACGGGGCGCTGGACGATTTGCAGAAAATCCGAGACATCCCGATTACCGCAGAAGGCAGGACATTCAAGATGTCCGATATCGCGACAGTTGAGCGTGGATATGAGGACCCGCCAACCTATCTTGTCCGGCATAACGGGGAGCAGACGCTGATCCTGAACGTCGTCATGCAAGACCATTGGAACGGGCTGAAGCTGGGCGAATCTCTGGCCGCCGCGGAAGTGGCCCTTGGCGCAGGGCTGCCGTCTGGAGTCACCTTGACGAAGATTGTCGATCAGGCCGGAATTATTCACGCCGCAGTCGGCGAGTTCATGCTGAAATTCTTCGTCGCGCTGGCTGTGGTGATGGTCGTGAGTCTGCTCAGTCTCGGGTGGCGCGTCGGTATTGTCGTTGCGGCGGCTGTGCCGCTGACGCTGTCGATCGTCATGGTGATCATGCTGGTGACAGGTCGGGCTCTCGATCGAATTACGCTAGGGGCGCTGATCATTTCACTCGGGCTTCTTGTCGACGACGCGATCATCGCGATTGAAATGATGGTGGTGAAGCTGGAGGAGGGTTACGAACGAACGAAAGCTGCCGCCTATGCATGGAGTCATACGGCGGCGCCGATGCTGGCGGGCACTCTGGTGACGATCATCGGTTTTACGCCTGTTGGCTTCGCCCGGTCGACCGCGGGAGAATATGCAGGGAATATTTTCTGGATCGTCGGTTACGCGCTGCTGACTTCCTGGTTCGTGGCCGTGGTGTTCACGCCTTATCTTGGCGTGAAGCTGTTGCCGGATATCAAAAAAATCGACGGCGCTTACGAACATATCTACGCCACGCCGAATTATCAGCGCTTCCGTCGTCTTATGGTGTGGGTCGTCCGTCGCAAGTTTCTGGTGGCTGGAACCGTTTTGTCGTTGTTCGTGCTGTCTGTCTTGGGTATGGGCGCTGTTCGTCAACAATTCTTTCCCAGTTCGGACCGTCCAGAATTGCTGGCTGAGGTGCAGATGTCGGAGGGAACAAGCATCGAGACGACCACACGGGTTACCGCTCGTGTGGAGGCGTGGCTGAAAAAACAGCCGGAAGCGAAGATCGTCACCAGCTATGTCGGAGCGGGTGCTCCCCGTTTTTTCCTGGCCTATAACCCGGAGTTGCCAGACCCGGCCTTCGCGAAAATTGTGGTCCTGACGCCGAACGCTGAGGCCCGCGATCACCTGCGCGATCGTATGAGACAGGCGGTGGCGCAGGGCATCGCTCCCGATGCGCGAATTCGTGTGACGCAGTTTGTCTTCGGTCCGTACACGCATTTTCCGATCATGTTCCGGGTTATGGGGCCGGACGCCGATCGAGTGCGTAGCATCGCTGCGCAGGTGAGCGACGTCATGCGACACAACCCTGACACGCGACAGGTGAACACCGACTGGGGCGAACGTGCGCAGACCGTGCATTTCGTGCTGGATCAGGCGCGCCTGCAACTGATCGGTCTGTCGCCGCAGGAGGCGTCGGAGCAAATCCAGTTTCTGTTGCTGGGCGCTCCTGTGACGCAGGTGCGTGAGGATATCCGGGCGGTGGATCTTGTGGTTCGCAGCGCGGGGCGCGATCGTCTTGATCCTGCGCGACTGGGCGATATGAGCATCAGTAACCGGACAGGCCAGCTGATTCCGCTCAGCCAGATTGGGCATGTGGAGATCGACGCGGAAGATCCAGTCCTGCGGCGACGGGATCGGGTTCCGACGATCACGGTGCAAAGCGACATCGACGAGGGCATGCAACCACCGCAGGTCGCTGCGGCGATTAATCAGGCGCTGGCCCCGGTGCGGGCGGTGTTGCCGCCCGGTTATCGCATCGAGGTCGGCGGCAATGCGGAGGAATCCGGAAAGGCGAAAGCAGCGCTGGCGCCGATTTTCCCGGTTATGATTTTGCTGACCCTGATTGTTCTGGTGTTCGAGACACGCTCGATCTCAGGTATGCTCATGGTGTTTCTCACGGCGCCGCTGGGCTTGATCGGGACAGTGCCGACTCTGCTGATCTTTCATCAGCCCTTCGGTTTTAACGCGATCCTCGGGCTGATCGGTCTGTCGGGAATCCTGATGCGCAATACGTTGATCCTGCTCGGGCAGATCAAGGTGAATCAAGCGGCGGGGCTCGATCCATTCCACTCGGTGGTCGAGGCGACTGTGCAGCGCGCGCGTCCTGTCATTCTGACGGCATTGGCCGCCGTGCTCGCCTTCATCCCGTTGACGGAATCCGTATTCTGGGGATCGTTGGCTTATACTCTGATCGGCGGTACCGCAGCAGGCACCGGACTGATCCTGATGTTCCTGCCTGCGCTTTATGCAATCTGGTACCGCATAAAGCCGTCAGGGGGGCCTGCTCCGGACAAACCGGAGAGTCCGTTTGAGCCAGCGGCGCCGCCGTGAGGCTGCTGGTCTCCCCCACCATCTCGGCTGATTTATGCTGGCGTCCGCATGGTATGCGTTAGTGAGCAGGTTTCTGGCTCTTGGCGGCCTGTTCTTCCAGCGTCTGGTGCGCACGCCAGATCAGATACTGGCGGATCGTCTCGATTTCCTCGGGCGACAGCGATTTGTCGAAACGGTCCATGCCGAAGGCCTCGAGCGCGCCCTTGCCGACGATGGATTCGAATGCGCTTTTGTCGGCGATCGCTGACGAGTAGCGCAGATCCGGCAGAACGCCGTTCGACTGGGCGAGATTTCCGTGACACCACTGGCAATACAACGCGAACTGTCGACTGCCTGCGAGTGCGCTCTTCCTGTCATAGTCGTGGGGCGGGGATAGGGGCGGCAAAGGCACAATCTGTGCAGGCGGCAGGCTGTCCGTGCCGTCCAGAGTAAACGCAAGGATGCGGGAGTGATTGGCGGAGCCAAGCTTCCGTCGCTCAAGACCGCTTGGGTAAAGTCCGTAACCGCCGCCCCAGCCTACCTCCACGGCGACATATTGCTTGCCATTTGCAAGGTAGCTGACAGGGGGGGCGAGAATGCCGCTTTGCGCGTCGAAGGAAAACAGATCCTTTCCGCTGCGGGCGTCGAAGGCGTGAAATTGCCCATTCGCCAAACCCTGAAACACGACATCGCCTGCCGTCGCGAGAAGGCCGCCGTTGATCGGATCGGTTCCCTCTGGCGTGCGCCAGGCCGCGCGCTGACGCACGGGGTCCCAAGCCACCAGCCAGCCGCGCAAATCTTTGGTGATTTTCGCTAGCGACTGATAAGAATCCCGTGCGTCGCTTGCGTCGGTTTCCTCGCCCAGATTCCACGCGTCCGGATGAACTTCCATTGTGTGGGCTGTCTGATAGAAATCTGGAGCCTGCTGAACCGGGATATAGACGTATCCGGTCCTCGGGCTGTACGCCATCTCCGGCACGCCGTGTGCGCCCATTGTGCCGGGGAAGCCGTACCAGAGGTTCCCTTTCGTGGAATAAAGCGCGTCGGGGGTAAAAAGAGGCCGCCCGGTCTTGGGATCCAGCCCCTTTGCCCAGTTGACGTAGACAAAGTTCTTTCCGGACAGAAATTCGCCGGTCTTGGCGTCAAGAATATAGAAAAATCCGTTTTTGGGCGCGTGCGCGATCACATGCCGCATGGCGCCGTTGATCGGCAAGTCCAGCGTCATGATATGCTGGACGGAGGTATAGTCCCACTGATCTTTGGGCGTTTCCTGAAAATGCCACACATATTCGCCTGTATCGGGTTTGACGGCGATGATGCTGGAGAGAAACAGGTTGTCGCCCTTGCCTTCCGATCGCAGGAGGTAGCTCCATGGGGAGCCGTTTCCGGTGCCGATATAGATTAAATTCGTGACAGGGTCATAGACGATTGAGTCCCACGCGGTGCCACCGCCGCCCTGCGTGAGCCACGCGCCGCCCTTGCTCCAGGTAGGATACGCCACCTTGCGCAATACATCGTCAGAGGCCGCGTGGTCCGGTGCGTTATGTGCGTTCGGCACGGTGTAGAAACGCCATGACAGCTTGCCGGTCTCGGCGTTGAAGGCGGAGATAAATCCGCGCGCGCCCAGTTCCGCTCCGCCATTGCCGATGACGATCTGCCCTTTAGCGGCAAGCGGCGCGCCGGTGATGGTGTAGGAGCGTTGCGAGCCGAGGTCGGCGTCGTGCGGGATCGTATCGACGCTCCACACGACATGTCCGTCATGCTTGTCCAGCGCGATAAGACGGTTGTCGTACGTCGCCACATAAATCTTGTCGTTCCAGAGCGCGGGGCCGCGGTTCACCACGTCGCAACATCCCTTGTCGGCGAACGTGCGTACGACCTTGGGATCGTATGACCACAGCAGTTTGCCCGTCGCCGCGTCGACTGCCTTGACCATGCTCCAGGCCGTTGTCTCGTACATCACGCCGCCCTCGATGATCGGCGACCCTTCCTGCCCCCGGTTGGTGTCGAGATCGAGATGCCACGCCAGATGCAAGCTGCCGACATTGTGGACGTTGATCGCATCGAGTGGGCTGTAACGCTGTTCAGACCACGTTCGTCCGTGCCCCAGCCATTCGCCCGGATGCTCGTCCGCATGCGTTATGGCGTCGCCGGTGGACGCGCCCGCGCCGGTTTCCGCGCGGGCAGTCAACGCGGCGGAGACAAGCAAACACAGGGTGAGCGCCGTCTGACCGAGCAGGGCTCCGGCGCGGCGGGTCAAGGGCCTCGGGGCGCGGGGGCGATGGGGCATGTGGCGTCTCACTCTCAACCGTATGGCGACGACAAGCCGCCCTCATTGTTCTGAGGCGCGAACGATATGCACGGCGCGCCGTTGCCACAAGGGATGCGGCCTCTCTTCATCTCGTTGAATAATCTTCAAGCGAGAAAGGAAAAACCTATGCAGGCGCCGTGATCGGCGGCGAGGCGTTCATGGCGGCCAATTCTGATCTGACAATGTTGCGATTGCGTCCGAATTGGCTTGCAACTGATTATTATATCCATTATCACGTTGATATAACATGATTTTTTCATTGCGCGTCATCATATCATGCGATACATAGACCCGCAGATTTACTCGAACGGACCAGGAAGAAGCGCGTTATGGCCATCAAAGACCCGAAGGTTGTCGAATACCTCAACCTGCAGCTCACCAACGAACTGACAGCGATCAACCAGTACTTCCTCCATGCCCGGACCCTGCGTCACTGGGGCGTCACGCTTCTTGGCAAGAAGGAATACGAGGAATCCATCGAAGAAATGCGTCACGCCGATTGGCTGATCGAGCGCATCCTCTACCTCGGCGGCCTCCCGAACGTACAGCGCCTGAACACGATCCTGATCGGTCAGGACGTCAAGGAAATCCTCGAATGCGATCTGAAGCTCGAAGAGAAGGCGCTCGCCGATCTTCGCGATGGAATCGCATATTGCGAGAGCGTCCGTGATTACGTTTCTCGTGACCTGTTGCTGAAGATTCTCGATAACGAAGAAGAGCACGAGGACTATCTGGATCGTCAGTTCGACCTGATCAAGCAGATCGGGATCGAGCGTTACATTCAGCTCAACTCCGCACCGGCCCCCGATCAGGAGTAAGGCTAGCGTTGGCAGGCGGCCCGGCTCCCGGTGAGGAGCGGGTGCGTCTGGCCAAGGCGCAAATGTCGTTCGCCGTCCTTACCAGACGTAGCGAGGGGCTTTGCTTCTGAAAAACGCCAAGGGCGCAAGATGCTGCTTACGCGGTATCTTGCGCCTTTGGCGCATCGGAGCGTCTGTGTGTGTTGGACGCGACCTGTTAGGCGCCTTGAGGGGTGATCATGGCCCGCAAAACTGCGGGCTTTTTTTCATCGTGGCATAGCAAGACGGGCGCGTCGTTCGGATTTTATGCGCCACGATTGCCGAAGACGGTAGAGAATGGCCGTCGAACGCTCTCCACTGGTGATGACACGTGTGAACGCCATCTGCGCGGACCGTTATGTTGTCGCTGGCGCCACGGCTGCGATGATCGCCGCTCCCTTGGGGCTGCCAAGGCCAGTGACCGGGTCCCACCCTTTTGCCGCAGAATAGCCGTTGTTGTCGCCGGAGACGATGTCATTGAACGCTGTGGGCGTTGCGTAAAGTCGGGCGTTCACAAAACCGGCGGGGTGGCCATTTTTCTCGTTGGCCAGGGCGATCAGCGCGGCCCAGAGGGGCGCTACAGCGCTGGTGCCGCCGATGACTGTCGAGGTTCCGTCCACCGTTACCTGATAACCCGTCTCCGGGTCGGCGTTTCCCGCGACATCCGGCACGCCGCGATAGGACTCGTCATTGCCGCTCTGCCAGTCGGGTTTTGTGAAATGCGTCGAGTAACCGCCGCCGGTCGCGCCGCCTGACGCGCCGTCGTTCCAGACGACCTCGCCGCCCGAACGTGGCAGGCGAGTGCCGCCACAGCCCAGAGCGTGCGGACTGGACGCCGGAAAATCGACCATATAGGTCTGGTCCGTGCCGTCCGACGCGCCGTTGTCGCCCGATGCGACTGTTACAGTCACGCCCATGGCGCCTGCCGCCTGCATGGTCTGGTCCATCGCGTCCATATCCTGAGCTTCCCAGCCGCTCTCCGGGCCGCCCCAACTTATGGAAATGACGCCTGGCGCGTTGGCCTTGTCATGCACGGCGGTGTTCAGTGCGTCGAAGAAACCGCTGCCCTGGTTGGGGCCAAAATAGACGGCGATGTTGGCGCCGGGCGCGACGGATCCCGCGACTTCTATGTCGAGCTGAACTTCTCCGTCCGCGCCGCTGGGGTCATTTTCGGGTGCGTTGGAAGCGCGGTCTACGCTGACTGCTGTCAACGTTCCGGTGCGACTGACGCCCAGAGTTTTGAAATAGGCCGCCATCTGCGAGGCTTGATATCCGCCGCCCAGTTCGATGAGGCCGATCGTCTGCCCCCTGCCGGTGACGTCTGTCGGAAATCCATAATGCTTGGCAACGTCCACGGGAGACCAGGACGATGTGGATCGCGCCGCTGCGCTGACCACCGAGGCTCCCTGAGTTGTAGCGTTGCCCCCCGATGCAAGCAGACGCCGAAAATGCGCGCGTGCGACCGGGCGTTCATCGAAGCCCATGACGGCGACCACGTCGTCGCTTAGCTCCGGAGGGAGGGTCAAAGACCCTTCTCGCGCCATCGCGGGCTCGGCGCGCCCGGCGAAGCGGTACAGTCCCAGTTTCTCGGGCCGAAAAGCGGCGCAGGCCTGCTTCACCGTGCCAGACACCCGCACAACATGCTGGGCCGCGTCCGCCAGATCGACTGTCATGCCGTGCGCGCGGGCATACGCTTCGACGCGCGAGATGGCGTCGGCGCTGGCTCCGTGTCGGGTCGCAAACTCCTCACGACTCAACGGCGCGGCGGTGGGGTCGATCGGCGTCGCAGGCTTGAGCACGATGGTCAGATGAATCGTGCGATCCTGCGGCACGTCCCCCACGCGTGCGCAATCTGGATGCGTCGCGCTGACGGGGCGGGCGAAACTTCTCGCGAATGGAAGTGGCTTACTGGCTGTCATGGCTCAGTCCTTTGTTGTCGAACATCGGGAAAGCGAGTTGCTGCAGCCGCCGATCCTGAGAGACTCGAAGCGAAACCCGCCGCGGCATCATGAGCGTCTCCGCCGGGCATGACAGCCGTCAGGGTGCAAACGCTGGGACGGCGTTGCCGTTCGCTTTGGGCTTTTTCGTCCGGAGGAATCGGAGGTGTTTTGCGCAGGCGTGTCACGGTCTGAATTTTCTGTATGTGTTTGTGGATAAATTATGGTGGTTATATACTTCCTTGACCCAATCTGATTTCCCCGCCATCTAGGGCGAATGGAGCGCAGTGCCCCCACAAAGCAGCACTTCAACAGCCTCATCCAGATGATGAAGGCCATCCCCGATGAGCAGGCCGCCATCGACCATTTCACAGTGATCCGCTGGAAGCATGGCGCGTTCTGCCCTCAGTGCGGTTCCACTAAGGTTTATCACTTTTCAGATCGCCGCACCCACAAGTGCGGCGACTGCCGTAAGCGGTTTTCGATTAAGGTCGGCACGATCTTTGAGGATAGCAAGATCGGTTTGCGCGAATGGATGCTCGCCGTTTGGCTTATCACCAGCCACAAGAAGGGCATCGCCAGCACGCAGCTCGCCAAGGATATTGGGGTCACGCAGAAAACCGCGTGGTTCATGCTGCACCGGTTGCGCTATGCCGCGCAAACAAAGTCCTTCAATCGCCCGCTGGATGGCGAGGCTGACGAAACGTTCATTGGCGGTGACCTTTGGAAATACGCGTTACTCATCATGTCCGTCCGGACGAATGGCGAGATTTCCACCAGCGATCTGATTGAGGCCCTACCAAGCTACGTGAAGCTTTCCGACGACCATTCGACGGCAAATGCGAGCCGGAAGGACTCGAAGTTCTCCCAGATTGTGCGCAACCTAAAGTCGCACAAGGCTGTCAAAATCAATTTCATCTATCAGGGATATGCGCAAGACGTCCCCGGCGGATTCAAGATCACCCGAAAAGGGCTCGATTTCGTCCGCGAATATTTCAAGAACTGATCGTGGCAACCGCCAAACAAGACCTTGGCGCGTTCGGCGAGATGATCGTCGCGAAGAAATGCGACTGTCCGCGCTGCAAGCGGCCGAAAACACTCAAACGCCTTCCGCCGAACTTCAAGTGCGCGGACCTGATTTGCGATTTCTGTGGCTTCTTAGCGCAAGTGAAGGCCATGACATCGGCAGATGCAGAAACGCTCCCGCGCATGATATTGGGAGCAGCGTGGGGGCCGCAAAAGGATCGGATGGATGCGGCAATCTACTTCCCGCTCTATCTCGTTTTGGCGACTGCCGACCTGAAGCGATATTCAATCCACTATCTGTCAGCAGACCTGCAGCCGCCCGAACTCTTCCAACCGCGAAAGCCGCTGTCGGAGACCGCGCGCCGCGCTGGATGGCAGGGCTTCATGTACGACCTGCGGACCGTAGTTGGTCGGCTGGTCAGGCTAGGGCCTGTTAGGTCTTGAGATGATCTGCCGTTGCTGCAATGCAG
>NZ_JOPL01000148.1 GCF_002153745.1 Acetobacter sp. DsW_063 | reverse complement strand
GTCATGCACGCCGCTGGACTGAGCCAGTGAGCCCACACCCGACAACGCCAGCCTCCCGCCGCTGATCGTCGTCGCGCCCGTGTAGGTGTTCACCGCCGTAAAAGTCGTTGAGCCTGTCCCGATTTGGTTCAAATTACCCGTGCCGTCGATCACCTGCCCGACAGTCAATGCGTCGCTGCGATCGATTGCGAGCGTGCCGTTGTCGTGAATTGCCGTGGTGGCCGCGATGTCGCCAGACGCACCCCCACCGCCAAGCTGTAACGTGCCGGCGCCGATCGTCGTCGCACCTGTGTAAGTCTGATCCTTCGTGATGATCAACGTCCCCAGATCGGTCTTATTCAGAGAGGTGCCGCCTGAAACACTGCTGTCATTAATGACGGTGTCTAGATCGGCAGTAATCGCAGCTCCCGACGTCGTGCCGTCGCCCACACGTATCGTCGTCGCGGAGCCCGTCGCATACAAATCGTCGCCAGTCACGATATAGACGCCACCGTCGTTGTTAGCGAATTGCATCCCGCTGAGTGTGACATTAGCCGCATTTCCGGCCGTGTCGGTGTCTTTGACTGTCACCGTTCCGGCGCTGCCTTCAAACACCGCGTATGCGCCACTGTCCCATGGCGCGTTGCGGCTGCCCGCCGAATTGGTCCAGTTGTTGTCGCCCTGCCCATTTATCGCCGTCCAGACGCCACTTCCTCCGTCAACCACGTCGTTGCCAGACGATCCATCCGAGCCGTGATTGCTTCCGGTATTGGATCCGTCCCAGAAATTCAAAGTGCCGTCATTGACGACAAGATTGACCTGATGATCAATCGAGGTTTGGAGATTCAAGGTGACGCCGGAAGCTGCGGCCACCGTGCCAAGCGTCTCGTCAGAAACACCAGACAGGGCGCCGCCGTAAGTATAAATTCGGTAAATACCGGCATCCAGAGCACCGCTCGCCGCATCAACTCCCGCCGTGTTCGCGCCGACGTTCAGTATGCCGCCAAGAGTCAAGTTTCCACCAACAGCCACCAAGTCATTGTACGATCCACCCGCCACATTGGCGACGCCTACGTCGAAGTTCTGTATCGAGCCCGTCGACAACGTCAGATTCTCGGCAATCGTCAGAGTGCCGATCCCATTGGAACCATCGCCAGCTGCGAGAGTGGCGCCGCTTTTGAGCGTCACGTCGCCCCCCAGCGTTCCGACACCACTCAGCGTGGCACCGGAGACGACAGTGGTCGTCCCCGTGGCCGCGCTCTGATCTCCGTCAACTTGCAAAACGCCCGCATTGACACTCGTTTCGCCTGTGTAGCTGTTGGCTCCACTCAGGATAAGGGTGCCGGCGCCTTGTTGAATTAGGTTGCCTGTTCCGTCGATAACCTGAGACAGCGTCAGCGTGTTGCTGTGGTTGACGTTGAGTGAGCCGTCATTGTGGATTGCGGAGC
>NZ_JOPL01000147.1 GCF_002153745.1 Acetobacter sp. DsW_063 | reverse complement strand
GCTGCGATGCGCATTGCGGCATAATTCTCGTGAAATCGTGCTGTGGTGGCGGCCTTTGCGAATGCTTTCTCGGCATCCGGTTTTCTGAAATTTCGTGGCGTTGTAACGCTGGTCGCTTCGCCGATGGTTTTCGCAATCGCCGGAAAGGCGATGTCCTTATCTTTTCTGACCGTGGCCAGGGCTTTCTCTTCGGCTTCGATCGACGTCTCCCGGCCAGCGAGGGCCGCTTCGTCCTCGCGAACCTCTACTGCGAGTTGCCGGTTTTCCTTCCCGACAACGAGGATCGGCCGAATTGGTCCATCGAAGCGACCTATATTTGCTTGCACATAGCCGGCGTTGAAGACGCGAATGCCTGTCGAGCACTTTTGCCCCGGCACGAGTTCCCCCGCGGTGGTCTCGATGACATAATCGACGCCCCGGTGATCAGTATGGGCACCATCGGGCAAAGCTGCAAACAAACTGAAAAGAGTCGTTTTACCGGTTCCGTTATCACCATAGAAGATATTGTAGCGTTTTAGAGTTTTAAGGTTAGGCTTAGGACCCATTGATTGACGGAGGTCGCTGTGATTCAGGTTCCGCAAAGA
>NZ_JOPL01000146.1 GCF_002153745.1 Acetobacter sp. DsW_063 | reverse complement strand
CAGAAATCACCATTCACCCCGGCAAGGCGCTCTTCACCGGAAGGATACATTTCAGCTTTCGGCCAGCTACCATCACCACTTCGATGTCTGACTTAAGGCGAAAGGAGCCATGGCATCGTCACAGCGCCGCCGCCTCAAAACCCCGGCACCACCCTCGGTCGCCCGCGCCGCGCACCACTCGCCGCAGGCATAGAAGCCCACCGCCGCACCGTCTCCGCATCCCACCGCGGCCGCCCCAGCCCCGCCACACGCGGTGGCAGCCGCTCCGGGTGCTGGCTGACAAGCCGCCGCACCGTGCTCTCCTGATACCGCAAAAACGCCGCTAACTCACGCGAAGTCCACAAAGCGTCGCTCATACCCGGCCTCCCGGAAAGCGAATAACGTTAGTTGGAAGCACGCGTTGTGCAGTTTTCAGCGCGGTCATGAATGGGAGCAAATAGGCTTCTATCTCCTCCTCGATTGCCGCTGCGTGGTCCCCATACATCGTGGCGTCGCGTGCGTTCGCGCGGTCCAGCGCGGCGCGCTCGTTCTGACGCAACCATAGTGAGCGGCGGCGCATGTCGAGGGCATGCATCCGCACAAATAAAGGCAGCCCATCGAGAATGGGTGCGTCAACGGCTTCCGTGTAGTCGATTGTGGCTGTCATGGCTTGCTCCGTAGAGTGGCGTGTTAGGAGCATCAATCGCTTAGTATTGCTAAGCAGTCAATATAAAAGTTAGTGTCGCTAAGCATTGACGCTAAGCGTCATGAGTGAATCCGTTTCGGGGGTGGGTTCGATGAAGGTCGTATCACGCGCGCGTCAAAGACGTCACAGAATAAAGTCCCACAGCTCAAGCCTAGGTGGAGGTTATCTTGTCGATATGGAGCAACTCCAGAACAACGCGCCGCTTCACATCGTCCAAAGAGCGCCAGAACCTCAAAAGGGCAAGTTCGTCGGCGTCTTCGACGAGCTCACCACCATATGGAATGGCCCCGCTTGGCTCAATTTGCTTCGGAATTTCAATCAGTGAGCGAAGGGCCATCCAGTTATCATTGGTGGGCGTGGTCGTGTCGGTTTCCCACTGAGCTACTGCGCCGGCGCTCAAACCTAGCTTTTGAGCTAACGCGCGCTGGCTCAAGCCTGCTTTCTTGCGAGCGGCCCGAATGATGTCTCCTGGTGTCATGGGTTCATAGTGCCCGCTTGAGCGCTCACTAACACTGAGCAAAGTTCTTGTGTTACAATGCTCAGTGATGCTAAGCGATTTGGCCATGAGCATCACCGGCATTGAGCTAGTAAGGGCGACACGCGGAGCATCGGCGAAGATCGCCCGCGCGATGAATATCACTCGGAGCGCGGTCTCTCAGTGGGACAAGATTCCTGCCGAGGCCGTGGTCGTTATCGAGCAAATAACGAACATCCCGCGCAGTAAGCTTCGGCCCGATCTCTTTTCGCCCACGAACATGCACAGCGTCGCGACAAGCCTTTGCGTCGCACAAAACCCCCACAGGTGAAGCATGAACACTGCTCATAGCGGTCACACTGGCGCGTGCTTTTCGCGCCGTCATTCGGAAACGCTCCGTCTCGAACTCTACCGCCTGTCGCAACAGCGCCAGTGGGCGAGCGACGATGCGCTGTTACGCCAATCGCTGCTCCGCCATGGCGCAACGGGTGAGCATGTCCGAGGGCAGGGCGGACGTGATCTTCGCCAAGAACCGGCAGGGGCCGACCGGCACGTGCCCGCTGCGCTTCACCGATCACACGACCTGGTTCCGCGACGCGCATGAGGACGAGCTGAGCCCGGCGTGGACGCGCCCTGACATGATGGAGGCGGCATGAGTCCGAAACAGCAACGCTATGGCCGCCATGTCCGGGCGGTGATGCTGGACCAGCGCTGGGCGCTGCTGCCGCTCGCCGCCCGCGCCGCGTGGCTGCAACTGACCGACATCGCCGACGTGATGCCCGAACTGCGCCAGCCCGGCGCCGGGCGCGCGGTGTCGCGTGACGAACTGATCCGGCTTCTGTCGGCGCGCGGCGACGAGCTGGACACGGCGCTGGCGCATCTGGTCGAGCGGCAGATCGTCGAGGAATTGTCCCATGGGTTTCGATTGAAGGCGTATTGAGATGGCGCGCATAAACCGTGAAGCGAAGCTGCTGGACATGGGCGGCGACATACGGCTGACGCTTGCGACGTTGCGGGTGAAGGGGCTGCGTCCTGCAGGTGTGAAGATCAATTGGCCGGACATTGTGATGGACCGGGAAGATTTAGCGTGGTTGCGAGAAAGCGACGGTGTGCTGCCGCCGCCGACAGCTGACGCGATAGCTCGGCTGGACATTGTTTTGGGTTGGCCGGTGATGATTGATGATCTTCGGCATCGTAATGTTGTGAACAAGCGGATGATCGTGAATCCGTATTCCGGGAAATATCGTTGGGAATGGCGGAGTTTGGGACGTCTGCTGGGGATTGATCATAAGACGGCGCAGGCGTGGCACAGGCAGGCATGTGGCGCGCTCGCAAAAAAAATCGGCAGGACGTAATTTACCCCTCCCCAGATTCCCCAAAATGCAGTATCGGCGAATATATGATTTGGAGGTCGTGTAGCCTGACGGTTGCACGGCTTTTTTTATGGCTGATCCACAGCTGCTTCCGTGGAGCATGATGGGTTCCAACTGGTAGTCATACATTGGAGATTGCACGTCAGAATGATCCCGTTTGACCACGATAAGAGTGCCCGGGCAGTCAGCGTCATTCAAGCTGGTTCCCGGCTATCTATAGCGTTCGCTCTATCGTTCATGCTGATGATAGCTGGATCGTATCCGAATTATCATGCCCTGCAGTTCGATCATGACGTGCGAAATTGTATCGTGGCGTCTATGGCCCATCATTACTGCACTTCGGCTTTGGCATGGGCCATTCTGAGTTGTAGCGCGGGTGGGCTCGCTTTCATTTTCAGCTATGACGCTCAGATGAATCGAAAATTCCCCGGTCTGATTTTTACAATCATTCTCCTAGGTATGGTTACCTTGCCGCGCCGTTCGAGGTGAAGTTCGCACCTGGCGCGACAGA
>NZ_JOPL01000145.1 GCF_002153745.1 Acetobacter sp. DsW_063 | reverse complement strand
GAAGATGTTGTTCACGCCGACGGCCAGATGCCAGTTCTTGTTGAAGCGATAGCCAACTTCGATATCGGTGAGCCAGTGAGGGGAATTTTCGAACTTCTGGAACTGATCGACAGAATACTGCAGGGCAGTCGGCGCCCAGTCCTCGTAAGTCATTTGGTTCGTCGTCTGACCATAACGGGTCTGACGGACGTTCAGGTCCCAGTTTCCAATAGTGTAGAACGCATTCAGGATGATCTTGCTGCGCGGATAGGCCGTGGTGATGTAGCCGATGTTCTGCGCGTTCAGAAGCTGCGACCCGGTGGAGCCGATGCCGTTGTGATGCAGGCGCGTGCGGTTGAGATCAAGC
>NZ_JOPL01000144.1 GCF_002153745.1 Acetobacter sp. DsW_063 | reverse complement strand
GCCGATGCCGTTGTGATGCAGGCGCGTGCGGTTGAGATCAAGCGCCATGCTCAGCATCAGGTTGCCGTGCTTTTGCATGCGGAACGTGTAGTCCGCCTTGATGTCCAGACCCTGCGTGCGCGTGCTCGCACCGTTCGCAAGATAGTACGCGCTAACGCTGTTGGCGTTGTAAGCGTTGCCCGGCAGAGAGAAGCCCATGGACTCGATCGCGTCGATGGCGGTCTGTCCGTTGACGGTTCCGCCCTGAACGATGCGGTCACGCATGTTGATCTGATAGACATCAGCTTCGACATGCAGGCCAGTAATCGGCTCCACGACGATGCCGCCACTCTCGCTGATCGAACGCTCCGGCTTCAGACCCGGCGAGCCGAGCGCCTTCGCTGACGCAGAGCTTGCGGCCAGCAGGCCCGAGGCGCCAGTGGGCGACACGTTCATGGCGCTGAAATGCTCTTCGGCCAGAGTCGGAGCGCGGAAGCCGGTGCTGATCGTCGCGCGGACGCCGATACGTTTGGTGAAGTCATAGCGCGTCGAGATCTTGCCGTTCTCGGTGTCGCCGACGTCGGTGTAGTGCTCGAAGCGGCCTGCGAAATCCATCTCCCACTTCTTGGTGAAGTGGAAGTCGCCGTCCATGTACCACGCCCAGACGTCGCGATACCATTTGCCGGAATTTTGCGGCGCCAGACCGGCGTAACCCTGCGTGCCGCCCAGAACGTAGGAAACAGGATTTCCCGCCCAGATCTGGTAGGCGTCCATCCGCTGTTCCATGCCGAAGGCGAGCGTCATAGGGACGACATGACCGATATTGAAGCGGCGGCGGAAATCGAGATTGTTCGTCCACTGCGTCATGGCGTAGCTCTCAGCCCGCGCGTCGGTCGGGCTGTAACCACACCCGGCGCTCGAGTAGTACGCGCTGGACGCGTCGGTCGAACAGGTCGACTGCAACATACCCGTGTTGACCGTGTTCTTGTTGCCGACCTTGTCGTAATCCGAACCGTAGGTCGAGGACACATCCCACTCGAAGCCGAGGAAATTGTCGCCTTTCGCGCCAACGGTGGCCGAGTAGTCGTTCTCCTCGATCGTCTCCAGCGGCGAGAAGCCGTAAGGGAAAATCGATTCCGCGACACCGCCGCCGACATTCGGAACGCGGTAGTTTTCATACGCTTCCGAATGGCGATGAGCGTAGGTGATGTTGCCGTAGAACTCGACGTCGTCGTTCAGCGGCTTGCCCCAGTCCAGACCGAAATTCTCGCGCGTTTCTTCCGGCGTGCTCATGATGTGGTTCGAATTGCTGGGAATCGACTGACCGGTATAGCTGGCGGCGTCCGCATAGGAGGGCTGGTTGCCAGTCAGACGATGGTCATGCGCGCCGCTCGCCAGGAAATGGTCCGTGTGCGACACCTGCCCGAACAGATGGATGTAGCCATCCTTGCCGAGCTTCATGCCGCCGTCGAGATTGAGCTGATACTGCCAGCCCGACCCGGCATAAGCGTTGGCGCCGGTCTGGGCGCTCATGTTGATGCCGTGATCGGTCTTCTTGGTGATGATGTTAACAACACCCGCGATGGCGTCGGAGCCATACATCGCCGCCGCGCCGTCTTCCAGCACTTCGATATGATCGATCATGTTGGCGGGGATCATGCTGAGATCGACGCCGGTCGTGCCGAAGTTCGGTCCAGAATCCGCAGTGAAGTTGCCTGTCGTGTGGCGGCGTTTGCCATCAAACAGAACCAGAACTTCGTTGGCGCTGAGGCCACGCATGTTGATCGCCGACACCAGCGCCGCAGCGTCCGCGCCCATCGTCGGAACGTTGATCTGGGGATAGGTGCGCACCAGCGCATCCCCAAGATTGATCATACCCGAACGCTGCAGAACAGCGGAAGTCAGAACGGTGACGGGGCTCACGCTCTGACGCGCGTGCCGATTGGCGCTGTGCGTGCCGGTGACGATGACGGCTTCGTTGGCGTCATTCGTGAAATGCGCGCGCTTCACCGGAGCTGCAGCCGGGGCTACGCCACTCGCCGGGGCGGTCGTGCTCGCCGCTGTCGTCGAAGCGGCCTTCGCCCTGACGCCGTGCGCAGACGTCTTGCTGTGGGTTTTCGCGTGGGTCGTCGAAGCAGGACGCGTGTCGGCGACGGCCGCCATGCTGCTCCCGAGCATGGGCACTGCAAGGATAGTGGCGGCGAAAAGTCTGCGTCGAGAGGTCATGTTCGGCGGAGGCTCCAGTATCGCGCAGCTTGGCGCTGCGTCCTGATGCCTCAGGCTTACGTTAAAGAGAGCATCAAGCAAAAGAGAATATATCGATACCGTGTCATTCTGAACTCGAACTGTTGCCGGTAAGCAACATACCGTTCGCATCACCGAAACATACGGCGTGGAGAATCAGGAAAATCCCAACATTACTTTCCACAAAGAAAAACCGGCCAACCTTGCGGCTGACCGGCTTCAAATCTGTGGCAGGAGCAATAGCGCTTCAGAAGGAAGCGTTCACACGGCCATAGTAGTAACCACCTGTCATCGGGATCTGCATGGACGCCGTGTCATAGGCGCGCGAACCGAGGTAGTTGACGATCTGCGACACGCGACGCGGGCGGACGTTGAAGATGTTG
>NZ_JOPL01000143.1 GCF_002153745.1 Acetobacter sp. DsW_063 | reverse complement strand
CTGCGGAATGGCCGTGAACCCGGATACACTGGTCGCGCAGATCGAAGGCGGCCTGCTTTTTGGATTTACAGCCGCGCTTTATGGAGAGGTTACTTTTGAGGGAGGGAGAATAGAACAAAGTAATTTTCACAATTATCGCTTGATGAGAATTAATGAGACCCCTCATGTTGAGGTGCATATCGTTAACAGTGGAGAGGAGCCTGGGGGGATAGGAGAGGTTGGGACTGCCGCAGCCTTCCCTGCATTAAGCAATGCCCTTTTTGCCGCCACCAAAGAGCGATATAAAAAATATCCCTTTAAAATAAAATGAAAGTATGGAGGTCAATCATTATGATCGACGCGGATTTTTTCGTGACCGCAGTGTTGCGATCGTATCCTTTACAAGGATATGCCGCCGCAGTTGATCTACCCTCGCTAATACGCCGGTGAATGGCGCCTCATCAAGGTGTATATAAAACCCCAGACAGATAGCGGGCTGCGTGCGAAAGCGTCTGGGAGACGAGCAGCAAAAATGGTGGCCAACGAAAGCGTCGATATCGACAAATTCCAGTCTTTTTATGACGTGGAAATCGGTGGATGTTGCTAAGCCTAGGTTCTCTCAAAAAAAGGCGGCGCGGAGAATAAGCCGGAGCAGCAGCTGAGTCCTGGAGCTCGGTAAGACTCAGGGGGTTCAGTTCGGCAGTGATTAAGACGCCTGTTAGCTTTCGGTAAGAAAGGCGACGATGGATGAGCGCGCGCGGCACTTACTGCCGATGGGGTCGGGGCCTAGTTCGTGGCGGCACCTCACTCAGACCAGATATGGCATCGAAGTCTTGCGATACAGCCTTTATCGGACACTTTCACTCACGAATTATGCGACAGCCTTTCGTCGCTGCTATATCAGAGGGGGAGAAACTCGATTGGAATATCCAGCCATGAAAAATATCGGTTTTCTCTCTTTTGGTCACTGGACGCCCTCGCCGCAATCTCAAGCGCGTTCGGCCGCTGACGTTTTGCTGCAATCGATCGAACTCGCAGTGGCGGCGGAGGAGTTGGGAGCGGACGGAGCCTATTTCCGTGTCCATCATTTTGCCCGCCAACTTGCCTCGCCCTTTCCCTTGTTGGCGGCGGTTGCAGCCCGGACTACCCGCATCGAAATTGGCACTGCAGTCATCGACATGCGCTATGAAAACCCGTTTTACATGGCCGAAGATGCGGGGGCGGCTGACCTGATTTCCGGGGGACGCCTGCAATTAGGGATCAGTCGTGGATCTCCTGAGCAGGTTGTCGATGGGTGGCGGCATTTTGGCTATCAACCAAACGATGGGCAGAGCGACGCCGACATGGGGCGACAGCATGCCGAGGTGTTTCTCGAACTGCTCAAAGGAAATGGGTTCGCAACCCCCAGTCCGCGTCCGATGTTTCCTAACCCGCCCGGTCTGTTAAGGCTTGAACCTTTCTCCGAAGGGTTACGAAACCGCATCTGGTGGGGATCAGGTTCGGACGCGACTGCCATTTGGGCTGCGAAAATGGGAGTGAACCTGCAGAGTTCGACGCTCAAGGATGATGAGACGGGCGAACCGTTTCATATTCAGCAGGCTCGTCAGATTCGCGCATACAGAGCAGCCTGGGCGGAAGCTGGTCATACGCATGCCCCTCGTGTTTCCGTCAGTCGCAGTATTTTCGCGCTGGTGAACGACATGGATCGCGCCTATTTCGGGGGGCAAAAGGATGCGGACCATATCGGCATGCTCGATGAGACGACGCGGGCGATTTTCGGGCGTAGCTATGCGGCTGAGCCGGACGTGTTGATAGAGCAGCTCCGGGGGGATGAGGCCATTGCTGAGGCTGATACCCTGCTGTTGACAGTCCCGAATCAACTGGGGGTCGCTTATAACGCCCATGTTCTTGAGGCGATTCTTACTCATGTAGCGCCGGCACTCGGCTGGCGTTGAGGTTGCTTTTTCGAGGAAAAGCTTTGCCCGGTGCTGTCACGTTAACCTCGGGGCTGTAGACTGCCCTGCATGAGCGC